>CALFYV010000242.1 GCA_937952395.1 uncultured Bacteriovoracaceae bacterium | reverse complement strand
TCCTGATCAGGACTGGGCTGAAGAGACACTTATCACCTGGCCAACGCCTCAATGTCGTTTGGATACTTATTTTCACGGCTCTATCTGTCCCGTTTCTAAAGATATTTCGTTTGATACCTATTCAGAAAAGATAGGGGCCTGTCATAAAGAACTTAAACTTCCATGGGGAAGTCGTCCTCCCTGCTGGTATAATCCTTATTAATAAAAAACCCCCGGGAAAATCCCAGGGAGCTTTCGAGGTACTTACTCACACAATTCTTTCAAGTCTTCTATTGATTTTACTTCAGATGTTTCAAGACGAAGTTTTTTTATCTTTGACTGGCTGTTTATATTTTTTTTGCTTTTGCAGAAATTTCTTATTGATTCAGAGTTAAATATAAGGTTAGAACTCACAACAACTTTATTTCTTTTATCATCGTTGTAGAACATACGCTTAGCCTTATTGTAAAAGTGATATTTTTTACTTGAATCAATTAATTGGAATAAGTTCTTTATTTTTACATTTTCTTCAACAATCAAATCTGTATGCCTAATAGGATTTACGACACGAGCACCGCTAATAACATATCCACCAACAACATAGCAATTTTTCTTTAGGCATGGCATAGTGAGGGTTGTATTTTCAATTTCAGACATAGACCTCACTTTCAGCACCACTCCAGCAAGTTCAATTTTTGATTTGATGATAGAGGAATTATCAAGATTTATTTCTGTAATAAGCATTTCACTATTATGAATCTGGCTTGATTTAGCTTTTACAGGATAGAGGCTAGCAGAAAAAAACCACCCGACAATTTTATGTTTTTCATTGAGTTCGTATAAATCGTACCAGCCGTTATTAACAATACTCATGAGAGAGCTATTGGAAATAATAGCATCCTCTAGATAAAGATCGACGCTATTTATTTTCGAATTAGAAATTTTAACTTTATTCATTAGAGAAAGAGTTGTTTTTTCTAATTGCGAGTCAATGATTTGAGTGTTTTTAAGGGTGATAGGCTTTGAGTGTGAGTAGTTATCTTTATTGATAAGAGTTATTTTGCTTTTTAATGAAACAAATGAATTCTCAAAATTGAGATGACTATCAATTAAACCACCACCATTTTCATTAACAGAGTAATTTTTTATCTCTGCTAAAGCCTGGGTTGGATTTTCAGAAAGATAAAGAGCTATAGTTTCTCTTAATTCTTCAATCTGAGTTACTTCTACAGGATTTAGCGGATTATAGACTTCACTGGCAATTTTTTGTCGTTGCTCTAAATAAATATCCACACCATTGGTAACTCTTGTAATATGGTAAAGTCCTAATTTCGGCACAATGGTTCTTAATCTTTCATGCAGAATAAGTTTAGCTTGCTCACGTATAGACATCTTTTTAAATGTTTTTTCGAGTAAATACGTTGTCTGATCAAGAGTGCAGGCTGCGTTGTATGTAGTCGCACCATCTGGAAGTGAAGGCTTTTCGAGGTTTTGGCAAAGATTAGGAAGCTCGCTCATTGGTACGTATTTCGTTTTTTCACTTAAGATTTCTTCATTGAAAAATAATGATTCTTCAAGAGGATAAGTTTTGTTTCTCTCAAATTTTGCCTCTGTTGCCTTTGTAGCGCCAAGAAAAACAAGGTAATCACCTATAATACGTAGCTCTTTGACAAGTTCTGGATGTAATTTGATTCTTTCATTTTGCCAATAATAGGGATCGGCAAGAACGATCGTATTGTCGTTAAGGACAACAACATCACCACCATTTCCGGCGCCATCTCCAGCAAAGACTGTAAGCGATAAAATTAAGATGAGTAATAAAGTTTTCATTAGTTCTCCTTATATTCTTCTTGAGTTTTTGTTATTTCAAAAAGTTGTAAATTAAGTTGATATGTGTTTGCTCGTTTTCCAGGATTTGTTTCAAACTCGCGCATGAAATCTTTTAAAAAATGACGTAAGCGTTCTTTGGCTTTATTGATATCTTGCGGGTTAATATTCATCGTCATACTATTGAACTCTCTGTTTTTTATGTCTTGCTCTTTAACAGCTTTTGCAGCCATAGAAGAAATTTTTTGATGATAAAGTTTAACGGCTTGGTTTGAAATATCAGGTTTGCTGTAGATATTTTGTGATGTTTTTAATAATCGCTTTCCATCCTGTATAAGTAATCCTAGATCAAGGAGTCTTTCCATCGTTTCATCAATTTCTTTGAGTGTATAATTTTCGTGTAACTGAGCTTGAATCCATTTTGAATCATTTTGAAAGTCTTCTCTTTCTGTTAAAGTCCGTATAATGCCATGTAAAGGGTTTTCAAAAAATTTAAAATTTTCAACTTCAGTAAAGCGAATTTCTTTTCTTTGAGGGTAAATAGCTTGTAGTTTCGTTTGAAGATAATCTCTCTCTTCTTGATTTTTGGCCCTGGAATAATCAATGAGTCTTTCCAGAAATTCAGCTTCTTTTTTATCAAGCTGAAGAGATTTAACAAGTTTAGGAATATAGCTTTTGGGAATGGGTCTTTTGCCAGCTAAGATCTGCTGAAGAGGACCGTGAGACTTAAATCCCAAGTTTTTTGACCAGCTTCTTATGGTGAAGAGCCGATTGGCCTTCTTCTTTTCGAGCCACAT
>CALFYV010000241.1 GCA_937952395.1 uncultured Bacteriovoracaceae bacterium | reverse complement strand
ATCATAAAACTCACTGGGCTCATTGAGCTGATACCCATAAAGCATTTGCTTCTCTTTCATCTGTTCGTCAAAGCGTTTTTTTTGCTCACTATAGGAAGTGAGTTCATTAAAGCAATTTCCGATTTCAATTCCTCTTATGTACATTTCAAAACGCTCACAAACGAAAGGATTATCTTTTTTTATGGTGGATAGAGCCGATAGTGGAGCAGGATATTCATAGAGAAATAGAAATGGAATCTTTTTTAGATGAGGTTCTACCTTATTTAAAAAGAGAAGAAAAAATAAATCATCCCAACTTAGTTCAGCTTTGGGTATCGGAACATCTTTGAAATTTTTTTTAATAACTTCTTTCAAAGAACGAGTTTCGAGAAACTGAAGAATATCAATTTGGCAGAATTCCTGCATGATTTCTTGCACGGTAATAGCTTGAGCTGCTGGTAGTTTTTCTTTTATGGGTAGTTCACTTAGGGAGTTCTGTAGAAATTTAATTAGATTTTCACAATCTTGCATAATCTTTTCATAACGTTCGTTTTTTCTATACCACTCGAGCATGAGAAATTGTGACCTGTGAATTTCAGAAATAGGTTCATCTCTAAAACAGTAGCAAATTTGAAAAATATTATTTAATTGTTCCTCTTTCATAGAAAGAAGTTTCTTCATATGAAACTCAGGAGATGTTTGAAGATAGTTTGTGGCCAGGTTTTTATTTCTTACATGGTACGCTTGAAATGGATGAATATGCACTTCCATGCCTGGGTTTTGCACTAATGGAGGAGTCATAACATCTATAAATGATTCTTTGTTGAAAAAGTCTCTTATAGCCTGAATAAATTTGAAGTGATATCTTAAGCGCACAATATGATTGATATCAATAATCTCAAAAAACATCTAGTTTTAAAACATACGGATCCTAAATTTGCTGTTCAAACCCAAGAGTTGATGGGATTTAAATTTGAAGTTGATAATTGGGCGGGGGCTGTTGTTTGCTTAGTAACAAATGAGCACCTCTTGTTGATCGAAAGAAGTGAACAAATGCCCTCTCACAGGGGACAATTAGGTTTGATAGGTGGTTATCGACAAAAAGCAGAGGTATCACCCGTTGAGGTTGCCCTTAGAGAATTTAAAGAAGAAACATCTTTTGAATCGAAAGATTTAGAAGTAATCGGCCTTCTTCCACCTGTTTTTACTTCTTTTGATAACCAAGTGATTCCAGTTTTAGTCAATTATTCAGGTGGTTTAGATATTCTTTCACAAATAAATTCAAATGGAGAATGGAGTGACGCTTTTTTAGTCCCTCTCCGAAAACTAGGTGAAATTGAGTCTTGGAACTACGCGTGGCGCCATTCGGAAAACTCTAATGGCTCACTCTTATTTTATACACTTTTGGCCCACAATTACTTGGCTAAGGAGAGTAATCAAGCTAATAAGCTCTTATGGGGCGCAACAGCTCGAATGGTTTGGAATTTTTTGAGAATAACTCATAAGTATTAAGGATTTTTATGGATATTATCTTAGCTGAAGTCCAAATTTATCAAATTGCTTTTTTTTTCGCCACACTTTTTAGCTTATTAGGTGGTATAGCTTATTTTTTCTTTAGATTACTCAAGAAGAAAAGTTCACTTCAAAATACTTCTCCTAATGATAAACCTGAATCTTGGGGCCAAAGATTATCAAGGGGATTAGAAAAGTCACGTGAAGAGGTTTGGGGAAAACTCTCTTCTCTTATTTCAAGTAGTCAATTAAGTGAAGAACAAATTGAAGAAATAGAAGAGCTGCTCTATTCAGCAGATATGGGGGCTACCTTGGTTGAAGAGTTGAAAGATTCTCTTAAAGTTTTTATGAAGAAAAATGATGTTACTTCATCAGATTTAAAAAATTTCCTTTATGATTTTTTATTTGAAAAATTAAATCCTGTGCAAAAATCTGTATCAATGGATTTATTAAAATACCAATCAAATCAAAAATTAAAAGTGATTATGATCGTCGGTGTTAATGGAGCGGGAAAAACCACCACAATTGGAAAATTGGCGACTAAATTAAAAAATCAAGGGGCCAAAGTTGTTGTTGGTGCTTGTGATACCTTTCGGGCTGGAGCTGTTGATCAATTGCAGGTTTGGTGTGATCGAGCACAGGTTACGATGATCAGAGCGAAAGAAGGAAATGACCCCAGTGGTGTAGCTTTTGAGTCTTTAGAGAGTGCGAAGAAAATGGGAGCTGATTACTGTTTGTTAGATACTGCTGGAAGATTGCATACAGCGAAAAATTTAATGGAATAGCTAAAAAAGACAAAAAGAGTTCTTTCCAAAATTGATGAAAGTGCACCTCATGAAATTCTTTTAGTGATTGACG
>CALFYV010000240.1 GCA_937952395.1 uncultured Bacteriovoracaceae bacterium | reverse complement strand
TATGTTTTCCTTTTTTTACATGTTTCTGATCATACCTTGAAAGACGGAATATATATTTTTTCTCTATCTTCATTCTAACACTGCTTTTTGTTATATTCAATAAAAATATAAGCAATTGCTTATATTCTCCTCAATCAACTTAAGTAGTTCATGGCCAAAAACAGGTAATTTGACGAGAAATAGGGACATGAGAGTCGAAAGTTTTTCATTTTTGAAACGCTGATGATAAAAAATGCTATTTCAATAAGTTAAATTTTAATACCTTGTAAAAATCACCATTATTTCCCATAGTTATTGCCTTTATTGCGCAATGCGGTATATTGCTGTCAATTAATTAAGCACAAAGGATAGTCGATGAAATTTCTACTTTCTCTTATTCTTTTAACTCTTCTTGGTTGTGGTGCTCATGATAACGCTCAGGAGTCTTATGCCATGGCCGAAGCGGCTAAACGTGATGATGCTCAGGCGGTTAAAGATGCTTATGATAATGGTGGAACACCTACATTTTTAGTTAATGGAGAGCGCACTGTACTCATGGTAGCAGTGGAGTACGGGGCACTTGAATCGGTGAAATTGATGATGGGAATGTTTCCCAGTACAGTTATTGCCATAAGAAACAAAGAGCTTGTAATAGAAAGAGTCAATATTCCTTTATTAAATCAAGTCGCACCGGATGGAGAAACAGCTATTAGTTTAGCCGCCAAAGTTGGTCACTTAGAAATTGCTAAAGTACTACTTGAGCATGGAGCGGACGCTAATATTGATAAAGGTTTAGCACTTGTACATGCTGTCAAAAATAACAATATAGAAATGATTGATCTTTTGATCGAAAACAACGCTGAAGTAAATACACTCTATAATAAAAATGGTTACAAGCATCGCAAGAAAAAATGGACGACCTTGAGAGGTCCAGTACTTGTTGATGCCTACGCCAATTCAGATCACCTGGCCTATGAACATTTGCTAATTAATCATAACGTCGAGTTAGAGACCAATTTAGTTGATGATAAAAATGCTATCGACATTATGATCGAGAATAATGATCAAGAGCTTCTGGATAGAGTCTTAGAGCGCAAAGAAATGAAAAAACAGGTACGTGGCAAACTCAAAAGGCAATCATGCTCGAAGATCAGAAAGAGCTATATGAGAAAAACTCAAGAGAGAAAGAGATTAAGAAAATCAATTAATTGTATTTTATAATCAAGAGATAGGAGTAAAGAATGAAGAATTTATTAATTGCAAGTTTGGTATTCGCTAGTTTTTCTGCTTTTGCCACACCAGATTGTGGATTGAGTGTATCGAACGAAGTTTTTTGTGTTGGGGATGAAATTCAAACAACTGTCGGAAGCGGAATTGTCACGAGAATTTTTGATATAGAAGATGAGTATGACAAGGTTGAATTTGAAGATATTGATGGGCAAAAACGAATTGTTTGGCTAACCCCATCCACAAAAATAATTAAACGATAGTCTTAAAAAATGAAAAGTTTATTATTTTGACTTGTGTTTTAGAGGAATAAAATTGAAAATGATATTAATAGTACTACTTATTACATGTAATATAACTGTTCTTGCTCAAGATGGGGTAAGTCATTCTTCGATTGGTTTTGAGCGACTTAGACAGTTGTACCAAATATATAATATAGATAATAATCCAGAATTTGTTTCTAAACTTGAAGGCCTTGAGGCTGATTTATCTAAACTATCTTCTAAGCTCGATGAATTTGCTCAATGTTTGGATACAATAACATTAAGTTCGACTCATTTTAAACTTAGTCGAGAAGATCGTTTGATAGATTTTTCGTGCTCAAAAATTGGTAAGGGTGTCAATAATCAAATTAACAAGATTCAGCTATCAGAACTTAAGTCGCATGAATTAGCCTGCCAGGCATTTCGGAAAAGGGCGACAAAATTTGCAGTTGTAAATAAATATATATCTACAAGTATTATATCGAATCTAATTTTTCTTAAATTGTTTCCTTATATTTCCCATATAGAACACGACTATATCAAATCTCTAGTGAAGCCTTTATCTTCTCAAGAGCTTAGAGATTTAGTGAAAAGGTCGATTACCGATACAGTTGAAATAAAAGAGGCAATGGATTGGTACCAAATGCGCAGGTCATTTAAACGAAAAGAGCGTCATTTTGTTAAAGAAATAATATTAGAAAACAAAAATGATTTTCAGACAATCACTGAAAAATTCTCAGAATCTATTGAGCAAATCAATGAATCGAATATTGATTTAAAAGATAAAGAAGAATTAATAGCTTCATTGAATGTAATACAGACTGCGGTAAAAAACTCTAGAAAAAACCAAGCGTTCAGAACAAAAATTGCTAACACTTTGACTATTGTGGGTAATCTTACTTGGGGTTTACCCAATACTGTAGTAGGTGGAATAGTTGCGCTTATGAGCATGGTAGCTCACCCTTTTATACCGGCAGATGAACGTGAAGCAATGGATTTTGGGATTTCATCTAATGGAAAACAAATCAGATTTAACTCCCAACTCATTTATGGGAATGGAATAAGCTTCGAATCCTCGCTCGGTATGTTTCAAACAACAAACTCGGGTGGAGATAATAATGAGCACGAAGGTGGACACGCGGTTCAATCTGCTATTTTAGGACCTTTTTATTTTCCAGCGGTGGGATTAAGTTATCTTATTTCAGGTTTTGATGCAGGAGTAATGGAAGAATGGGCAGACAGAGCAGGTAAAAAAACTGATACTAATAAACCTGAAACTTTATTTAGCTGCCCGAAGGAATAGTATGAGCGCAAGATTCATTCAATTCATCTTAATATTGTCCGTCGGCCAAGCCTATGCACAACTGTCTACGCCAGGAATTCCTTTTGAGGGGACTTGCTCTTTTGATGAAACACTTTCAACTAAGTTAATTCCTAAGGCCCAAAGCCTTTTTGTTAAAAAACTCTGCCACGATACCTATATGTTGGGTTCAAATAAGCAGGCCATTTATGATGAGTGTGTTGCTAGCTTAAAAGATAACGCTGATTTAAAGTCAGCCCTTGAAGTGATGATTAAGAAAAATGTGCTGACCAAGAAAATGTTGGGCATCACTAGCTTTGATGGTGAATCGGCCTGGCCAATACCAGATTACTGTCAGTACTTTAAAGGCGGAGATTTAGATGTTGAGTTGAACGCATCTGAAGTCTTGCGCATTTGTTATAATAAAAAATCAGAAATTGATTTTGCTTGTGTGACTTCAGCTGATAAGCAAACCCGGGTAAACTACAAAAAAGTTAAAAAATATAATTATGCAAAAAAAGCTACTGATGAAGTCAATGTTTTAGAAATTGGTCAGAATAGATATGAAGTTAAGGGGCTTAAAATTCAGGTGGAAGATGCTTTTGATTACGATAACTCTGAAGCGGCTACTTTTCTTTATGAAATAGATGTGGCCCGTCATTTCGGATTTAAAAATATTCCGACTTTTGGATTGAGAAAGACTAATGCCCATGCTTACTCACTCTATTATGAGATTGGTCGCAGCAATAGTGAAAAGTCTGTAACTCTTAAGATACAAAACGGAAAAGTGATAAGTGCTGATATCCAGAGAGGGTTCATGAGTGAACATAAAAACCTTGAAGTTGAGGCCATTGCTCCTAATATAGTAAAGATTAAACAAAATGATGAATTAGATATTTATGTTAAATGGCCTGATGAGAGTACGCTTATGATTAGTGAAGGTCGCCGAGATTTTACTTTTATTCGTTATGCCAACTTGGTTGAAGTTATAAAAAACTAAAACGAAAATTCAAAAAATAAAGACTAAAGCCTGTTAGGAAAATAAAACCAATTAAGCTAAAGAGTTTCATCTTACCAGAGAAGTGGGCCTCACTTGGTAAGTCCTTATCTTGCATGATTAAATAATTTAAAAGAGCGTTCAATGGGGCCACGACAAAAGAAAGAATGGTCGCAAAGTCCACCATGGCCTTCATATTTTCCAAGAATAAAGAAAGAAAGATAACGGTACCAATGGCCATAATAAGTACCCAGCCGCTGTAGACTTTTTTGCACTCTTCATCATTAAACTTTACAGGAAAAAGTTGAGTGGTCATTTTTCTGAGCATTCTGGGATAAGCATCGAGCACAGTCAAAGTCGTGCTGAACATAGTGGTAAAACAAGCAATGACGATAACGGGATAGGCCCAAGGACCCAAGTTTTGAGTGTAGAGATGAATCAGTTGCTTGGCAAAAGCGGCGGCTGAATTGGGAAAAGCTTCACCTCGTCCGTACATAACCGGTGCACCTAAGCCCAAAAAGCCCAGGGCCAAGATAGCAGTTGTGACGTAGCCGATATTAAAATCCAAAAGGGCGTCACGCATTGAAGTTTGATTGCCAGTTTCTTTATTTTGCGCCACCGACCACATGGAATGCCAAACACTAATATCAATCGGAGCCGGCATCCAGCCAATGAGGGCCACTAAAAAAATAAGATGTTCAGGAGTGTGAAAATCAAACTGAGGTTTAGTGAGAGGGGGAATATAACTAGAATAGGCGCTGATAACAGAGACAATGGTGCAAAGACTTAAAAGAATAATAATAAATTTAATAAGTTTATTTAATAGTCCATAACGCCCCCAAATGAGGAAAAAAATACAAAAAGCTAGTAAGAGAGCTGTTTGAAAAACGATACTTATTTTAAGATCAAAAACTTCTTCTAAAAGGCCTGCTGTTACCACGCTGATGGCGCCTTCAATGACAAACATAGTGGCCAACGTGAGCAAAAAGAAGAGAACGACTGCCCATTTGCCTAATTTGAAATAACCATCAAGTAAGCTTTTACCAGTTGCTGCTGTGTAACGGGGCCCAACTTGAAAAAAAGGATATTTAAGTAGGTTAGATAGAATAATAACGATAATTAAACTGCTGCCAAACATCGCGCCCGCTCGTGTGGATTGGACTAAATGAGAGACTCCAACGGCAGCTCCTGCATATAAGAGCCCAGGGCCCAAGCATTTTAATTGTTTTATTAATGACATAAATAAATTTTGTCATATATTTGTAGCGTTTGAAAAGTTGTAATATTGGCCTGACTGATTACACTAATACAGTAAGAGGTGAATTATGCGCTATTTATTAGGACTTTTTATGATATTTTCTTGTACAGCAAAAGACGTTAGCAATAAAGGTGAGGATATGAACAAAGACGAACTTAAAGCAAAATTAACTCCGACTCAGTATGAAGTGACACAAAAAGATGCCACTGAAGCACCTTTTCAAAATGAGTACTGGGATAATAAAAAAGAGGGTATTTACGTGGATGTGGTTTCAGGCAAGCCGCTTTTTAGTTCAAAAGATAAGTTTGACTCGGGTTCTGGTTGGCCTTCTTTTACTAAGCCACTAAATAAGTCAGAGATAATGGAGAAAGAGGATACTAAGCTTGGTGTAGTGAGAACCGAAATCCGTTCTAAAAGTGCTGACTCTCACCTAGGACATGTTTTTAATGATGGACCAAGAGATAAGGGTGGAATGCGCTATTGTGTGAATTCAGCTTCCTTGCGCTTTATTCCTAAAGAGAAGCTTAAGGAAGAAGGTTACCCAGAGCTGGTCAAAGAATTTGAAGAAAAGAAATAGATAATTATTCAGTTAAACTCATGAACCCTTGAGGAAAAAATTGGTTATGGGGATCATGAGTTTTTTTAAGCTCTTGAAAAACTTGATAGTGAATAGGTTTCCAAAAGTTTTTGATGTATTTTTGCTTTAAAATCCCAATCCCGTGTTCTGCAAAGGGTGAGCCTTTAAATTCTAAAACTTGCTCATAAAGATCTTCTAAATACTTAGCACAAGTCTGAATTTCTTCCGGTTTGGGCATAAAATTAAAATGCAAATGGGCATCACCGAAATGACCAAAAAGATTGTATCGTACTCCCGCTTTTTGACAGTCGCGGTAAAAATTTAAGAGTTCTCTAAAATTTTTAACTCCAATAACTTGCACATCCGTACCCATTTTGGTTACACCCATTTTTGAATTTACTTCAAAAACTGCTCGGGGGACAGAAGCCCTAACTTGATGGAATTTTTGTTTTGAAATTTCAAACATTTTATCTTCACGAAGACTGAGTTTACTTAAGAGCTCTTCAAAAATTTTCTCAAATGAATCAGATTTAATTTCTAGAAAAATAACATCGTTATTTTCTCCTAAGCGCTCTTCAGGCTTTAGGTAAGAAAAAGAGTGATGATCGATGAGTTCACAAGAGATAATATCCTCACGGTAATTTTGAACTTTTTCATAAATTTCTAAATGGACATTATAATCATCTTCCCATGGAGGCAGCAGCATAAAGAAATACGTTACCGGCAAATTCTCAGCGGTTTCGATTTCCATTTCCGTGATAACACCTAATTGCCCTTCAGTTCCAATCATTAAATCAGTTTCATATTCAAAACGAGGAAAGGGAGCATTTTTAAATTGTTTAAAATGAGCAAACTCATTTTGATAATCACCTAAGGAATCTGTTTCACTTAGAGTCTTATTTGAATCTAGGGTCACTTCTCTGCCTTCAAAATCTAAGTATTTTATTTTTTTGATTTGACTGCGAAGGTTACCATAAGAAAAGCAGCGCTCCCCAGTACATGAAGTAGCAGCTCCAGCTAAAATTAGGGCCAGATCTTCGGTGGGAGAAGTTTTAATTGCTCGACCTCTAGGCCCCAAGAATTCCTGGGCCTCTTTCCAGGAAAAAGCTCCGCGCACTTTTAAAAGATTATCTTCAGTCAACTCAGCTTGATGAGGTAATTTACTCAGATCACACAAAGTGTAGTCTTTGTACTCCTTCCATACGCCTTCGATTTTGTCGTAAGGAATAACAGTGGAGGTGCGAGAGGAGAAATAAAAGCTAGGTGAATGACCTTGAATATGCTCTTTTAGCTCGGCTTCACTATTGAAAGTTTTGGTTCTTAACATGGGCTTAGCTTAATCAGTTTCCTTGTCTTTGTAAAACGAGCCGCACTGCAGGAGGAAATAGATAAAGCTTATGCCGGGATTGAAAAAATGAATAAGACATCTATCATAATACAATTAAGATAGAGAAAACGGAGGAATCTATGAAGTGGAGTGCATTTTAATTATTGATAGTTCTAGTTGCTTGTTATAAAGAAGAAAATATAACAGAAGCGGATAAAGAACTTTTGGTTCAAGCTCAAGAGAATTTTGAAGCTCTTCCACAAAGCCTCATTGATAAAGAAAAAATGGGAACTCTTATAAGTCTCGGAAAAAAACTTTATAATGAGAAGAAACTCTCAATAAACGACACTATTTCTTGTAATTCATGTCATAAACTAGATGCTTTTGGTGTGGATAATGAACCTACTTCTCCAGGTCACGACGGAACTCGGGGAGATAGAAATTCTCCAACTGTCTATAATGCTGCTCTACACTTCGCCCAGTTTTGGGATGGACGTGCCGCAAACGTAGAAGAGCA
>CALFYV010000239.1 GCA_937952395.1 uncultured Bacteriovoracaceae bacterium | reverse complement strand
TCTCGGCCAGTTCTCTCGCTTCGAGCACAACTGACTCAAGTAATCTTGGCGCCTTCTTCACAACCACCTCAATATTAAGAATTTTTTCAAGCCGAGAAATGGTAAAGAGATAAGAGGTATCCTCTTTTAAAAGTTGCGCAATATTTTCTATATCAATTCTTAAAACTCTTTGATTGTTAATGGCAATAATTTCATCCCCAGCATTAAGTCCCGATTGATAAGCAGCTTCATCTAAATCAACTGAGAGTATGATAACCCTGTCGCCACGAAATTCAAATTGGGCACCAAGGCTGATAGGCGTCTCATTTTGCCACTTAAAACCAACACCTATTTTTTTATAATACTTTTCAAAATCAATCTCTTCTGTAGTGGAAATCATTTTATCAAAATTTTCGGCTACCTTAGAATTTGAGAGATTTGTAATGATCGAGAGGACCTCTGATTTAACTATTCCAACCTCAGGATTTTGTTTATAGTGCTTCCACAATAAATGTACAAAATCTTTAATAGATTTCTTGTACCCAAGTAATTCTATATGAAGAATAGAAAAAACTAATCCTCCTTTTAAATAGTAACTCACAGAAGAGTTTTTGCTATTCTCATCTGGTCTGTAAAGTTTTATCCATGCATTAAATGAACTCTCCTCTAGCGAGTGAAATTTTCTTCCCGCAGTCTGATAATAACGAACAAGATTATTTTTTTGTACGCCTAAATACTCTTCAAGCGTACACAAGCCTGCTTGATACACAAAAAGTTCATCCACAAAACTAGTTAAACCTTCTACAAGCCATAACATGCGAGTGTAGTTTTCATTTTGATAATCAAAAGGACCAAGTTCCTTGGGGCGAATACGCTTAATATTCCAAGTGTGAAAATATTCATGAGCAACTAGTGCAAGCCATTGCAAATAATCTTTTCGGTTATTTAATTTCCTGCCATCAAATTGTAGAACAGTAGAACTGCTATGCTCAAGCCCACCAAATTTATCCTTGAGTAAGTGAATGATAAAAGTATAGCTTTCATAGGGAATTTCCCCCACAAACTGGCTTACATATTCAACAATTTTTTTTATATCAGCTTTCAAGTTATATTGATGAGGATAACTCTCACCATAAAAGGCCAAGTGATGCTCAAGGCCAGAAACCATAAAACCATCAGTTTCATGACAACCTATCTCAATTGGACAATCAAGTAATTCATCATAATTTTTTGCCTCATAAATAAAACGTTCCCGTTTATCTGAAATATCTTTTAACGAAGTGGTTAATTTGGACCAAAGAGCTGGAAACTTAAACTCAATTTGGTGAGCAGTATTCTCCTGGCCTTCTATTCCGATAAAAAGTGAGGGGCCGTGTAAAAAAGCATGAGAATTATCAATATGAGAAGTTCTGACTGTCAATTCATGAGCATAAATTTCATACTCAATAGAAAATGTTTTCGATTCAGATAAAAATTCAGGATGATTCCAAACTATGCTCCAAGCTCCTTTGGCTTCTTGTTGATAGTACAGAGGCTTACCTTGATCATCTGTGACTTTTAAACCTCTGATATGACGAGAGTATTCTCTCATCAGATAAGAGCCTGGCGACCAGGATGGAAGAAAAGCTTTTATTTGATTTTGAGATTTTCTCTGGCCAGAGACAGAAATTTTTATCATATGGGAATCAGAATTAGTGATTTCAGCGATATAGTTTAAGCTCATTATACATTCTCCTTGAGTCGAACTCATGATTATGCTAGAAAGATCTATCTAATTTCTATATTAGTAAATGGATATAAACATGTCACTGCCAAGGCAAAAAAATAATTTTATTCTCACCGATCTTGCAGCTGCGCAGATTAAAGTGATTAAAGAGAACGATTACACTTTAGAAGATTGTGTTTTCAGACTTAAAATAGGTGGTAAAGGCTGCTCTGGCTTCACTTATGAAACAGGATTTGGCCAAGCCTTGCCAGACGATATTGTGCTTGAAATGGAATTTGCAGGAATCGGTATAATTACTTTGCATATGGACCCATTTACTCATTACTATGCCCATGCTGGTAAATTAGACTATCAAATTGATCCTGATACTCATAAAGATGGATTTGTTTTCGATAATTTCAACGAAAATCTCTACCAAGGAAAGTTTTTTCAAGATGAAAGCTTACTTCCCCCTAGTCATTTGGAGATCTCTTGATGGAAACTTTCAACCTAGACTACCGTTATTTAAAGGCGTTCACCGTCACAGCTCAGTATTTAAATTTTTCAAAAGCGGCTAAAGAACTTAATATTGCTCAATCTGCTGTTAGCCGCCAAATTAAACTTCTAGAGGATTCTTTAGACCAACAACTTATTATTCGCTCTTCTAAGAAAGTCGTGCTGACCAAAAAAGGCGAAGACCTACTATCAACTATCCAGGTTTTTGAAAATAAAACTAAATCAATCCTACAAAGCTCTGCTCAGCAACTTATCAAAGTGGGTATCTTGCACGGGCTCTTAGAAACTTGGTTTATTCCTATTATTCAAGAATTTGCAAAAAAACATCAACAACTTCTTATTGAAACAGGATATCCTGAATCGCTCAAAACAGATTTACTGGAAGGTAAGTACGATATTGTTTTTACTCCTGAAAATATTCAAAGTGACTTGGTGACCTCTTTGAGAATTTTTGACGAAAGACATATCTTGATTGGACCACCAAACATTAACATAAAACAGTTACAAGATTACACCTGGATTGTTTATAATGATGATGATGTTTTGTTACAACTTTATAAAAAACACCCCTCTAAAATTTTAAGAGTTAACTCTATAACAACTATTATAAAATTAGTTAATGCTGGAGTTGGTGTCGCTGTTGTTCCAGAACACACCATAAAAAGACATAAAGCTTTTAAATTTGAACTCTATGATTTGAAAGCTTTGTCTGGAAAATCGAGCATTTATCTATCTACGCTTAATTTTAAAAGACTTCCTACCCATATCGATGAGTTGATTAAAATCATCAAAAAAAATATTTAAAGACAGGCCTTTTTACCAGCATTGTGATTACCAGACTCACACAAAGTAACATCTAAATAAAAATTAAAATTATATTTCTTTAAATTATATTTCCTTTCCAAAGCTTTTACGCTTCCTTTTGACTTGGATTGATAAATTGGCCAACGCACCATCGCTTCAACTAATTCTTCACCTTTGGCCAGGCCAAAAACTATCCCAACCTCATTTTGCGAAGGAAGGGCGCCTTGAGAATATTCAACCCATTGCATACGAGTCCTCTCCCGACCCAAATATTTCGTTTTAAGATAAATCATAGAACCGATCCCCATAGAATTGGCCTTTTCTCCTCTTAAATAAAAACGAATAATACGCTTACCTTCGTAAGGAATTTCATTTTGAAATACATAAACTCTTTGACCAATTTGGGAATTTCTTTGAGGCGTTTGTGCAGTAATAATATCCATCTTACCGTCTTGATTTAAGTCCATGATGATTGAACCGGTGGGGTTAATAATATCGATTCCTGCTAGATGAGCTATATTTTCGAAAGCATGATTTTCCTTTTGTTCAAATAATACCAACCTGGAAGTCGGTGGAAAGCCCGAGTTATCGACTAAAAGATCGATAAAACTATCAAAATTATAATCAAACCATATGGCCCGTCTGTCTCCTTGGTTCCAATTAATGGTCTCAATATCATTCATATACTCAGTACGAATAAAATCTGGAGGCATTTTTGTAAATTTACCCGTTAATACACTCGATTTATCAACAGAGTCATTATCATAAGAATGGGTAAGCTCTCCCATATATATATCCATCATACCGTCATCATTATAATCGGCACATGCACTAAAAAAAGTCCTTCCTCCGCCTCGTGGGTCTAGCCTGCCCTCAACATCAGAACTGTAAAAACTAACGAGACCATAATCTTTAAAGAATCTCTGCTCTCCCTTTAACTGAAAAATATTCATCCATAATTTATTATGATAAAGACTGGTCGAAGTAGTGAGAATGTCCACAAAACCATTTTGATCGATATCACAAGTTGAAACACCATAAGTAGGCTTGGCATTAATATACATCCCACCTACTTCATTTTTTTCACTCTCCTTATCAAGTAAACTTGTGACATCTTTAAATAGAAAACCAGATCCTCTTAATAAACGATCTCTAACAGGTATGGGTTTTCCGTCATACACTCCAAACCAGTTACCTACATAAAGATCGATCTCACCATCGTTATTGTAATCTAGAACTGCTATGCTAGATGAAGGTAGAGGAGACAAAGGAATCGCATTTTTTACCTCGTTCAATTTGTACTTATTACTCTCGAAACTCCCTCGAAAAACTTTTATGGCCAATTTAGAAAGCTCTGATTTTTGGTTTAAGACACCGACTATAAGATCTAAGATATGATCGTGGTTTAAATCATAAAATAGAAAGTAAGATCCCACTACTGAGGTACTAAAAGGTGATTCTGTTTTAATAAATTTTTCTTTTTTAGGAAAGTACTCATAGAAAAGTGGCTCAGAAAAATGTGTAGGCAATATCACCAAGTCAGTAAAGCCATCATGAGTAAAATCAACTGCATAGAAATGGTGGGCTTCAATATTTTCTAAGCCATAATGTTGAGTTTTATCGAGAAAATAACCTTCGTTTTTAGTTTGACTCGGACCATACTGATAAGCATTGGTACGAATGGTATCACTCGTGATATTCTGATTCTTCTTTTTTAGCGATTTGATCGAACAACCGACCAAAAGAAGAATTAAAAGTAATACCGACTTCATTCTTAGTATTTAATAATATCTAATCCATAACCATCACGATCAACTACGTGCTTTGATACTTTGGGGATTAAGCTATCATAAGTACGGTCAATTCTTCTATGACTTCGAATAAAATCTTGGCGGCAATCACGGCAAACCATATGGGCCATACTTAAAGCGTAATCTTTATCTTCTTTACTTGTCTCTTTTGATTCTAAAATAAAAGTTGTTCGTGATAAAACACATAAGCTGACATAAAGATCGATGGCCATATTAGCTATTCTTCTCTGCGGTAGTTCATTTCCAATAATTTTTTTACCATGCTTCATTAAGGTTTTTTCAACTTTAATATAAAAATCATGAAGCATAGAAGAAAAATTCTCAGCGTGTTCACTAAGCTCTGGATGAATTTTAGTTAATGTCTTAGATCCCATGAATCTTTTTGAAGCAAATTTTGTTAATACCCCTACTGATTTAATGGGATTTTTAAGAACTTCAGTAACATCAGTAATTTTACCCAACTCTTTAAGTGCATCTCCAGGTCCTTTGATCCCTGAAAGCGCCAGGAATATGCGAAGAATTTCATTCGTTCCTTCGAAAATCAAATTGATTCTTGCGTCTCTCATCATACGCTCGTAAGGATATTCTTTCATATAACCGTTACCAGCTGCTACTTGCATACACTGATCAATGGTCATCCATAGTTTTTCTGAAGAATAGATCTTACAGATTGCAGATTCCAAATGATAATTATGCATTCCTTTATTCATCAAGCCAGTAGTCATATAGACAACTGATTCACAGGCATAAATACTTGAAGAGATGTTGGCCAATTTTTGCTGAATCATTCCATAGTTTGCAATCACATCACCAAATTGCTTTCTATTTTTGGCGTGATCAACAGCTAATTTAAAAGCCGATTTCATAGCACCAATACAACCAGAACCCAATGAAAGCCTTCCAGTATTTAAAACATTCATAGCAATTTTAAAACCGGAACCGTGTTTACCAATTATATTCTCTTTAGGTACAACAACTTTATCAAAATAAACAGCCCTCGTTTCACTGGCACGGATACCCATTTTATCTTCTTTTTCACCGAATGAGATACCTTCTCTTTCTTTTTCAACAATAAAACAAGTGATTTTCTCTTTCTTCTCACCGTTGATAACATGATCTGTTTTTGCAAAAACTGAATAGAAGCCTGCGAGTCCTCCATTGGTAATCCACAATTTTTGACCGTTGATAGTGAAAGTTCCATCGCCGTTATCGGTCGCTTTGGTCTTTATAGAATAAGCATCTGAGCCAGAGCCTGGTTCAGTTAAGCAAAAAGCTGCTACAACTTCTCCGCTTGCAAGCTTTGGTAACCATTTTTTCTTTTGCTCATCACTACCTTCATTGAGTAAGGCCTTAAATCCGATGGATTGATGGGCCCCAAGCGTAACAGCAATTGAGCCATCAACTCCGGCAATTTCTTGAAAAACTCTTGCGTAGAGAGAGTTATCCAGTTCAAGTCCACCATATTGTTCTTCAACCGCCATACCAAATAAACCTAATTCACCTAATGATTGAAGAATTTCCTCGGGTATTTTCCCCTCTTTATCTAATTTTTGTGAATCAACACTTTCTCCAAACTTTAAAACAGCATCAACAAAATCTTTTGAATAGGATTTTTGTTCAGCATTAAATTCTGGATAAGGGAAACAAGACTTTTCATCTATCTCCCCAAAAAACATCGCCTCTACTATTGAGGGAATTTCATTTTCAACTTTTTTGTCTTTACTCATTGTTTGCTCCAAGCTTAAGAAAATATCTCAAGTAGTATAGCAACCCATTCAATGAATACGAAGTAAAATTATTTTCAAAGTGTTTTGGTCAGCTTTAAGTTCAACTATAAGAAATCATGGGGAATGACTTGCAGAATAAAAGAATAAGAGGGAAAATAAAACAATGATAAAAAACTGGATAGAAAAAATAAAAAATAAGCTCTCGGCTCTGAAGAGAAAAAAGCCAGAAACTCAAAAACCGGAGCAAGGCTTAAGTCTTAATGACTTATCCGAAACTGAAAAAGACTTAGCCCCTCTGCAGAAAAAAAAATCTATCGATTGGAAGCACCTTACACAAAAAATCAAAAGCCAATGGCTGTATCTAAAAACTTTGAAAGCGGATGATATTGTTAATCATTTTAAAAAAATTTTCAAACAAGCTAAACAAATAAAATTAAATAAAGAAACAGGACAGAAAGTTTTTGAAGTTGGTAACAAATTTAAAAAACAAGCTGCTTCTATTGATTGGCAAAAAATTCCTGATAAAATTTTCTCACCAGAATCTAGAGGCATAATCAATCGTGCTTTTGTTGTGAGTACTATCGTCTGTGTTTCTTATGGGACTGGAAAAACATTGGCCCTGTTGAGCAAAGGCAAAGATCAATCCTTAGAAAGAAAAGCTGTAGCACGCCCTCCTATTGCCACAAAAGATTTGACCACTGCTGAGTTAAAAATGATCAGTGACACCAATATTTTTAGAACAGAAACTAAGGCCAAAGAAGATGGGAGCGGAAGAAAACGAATTGACAGAAATACAAAGTGCTTAGCTGCTACCCAAAAAACATCCTTACCTATCACTTTGGTCAATACTGTTGTTTTACAAGATACTGTTAAATCTATTGCCGCTGTTCAATTAAGAACAGGTAAAGACCCTGTCAATGTGAGAGAAGGTGAAGTTATCGCAAAATTGGCCAAAGTTGATAAAATTACGAGACTTGAGCTTATTTTGAAAAATTTAAAAACCGGTAATTGTGAGTTCTTGTCTAATGATGCTCTTTTGAAAAAGAAGGAAAGTCCCATAAACGTTTTATCCCCTTCAGCGTCTAGAGAATTTAAAACTTCTCAAAAACCTAAGGGAATCGAAAATGAAGGAAATAATTTTAAAATCTCTAAAAAATTCCTTCAATCACAAATGAGTGATATTAGTTCTCTGCTTACTCAGGCAAGGGCCATAAAGTTGACCAACCCCGATGGTTCTATGTCTTTTAAAATAACGGAAATAGTTCCGGGAAGTGTTTTTGCCAATCTTGGAATCCAGAATGACGATATTATTACGAGTATAAACGGTAGTAAGATTACCGATATGAATCAAGTCATGAGTCTTTTTAGTAAGATTCAAACCTTAGAGCATCTTTCCATGGATGTGCAAAGAGAAGGAAGTAAAGTTCCGCTTGATTATACTCTCAAAGATTAAAGAAGGATGTAACTTATGACAAGAAGTCGTATGTTCAGTGTGATGAGTGTTTTTTTATTACTTTTTCCCCTCATGGGTTATGGACAGTTTAAAAAATACCGTTCACGAACACAACAACCTACTGGGCAACAAAACAATACAGCTGCCCCAACTCAAGCAGCACCGACCCAGGATGCCAACCCAACGGCAGAACAACAAAATCAACAAGCACAAGCTTTAAAAAATTTAGAAGAAGGAGCTGATAGCGAAAAGGAAACTTTTGGACGTGCTACCCCTGAAGCACCAACCGTGCAAAAACGTGAGTATGTAAATTTAAATTTTGAAACAGCATTTGGCCCTGAAGTCGTGACTAGTTTCGATTTTCCGGATGCTGATATTCTAGAAGTCACAAAATTTATGCAAAAGCTAACAGGGATTAACTTAATTCTAGATAAAGACGTGAAAGGCAAGGTTTCCATAACGGCTCCTACTCCTATCACCGCAGGAGATGCTTGGAAGGCTTACCTTACTGCACTTAACATGAGTGGCTACGCCATGGTCAAGTCCGGTGCCTTTTATAAAATTATTAATGCCAGAGATCTTCGTTATACTCCGACAAAAATTTACACTGGTACCTACACCCCTGATACGGAAAATTTCATGATGAGAGTTATCACTCTTAAAAATATCTCGTCCAAAGAAATCTCAAGAAACTTCCGCCCTTTTATGTCTAGGTACGGAAGAATTATTGATATTGAACAAACTAATTCTATTATCATCGCAGATACAGGGCAAAATATTAACCGGGTTGTTCAACTTATTAAGTTTTTGGACGTTCCAGGACACGAAGAAAGTTTAC
This sequence comes from uncultured Bacteriovoracaceae bacterium, assembly GCA_937952395.1. GTDB lineage: Bacteria > Bdellovibrionota > Bacteriovoracia > Bacteriovoracales > Bacteriovoracaceae > CALFYV01. Next base: position 623 of record CALFYV010000239.1, on the reverse strand, counting down.
ATATTATACCTGTTAAAAATTCTTCGGCACAAGAGATTGCTAAACTTCTTGATCAATTAGTTTTGGATAAGGGTAGAACTTCGGCTCGAGGTGCAAGAGCATCAACCTCAAGTTCAAAGTCAGGTCAAAATATTTCTAAAATTATTGCAGAGACTAGAACGAACTCCATCATCGCTTTGGCCAATGCTCAAGGTGTGATCGAATTAAAAGAATTAATCCAAAGACTGGATGTAAAAGCAGTTTCCCAAGCTTCAGGGCGTGTTCACGTTCACTACCTTCGCTATGGAGACGCGGAAGAGCTATCGAAAACTCTTTCTTCTCTAGTCTCAGGTGCAACAGCTTCTCAAAGCAAAACAAGCAGCACAACTTCTCGTTTTACCTCAGGTGGAGTTATTGATAACGCTATTTTTACTTCAGCAGTAAAATTCACTTCTGACCAGGGTAATAAGGCCCTGTTTGTAACCGCTTCCCCGACTCACTGGTTAACACTTAAAGATGTTATTTACCGCCTAGATATTCCAAGAGAGCAAGTTTTTGTTGAAGGACTTATCCTTGAAACAAACGTGGTTAAAGGCCGTGAATTTGGAACCAGCTATGTTGGTGCTTACGGTGAAGGCGCAGTA
>CALFYV010000238.1 GCA_937952395.1 uncultured Bacteriovoracaceae bacterium | reverse complement strand
ACAGAAACTACTCCCTGCCAGTGAAGAAATCGGCTAAACTGCCACAAGACAACAAAGAGAAGTAGCAACTAGTTACTTTGACATGGTAAGCACAACTGTCTCCGGTGGTAAATCATCAACACTGGCGATGGAAGACTCAACAGAAGCAGCTCAATTTAATAAAACGAGTAATCCTGTTGCTCACTAAAATATTTTTTTAAGGGCCATATGGCCCTTAAAATTTCTGAGCAAAAAATTGTAAAATGGAAGCTGCACCTTGATGGAGTGTACCTTGATTGATTTGAACTTCAAGTTCTTCGCAATTAATTAAATCAAGACCCAAGAAATCTTCTTGAATATCTTCTTTTGAATAGAGCATATCTAAATTGGGAGGTCCGCCAGAATTTTTTTCAATTTGCCCTTTATTAAATACTTCCATAACTAAATAACCATAAGGCTTTAAGTAGTCTAAAATTTGCTTATGAAATTTTTTACGCTGAACCGATTCTAAGTGAAAATAAAAAACTCCGATGAGATCAAACTTTTCATCTGTTTGAAACTCATTATAAGAGCAGAGCTTGTAATCAATTTTGAGCCCCTCACGCTTGGCCCACTCCAGAGCTCGTTCACGGGCAATTTTTGAAAAATCAAAACATGTGACTTGCCAACCAAGGCTAGCTGCATAAATAGCATTGCGACCCTCGCCTTCAGCGGCTAATAATAATTTACCAGGTTTTAATTGTTTAAGGGTGTTTTTGAAAAATAAATTAGGCGCTTGACCATAACACCATTGATTTTCTGTGTATCTTTTATTCCAAAATTCTTTCATACTTCTATTTCAATCATGAGCTGACCGGCTTCTAAGGCTTGTCCTTCTTTAACATGAATATTTTTTACTTTGCCATTGATTCCAGCTTTAATTTCATTTTCCATTTTCATCGCCTCAAGAATAATAAGTGTTTCACCTTTTTCTACTTGTTGGCCATTACTGGTCATGATTTTGATAACTTTACCTGGCATTTGAGATATTAATGACCCAGCATCAGCACTAAATAATCCTGATGGTTTAAAACCTCTATAAACCTGGTATGTTTTTGATCGATGAGCGATGGTTTTATCTAATTCGAGTACGGCTACTTTGCGCCAAGAAACTCCATCTTCTGAGAGAAAAAATTTTCCAGCTAGTTTCTTGATTCTTAGCTTTTTTGTGTAGTTGGGATGATTGACTTCGTATTCATAATAGCCAAAGGCAAGTTTGTGAGATTTATTAATATCAAAAACAACTTCATTACCGTCTGATGAAATAAGATAATACCTCATAACAACCCACCTAATTCCATACTTAGAATTTTTTCCGCTAACTTATGATATTCGTGTTCTTCTGAAATTTTTTTCTGAGGAGAGATTTCGTTCAAGTAATTGGTAGTGTAATAACCTTTAATAAAATTAGACTCTTTAACAATTTGCTTATGAAGAGATGTATTAGTTTTTAATCCATCTATAATTAATCCATTTAATGCTTCTGTCATTTTTCTAATAGCAACCATTCTGTTGTTTCCTGTTGCTACAAGTTTTCCGATCATAGGATCAAATTGAGGAGTTATCTCTTCTCCTGCAAAAATACAATGATCAAAACGAATACCTTGAGGGAAAGTGGTCTCAAAACCTATAATCTTACCAGGTGCAGGCAACATGGTAATGGGGTCTTCTGCACAAATTCGACACTCAATCGAATGACCATATTTTTTTATTTCTTCCTGAGAAGAAATATCCAAATTCTCTCCAAGTGCAGCTTTTATCATATTGGCAACTAAATCAATTCCAGTAATTTCTTCTGTGATTGGATGTTCAACTTGAATTCTTGTATTCATTTCTAAAAAATAAAATTCTTTATCTTCACCCATGATAAATTCTACTGTACCAGCAGAATCATAATCCACGGCTTGGGCCAATTTAACGGCTGTATCACAAATTTTCTTTCTCAATTTTTCATCATCAGCGATAAATGGCGAAGGAGCCTCTTCGATAATTTTTTGGTGTCTTCTTTGAATTGAACATTCTCTCTCATATAAATGATAAATATTTTTCTTTTTATCCGCTAATATTTGAACTTCAATATGATGGGGATTTAAAATATACTTTTCCACCAGAAGAGCATCATTGCCAAAAGAGGAAAGAGCTTCTCTCTTAACTGCTTCGAAATTGGCTTTAACTTCTTTTTCACTAAAGCAAACCCGCATCCCCTTGCCTCCACCGCCTGCTACAGCTTTTAGGAGGATTGGGTATTTTATATCTTGAGCAATTTTAAGCGCTTCTTCCACACTAGCGACTTCACCAGTAGAACCTGGAACAACAGGGACACCTGCTTTTTTGGCGATCGTTTTAGAAATAGCTTTATCACCCATTTGCTCGATAGCATTTGCGTTTGGCCCAATGAAAATAATATTTTTCTTTTCCAACAGAGCACAAAACTTAGTATTTTCTGATAAAAATCCATAACCCGGATGGACAGCATCAATTTTATGATCAGTTATTATTTTTTCGATCGCAGGAATGTTTAAATAGGTATCTTGATTGGTGGTACCTCTCATATGGACCCATTCATGACAATATTCAAGATGAGCAGCCTGAGGCTCATTATCTGTCCATATGCCGATAGCAATATGACCTAATTCGCGAATTGCTTTCGCTACCCTAATAGCAATTTCTCCACGATTAATGATTAAAATTCTTTTCATAAAGGTATATTTCCGTGTTTACGGGCAGTACGCACTCTATTTTTATTTTCTAAAACTTTTAAATATTTATAGATTCTTTCTCTGGTTTGCTCGGGAAGAATAACTTCGTCAATATAGCCTAGTTCAGCTGCCTTATAAGGATTAGCAAATTCATTTTCATAATCCTCAACTAGTTTTGCCTTTTTCTTATCAAACTCGCTTCCTTTAAGACCTTTAAGCTCATTTCTAAAAATGATATTAACGGCACCCTCGGCTCCCATAACTGCAATTTCAGCAGTAGGGTAAGCCAAATTAATGTCTGCTCTTATATGCTTACTGGCCATAACATCATAAGCCCCACCGTAAGCCTTTCTTGTAATCAGAGTAATGAGCGGAACAGTGGCTTCTGAATAAGCATAAAGAAGCTTGGCCCCGTGACGAATAATTCCACCGTACTCCTGTACTGTTCCGGGCAAAAATCCCGGCACATCAACTAAAGTCAAAATGGGAATATTAAAAGCATCACAAAAGCGCACAAAACGCGCGGCTTTATCACTTGAATCAATATCCAACACTCCTGCAAGTACTGATGGTTGGTTGGCCACAATTCCAAGCTTAATCCCACCAACTGAAGCAAAACCACAAACAATATTTTTTGCAAATTCTCTCATCACCTCAAGAAATTGAGAGTCATCAACAACTTCCATTATTATTTCTTTCATATCGTATGGTTTTTTAGGATTTGCCGGAACTAGATCTTTAAGTTTACTATTTTCCCTGCTCACAGGATCAGATGTTAATCTTAACTTTCCTTTTAAAAAGTTCGCTGGTGGAATAAACTCTAAAAGTTCTCGAACACGTTCAAAACAATCATTCTCATCTGCACATTTGAAATGAGCCACTCCCGATTTCTCATTGTGAGTTTTGGCTCCTCCCAAATCTTCTTTACTGACCTCTTCATGAGTCACCGTTTTAATCACATCGGGACCAGTCACAAACATATAAGAGGTGTTTTCAACCATAAAAATAAAATCTGTCATGGCGGGAGA
>CALFYV010000237.1 GCA_937952395.1 uncultured Bacteriovoracaceae bacterium | reverse complement strand
TATAGGACTTTTTTTGACTGAAACTTCAGCACTCTGTTCTAAACTTTGCTGTCCCCATTTTAAACTAAATGCACCAGGAGTTTCGCTCTCCCACTTCACGGACATCGAGTCTTCACTTTGCGACTCAAGGTATGGGCCCATGTAAAGTTCAGCCGCTTCTAGAGTTAAAAAACAAAATATTAAGCTTGAGATTATAGCCAATTTCATAGTGTCTCCTATTCAAGAATCAACTAGGCACACTATGACATCGGCTTTATTTCATGACAAGTTTTCAGTGCGTTAATTAATAGGAATTCTTATTTTACGTCTGAATTTTTTGCTCTTTGTAATTTTTTCTTCCCAAGGCTTAGTTGCAATAAAAATTGGCGGCAAGATTTTGGTTTCAAAAGTATTATTCATAACCAAAGTACCATCAACAAAAATTTTGTATTGAAACTTCTCCCCCGCCATCAAAGCATGGACATTTGGATTAACCAGTGAAGCTCCATTAAATTTGATGGAAATATCAATATTGCCTTCACTGGTAACAATAACATCATCTAAACTCATATCCACTTTAGCTGAAAAATAATCTTTACTATCTTTTTGGCCTTTGAAAACTTGAATATCCCATACCGCCTTAGCTGGATCGAGCCCAGCTAATTCATCTAAATCAAAGCTAAAATAGTTTTGATAATCATAAAGTTCACTCTTAGCATATTCAAAAACTTCAGCTGGAATACTGACTCCACCGTAAGTATCGATACAAGGTTGAAGGGTCGAAGCAGTTTGAGCTTCAACTTGTTCTTGCACGCTAATGGTAGTGGCATTGTGAGCAGTAATAATACTATCTGTTTTGATAACTGTGCCATCACATAAATAAATCGTGGTAATAGTTGAACCGGGGTTTTCTGGATCCGCTTCTTCCACTTCAGCAAATTGAGTTCCAACGGCGATTGTTTCCAAATGAGAGACTATGACCACATTCTTTAATGTTGGGTAATTATCTTCCAAGTAACAGATTGCCTGCTCCACCACCACCTAATTATGAAATAGAAG
>CALFYV010000236.1 GCA_937952395.1 uncultured Bacteriovoracaceae bacterium | reverse complement strand
CATTCTGACTGCTTGTACAGGATACTCTCCTGAGGCTGTTTCTCCACTAAGCATAATAACGTCGGTACCATCCCAAACTGCATTGGCTACATCACTCGCTTCGGCCCGAGTCGGTCTTGAGTGAGAAATCATACTCTCTAGCATTTGAGTAGCCGTTATAACGGGACGGCCAACTAAATTACAGCGGTTAATTAAATCTTTTTGGACGGCGGGAACCAAGTGATTTCCCACTTCAACTCCCATGTCACCGCGGGCGATCATGATCATATTGGCGTGATGAATGATTTCATCAATATTTTCTAAAGCTTCAGGTTTTTCAATTTTAGCAATCAAAGGAATATCATAGCCTTTGGCCTTCATAAAATTTTGAACTTTAATAATATCATCAGCTGTTCTAACAAAACTAATGGCAACATAATCGATATCATTTTCCAAACCAAAGACAAGATCTTCTTCATCTTTAGCAGTAAAACTGGGAGCTGATACTTTTACATTCGGAAGGTTAATACCTTTATTCGATTTTAAGATTCCACCCTCAATGATTTTAATTTTTAAAATATCACCATCTTTTTCAATCGCCTGAGCCTCAATATTGCCATCATCAAAAAGTATTCTTGCCCCAACTTGTGCGTCACTAACGAGCTGCTCATATACCGTTGGAATAAATCTATCTTTATATTTTTTATATTGAGCTTGAACACTGCTCGCACCAATAACCCAATCTTCATCTTTTTTAAGTTCAAGAGGAGAAGATAACTTATCGACTCGTATTTTAGGGCCCTGTAAATCGAGTAAAATAGCTACTTCTCTATCAATCTTCCTAGAGGCTTCTCTCACAGTTTGAATAACTCTCTTATGGTCAGCATGTGTCCCATGACTCATATTAATACGAGCACAGTTCATCCCTGCTTTGATCAATTCGATAATAACATCTATTGTATTTGATGAAGGACCGAGGGTCGCTATGATTTTGGCCCGTCTTGGATTCATTTTTGGCCTTATTTATATTTAAGCTAAATTCTTATTATTTGAACTTTCCATCTCGGCTTGATCAAAATCACGTATTCGATCTAGCTGTTCTCTGTAAGAGCGTTTCATATCATCAATTTGATTTCTAAATTGAGATATAATTCTTGTTTTCTCTACTTCGTGCTCTTGCTTCAAATGGTTAACTTCTCTTGTTCTCTCTATTCGCATTTGCTCTTTTTCTTTTAAGTGAACATTATTTGATTTTGCCAATGCTTTATTAAAATCTCTAGTCATATCTTTAAGTTTCTTTTGATTCTCATAAGCCATCTCTTCCATCTTCTTAGCATGATTTTCTTGCATTTTAAAGATTTTAACTCTGAAGTCCTCTTCCATCATTCTTTTTTCTTCTTGAGCGATTCTTTGAGTATGATCTAATTGCTCACCAAGATATTCTTTATTATGAATAACTTCGGCTTTAGTTTGTTGCATAATATCATGCACTTTATCATCCATCGCTTTCTTTATCATATCATTTTCACGATCTAGGCTATCAATTTTTCGATCTTTCTCGCTCGTTGTGGCCATCAATTTCTTTCTAAAATTTTGTCTAATCGCGTACTGTTCTTCATGTTTACGTCTGGCCATCTCACGCATAAAAGTTGACTTATCTTGAGCATGATCTTTTTGCATCACTTCAATGTTCTCTTGACCTTTTCTAGTTAAATCTTTAACAGCGACATCAAAGCTTTCACGCAAATTGTTATATTTCTTTTTAGCTAAGGTTGATTCGTTATTCAAACGGTTATTATACAGGTCATCTTTGGCCATTTCTCTATACTTGTAATCTCTTTGTAGTTCATCTTTATCAGCTCTAAAATCTGAAATATCTTTAGCCTTCTGTCTAAAGAACTCACGTTCTTGAGCTTGGAAGCGATCTGAGAATAACTCACCTTTAGCCTTGTTGTGTTTTTGATATTTCTCTCGATCGTCATCGAGTTTTGTTTCATAGTTGCTAATAGTTTGTTCAACATCTTTCTTATAGTCTTTAAGCTTTTGGTTGTAATCTTTTTGATCACGAATTCCCATCTGTGAGCGGGCAAAGCGATTATCTGAATCATCAATTGAATCTCTACGAGCTTGCTTGTCTCTTATCTCTTCTAAATTGCGATTGTAACTCTTTTTCACTTCTTCAACTATATGACTATTTTGCTTTTGATTCTTTTTAATCTCTTCAGTTTGTTGCTGAGTTCTCATTTGATTAAGTTCGGCAAAATTATCAAAAGCTTCTTCAACTTTTTTATTGTTCGTATCTCTGACTTCAGCAAAGTTTTTTCTAGCATTGGCCCGTTGATTCACAAGCTCTTTCTCTTGCACTTCACGCATCCGATCAATGTCTTGTCGCATTTCATCTTTCATAAAATTAATTTTTTCAGTCTGATCTTTTCTTAATTCATGAACAAATTGACCATGATCACGAATTATTTTACGTTTTTCTTCTACTAGTTGCTTCTTTAAATCTTCATTGCTTATTTTTGATTTTTCTAAGAACTCTTCAACTTGCTCTTGATGATTATCTTTAATTTTCTCAACTTTTTCGTTAGCTAGCTCTCTGGTTCGTCCTTGAATATTTTCATGCATTTCTTTTTCCCAGTTCACATTTTTATTGTAATCCTGGGTTAACTCAGAGATTTTTGTATCATATTTATTGCGGGTATCTTCACGCTCCCCATGAAAGCCTTCGCGTTCTTTTTCTAATTCCTTATAGTACTTCGCCGATTTATCTTCTAATGCTTCAACTGTATTTTCCCGAATCCGCCCAACACTATTTTGATAAGCATCTTCCAATTTATCTTTTTGTTGAGCATAGTTTTGTCTTTGATTTTTTTCTACTTGCTTATGATTATCACGCATGGCCTCGATGCTTTTTTGATAATTGCGATCATTTTCCATCAGATCTTTATTGTACTTTTCTCTGGTACTGGAAAGTGCCTTCGTATAGTCAATGCCATTCATGCTCATGAAAAATCCTATTTCTCTTGAGGTCTTCCTGACCTGGTGAGATCACATAACTAGTATAGCATTGAGTCTTAATAAGGTAGCAGGGGTAATTTTTTCATTATCCCCTGCTTTAGTTGAGTTTAAAGCTTAAGTTCTTCGTCAATAATTTCAGAGAATACTTCAATCGGCTGAGCTCCACTGATGAGTTTTCCATTAACAAAAAATGTAGGCGTGGATTTTACTCCAATTTTCTTGCCACTTTCGATATCTTCGTCAATTTTATTTGAATATTTGTTAGTATCAAGACAGTCACTGAATTTTTTTAGATCAAGTCCAATATTTTTAGCTGTTATCTTCAAACTATCAGTGTCCAATTTAGTTTGATCGGCGAACATAGTGTCGTGTAATTTCCAAAACTTATCATTACTTTGCTCTTGAGCACAAAGTCCAGCAACTGCTGCTCCCTTGGCTTGATTGTGAAAAGGCAGGGGAAAGTTTTTGAAAGCAATTTTAATTTTATTTCCATATTTCTTTTTTAAGCCGTCAATAATCTCGGTTCCTTTAGCACAAAAAGGGCATTGAAAATCAGAATACTCAACTATTGTAACCTTAGCATCTTTATCACCCTTGATGGGAGCATCTCCAATATTTATTTCAAAGCTTGGACGTCTTGGCTTTTCAATATAAACCTCAACTGGAGTCGATTTAGTTTTCTTGGCCAACCAATTATCAATTGATTGTTTTTTCTTTTCAGCTTCGAGGTAAGCTGTAATACGTTCCTTAATCTGTGGGTTAATATGCTCTTGAGGAATGTTTTTTTCTTTGATAAACGCATTGATCTCTTTATCAGAAATCTTCACATCTGAAGCTATATATTTATCCAAGTACTCATCAGTACTTAAGTCTTTTTTCTTAGGATCCGCTTCCATCAGTTTTTCTATAATTATGGTTTTTAGTTTATCGTACTTAATATCGAAAATTTTCTTCTCTTCTTCAAAAATATCGGTTTCGATGCCTGCTAACAATTCAGTGTGAGTAATTTCAATATCTCCCATCTTAGCAGCAAGACCTTCCTTAGGAGCTTTTTTGAAGGCAAAATTTGGCTCACTATTGGTTTCAGAACAAGCTATGATAAAACTCAGTAGTACCAATGACATCATAAAAAATTTCATGAACATTCCTTTTTTAATTGTTTGTAAAATTTTAGACCAAGTTTTCGAAAATGCAAATCAAGTCAGTGATTTTAATTTAGAAATAAACTCAGCATAGATCGATGATGACTTTAAAAGCTCTTTATGCCTTCCTTCGCTTACCTTTCTGCCCTGATCCAAAACAATTATTTTGTCTGCATTTAAAATAGTCTCAACTCGATGAGCAACAATAATCGTCAGCGATTGTTTCTGGATATAAAGCATCATATGACGAAGAGCACTCTCTAGATCTGAATCCATGCCAGAGGAAATTTCATCAAAAAGTACAATACTTTTGCGTAAATAACAGGAACGCAGTGCAGATATAAGTTGCTTTTGCCCCATCGATATTTCTCTGGGGTCAATCAAGGTTTCTGGCCCAACCTGCCACTTTGATAAATAAGGAAGGAACTCCAGCATTCGTTGCCAAAAAGAAGTAAAATCTCTTCCCTTACCCATCGTAATATTAAACTCTAAGCTTTCTGTGAAAATATGGGAATCTTGAGACACCAAACTAACGTATTCCTTATATTGATTGAGCTCGGCGATTTTTCCACTATAAACGATAGACCTTGAGTTTACACCTGTTAAAGTAATCTGACATTGTTCGCATAGAATTTGTGACGATAAAATTTTCAATAAAGTTGTTTTACCGCTTCCAGATAAGCCGACTAAACCTATTAACTCTCCTTTGCTACCTTCAAAATGAATATCTTTCAAAAAAAACTTCTTATCTTTTTCTCCATCAAGGTCATATTCAAATTTCTTTATTTCCACATTTAAATGTTGAAATTCAAAATCATCAACGACCTTTTCAACCTTGGAAAAAGGGCTTGATAGTAAATCCGTATTAAATTCATCCATTCTTATAAAACCTGCTCGTGCTCGCTGAATATTAGAAAGCTTAGCGGTCACGTCTTTAATAGGTGCAATCGAGCGTTGAAGCAAGTCAATAATTGCTGCAAAAATAGCGACTTCTACAATCTGTGAGTAAGGAAAAATAATAACAAGCAGGGCCACTAAAATTGGAAAAAGAGATTCCGCAATCGAGTAATAGCTCGCATCCCAGACATTGGCTTTTAGTTGTTTATTCAAAAAATCATCAAAAGTTTTTTGAGAAACCTTTAAAGTATAATCAAAGTCTGGCGTGTAGTAAATTTGCCTTATACCATTAACAATATTGGCCAGAGTTCTAGAGAGCATACCGGTCGCTGTTCGTACTTGCATAAAAATACGAGCCATATACTGACTCCCCCAGATGAGGAAAATACAAGCCGAGACTTCAGCTAAAATAAGAAAAAAACCTGAAACTGTATTCAATTTAATGAAGCTAAATAAGCAAGAAGCAATAAAAACAACATCAATAACAATAGCAAAACTCCCAGTGGTAACTAATTCTCTCACTGATTCAGTATCTGAGATTATTCGTGCCATAACCTCACCTAAAGGATAGCGATCCTTTTCATTCTGACCCGTTTTTATTATTTCATAATTAAGTAACCAGTTTTTATAAGAAAAACCTCTGACTTCAAGTAAAAGTTTTTGTACATACTTATTGACACATAATTGGTAAATAACTCGATTAATATATTCTGTGATAAAAAAAATGGCCAAAGTGAAAAAAGCATCTTGGAACATTTCTTTGCTGCCATAACTATTATAAAGTTTGGCTATAATCATAGGAGTATAATAACCAAGAATTGCCGCAGCAATGACACAAGTGAATATAATAGCGATTAGCCATCGATACTTTTCTAAATAAATATATTTAAACCATTTGTTTTTCAAAATATTTACTCACTTTGGATTTTTTATTAAGTAATTCTTTAACTGGGCCATATTCCGCTATTCCCTTTTTTTCTAATAAATAAATTTCATCGCAAAATTGGATGCTTGAGATTCGATGTGTTGTCATAATCAGAGTCTTATTTGAGAAATATCCCTTTGACTTTAGTTCATTGAAAATTTTCTCCTCTAAAATGAAATCTACCGATGAAAAAGGATCATCCCAGAGTAGATAGTCGCTTCCACTAATCAAACTTCGCATAAGTGCTATTCTTTTAGCTTGTCCACCTGAAACTTTTTTTCCATTTTCACCTAACTCGAGGTTTAAAATTTTTTCCTTAGATTGCTCTAAATAATCAAGAGAAAATATTTTCACCAAAGACCAGACCTCTTCTTCTAAATCAGCACTACGTTCTTGGCCTAAGATAATATTATTAATAAGTGTATCGTTATAAAGATATGGTTCTTGAGCGACTAACGATATTTTTTTTTGGGCTTGCATAAGACGATCGGCAATTTGTAATAAAATATAAGATTTACCAACCCCGGTTTCTCCACAAAATACTGTCCACTTCTTTTCATATGAATCTAGTTCAATCTCACCATCCCATAACTTGATCTTATGTGATTGTGCTGGATATGGTTGTGCAAGAGAAAATATTAATTTTTTGATCCGCTTCCAACCGGCATAAGAGTTAGAAATAATAACCCCTATCCAAGAAAGAAATCCAATCGGTTCCATCATTAAAAATAGAAAACCTGAGAAAAAAATCAAAGCCGTCGCCCCAATCCCTTGTTCAAAAATAATATAAGAACCCCATAGCAAAGAAATTCCAAATGATAATTTAATCAGTGGGATAGAGAGCGTTGGACCAAAACTACCTTTGAAAAAAAGGTCTAACTCAGTACCGGAAAATTTTGCAAAATCTTTAAGGAATGTTTCTTCAGCATGGAAATTTTTAATGGTTTGCTTACCATGATAACTCTCCATTAAAAAATTTTGAACATCCCCACTGGCATCCAAACTTTTCTTCACATAACGTTGGAAATTTATCAATATAATTGAAAAAAGAATCACCCCTAATACTATTGGCAAAAAAGCAATCACCAGTTCTGAATTAAATTCTCTTATTTTTGGTATAAAAACACTAAAGGCGATAATAACATTTCCTATTTGCAAAAGACCAAAGCCAACTAATCCCCTTAACCTATTTATATCTTCATTTAAAATCTGGTAAAGCTGACCATCACTAAAACTTTTGTAAAGTGAGGGATGTGATTTTTGAATCTTCTCCAATATCTCTAGACGTAAAATTTTTTGTTGAACTCTGGCGGGGTAGAAGAAAAGTAAACGTGAAGCTGTTCTAAAAACAATAATGGCCAGAGCTAGCCCAACAAATGGCCATGCCGATACATCAGAATCATGTTGAACTAATAAATGATCTCCCAATTCCTTGGCCATCATGGGAATCTGACTTTGAAACGTATGTAAAAGATACAAGCTTAAAAAAGCACCAAGATAATAGTACCAAAACTCAAGAAAGTGCATCCCAAGCCATGGAAAAAATGAACGGTCTATACGTAATTTTTTGGACACCAGGCTAATTAACATTTTTATATAAAAACGCCCAGAAACATTTCTGATACACGAGCTTTACGGGCCAGATTTCAGATGCTATAAATTCAGACAAGTGGTCGGTTAGCTCAGCTGGGAGAGCACCTGCTCGACACGCAGGGGGTCACAAGTTCAATCCTTGTACCGACCACCATTCCAAAGAAAATTTAGTGTACTTTTGAAAGCACACAATCAGATGCGCCTTCGTTTCCTGCAAAGTTTGATTTCGTTTTACTACTCAGATAAACATCATCACCTTCTTTGGTAATTGATATTGATGTCACCGCTTTAAAACGCTTAAATCCGATCATCCAATGCCTTCTAGTTTTTTGGATAATTTTTGCAGAGAAAGAATTTTTATTGCTTTTTAGATTTCGTATTTTCACAATATCCCAGAAACTTTCTGGTTCTCTGGTCTTGTTTAAATAAACAAACCAATCGCTAGAGCGTTGACCCTTTTCCCAAAAGCCATAAAGAGAAATCAACCCACATCCCTCTTGTTCTACAATAATATTTTTTGTGGTGGTAAAAACTTGATTGAAATCCATCGAGCCTGTATCTAATACTTCCAATTGATTACAAGTAAAACTGTACTCGCCTGCGATTTGTGGACACTGCTTATCATCTGCCGCAAAAGCCGTTGTTAAAACCAAGATTAAAGATAAAACTATTTTCATAAATTCCTCCATTGATAAGCTCTTTTTAAAACACAGCTCACAGGTAATCAATGACATATATCAATCACTCAAATTATGTAAAAATTTCATTATTTTAAGAGATTTTGGACTCATCTAACCCGGTGTGTTATCTGTAGTTCAGCATGAGAGTAAGCATATTTTTAACAATCATTTTTATGTTCTTAAGTCCAAAGACTTTTGCCTGCAATGGCTTTTTTGCTACTCCAAGTCTGATGAAATGGACCAGTAAAGTGAAAAATGATTGTCCTGTGACTAGTCAAGGGGTTCTTCCTAGTTGCTGGTCCAATGCCAGTAGTGAACTTATGACCCGATACCTGCGCAAAAAGGGAATATTAAAAAAAGATGAAGTCTTAAGCTATGAATATTATTTTGCCAAAGAAATTGAAAATAAAACTGCATCCTTTACGGAGGTGGAAGAAGAATCTTTCGGGGCCAGCCTAGCAAAATTTCTAGAGCTTTTGGAAGATTATGGAATCATCACCGAGGCTCACTACCAATTTCCTATTGTTGGTAGTGGTGATATTACTCATAAAAAAACTTACAAGACTTTTATCGAAGAATTAAATAAAAGTAGTAACAAAAAAGAGGTTTTTAACAAATACCTGGCCACAGATAAAGTAAACCCTGAAGGTATTTTTTTACAAAGCCCTCAGTTTATTAGCGTTAAAGGCACGTCAGAGCAAGATTTTCTACAAATGCAAAAACAAATTGATAATGGTCTACCTATTTATATGTCGATCAAAACCTCTAAATGGTTGGTCAATACAATGTCGACTTATGCTTATAATGGACTTCATTTAAGTTTTGTTAAGCCTCAAGATAAGGTGACTCATGCTCTTTTAATTATGGGTTACAAGTTAAATAAAAAAGGACAAATCAGCCATTTTCTGATCAAAAACTCCGATGGTCATTACTTCGGAGAAAAAGGTTATGCTATTTTAGATAGAGAAACTTATCTAAAATACATTGATGGTATTTATTTACTTAATGAGGAAATTTAACTCTTCCACAAAAATTTATTCTGTAATCGGGAATTGGATAAACGAGAAAAAACCATGAGAAGATAGAGCAGAGAAAAACCTATCAAGACTCTAAAGATCAAAACTCCAAAAATCTCAGCTCCCATCAAAAGAACAAGGAATGTATCTTCAACCAGTGCATGACAATAACCCATGAAGCAAATGAGAAAGAAAGCATCTTTCTTTGAAACTCTGCCTGAATCCACTTCCTCCATAATAAGACCACTGCCATAAGTCAGTCCAAGAATAAGACCAATCACGGCCAGTAGAGAAGAACTCTCATTAATACCCACCAAGCGCATTAGGGGGGTCAGCAAGTGATTAATAATAGAGATGACTTTAATTTTTTTGAGAATACTAATTAAAATAAACAGTGAATAAATGAGAATAAAAATCATCAACAGCTTGCTCATCTCCCCTAGTGCCCAAGTTTGTAAATCTTTCTTGGCCAAACTCTTCTCCAAAATAGGAACCGCAACATCTTGAAAAAGATGAAAATGAGAATAGAGAGAGTTTAAAATAAACGCAAATACCAAAGCCCCTACAAAACGGAAAAGAAAATTGAATGGCATACGCGCCCCCAATCTTCCAGCTATGGCAATTTCCACAGGAAGTGAGTGAGCAATTAACATCATAATGGCCAAAACAGATGTTTGAGCTACTGTTAAAGTTCCCACATCAATCGAAGAAAAGACAATAATCCCACCATAGATATTATTCATCATCGTCATGCCCCAGATAAGTCCACATTTAGCGGGTAAACCAACCAGCTCCATTAAAGGTCCAAGGGGCCTAGAGATTTCAACAATAAGATTATATTCACTGAGAATACGAACAATAATAATAACCGGAACCATGACTTTAAAAAGATTTAAGCTTGTTTTAAGGCTCAATTTAAATAATGAGATAAGTTCACGTTTTACGTTTGCCATTTATTTTCCTGAATAAAAAAGAAAACTACATATAGTACTGAAAAATGAAAAAGAAAAGACTAAAGAAATTCTAATATTTTTTGTGCTACAAACTCCGCATTTTCATCTTGAATAAGGTGGTTTCCCTCTTCTATTAAATGCAGGTCAGACGAACTTAAACCCAATTTGTTAAGAAAATACTCTTTTGCCTCTTCTGATTTTAAGGTTTCGTCTTTTTTGCCCCAAATAACTAAGGTCGGCAGAGCAACACGCTGAAAGACTTCTTGATAAAAAGGTAGTTTTTCTTCTATATCTGGAATTTGAGATAAAAGGCTGCGGTAAAAATAACTTCCATCGTTTTTCATGGGTTCAAAATAACCATTGTAAGTATTTTCATTCATTGGAGTATTGAACATAGCCGGAAACATTTTTTTATAGAATAAACTATCAAATAGTTTACCTGAACCTAATCTAACTAAAAATTGATGAAATTTGGTGTATTGGTGGCCCCAGCTTTCTTGAGTGATAATCGTATTAAGCAAAATTAATTTAGATATTTTGGCTGGTTCTATATTAAGCATTTCCCAAGATATTGGACCTGCAAAATCGTGCATCAGTTGAACCCATGACTGAATATTTAACTGAAACATCAATCTTAGCATTCTTTTGGCCCGAGCATTTACGCTTAAGTTTACGTCCTTATTTCTCTCACTATTACCAAAGCCTATTAAATCCGGTGCTATTGTTCTAAATCCTGCTTGATTGAGTCTTGGAATTAAATTCCTGAAACTCCAACTTGAGGTGGGTATTCCGTGTAATAATAGTATGACTGGGCCGGAGAGAGGACCAGAATCGATATAAGCTATTTTTAATTTATCTACGATAATAAATTTTTGTTGTTCAGAGAATTCCGAGTAAGTTATTTCATTTGAAAAAAGTGAAGGAGACAAAATCAAAAAAAAGAAAAATAGTTTTATCATATTTACTCTATTTCCTTATGACAACTTGTCGTACCTCTTATAAGTTTGCCTTGACGGAAGAGACCTCGATAATAACAATCACCTTTTTTTAAATCACCATTACCATGATATTTCCCCAATTT
Source organism: uncultured Bacteriovoracaceae bacterium (assembly GCA_937952395.1). Classification (GTDB taxonomy): domain Bacteria; phylum Bdellovibrionota; class Bacteriovoracia; order Bacteriovoracales; family Bacteriovoracaceae; genus CALFYV01. The sequence goes on along the minus strand of CALFYV010000236.1, from coordinate 2,768 downwards.
GAATTGACCTTGATAACCATCTAATCCCATACTCGTTTTTAAAAGCACAAGACCATTTCCTTCTTGGCAATTGCCTTTAATACAAGTTCGTTTTTGCGTAAGCTCTTTACCTTTGTAATAACGAATACCATCTTCTTTATAAATTTCACTTTGAGCAATAAAACCCATTTGAATTTTATCATCTAATTCCTTATCAGCATTTTCTAAAATAGAAGCTAAGGATAGTGCTTTTTTTTCAGCTGGAGCAATCGCAGCATAAACAGACAATGAAACAAAACAAGCTAGTGCTAGTTTAAATAAATTCATTTTTTCTCCCTTTATTCATTCTAACTGCTTAGACAATTCTCACAAAACACGGTGCATCATGGCTCTTCTTGTTTAAATGCTAAGCCAAAGCGGCTATACTGAGGTTTCTAGTAGAGAATAATGCACAAAATAATTGAATTCATCATTAATCTAATTATTAAAAAACCCATTTTATGTCTGGGTGCTTCTGCTTTTCTCTTTTTAATTTGCATACCCGGTGCCCAGTTCATCAAACGTGACCATTCTCCAGAAATTTGGTTTCGAACTGATGATCCCTTAATCACTCAGCTCAGAGAGTTTGAAGCTAAATTTGGTAATGATGAAAGTATTATCATTGCCCTCAACGATGAAAAAGGAATTTTTAATAAGAAAACTTTAGAAACACTCTTTCTCTTAACCAAGGAACTGTGGCTAATCCCTGGTGTTTTACGAGTCGATTCATTAACCAATAATAGTCATTCTCATTCCAAAAATGATGAATTGATTATACAGCCTTATTTTCCTGACTCTTTAAATGAATTTCAAGCATTAGGGCAAGAAGAAATAATAACAATTGAAAAAATGGCGATGAATGATGATGTTGTTCTAGACTACTTGGTAGATAAATAGGGTAAAACGGCCTTATTGTTTGCCCGCTTAAAACCCTATTTCAAGCCCGAAAAAGCTGACTACAGACTTATTACCGAGTCCACCAGAGAATTGGTTAAAAAATATCGAAATGATTCTGATTTGAGATTTTTTATCAGTGGGCCAGCTATCGTCAATGACTCCTTTAGAGAAGTATCTGATAAAGACATGACAACCATGTTGCCTATCACGATACTGATTATTTTCTTCATCCTCTTTTTAAGTTTTAAAAATCTTTATTCGGTTTTACTAACTTTATCTGTTGTAGCCACTTCTATTCCTGCGACTATGGCCTTAGCTGGCTATTTAAATATTACCTTCAATGAGTTAGTTTTTACTGTTCCCGGTATTATGCTGGCCATTTGCATTGCTGACTGTGTCCATATCCTTAATAGTTTTTATCAAAAGAAGAGACAAGGTTTTGAAAATAAAGATTCTCTTATATTTTCCTTAAGAAAAAATATTCTGCCCACCTTTATGACTTCTCTTACAACTTTCATTGGCTTCATCAGTCTGACTAATACGGGCTTAGTTCCAGTGCAAAGCCTTGGCCTACTTGCAGCCATTGGAACTGTTTACGCTTGGATTTTCACCTTATTTTTCATGTCACCTCTTATATTATTCTTGCCAGAGTGGGGACATCGATTGCTTTTTACTCAGAAAAAAGAAATTCTTATTTTCTCCAGTGAAAAATGGTTTTCTTTTATTAAAAATTATCAATATTCAATCATAACTTTCTTTGTTATACTTTTTGGCTTCGGTCTTTTCTTCGGCTTGAAAAATGAAGTCAACTCTAACCCTTATAAATACTTTAGAGATAAGGTACCAGTTAAAATCGCTAATGATTTTTTTGTTGATACTTTGGGCGGGAATCAAGGGCCTCAGTTGGTTATCGAAACAACACCTGATGGCATCACTGAACCAGAGTTTTTACGTAAAGTAGAAAAGCTGCATCTTTGGATGGAAGAGCTCGACTATGTTGATAATGTCATCAGCTTAATTGATGTGATTAAACAACTTAATAAGTCCCTTCATAATGATGACCCTAGGTTTTATACCATTCCAGACACTAAAGAAGCTGTTGCTCAACTCTTACTCCTCTACAGCATGAGCCTTCCTCAAGGCAAAGGCATCGAGGATTTAGTCACTTTTCAATATGACACACTAAAGCTGACACTGATGTGGAGTCAGCAAAATACGAAAGAAGCAGCTGAAGCCCTTCAAGTCATCGAAACAAAAATTAAAGAATTTGGTTTAAACGGCTATACTTCAGGTAAGATCCCTCTCTTTATCAATATGAATACTTATATCGTAAGTACTTTTTTTAATTCGATGGCCAGTGCTTTTATCTTAGTCACCATCTTTCTCATTTTCTTATTTCGCTCCGTTTATTTAGGACTTTTATCTCTTCTACCTAATATTATCCCCCTGGCCATTGGCTCTGCTATTATGTATTTCTGGGGCAAACCAATTGACGTAGGAACCGCCCTGGTGGCTTCTATCTGTTTGGGTATCGCCGTAGATGATACCATTCATTTTTTGCTTAATTACTTTCAGTTCTTAAAAGAAGAAACATCAGAAAATGCTCTTAAAAAAACTTTTGAAGTGACGGGCAAAGCCTTAATTTATACAACTGTTATTCTCGTTTGTGGTTTTGGCGCTTTTGTCATGGGAGACTTTATTCCTAATGTGAACTTCGGAGTCATGTCGGCGATCGTACTGACAATTGCCCTACTAACAGATTTGATCTTCTTGCCGGCTTTGATTCTAAGAAAAGCTATAAACTGACCTACAATCGTGTGGGATTTTTTGGTTAAAAAATTGACCTTTACTTT
>CALFYV010000235.1 GCA_937952395.1 uncultured Bacteriovoracaceae bacterium | reverse complement strand
AAATAGTTAAAAAAATAAAACAATAACAGAGCAAAAAGCTTTCCCAAAAGTTTTATTGATCTTTCCCTAATATGTTATCAATTGTTGTTGTTAATGGTAATTTTTATGTTATCCCCAACTACAACCAAATTAATTCCGGTATTTTCTACATATTTAGGTTGGCTGGATTTTTTACTCATTTGATTTTTTCTTGCGAGAAAATTACGGAAAAGTAAAAATTAATATTAGCAATATTATTTTTTGGGCTTATCCAATTTCTTCAAATCCTCTATAGCTTTGGTGTTCAGCAGGATAGACATCTGTTCTCTGGCCGTATCATTCAGTATCTGCAGGCGCTGCTTCTGATCAGTATCCCATTGTAGCAATTTGGCGTTAAGAGATTGCAGGTTGGCCAGGATAAGCAACTGAAGGCTGGAAGCATAATCCCGAATGTTTCCCTTCTTATCTGGGTTGGCCAGTCTCCACTCCCTGGCAGTCATTCCAAATAAGGCAATGTTCAGTATGTCCGTTTCACTGGCCTGGTAAATTGCCTCGCGCTTGGTATTCCAGTCAATGATGGGGACGATATTCTCCCGTACAGCTTCCTGGTGGATGTGGAAGTTGGCTTTGGCAAAGAGTCGCTTAACGTTCCATTCCGTATCCAGGCGTTTAGCTTCTTCTTCCTTCAGGCGCTGAAACTCGTGAATGAGATACATTTTAAATACCGGGCTTAGCCAGGTGCCAAATTCAAATGCTATATCTCTATGCGCATACGTACCCCCATAACGACCAGGTCGGGATTCCAGCCCAATTGCATTGGTTGATTCTATCCATTGCTTGGCGGATAGAATGAAGGAGTTTCGGCTAATGTCCTTTTTAATCCCATCCATATGGGTGGGATTAAAATCGGGGTTGTATAGTTTTTCCCATAATTCCAGAAACTCGATGGTGCTACTGTTTCGCAACCATCGCTGGATGAGTATGTCCGTCCGTTCATTGAACTTGCGGGCCATATCTGTGATACAGATGTATTCTCCTTCTCCTTTTGTGTAGAGCCGGATATCTGTACCGTCAACGTGTATATTTCTTTTCTTTTGTGCCATGTAACAAATTTAGAATAATATGCTTTATGCCAAAGCATTAATTGCAGTTGCTTCCAGTATTAAAAAGTATTTTGCAGCATTAAGCAGTAATTTGCAGTAAATATACTGCAAAATTTATATCTTTGTCCTTTGTCTCAATAAGTTCTTACAAAATTCTTTATTATGAACAGGCATAAGCATCGCGAGCAACAGGACAATGATTTAACCCAGCACCAACGCTTACAGGAGCGGTATAGTCCCAAACCCTACCATGTCCGCAACTACGTGTTCTATATCATGTCAGAAATAGGTGGCTGGTCTTCAAACCTCGTTTCAGGAGTAACGGAGAGTGCCAAAATCTACGCTCTGGCATTTGGCGTAGTTGGCAGCTTGGCCTATGGTGCCGAGCTTTCTTTTGTAATTATGATAATGGGCATTGTTGGACTGGAACTGGTGCACAGAACTTTTGCCCGGGCCTATTTCAAAGCCTGGCATAGCAATGGAGGCCATAGTAAAGAACAGAATGGAAATCTCAGTGCTATGCTTCTATGTCTTACCCTATCAACCGCGCTTAGCATCACTGGTCAATTTGCCGGCCTGCGTATTTTAATAAAGCCCCCGGTGGTGGCCGAGGCAAAGGAGTTAGAGGTAGCAGAGATTGCCAGCACCCTCTCCCCTATTATGGAATCTTCCAAACAAAGAGCTGCAGATTATTTCAATCAAAGAAAATGGCAAGGGCGCATCAGTTCGGAAGACGCGGTGAAATACAAGGAATATCTCGACCATGCGGCCCAGGTGGAGGATAGCTTGATAACTGCCATCCTTTCCCTCCCCTCTCGCAACATCGAGGCAAAAGAACAGGTCCGGCAACAATACCAGGAAGATAAAGCCCTCTATGACGCTTCTATCCAGCAAAAAGGCATTGGTCTTATTTTCATTACCCTCCCAGCTATTTTCGTTCTGTACCTCAGCCTTTTCTTCAGCGAGAAGTTTATCAAAAAGAAAAAAGACTATTTGCAACATAAATTCGGCCCTATTGCTTCCCTTTATGATCTAACAGATTCACAACTCCCCTACCCCAACCAGGTAGATCCATTGGAGCAGCAACTGTCCGAGCTATTGCAACAACTGGGAAACACTCCAACAAAACAAGACCAGCTATTGCAACAGATACAGGAGTTGTTGCAACAAAAGGCCGGTCAGGAATCGGCAAATGGTCAGTCTGAAGAAATAATAAATCAATACTTCCCACCCATAGGTTATAAAACAACGCCTCAAAAGCAGACCCTGGAGCTATTGAAATATGTTGCAACACGACAAAAGACTTTTCCGGACGACAAGTACACCATTCTCCATTTTAACTTCAAAACAGGAGAACCCATCCGCTACACCAAGGATCGTGTAGATTGGTACGTGAAGCATTATAATGAGCAGGTAGCAGAAGCTGAAATACAACAACTAGACAACAGAATACTCAGCAACCGGAGAACAAAGCAGATTTACTGGCAGGCTAGACAGCAGGAGTTGAATAATAAGCTTGGTATTGGTCTACAGCAGAGTTAGAATCGAAAAGCCGTATTATGCAGTATAAATACTGCATAATACGGCTTTTTACTGTCAGACTTGACACTTAGAACAAAAAATCCTTCTTTCTATTTCTAGAATTATTTATTGCAGTCTATGCATAATAAAGAAGCCAAGATTCATTCTACAGCAATCGCAAAGCAATAATTTATTGCGCCCTAATTATCAGGGATATCGTCTCGATCATTGTGATCACAGTCACCCCTACATGCTACAATAATATAGCCTTTTTCATCAACCTTTATTTTACGCCATTCTAAGTCGACAGTAGCAGGACTTGATCTTAATGCAGAAATAAACTTTGAATTGCCATTATCATCATATACAGTGACTTTTTGATCCGTTTCACCACTGCAAAAATCACATATTATAGTATGAGACCAGCTAAATTTAATCCATTTTATGTTTCCATTTCTATCTTGTGGCGCATTAATAATAGTTGCAGTAAGCTTACATTCACAATTCGCTGATTTACACCCTCTATCTTGTTGGCGTTCGTGAGTTTCGCCTTCTTCGGTTGAAAGGCCTGCATCTTTTGAGCATTGGGTAAAAAGAGGGATAAGAAAAAGGATAAGAAATATTTTATAATTCATAAGCTTGCGTTTTCTTATAAATATACAAAAAAACCGACCTTAATTCTTGAAGTTTCTATTAAGAAAGAAGGGCCACATTATTGAACAACCTCTCATTATACATTTAAATGAATAGCGCGGATTTAGCTGATTCTCTTCTTCTAATTTATTGCAATAAAACTAACCTGATTCATAATTACAGATTAGTTGATTCTTTTCTATCTGCTTGCGCGTAAAAACACTGCATTCTACTGTCTTTTACTGCTTTTATGAGTTAAACGCAAACGAGGAAATATAGGGGTTCTTCTTTCTGATTTTGCAAAACTCCGTATTCTGCTTTGTCTTGGCTCTCTGTGATAATCTAGTTAAGAGTATTTCATCAAAAGGGTAGTTAATTGTATATTAACCCCTGAAATAGAAGAAGATGGTGGTGAGTAACATTACAGATAAGACTGTCTCCATTATAAGGAAGGGGATCATTTACTTTAACAAATCTTTTCTCACCTTGAATCTACTCATTTATTGAGTTGGTCAGTTGTGCTGAAAACTCCCTAACTTTATATCTTTTAATAAAATTATAACAAATCATAACGTCTGCAAACCTTTGTTTTAAAACAAATTAGGTATGGCCCAAGCTACCGGTAAACCAGTCGTATTTCTTTCCTTCGCTAATGGAGTAGAGCATAATTACCTCCAACAATTAAAGAAGGAAAGTACAGTATTGCGAGACTTATTTCTGCCCTTGCATCAGAATGGAGATATTGAACTGGTGAGAGAAGAAAGTCTAGAGGATAGTGACCTACCCAAATTAATGGCTCGTTATAAAGACCGGATAGCAATCTTTCATTTTGCCGGTCATGCTAGCGGCAAAGCCTTGAACCTTGAAGGCGGATATGGTCATGCTAAAGGTTTAGCTCAATTACTAAGCTTACAAAAAGAGCTGAAAATCGCTTTTCTCAATGGTTGCTCTACGCAAGGCCAGACCAAGCCTTATTTGGAAGCAGGTATTCCTGTCGTATTGGCTACTACCAAGGAAATCTCGGATACAGAAGCTACCTTTTTTGCGCAACAGTTTTACCATGCACTAGTGCATCAACATAGCATTCGCGAAGCCTTTCAAGTAGCTACTGGAGCTCTACGAACCCGAGTATTCACCCATGAAAGAAGAAGAGAAGAAATAGTCTGTTATAGGGGTTTACTTTCTCGAAATGAGAACTTAGAAGAATTGCCTTGGAGATTATATTATTTACACGAGAAGGAAGAGGCTATTTTGGATTGGAGTTTACCGAAACAGCCAACTTTGGATGTTGAGATATTAATAGAAGGAGAGCTTCAGGATTTTAATGATACCCGAAAAGAAGATCTGATTGCAATGGTTGCGGCTGTTTTAAAAATTGACAAAGACTCTGTAAATATCAAAAAAATAATAGAAGGAAGCAATATAGTAATTATGGAACTACCTAAAGAAAAAGCTGAGGAATGGATTAAATTCTTTATTGCAAATTAGAAAGAATTAAGCGGATTATTGAAGGAGCAAAATATTAAAAATATACAATCCGCCAATCTCTTTAAAAGTGAGTTAGAACTGACTAAAATTAAACAAAAAACTCCTTCTGAAATTGAACTTGAAATGCCGTCTAATCTAGTTGAAAAGATTTTTAAATACAACAAAAAAAAGAGTAGACTTTATTTGGTTGGAGCCAATTTGGTTGGAGCAGTTTTGAATTTCGCCAATTTGGTTGGAGCAGATTTGAGTAGAGCAGATTTGAGTGGAGCCAGCTTGATTGGAGTAGATTTGGGTGGAGCCAATTTGAGTGAAGCAAACTTGGTTGGAGCAGGTTTGGGTGGAGCAGATTTGATTGAAGCAAACTTGAGTGGAGCAGATTTGAGTAGAGCAGATTTGATTGAAGCAAACTTGAGTGGAGCTAATTTGAGTGGAGCCAATTTGAGTGGAGCTTCGTTGATTAAAGCCAATTTGAGTGGAGCTTTATTAAGTGGAGTCAAATTAAGGGGGGCCGTTTTTCACATTTCCCAAGAAAATCTCCTTAAAGGAATGGGCATAGATACAGGCGTCATCAATTTTATAGATGATGAAAATCTCCTCATATCCGATAATATTGAAATAGATATTTGAGGTAATAAAATAGATCAGAATGTTACCCCAATCATGAATGTATATATTCAACCATGCACAAGCTTGCTTAATTTGCATTAAAATACTGCAATTTACTGCGCAGCACTGCTAACGCAGTAAAAGACTTTTCCAAGTGGAATAAATCAGATACATTTTTATTGAAAAACGTGAGTATCTATTCAAACACAAAACCTCTTTTCTGACTTCTTGACTAAGAATCCAATTCGAATCTTTAGAGAGTTTTAAACCGCAGTTTCGTCCCTTTGAGTTACAAATCTGATATTAAAATCCTATTTCATGCCATTTTAAAGTCCCCTCACAAGTTTTTCCGATAAAAACCCAGAGAGACAACTTTCTAACTTTTTGAGCCCTTAAAATCGATTTATATCATTCATTTGATTTTATCAGTTTAGCCCTTAAGTACACGTTGGTCGCAAATATCATCCGGGAAGAAAACCAAAGCTTACTGCACCTTACTGTGAAATACTGCAAATAAGTATACTGCATAGTACTGCATAAGCAGTAAATAGCCGTATTTGTCTGGTCTATCACTTATCTTAGCGAAGTAAAAACACTGATTCGCTATGATAATCTCGGTATATAATCTGAAAGGAGGTTGTGGCAAAAGCACTATTGCTACCAACCTGGCTGTTGCCTATACCCATCTGGGGTATAAAGTCTGCCTGATTGACACAGACCTTGACCAGGCTTCCGCGATGGAATGGTCCAGCAAGCGCGGAGAAGAAGAAATGTATGTAGAAGTAAGCGGAAAGCGCCCCGGGCAAATCACCCAGGAAGCGAGTCGGCTGCGATCCGCTTATGATGTCATCATCATTGACGGGACGCCAAAACTATCCGAGCTTTCCGACCGGATACTTCTGGCCAGCGATATTGTTTTGATTCCGATGAAACCCAGCTACCAGGACTTCAGGAGCACAGAGAAGTTCATTCAGGAGTACAGAGAGATAAAAAAGGCCAGAGAAGAAAACAATTTGAGTCGTGTACAGGCCTATATCATTCTCAACGAAGTAAAAACAAACAGCAAGGCCTTTGAACATTATAAGGAAACTGTTGCTCCGCTTGATGAGCCATTGCTTCATAGTATTTCAAACCGGGTAGCTTATGCCGATGCTTTCGAATTTGGTTTGGGTGTAGTGGAGTGGGACGACAAAAAAGCCCGCGAAGAGATTCAGGAATTGATGGTGAAAATTGAGGAGATTGTGCAGTTGCCACAGGCACAAACCTAGCAGCAACACCAGTAATTATATTTAAAAAGCAGTATTGTCCAGTAAATTGCAGTAAAAAACAGTATCCTAATAAATAAACTTTATAATGGCAAAAAGAGAACGCAAGCCAATAGAAACCAGACTCGCGAAAGAAAACAGTTTAGATAAGCAGGAAGAGATTCTTCAGCAAAGAAGAAAAGTGAAGGAAAGGAGAACAAAAGAAAAAGAACCGACCACCCGGATAACAATTGATTTGCCAAATTCATTCTACTTGAAAGTCAAGGAGCATGTAGAAGACCAGGGGCAAACTATTAAGGGCTTCTTCATCAATCTTGCGAAGGAGCATTTTAGGAATTTGTAGTTTTTTCCATAAAATCAGTGATTTAACTTTCTATAATTTACTGCGCATTGTTTAAAATGCAGTATTTTTCAGTTAATTGCAGTAATTAATATAAATACACACAAAGTCTTACCCCAATGTCCAAATCAAAACAATATCGACTGATAAGACTCTTTTAAACCGGTTGAAGCTAAATTGAGAGCACGTTGGTGTCAATAGGGTAGGGGTGGGTGTAATACTTCAGTTTTTAGTAGACAAAATCAGGGAAAAACCAAGAGAGCGTTTACAGTTAATCAGATTATGACCACCCCGCATTTAAATCAGGCAGAGCAGAAACTGAAATTGACTAAAAAGGATTTGGAATCACTGAATCGCTCTTTAACTCAAAAGAGTAAAACCCTGCTCAATTAGTATTATTGATTGTGCGAATACTGCGGAGAGAAACACAATATAGCACGGTAAATAATTGATAGTGCTGTGGAAAGAAAAAGATAGGGGAAGTGCAAGACTTCCCTTCCCCTTCTTGAGTTATTTGCCTTTGTTTAGAATAAAATCAACCGCTCTCTGTACAGCGGAAGCGGCTTTATCGAACGGCGTGGATTTTATAAGGCTTTGTTCTTAAATCTTTCATATTACCCTGTGTAATGCGAAAGAGATGAAACGAACTGCGCAATTGTGTTTCAAATTTTCGCCTTATACCCCGTAGATGGCGAAAGCAATAATTAGGGGTGTAAAGCATAATATCAACCTTTACCTTAACCAGAATAGGCGCAGGTACACCTCGCCAGAATCATTTTTTTGCTTGGATAACGTTTTGTATATTTAGAGGCAGTATCAATATTGATAGCAAAATATGATATTTCGAAAAAAACTCAGGAATAAAGCAAATTTAATATTCATATGTAAGAACCCGGGGGATACTGATGCCGAGATGGAAGCCGCTGAGAACCGCGCAAAGACTGTAGTATATGAATTCGTGGCAAAGTTTCCCGACCGATTAACCCAGCAAGCAGAAATCCGCTTGACGCGGGGTGCTAGAGTAAAAATCACTATGCAGGTGTTTTTCAAAGACTCTAAGGATCTCATGAAAATGAAAGAGTACGGTGACAAGCTCGTTATCGAAAATGGGTTATCAGACCTTGCCGAGTAGAGTTCTAAGACTACTCCCTTTTTCCCTTTCTGCTGACCAGATCAGAAAACGGAGGTAGACAGTTAAATATTTACCACCAGTCCTCGTGTCTACGCCTTTGATATTCTTCTTCATCTTCATCATACTCATCTTCTTCATCATCTTCGTCCGTACGACCAGTTCTGACATAAATACCTAACTCGGAAGCATCAGGCTCTGTGTAATTATATTGTTCAACATTACTTGAGCTGGTCGATTTGCTTCCAAGAAGAGAAAAAAGGTAACCCAAAAAAGATTTTATCAAGTTCATAATCAAAAAAAAATCTTGCTTTTAGTCAATGAAATTAGAGGTTTCGGATGACTTTGCAAAATGCCTTTCCTATTCTGTGCTGGAAAAACAGAAAGACCGTCTTCTAGTGAGTCTTTCGATTATTTATAGACTACACTATTACGTAACTTTTTGAAAAAAAGGATAGTTAGTTGTATCTTGATGAAATTCTTGGATAAAGTCCACTTGAGAGACAAAGCTAAAGTCCAAATGATATATACTTAATAGAAAACTTTTCTCTCAAATTTTCGACTTAGGCCCACCTCTTTTCAGTAGGTTTTATCCACTTTTTTTAAAGTACGTAGTTTTTATTTTCAACCTGTAAGCTTATGACAGTATTTGTTGTTGTGGCTTTGCTGTTGATCTTAAACCTATTACTAGTGCTTACCATCTGGAGTGATGAAGATGATGTCAAGGAGATAGAGGTAGAGATACGGTTAATCGGAATGAAGATAAAAATATCTGAAATATCCGAGAAAACTGTATTCATCCTAATCTTGACTTTATCTCTGATTTTGCTCTTGACGACAAATGCATTTAGCGTTTGTTAAGGCAGTAGTAACTAGGTAGAGATCATATTATAGAAATTTTGCAGTATGCTTTCTGAAAATTGAAAGTGGCTGGTTGGAAAAGGAGCCAAAAATGCTACGTAATTCTTTAATTATTCTAAAGTGTAAAACTTTAATTAAGTATGAAAGGTCAAGTCCGGCGTAAGCGCTACAAAAAGTCCAAATCTTCAAGGAAAAAATTTACTACGATGATGGACCCGGAATTACGGAAAGCTTTAAAGATAATCGCTACTCATGAAGAGGTATCTGCTGCTGATATTATCGAAGGTTTGCTACTAGATTATGTGAGTGAATATAATGAAAAAAGGCCCTTCCATAAGTTGGGCCTTTTTCTAGACTTGGATAGTCACTCGAAGAGAGTTCCAAAGTCCAAATGATATATACTTAATAGATTTTTTGTCAAATAAATATGAAAATCTTCTCTCTACAATCCTTTATCTATTAGTGGATCGAAATTTTAAATCGTACCCAATTAAGGATGATTTATTTCGAAGAAAATGAAGGAGATTGGCAAAATTCTAGTTTTTTAACTCAAGTAAAGAAAATTGAAAAAATATCAATATACAGATGATGAATTGGTTGCTGCAATGCAAGGAAGTTCTTCAGAGCGTTCAAAAGCTCTAAATCAATTCTTCGATGACAAGAAGCTAAAAGAAATGGCAATTAAGGTGATATTGAAGCGTGGAGGGAATTTAGAAGATGCTCAAGATGCTTTTCAAGATGCCTCTCTTATTTTTATAAAAAATATTATCGATGGAAAATTTAGAGGAGACGGCAGCTTACGAACCTACTTTATCGCTATCGTGCACAATAGATGGTTCGATATAAAAAAATCAGCTTATTCAAAAAGAATTTCACTCATTGAAGATAAAGAAGCCTTAGATAGTACCGCCTATGTAGAATACCCAGATATTCCTTCGGAGAAAGAAGATTTGACTAAGCTTGTGAAAGAAATTTTAAGTTTTGTTAAAGAGAGAGATAAAAATATTCTTTTTATGTGGTTAAATCGTCATACTAGAGAAGATATAGCAAGGGAACTAGGACTGAAAAATGAGCAACAGGCCAGAAAAGCTATTTTTCGTAGCAGACGAAAACTCAGAAAACTGTTAATGTCTCACCCAGATCTTGTGGAGAGGATAAAAGAAGCTCGATATTAAATTTTCGAGCTAAGTCAAACGAGATTATAAACCAGATTTCCCCTTCTGCTGTCCTAGGGGCGAAAAGTGGAAGATTTTTTACAAGTAGTTAGACTTGAGGCTAATAAAGATGAGTTATAAAACAACGAAGGCCAGAGCGTTATCTCCGGCCAGTTGAGTGGCACAACTACCATTCTAAAAGAAGAAGTAGTAAAGACCACTTTATGAGATGATCGACGATCTTAAGGATGTCGATCTTGATAAAAATCTCCATAAAGACATTTTTAGAATCTTAAGCCCTTGGCAGCTTGCAGGATAACCTTGCTAGAAGATACCCAGTGGGATTTTTATATTTAATAATTGGAGCCTGCCCAAGTACAAGCTTATATCCGATTTATTGTTGTGCAAAGATAGATAAATAAAAGATAGAGCGCAAAACTGAACACTAATTGCCAATGCAATGGTATTGTAAATTAAAGTTGCTTTCGCTCTCCGTTGCACAGTTGGGGAAGGGAAGAACAGTCTTTTCGTTACCTAATACTAGTAAATGTTAACTGGAATCCACAAAGACAAAACTGGATTAGTTCTATATAGGACAATTGTGCACCCTTGACTTCCATTCCGTCGATCTGTTCTTTTTATAATAAACCAAGAGGCTGAAACGACGGCGCAGATAGCACCTGATATCGGTTCACTTGTAGCAGCAGATAAGAGGCTTCCAATGACGGTACTAGTTTCTACTGCATCATCTATCTTTACTATATCCCTATGACTAAAATGTATGATAGCTCTACGTGATAGAAAATTACCCTCAAAGTTTATTGATGCCATATGTTTTATACATTTCCACAAAAATAGGTTCTGGCTCTACAAAAGGATATAATGTCCCACTTTTATTTTCAGACTAGCTTGATTACTAATAGCTAACAACCTTTTGCCGTTCTCCCATTCTTGAGCCAAAATATCGGGTGCAATTTTGGGAAGCCTCTGTATTGAGTTCGATTGTATATTTCGCATAAGGATCAGAGAGCGAAGTATTTTCCTTATTTTAGGATTGAGCCTCTCATTATCAATGTCAAAATGATTAACTATTCGCTACTCAAAATGAAGATGCGAAATCACTCTTCCCATTTGGAATTGGAGGAGGTCACTAAGACTTGTTCAAGCCACCAGGAAGATACTTAAATTTATACAGATGTTGCTGCGCCATCCTCCTTGCGGTCGGACGGCGCAGCGACGGGCAAGCAATATGGGTAATAAAGTTAAATGATTGTGCTTTAATTTCACAAAAGTAAGGAGAGGAACAGGAAGAACGCCTAATTTAGTTTATTGAAGTTGATGTCAACTCCCAAAAGGGTATTTGATGAATATGGATGAAAGTAGAACAAGTTAACCTTTAATTTCAAATCTAATAAAATTTACTATTATGAGAAAAATAATTAATACAGGCTTTTTTCTTTTTACGTTCATACTGATCATATCAAATTATAACTGTAACGAAAAAGAAAATGGAGAGATAGAAAGCATCATTTCGAATCCTAATCTTATCATTGCACATGGCGCAATTATAGACGCTGATGGTAATATAATTCCACCGGAAGCCGACTATATATTAGATGCACAGAAATATTATGTCTCGATGATTTGGAATAGCATAAAGAAAAACAGCCCTAACGCGGGCGTGGAAATTAATAAAACAATCTTCAGTTTGGTGAATGATAGAGTTCTTGCTAATGCCTTATTCCTTGACTGGTTGCTTGAAGAGTATCAATCTGAAAATAATTCATATTTAACAAAGATAAATAATGCTCTTCGGTGGTATTATGTGAAAAATATTCAAAAAGACCCTATTCTGCCAAAGGGGGATGAGGGTTGGGCAAAAGGCATTACACCTGATATAGCCTTTAAACTGGAAGATGCAGGGATTGATGTTTTTGCTGCAAGCCTATCTGGTGGAGCCGAATACATTAAAGATTGTAAAGAGGCTGGAGTACCCATTCCTGATAAATTATTTGATAGTAATTGGGAAAAGCTTGGAATCTTGCAAGATCAAATATTATTTCCAGGTGAAGAATCTGAGATGTGGATGTTTACAAGTAATGATCCGCAGAGGCGAGGTTTTTGTCTATCACTAAGCAGATCTAAGGATGGAGGTAGGAATGGACTTTTGGATGTAATATGTTTCGGTATTCAAAGTAACAATGCCTGTTTTTTTGAAAGTGAAGATAACCAAGGTAATGCAGATCATTCTTTTCCTCTCGATGTTGTTAGCGATTTTGTCAATCTATCAGGTGGTTCAGATCTATCTAATTGTACAAAATGCCACGCTGGAGAGAATCCATATATTGTGCATCCAGATGACCAAGTTTTTAAAGATGCAATCGCAAAAAAAGTTGCTGACTTAGGTCAACCAGCAAATTTGATGGGTACGGACTGGTATACAGGTCTACCATCAGGAAGTCAAGACAATTTAAACTTTAACAATAATTTGACCGCTTCTTTGTCTCAAAGTAATTGTACTAATTGTCATATAAGCGGTAACGCTGGAAGGTTTCCTGAAATTACAAGTACAGGAAGTAGCTATTGCACCCATGTTTTACAACCAACACTTGGACTTGTAGGAACTGGAAACAATTTAAACTCCAATTTTTCTGCTACTATGCCTTTGGGCGAAATAAACAATATTGGTAACTACATACATCAAATAGATCAATTGTTGACTGAGTGCGGTATTTCGGATGCTGCCGAACATTTTGCCGGGCAAATCGAATGCCCTCATAGATGTCCGGAGATTCACAATACCTTTATTGGCGTTGAAGCCGGTAGGGATAATACAGAGGGGAGGGATAACACCTTCGTCGGTTATTATGCTGGGATAAGGAATTCGAGTGGACGTAATAACACTTTCATTGGCTCTTCGGCCGGGGTATATAATACTACAGGTCGTGCAAATATTTTTGTAGGTAATTTTGCTGGGTATCGAAATACAACTGGTTTTTCAAACACTTTTGTAGGCGATGGTGCCGGGGTTGACAACTCTACTGCGAACTATAACACCTTTCTAGGTTATAGAGCTGGAAATGACAATATCAACGCAGGAAGTAACACGTTCATCGGTGCTAATGCCGGACAAAGGAATACCAGTGGAGACCGAAACACTTTCGTTGGAACTTCAGCGGGATTAAAAAATACTACAGGAACACGTAATACGATTTTGGGTTTTAATGCTGGCCATGAAAATACAACTGGTTTTTTTAACATTTTTGTAGGGCCCGTAACTGGATATCACAACACAACTGGTTTTTCGAACACTTTTGTAGGTAACCTTGCTGGAACAAATAATGATACAGGTAACAATAATACTTTTATAGGTGATTCTGCAGGAAAAAACACTAAAGGAAACATGGGAAGTCAAAATACTTTTGTGGGTGCAAGTGCTGGTATTGAGAATACTACAGGTTTTACAAATACTTTCTTAGGATTTTATGCTGGCTTCAAAAATAATACTGGAAATGGAAATACTTATTTAGGCCACGGTGCTGGGAGACATAATACTATTGGAGACCGAAATACTTTCATAGGAAGATCGGCTGGGGCAGGCAATGTTGAGGGTTCAAGAAATGTTTTTATAGGGTATCAAGCTGGAAACCAAGAAACAGGTTCCAATAAACTATATATTGACAACAGAAGTACACATAATCCTTTGATTTATGGAGAATTTGATTCGAGAAAGCTAAGGCTTAACGGGGCAGTAGAAGTAAGTGGAAGAATTCGATTGGAAGATGTACCTCCAGGATTTGGGCGAGAACTGGTTGTGGATGAAAACGGAAATGTATTTGTTCGAATGACTGCTGGAGAATTTGCAGAAAGAATTCAAGAACAATTAGCAGAAGCTGTTTCTCAATTAGAAATGTTTCGTAAGGAAAATCAATTATTGCGGGAACAGTTACGAGAAATATATGGGGACGTGGATGAATTGAAAAAGAAGTTTAAGGAGTTGGAGTCCAAAAAATAGAGAAGCCTGCCCGCACAATGCACATACACGTTCTGTGATACCTGGTCTCAAAAAAATAAAAGTGGGACATTTTGTCCTTTTGTAGAGTCAGTACCAAAAATACTAATTATGTGGGAGATAACACTTTCGCCATCCAAAGAACAGAAACAGAAAAGGCCCACCACTTGGTGAGCCTTTTCCGGCATTTTACACAATGCCAATTATCACTCTTTACACTTTTACGGATGCAGATGCGGAATCATCATTGTTGCTCATCCTACTGCTCCCGCTAGTCCAATTAGAGTCATTTAAACATTATTTTCATCTTTTCTACTCACCTTTAAATCCAACATCAATTTTAATAAAGCAATTAACCCAGCTATTACAGGGAGAATTCTAGATGCAATTTGAAACGTTTTCTGATCAAAAAAGCTATTGGTAATTTCAAAATCGTCAATTTTCATATTTCCATCAGCTTTGAATTTTGTTATAGCATCAAGTTGACCATTATAGTTCATTGTTAAAATGATAGGCTCAGCAAACAAGAACATATCCTTCATATTAAAAAACTCAACTTTTCTGGAAGGGTCAATGACATGGGTTTCGTTTCGAAATTGAATTTTTCCTTTAGCTTCAGTACTAACAAGCTCCTTAACAGGGCCATAGAAATAAATCCCATTTGTTTCACTGGGCATGTGGGGTAACCCCATCTCTAAACTTCCCATCCCATTAATTCCTTCTGGATAATTTTCTTTGAAAATGACATTTTCTTCAACCCTACTTTTTAATTTTATAAACTCCTCATCTAAAAGAGGGCTATTAACATTAATTTCAATTTCACCTGATTGAGCATCAACAATAATTGGAGTAAATTTTTCCTTCATTGTATTAATCATAAACATGTTTGAAGGTGACATAGAAATTCGGGCAGAATAACCTACATTAAGAATCAATACGCTCAATACATTTGTAGAGTATTCTTTCTCGGCTTCGAGATCATTTATATAGACTTTTTCTTTAGGAGCTAAAAATATTCCAGGTTTTGAAACTAACGCAATTCTACTTCCTAATACATCTAACATGGGATGATTTTCACCAGGTTCGTGAAATTTATAATCAAATTTTTCGGAAATATTATATGAAACCCATTTTCTTTGATACTGCGATAAAAACTTATTAATAGAAATTTTAGAATTTTGCATGGGAAGGAGAGCTGAAATAGGATAATCACCTAATAAATAAACATCTAGTTCTCCTGTATCATTTATTAATGCGACCAACTCAGCTTTTTCTAACCTTTTATGATTGATAATCGTTGGTTTTTTTGTAAAAAAATCCGTTTGTTCTAAGAATGATTTGTCGCCATTCGCTAATTTTTTTAGTGTTTCTTCGGAAAAAAAATTACCCCTTATCAAATAATAGTCTGCACCAACATAGAAATATGGAAGCGGATCCATGTAGTGGTAAGGTCCTACAATCAGAAATTGTTTAAATGGAAAAGTATCAAGATCTATTTCCTGATTGTTTTTTACCTTTAAATTGAATTGCTTGGAAAAAAACTCAACTCCTCTATGGGGCCTAACTACCATGCAGCCACATAAAGGACTTATTCTATCCTCGCTTTCAGTTGGCATTTGACCTGTGGAGTATGAAAAATGGCAATTCCCATCTAATACAAGCTCTGAATTGATTCTGCCCAACTTATTAAAATCAACAAAACTCCAAATTCCAATAAAAAATAATGTAATAATAAAAAGGATGTAAAAAGCGCGGGAAATTTTCTTATAGAAAAATTGTGACAAAGCGGTTTTAATTTGCTGAAAATTTATTTTGATCCTGCTGCGCTTTTTTACGCTCCTTTGAGAGGAGTATATTGCTTTTAGACTTCTTCTTATAGATTTACTCCTTCTATTTAATATTTTTTGTATTAAATCGCCCTTTCTTTCGTTGGCCTTTATCTTTATGCCTAATTTCTTTGCAAGCTTCCTTAGAAAACTTAGCGTCTTACTTTCTAATTCGCGGTTGAGTTTATTTTTTGTCATAAATAAATTACATCTAATTGAAAGTTTTAATAATTAAACTTAAGGTTAAGTGCGCCTTAGCCTCCTTTGAGTGATAATTGCCTGCATTTTTGGTCCTAGCTCTACAAAAGGGCAAAATGTCCTACTTCAAACTAATCTAAATTGTTCATGTTCTTTTTAAACTCGGGGGTTGTCTGCAAAGGAGGGGGATATGTGTTATTATCCCAACAACCTTCCGAGGTAAACAAACACGGCTTTTCTTTTTTCAACCTTTTTTTCAATTCGGCATCTAAGTTTTTGCATTTATATAGTGAACGTACTTCGCGAAGAAATCCTATGAAAAGGTTGGCTTCGGAAAGGTTGGTCTCGGAAAAGTTGGCTTCGGAAAGACTGACTTCAAGCAGGTTGGCCCCACTAAGATTGGTTCGAGAAAGATTGGTTCGAGAAAGATTCGCTCCATAAAACTCAGCTCCACTAAGGTTGGTTCCGCTAAGGTTGGCTCCAGAAAGATTGGTGGCAAAAAGGTTAGCATCTACTAAATATGAATTTGCAAATGTTGCGGAATTGTAGATATTTTGATAGGTGGTAGAATCTAAATTGCTATTCACCAAAGCCAGTAACAACTGCCCCCTTTCAACGCTGTATTCTTTATCTGTTAATTTTCCATTGACCAAGAACCTGTAAGGCAGTAATCCCTGGCTCAAAGAAGTAATTCTTCCAACAAGTGGATCACTCAAGCTATAACGGGTGCTATTAAAATTTGATATGATTGAATCTCCTATTGCGCCATGTCGTTGTTCCTCAATTTCTGCACTTAAATCAGTGAGAACATTGTTCATCAGCAGCACTAGCGAACTTCGTCTTTGCGATTCGATCAGATAATTTTGGTCATTAATTTTATTATTCTGTATCCATAGCAGTGCAATAGGAATACTTGCAATTATTACAGCAAAGATGCCCAATCTGGTCAACCTTATAAAAGTGTAAGTAGCCACTTCAGCTAGGGTTTCTTTTTTTACATTCCTTGGTAGTTCATTTGCCAGCTTTTTAGATGCTTTCAATAGCCCTGAACCAAGCAGGAAAACCTCCACTATTCGGATTTGCCATCGCTTGCCATAAATCAGGCGAAGCACTACCCAAACAACGAGTGATGCCCAAACTAGAATACCGGAAATCTTTAAAAATTGATCCATTAGTTAAAAAAATTATCAAATTACAAATCCCAAACGGAAATCCCGTAAACATTGCAATTATTAAGGATTGCGTTTTCGGTATTAGTTTGTATTAATAACGCTTCCATTTTCTTTCCACCACTTATTCCAAGCGTGCAGGCCTTTTTTCAGGATTCTACAATGTTCTTTGTTCATTACATTTAGTTTTTGGATTGAATATAAAAAGAAAGGCTAAAAAATGGATCTGTATGCCTTTTTTGTTGTCTTATAGTATCAATTATAGGAACTCTTCCCAATCTTGTTGACTATGCCCGGAAAAAATCTTGCAGCAGATTCCGTCCGATCGTTTTCTTTTCACCGGCAAGACCGTTTTGATCTACCGTTCTGATCTTCCGCTTACAGATCCGTAATGGACAATTTCCTCAGCCTGAGACAGAATTATTAAGTCTGTCTCAGTTTTCCCAGGAGATCCCCTACCCTATGCCTCTTTTTGCAGTCCAAACGGTACTGATTTGAGACGTTACTTTTGGGAAGCTTCTCAGAGTGACTTACACAGAATGAAATATAGTGTGTAACTTTTTGACACGCTCTTTGTGAAAAACACTTCATTTTGCTGGCACTGTGCTCAGATTTTACTCGGAAGTTATTAGAGTGGATACTCCTTTCCCCTTCTATTGAACAGAAGGCGAAAGTAATAACTCACTATTCTATCAAACTGTAGGGGTTTTATAAGGATTGGTTTCTGAATCTTTCGTATTACCCTATGTAATGCGAAAACTTTGAAACATTTTCCACAATTTTGTTTCATTAGATATTAGAATATAAACGCCCTTTGTTCCACAATTACGGGTGTCTATTTTCAGGAGGATATAATTTTTTATTTCTCATTACCCGATTTAATGTCTATGACAATAATCTTTGTTAAAATATTGTTATAGCAATATATACACTCATAACCTATAAATTTACTCGCAGGACTACCAGAAATATTTCTCCAATTTACCTTTTCTATCACCATAAATATAACAGTTATGAAAAAAACTGCTTTCTTAGCTATCTCATTCCTCCTTTTCCAGGTACTTAGTTGTAGTAAAATTGAAGTAGCTCCTTTTGAAGAAGCAATACAATTAGAGATAGAAAAAAGATCGTCTCCTGAAAACGACTTTTTTAATTACGACTATTTATCAGGTGTAAACCCTTCAATCGCTACAGAGAATCTGAATCCGGTTATGTCTGATATGATAGACAAAACTATAGATTTTTTAAAAGTAAAGGAACAACTTAATCCCTTTGTTGACAGTTTGAAAAATCAGATAGGTTATCCTATATGGAACTCTTCTCGTGAATTTATTTCCAAAGGTGTTCCTACTGCAATTATTCCCTTTGCTTTTGAGACAGGAAATCATGTAACAGCGTTTCTTATAGTTATTGAGTCAAACAATATTCTCCAGTTTAGACTTATCCATGGGAAAAACATATTTAATGGTTTTCTCGGACTGGGAATGGTTGATGCACCTAATAATGTTTTTATGATTATGGAATATTTATTATTAGAAGAAATAGTTTTTAAGGCCGAAAACTGTGATATGCTCAATGCGTTAGATTACATAACAAGTTTTAGCCCATTACAAAATGACGAGGAATTAGAATTTCGAGAATGCTATATTATTCAAATTACACAAAGCTATTGTATTACTGTTTCCTATGGTGGCATCACCTTAGGTCCTGTTTGTGAAAATGATATTTATTACGATTATATTTGTTTTGAAGATGAAGAAACCACTTTAAATAGCGTTGATATAACCCCCATAACTGGTGACGGTTTTTACAATAGCAATACCTATACCACTTCTGGATATAATGTTAATGATCCAGCTTTGGCAGCCTTAATTTCTGAGTTTGAAAATATTCCGTTTGATGAAAGGGGCTTGACAGAATCAGAATCTGTCATACTAGCTAATAATCCAGAAAAAATTCCTGGGCTGACATCAAACAGAAATAAAGCGACAGATTTTCCTGAGATTGAAGGTTGCCCACCCACAGGCTTTCACAATGGTGCTGGCGATGCTCTAAGACACGCTTATTTTTCTGCTTTAAATGTAAAAGATTTTGGTGTTGGCTTTGCTGTTCCACTTGGGTTCGCACATGAAGACTACCCAGAAAACCCACCGTTGGAAAAGGAAATGGATTTACATAATAATCAAGTGGGGTTTGATATTGCACAGCAGAATCCAAATGCTACTGATGAAGAATTGGGTCAACTAATTCTAGATGCGCTTAATAATGGCCAACTTCTTGTGTTTAATCCAGCTGGAACAGCACTTATTCCTTCCTCAGGATGTTAAGCCTTTTTAACTCAATCATTAAATTCTTACTGAGATTTTATATATTCTCAGAAAGAATTTTAAAATATCGTCTAATGATACTCTTATTACTTTTCATTTATTCTTTTGTGTGTAGCATATTGCCCGTACAAGACTGCACAATAAAAATTGATGAAAAAACGATAAATTTCCCTACAGACGCTGCTGAAATCAAGGAAACTTTATCTTTAAATTATCAACCCTATACGGGGTTTTTTTCTGAACAGGAAGATGGAACAATATTAATAACTCAAATCCGTGGATATAAAATATTTCCGGGTGATGATAGAAGTAAAGAAGAAGAATATTTAAAAAGAGAAGTTGTAGGATTAGTTAATTACTTTCCTAAATCGTCCATCGAATTAGAGGTGTTGAAGAATGATATTGAGGAGGAATATAAAGTTGTTTTTGAAAAAGAAAAAACGATTAAGAATAAATTAAAGGAAGAAGAACGCAACTGGTATTTTTTAGTTCAAGCAAATGATTGTGTATGGTTAACTCTAAAAGAATCTAAAAGGTACTATATTTTCTCAATTTATTATTTACAAGAAGATGAGATTGATAATTATTTGATAAGATAAATTACCCTTTTGGGGGTATGTGTTCAATATACAATAACAGAGTACCACAATGATTAATGCAGTACCCTATAGGGTAATATTGTTTGCACCGCTGAAAACAAAATGAAAACAAATTTTTACGCTCTCTCTCTGAATTGAAACACAAGATACTAAAAATCTATCACCACTTCAAACTTCCATGAATAGTTGATTTTGAACCGGGATTCGGCAAGGTTACAAGACTAGAAGGCAGTTTTTAGAATTGATTAATTACAAGGATTTGAAATTTTAACATTTCAAAAAAATATTTTTTTTTAATGTCTCATAAACAGCATAGGCACTTGTAGCAAGAGCAATAATGTCACTAAGATTGGATATTATTTCAGGCCAGGGAAGCATATTAAACCATTAAGCATATTGTAATAATCACATATAATTTTAAAAAAAATGTAGTGTTTTTTTTAATCCCCGAAAAAAAGCATAGGTACTTGCGCCAAGTACAATAATTTCGTTGATGATAGATATTATTTCAGAAATATTACCGCCCATAAGATAAAATAAGATTATTCAACAGCTTAAAGTATAACAATAATCCCTCGAAAAATCAATTTCAGTAGATCAAAAACTATTCAAACTATACAAAAGTGAAAAACGCAGGTATTGATTAACTTAATTAATACCGAAAATGAAAGCTAAAACAAATAACACAAAATCACATTTTGCAAACGACACCACGCATTTGAGTGCCCCGGATTTTAAACGCTGGACAATCTGCGCTATCAATTGAAAAAGTACACTGTAAATCGCTTTGAATGGTTTGGTTAGTTGAATCCTGTTCTAAGGTTGTTTGCAATAAAATTTGTTTGTCGATAAATTTACTTTAACCGGTATCCATGCTCAGGGAAGATCCAGTAATTTTCGAGTGTACGAACTATGCTTGCTAGAACTTTGCTGTCCACATTCCGGACAATTACTGTAGGGAGGAACAGTTTTAAGCCTTACCAAAAAATGATCTTCTCGCTGATCCAAGGCCTGAAAGTGAACCAAGTCTGAGATGGGTAGAAGTACTTGTCGGAACATCCTTTGAAAATACCCCACTGCCGAAAATCAACGGCTGCTTTCCACCAAAATTGACGAAGAACCAATTCTGGTGAGAATTAACATATAAAGAGGATTTTGAGACTTTGGCTGACAAAATCACTTATTTTTCAGGAGTTGTATTAGGCCCTCCCACAGCTCTTGAATTTTTATTGTAGGGTAAGAGAAAGGTGTGTAACCCCTGCCCGGTTCCGATATGCGTAAAAACTGAACACAATAGTTTAGACCGGTCGCTCACGAACGATGCCAAGCAGAGTAAATTAATGCTGTTTATATGAAATAAAATAATAGAGATATAAAATCAGAGCCTGAATGTACATACTTCGTTAATCCACATACATTACAACAGTTTTCATGTGGCATTTATCAAATGAAGCATCTTTTTTTACATCCGCATACAAATCAATTTCATAGAATCCACACCCTGTAGTTGGAAATTTCACAGGAATCACTTTAGGCCATTTTTCTACTTCTTTATTTTTCATTTTATTTATACGAACAAGGGTTGGGCTTTTTTTGATTTGTTCTAGTGATGTGAATACAACTTCGTTTTCGAAAGTAACTTTAGTTTTTATCCAGATACTCTCTAGTCCTAATGGTTGAACAATAGCAATTAAGAAAGCGAGATTTACACTGATGTAAGATGGACTTTCACTGTATACATGAGTGGCACCCGATACTGTGAAAATATTTTTTGATTCTTCTTTATTGTAAGTATAAGAATGGTATTGAAACAGATGTAAAAAGTGGGCATTAAATATATTTTTCCGCATAATAGCATTAATGATGTTTTCCAATTTTTGTTACAAAGTCTAATATACTAGTTTTTATTCTGAATAGAATAAGCATAACCCGGTCAAACATGATCGCGCGGTTTAACATTATTGGCTAAAGTGTTCAGTATTAGTGAAGGCATTTCTCTTTTCGGTTGCTGCTTAAGTTTACGTATGATATGACAACATTTTACACAGTACCTAAGCACTAAAAGTTTGGAGTATTTACATGCTTGGGTACCTGGAGAGGATTTCGCCACTACTCATTTTTTCATTAAAGTGTGTAATAGAGGCTCAGCACATATGGGGTAACAGGTGTAATGGTATCAGCTTGTTAATTATCATATATCATTTCCTTTGTCATTATTTTTCTTTGATTTTTCAATAGATTCAATCATCTCAATAGTCGCTTGTATTTTTTTTGCATATGAACCATGATAGGGATTAATAATTCTCTTTAAAATTGGCCATGCTGCACGAGTGTGTGGAGATTTCAGCATTTCATATCTATACGATCTCTTTGGAAACGGGGTACTATTTTTAGGACTATAAATACGAGAGATAATTCCTTATCCCGATAAACCAACCAACAAATACGCAAATTCTTTAGTTACAATACCAATTTCATCAAGCTCGGATTGATCGATTCCATGAAATTTTAAAGCAGATGGAATTTCTCCTAATAAAGATTCAGCACTAGTTACTAAGGAAAACCCAGTAGCTATAGCAGACTCTTTTCTTTGACGAGTATTTGAAATAATAGTCCATAATATAGAAATAATGGAGAAGATTAGAGCAAATAAAGAAATAATAAATTCTTGTGACATGGTTTAAAATGATAAGGAAAATAGGAATTCAAAACAGTTTGTTAGGAAATAGAAATCAACTAAAAAAATCAAGTAAAACATTATAAGCTTTTATATAGCCTGAACCTACTTTCTCAGGTATAATACACATAAGTATCTGCGTTGATGGCTCCCACGAAGCTGTTTAGGAGTATACGTGGTTTGATTCCCAAGGATGGACGGACACCATGAATGTAACAGCCTCGGAGTAATACAAGACATCCATCATCAAGGGAGATAGATTGGCAACCTATATCGTTGAGAATATTTTTAGGATACGGATAACCTGTTGTTTCAAGGCCTAGTTCAGTTCGTAGGGAAACGTTAGGCTTCATATCATATATAACCAACTCCCCGCCTCTTTCTGCAGCACTAGGATAAAGGTTAATTGCAATTGGTTCAATGATTTTAGCAATTTCTGAGTCTTCAAGTCCAGGAGCACTAAGCTGCGAAACATCTTCATGCAGACCAAGCGCCAGTTCATTTTCGTCTGACTCATTTCCACCAGTCCAACTTACAGCCCTAAACGGAGATGCTAGGAAGCCTTTATGAATTGCTGGTCGAAGGGCTACTCCTTCATCGAGACCTCTTTGAAAATCAGTCAAAGCCCGAATTACAGGGTTGGATGTTTCGGTCATTAAATCCCAAAGATCCCCCATGACTTGGCATGAGCCTAGAAAGTAATCTTGGGTTGTAACTCCATAAGAGTTAGCACCTATCTCTACAGCAGGGATATCCTTTCGTTGTTGAATCCCTGGATGGTTAATAAAATTTTCTTGAATGCGTTCACAGTCAGATTCTGTAATATAATCTCGCACAATGATAGCTACATATTCTCCCCTAATTAAAGAACGAACTAAGTCTTTTGTTAAATCTTTGCGTCCTTCCCAGATATTAAAACTGTTCATTTTTATACACATTATTATTAAATACAGTATTTATTTAGGGCGACTCCATTTTTTCCTTTCAGTAGGTTGGTCATCAAAATCCTCTTCCACAGGGGTTTGCTGACTGGAGGGTGATATAACTCCTCCTATGAGTTTAATCCGTGGAACATCTTTGAGAATAGGATACATTGACTCAAAATACTCTACAAATTCTTCTCCTAATTCAGTACGCCAAAGTGCCCACGAATCGACAACAAATGGAATATTCCAAAGGCGTGATGATGAAACTATTGACTGCACGTCTTTTTCTTGAAGGACTTTCTCTTGCCCGGCAAGAAAGCATGCTTCATACAGATTAAGAAGTGATAGACATGCGGTACCCATTTGTACAGCTTCGACATAAGAAAGATCAGCTCGCCGTTCTCCACGATGAAACGTCCGGTCGATGAGCGATGCTAAATTTTGATCTAATGCTATAGCCATCTGCCAATCTGCAACCTCTACACGAAAGTTTCGAAAAACTTCAGAACGGGCAACAGCAGTATGTTGCCTTAACTCAAAACCAACATAGAGCAATGATAAAACGACAGTAATTGCACCCACTGCACTACTGATCGCAGCAAGTGCTTCCCAAGTCATTCCGGACATTTTTAATTTTTATAGGTATAATATAAATCTAGTCGTTTGAAGCGTTAGCAAAGTCACGAAGTACATCTTCTGCCCCTTTTGCAAGTAGTGTAGAATCAAAGCCACAGGCGAGAAGGGAATAGCCAAGGGTTGCGTATGAGGCCAAAGTTTTTGGGTCCAGTGATAGAATACCAAGTGCTAAGTTTTTCCGCCGACACAATGCAATCTTATCAATGGCATCTTTTACTTCTGGGTGACTTACATCACCTGGAATACCTAAGTTCATCGAAAGGTCATACGGACCAACGAAAATTGCATCTACGCCATCTACACCAGCAATTAAATCGACATTTTCAACCCCTAGTCTATCCTCGACTTGAAGGATACAAGCGACTCGATCATTAGCTAATTGGATATACTCTGAAAATTCACGCCCGTAACGATGAGCTCGACTAAGTCCTACTCCCCTATTACCTAGGGGCGGATACTTGCTTAGGGAAACTGCAAGTTCTGCTTCTTCAACAGTTGAAATTCGAGGAAAAATCACTGCTTCAGCACCTGAATCGAGGGCTTTTGCAACATATGTATTGGTTGCTTCTGGTACCCTAACTGCAGAGAAGCACTTGTCGGAGACAGCCCTGAGAAGATTCTGTAAAGTTTCAAAGCTCATCGCAGAATGCTCAAGATCAAAAAAAAGCCAGTCGAACCCTGACTCGGAAAGGATTTCCACCACTTCCGGCGAGGGCAATGTTACCAATACTCCTGTCATGGCTTCTTGTGATTTCAGGGCGTCTCGAAAGTTATTTATCATACTCATACTCAATTATCAGGTTAGTTGGTAGCTTCAATATCTTTTTAGACTCCAGGAGGCCATATCAACTAATATTAGAAAGATGTCAAGTTTTAAGATTTTCTTGTTTTATAGACTATAATTTTTTATCACATCATAATGCATTAATTATAAAAAATACTAACGGGGTCCTCATTGTTAGGTTCTCATATATGTTAATGCTTTTTAGTAAACTGATAAAGACAATGAAACCCTTTTTCATCTGCATAAAGCGGTTTAGAGGAGTAAACAAAACCTGTTTCTTCAGCATATTTTGACAAGGTTTTGTATTGAACAGGGTAATCACAACTGTGTATGTGTTCAATGGTACTCTTTCGTTCATCAGGTGAAAGTGCTACCCAAGTCTTATTAAGAATATCGCAGTATGATCCGAGATATTCCGCACGCGTTTCTCCTGGTCTACAAAATACGTCATATAAGTATAAACAGCCACTATCAAGTAGTTTGTTCGCACAGTTGACGAAAAACTGTAGTTTCTGGTCATTAGTATAATGATGAAGTGCAAAACCAGCCAAAATAATATCTACTTTAGGAGTTTCCATATCAGTTAAGTATTCTCCAAACTCTGTTTGAACTAATTTTAACTGAATCGGCAAATTAGCGAGGTTTTTTTGTGCTTCTTTTAAGGCTACAGCAGATAGATCAACTCCAATATAAAGTGATAATGGTAATCCTTTAAGCGTTTCTGCGATACGCAACCCATCACCACACCCCAAATCTAAGATGGAGAAAGATTCTCTATTTGTAGATTGAAGAGATTTGCGAAGAGAATCGTGAATCCCGCGATGAGCCATATAGTCGTGTTCTATTATGGTATAATACACATTCCATCGATCAAAATAAGCCTTCACCTCATTATCGTCTCGAATTTCTTGGTTCATATTTTAGATTCTATAAATGATAAATAAAGTTTTTATTCCTCCTAAAGATTTATAATTTGACCCTAATTGAAGAAAAGGCGTCCACACAATAATGGTGAAAACTGATATTATGTATAGTGGGAGTGTTTCAATACAACACAATAACACCTATTTCATTCAATTTTACTGTTTTTTTAAATTATAGTTTTCTCCAACTAAAATATCCTATAAAAGGATGAACACCAAAAAATAATAGACTAAGTGAAGACTTTCCTAAATTAACGTACTCATAATGTTAAAAGTCGTGTCCAGCATAATGTTGAGGACTTTAATTAGTAGTTTCTATCTTAAAGTGTATACCATGTTTATTAGGTGCTAAGAATAACTTTTTTGCGTTTGAGAACAAATTTCCCCTTTCATATCACAAATGAGTAGAAAACTCTGCTTATGTAAATAAATCGGAAATTTTGCACCTGAATACGCACCAGTGTTTCATTATCTTTTCTTAAAAACTAGCATCTTAGACTTTTTATAAGTTCTCCATATCCAAGTCAGTGGTACTACTAGAAGCAGGGAAGGAAGGAGGTTTTCTATAATTATTTCACCAATCCCGAGTAAATTTAATCCAATTGCCGTGATTAAAATACCTCCAACCGAGCTGAGGCAACTTATTACATCAGATATAAAAATTTTTTGTGCGATTTGTGCTAAAAGTGAAATCCCTCCCTGAAATATTAGAATTGGGAAAATGGAAAACAAGACTCCTATTCCGTAAATAGATGCTAAAGCAATTGCAGAAAACCCATCTATTATTGCCTTAACAATAAGCAGCTCCCGTTTTCCTTGAAGGCTTTCCTCTAATGGTCCAACTACAGCCATGGCTCCAACACAATATAATAATGAGGCGGTTATAACGCCCTTATTAAATTGCTTGCTTCCAATATTTAATTTAGACCCAATTGTATTTCCGATATTCTCTATTAAACATTTTAGATCGAAGCTTTCCCCTATTACTCCCCCTATTATTAAACTAAATATAAAAACTAACAAATAACCTTTTGGAATTTGCAAAAACATTTGAATTCCAATAGCTATAATTCCTAAACCTAATGCTTGGAGAATAATCGTTTGAAGGTTAAGCGATAGAGTTTGCTGAAATGCTAACCCAATGAAACTTCCTACGGCAATTGCAGCCATATTAATGAATGTTCCTATTGGAAATTTAACCATACTAAAGTATTTTAATTATATTAGGCATAGTATTTATTTGGGGATTTCATTTTTCCTTTTTAGTGGGTTGGCTATCAAAATTTTCTTTCTTAGAGATCGTCTGGCCAGGGAAAGCAACCCCATTTGTGAGTATAATTGGTTGAACGTCTTTTAGGTTCGGATACATTGATTCGAAATACTCCACAAACTCCTCGCCTAGTTCTGTGCGCCATAGTGCCCATGAATCATGTACAAATGGAATATTCCAAAGGCGTGATGATGAAACTATTGACTGTACATCTTTTTCTTGAAGAATTTTCTCCTGCCCTGCCAGAAAGCATGCTTCATAAAGATTAAGAAGCGAGAGACATGCAGTACCCATTTGTACAGCTTCGACATAAGAAAGGTCAGCTCGCCGTTCTCCACGATGAAACGTCCGGTCGATGAGCGATGCTAAATTTTGGTCTAAAGCTACAGCCATCTGCCAATCTGCGACCTCTGCACGAAAGTTGCGAAAAACTTCGGAACGGGCAGCAGCTGTATTTTGTTTTAATTCATGGCCGACATAGAGTAATGATAAAACGATGGTAACCGTACCTATTGCAGTACTGATCGCCGAAACTGCCTCCCATGTTATCTCACCAATTCTTAATTTTTTCATGGACTGAGAATTTTGGCTTTGAAAAATACTTTTTTATATAGGTGGTCTCTCAGTCTTGTGTGTATCTTGATATTCAATAAATGCTTTTAATAAAATAAACTGATAAAAAGAATGAAACCCTTTTCATCGTCGTAGAGTAGTTCAGAAGAACAAATAAAACCTGTTTCTTCAGTGTGTTTTAATAAAAATCTTGTGTTGAACAGGGTTATTGCAACTTCAATAATGAAAATGCTATCTAGGTTCTATGAAGAACCAGATTTTTGATTATTGGTAAAATGATGAAGGGTAAAATCGGTTAATATGATATCCTCTTTAGAAGTTTTTATATCAGTTAAATATTCTCCAAATTTTGCTTAACTAATTTTAACTGAATCAATAAATTAGCGACAGTTTTTGTACTTCTTTTAAGGCTATAGCAGATAGATCAACTCCAATATAAGATAAGATGGTAATAGCAATTCTTCAAGCGTTTTTGCAATACTTAATCTATCACCACATCCTAATTTAAAATAGAGAAAGATTTTTTATTTGTGGATTAACCATATTGATAAGTCTTATTGAATAAAGTATTAACTATACAATTGGATCGCCATTTTAATCTACAAATGGTTTGCTTTTGTCGATAGATGTGAAACATTATTAGGATAAACGACTCATTTTTAAATTAAACACTACTGCCCATTTTGTTTCATCCCTCCCCTGCCCTTTTATTGAGAACCAGCGGATTATCGTTTTTCTTTTTGCTGTTAATCTGTTAAATTTGAAACAGTATATGTGAATAATGTTTCAATAAGTTTTCTATGCAAGAGTGGGATTTATTTGATGAACAGGGTAATCGAAAGTATCTGACTCCGGAAGAACGGCAAGCCTATTTTGAAGCCATTCCAAAGGCCCTTGACCGGGAAAAGCGCACTTTTGCCCTTCTGCTTTATTATTCCGGATGCCGGATCAGTGAAGCTCTGGCTGTTACCCATGGCCGGGTTGATTATGTCAAAAAAGGCGTTGTATTCAAAACCTTAAAACGCCGGAAGAGTGTATTCCGGTTTGTGCCTTTGCCGGAGCGGTTTTTAACTAAGCTCGATGATGTACACCACGTACAAGATGTTCAAAAGCGATTGCCAGGTGCAAAAATTTGGTCGTTTAGCCGGACGACCGGCTGGCGGGCCATTGTAGATGTGATGGAGGAAGCAGGTATTGTCGGCGTGCAAGCCACACCAAAAGGCCTACGGCATAGTTTTGTTATACACCATCAACAATTGAATACACCGGATCATATCATACAAAGATGGTTGGGATGGGCTTCTCGTGACATGATGGAGGTTTATGGCCGGGCTGTAGGTAATGAAGAACGGAATTTTGCGGAAAGGCTGTGGGAATAAATATGGTAATTATCTACTTGTAGAATTTGATTCCTCTCTCTCCTTATACCAATCTTTAGCCTTAAAACCTTCTCCTCCCATGTATTCAAATTTAGTTGATTTGCTTTTGAGGAGCATAAATCTTTTATAAAATAAGGTAAGAAATAGGTGTATGTGAATCAATCTCTCTGTAAACTTGATGTTACTGTCAACTGTTTCATACCTCTTTGATTCAACAATTCCCTCCCTATACATATTCCATTTAAGAGCAAAAGGTGATCGATTTGTAGTCATAATTTTCAAAAAATGATTTCTTGACACAATCTAATTAACGTATTATTATCTTCAATATGCCAAAAATGTTCGGAGCAGAATTGATTATTTATCTTAATGGCCTCGAAGAATCTTCATATATATTTCGAGATATTACAAAAGAAGAAGAGGCTATTTTATTGGTAAAATTAGCTCAGGAAGGTGATAATCTGGCAAAAGAAAAAATTGTAAGATCATTCTTATATTATTGTATTTTTAGATGTGTGAAAAAAGCCACTAACTCGCAAGATGTAATCCCTTTAATAAAAAAAGCAATAAATAGTGTCTCTATTGCAATAACAAAATATGATTCAAGTAAGGGTTATCGGTTTGGTACATTAGTGGCTTTTCATATTAGAAGAGCTATTGGGGAAGCTTAATGTTATACATAAAGAGTCTTATATTTTTTCACTCGAATACGTAACCCGTCCGGTCGGCCCTCATCTTTGATTAAGTCCCCCTTTATTTCGTAAATCATTTTATATCCATCTAACTTGCCTTGGTTTTCTCTAAGAAAGTTTTTTATATCAGTTAGGCTTTTCCAAGCATAGTGAACCTCTCCTATTGTGGGTTCTCCTTCTCTATATCCAGTTGTCATAATATATGATGATTTTAAGGGTTAAGAAACGACTAAACTCTATTCTTAATTACCATCACTTCAACAATCTTTGTTGCAGTTGAATCATCAACACACAATAAGTCTTTCAGTTTTTCTAGTAGTCCCTCTTCTTCATGTTCGATTGTCCCATCTGAAAAAAGCAAATCACAGGCCATCGCAAAAGCTCCTTTTCTTAAAGCTTCAGGAAGGTTATCTGCCGAAAGTTTTACTAATTGATCAAGGCCCTCTCTTCTAAATATTCTGAAAAGTTTGTCTATCATTTCGTTAAATGCCGTTCCTGTTACGTTTTGTAAAGTTTTAGACTTTTGTACAAAAGAATTGAAATCCGTAATTTCTTCATTAGAAATGTGTCCATCTGCTGCAATAGCAGCTAAGAGAATTCCTACAAATGCTTCTTCATTGGATAAAGTAGTTGGAGTATTGTCACTTCCTAACACTTTGCTGAATAGTCCCATGGTATGTTTTTTTGTGAAAAAATGAAGATCAAAATCTTGTACGTATTATTGTTATATATGTTGCAAAAACATTGTTACAATCCTTTAAAATTCATCCTTTTGTATAGAATGCTCCGAAATAATCTTTACCAAATCACTCGACACCTTCTGCTGTTCTTCTAGTGAAAGTGGATCGCACTTTGTCTTAACATGCTGACATAGCGGACTTTTTTAGTTACAGTTTCTCTGGAAGCGATGTCCATAATAATAGCGATTAATTGATCTCGGTTAGTGTTCCAACAACACTGATTTTAAAGAACAGCGAGATTATCGCTAAGCATGTGGAAACTTCTGCCAAGCAAGTATTGATTGATAATATCGACGCACAACTCTAGGGGAATTTCGATATAAACCTTAACCTGTCTATCTTATTTGACTATTACAATTGATTTTTGTACAGCCAGAACCTTATTATTAATTTTGGATTAACCTATTTTAGGTTCAACCTCCGGATTCCCAGAGATTCTAAGTCCACTCGTGCTCAATCTTTTGTTGTTTAGCTTGCCCTTCCCCTTTCTCCCTTTGCATCCCCTGCAATTGGTTGCTTCTTTCGAGGAAGGCCTCAAAATCCTTCTGCAACCCGAGGGTTGTGAATCTAATCTTCATTTCTTTGACTTCAGCATTGTTGTTTTTATACCTATATCGTACCCCTGTTATCTTTGTATTTCTCTCCAGTAATCCCAGGCCTTGTCTTGTTAGGTTATCCTGTAATTCAGACATAGTGTTCGAATTTTCCATAGCCTCTTTTACAAGTAGATGCGCATGGCTTTTCCGGTGATGACGGTTATTTTTTTGTGTTCGATAATCTCCATCAGTCATTACCATCCTCTTTTCTTTCTCGCGTTCTAAATCATAGACAAAGGAATGCTTAATTTCTGGATAATGCTCCCGTATATATTGCTCCAAATCAATCCTTATTTGCTTGAAATTTCCTCCTTCAAGCCTGAGTTCCTTATTACTTATTATGCTTGTTGTCGTAATAAAAAAATGTAGATGACAGAGATCTTTTGAATGATCGGCCACAACAACATACAGGCCTTCGTCACCTCTTAGCTCGATCGCCTTTTTTGCAATATCTACCAGCATTTCCCTGGTCAACACTCTTCGGTCTTCAGCTTTTGACCAGGATATCGCTTCGTGGACGACCGATCGGCTTTTTCTTGTTTTAGTACTCCATTTGTTAAACAAGTGCCGATACTGATCTTCCCATTCTTTTATAGTATTACCTACCAGATTTCTGGTTATGATCAACTCAGCTCCATGTTCGTTAAACATATAGCGCAAGAGCGACCTGGCCGAGCTGGCTCCTTGGGTCTGTTTAGTCATTCTCATTTTCTTCCAGATAGGCATAGTACTTAAATCAAATCCCAGTCAGAGTATCAAATTTATCCAGACAGCTTCTTATCTTTTCTATCACCTGATCACTCTTTTCTGCTGGTTTCAAATCTTTTGACTGAGTAATCTCTAATAGTAAATCATGATTCTTTAATAAAAGTGCGCGACATTGTTTTATGGTATGTCGAGATAAGGTAGGAGTATGGTTTTCTGGAAAATACTTCCAGGCATAACAGAGGAATTCTAAAGGGCTCATTTTGTATTTTCTTGCCTTTTCTTTTAATGCCTTTACTTCTTCCTTGGTTAAAAATAGTTCGAATCGATCCCTCTCGTTTCTATATCTTCGCATGTATAGCCTTTGATATAAGGCTCGTCTTTTCCTGGCTACGTTTGCTATTTCGCTTTCATCATTTCTCTCTTGAATCACTGTTCCATCAATCATTTCCTCTAAACTCGGGAATTCACCCTTGGCTAACTTTTCATCCAGATATTCTTCATCCCACATTTCCCCTTTCATACTAAAAATAAGTATATCATTTTCTCTTACAGTACTCGTCATTGTGGAAGATGTGCATAGCGTCTTTGGAGGTAATAGGGACGGCTTTCTGTTAATACCGCCGGCACCCCATCCTTTAAGATTAATACTGTTTCATTTGGCCAGGTGCGAATAATTTCTCGTGGCTGTCTTGGCCGTATAATTTCAGTACCCAATTCTTTACAATTACCTATTTCCTTTTCAATGTATTCTGCTGTAATTCCGTTATGGGCGCCAACGAAAATCTTGGTAAAGCAATTATCTTCTATTGTCTGTGCCAGGGAGTGATGGAAGGCTCCTTGCAGTTGGGCCCTGGATTGAAAACACAGCATCAGTGCTAAAAGGTGTTTCCTGCTTTTATCTATCTTCCCTGCCAGACTTTTAATATCAAGAGACTGTGAACCCGCTTCATCAATTTCAAAAAAGATAGGTAGCTCGTCTTCTCCTGGAAGATCCTCCATTCCCATTGACCAGATTTGTTCAAATAATAAGCTGATCGGCTTCCCTTGGCGATGGCTACCGTTTGAGCTACTCTGGACAAAAAAGGCTACCCTTTTCTTTCGCAAATCTTTTAACGTTATATTGTTTGCGCTCGTTATTTCATAAATCTCTTCGCTTTCCTTACTAAACTCGAACAAGGCCCTGATGGCTGTTGAGTATATGTTGCTGACCTCGGTTGTCTTGTCTTTTACCATTGATTCCAGAGCAAACAAATCTCTTTTATCAGCACACTTGTTCTGAAACAGATCAAGCACATTTTTATAATTGTCCTTCGTCTTTTGAAGTAAATCATATGCCACCCCGAGGGTCTGATCTTTCGGCGGAAGCAAATCCATCAGATTTAATAAAACTGTTATCAGGGCTGTAGCCTTGTCCAGCCAATGCTGATTGCTACCGTCACTGCTTTTGTTCCGATATTCAACCAACATATTAACCAGGTCGATCCTATCTGACTTCCTCCTTATTTGAGACAAAGGATTCCACCTGATACTTTTTTGAGGAGAGGAAAAATTTATAATCCAATTCTCGTAACCTCTACGTTCGAAATCTTCGTGTAGAATTAAATACAGTTCTCCGGAAGGATCATGTATGACATGAGTGGCATAATCAACCGTGGCACAGGTTGGGACAATAAAACAGGTGCTTTTGCCCACACCCGTTTTGCCGACAATCATCATATGGCGCAACGACTCTTCAAGGCTCAAAAAATATTCTCCCGACACACTAAACCCCTTTTCCTTGCGGGAAAAATGCTCCCTCACATGAGGAAAATAAGTTTCATACTGCAATGACGCATAGAAATCCCTCTCTCTTTCCTTTTCCTGTGTGAATCTATAGTCATTCATAGTTTTATGATAGCTAATAAATCTTAGCTTATCATAAGGGCCAAATTCCTGCTTCTATTCTGTGGAATGTAAATCTTACCCGGCCTTAGGCTGTAATATATTCCTCCTCTTTTTCGTATATACTCCTGGTTTTGTTTATTTATTCCGTCGGCCGGTGCCGTTCGCTTTCTAATTTATTCTTTCTTTAATTTTGTCAATCCATAATTTAATTTCATCTTCAACACCGAGCTCTTGAATATCAGCCAATGTCATTCTTGGATGTATCTCATTACCCAGTTTCTTTTTCACTACTCTTTCGCTTTCGCCCCTTATGTATGTTTGTCCGTTTGTTTTTAAATCATTCAAGAAATCGGATACCTCTTTTGGAGCATCCATAGTTTTCCAATTTGTTTGCCATGGAGTTGAAAAGTCCACAAATTCTT
Organism: uncultured Bacteriovoracaceae bacterium; assembly: GCA_937952395.1. GTDB lineage: Bacteria > Bdellovibrionota > Bacteriovoracia > Bacteriovoracales > Bacteriovoracaceae > CALFYV01. Next base: position 9,572 of record CALFYV010000235.1, on the reverse strand, counting down.
CTTGAATGCTATAGATGTCTTTAATGTATTTGGGGTGTACATAATTCTCAATTTCTCTATGTTGCGTCAACGTTCCCCAGGAATTATCACCTCTTGCATTGACAGCATCAATTTGTGCCTGATATTTAGCTACATCATTATCATAAATATGTATTTCCGGCAGGCCTAATTTTTTTAGATATTTTCTATCAACCCAATGCTCCAAAGTTCCTCCTCCAAGAGGTATAATAGCAACTCTTTCATTATCACAGTCAAAACCTAAAAGCTTGAAAAAATGGCTTATAATTTCAACATCAGAAGGCCCTTCCAAGCATAAGAGAACATCAATTGATAGTTCGGAATAGGAACTTAACACTCCAAGAGTAGAAACTACTTCCTCTAAAACATCATCACTTCCTTTGAGAACTTTTGTTTCGCTATTCTCAATTTTGACAAATCTAATACTATCAACAGCTAGTAACTTTGCTAATTTGGGGCTATGTGTTGTTATTAAAACTTGAGTATTATCCGAATTAGATAGCTCTTTAAGTGCATTGATTAGCTTAATTTGCCAATCTGGGTGCTGGGATGTCTCAGGTTCCTCTATAGCATAAATAACATTTGGAGAATTTTTCTCTCTTTTCTTTCTTTCAGCTTCAGCTCTGAAAAAATTAATCAGGACAAGTCGTCGCACCCCGCTTCCTCGCTTGTTCAATGGTATTCCTTCACTCTTTAAAACTGGCGAAAAAAGCCCAGCCCAATTAGGTTCTTTTTGAAATTCAGGCACTAATGCAGTTGCTATTTCCTCATTCATTTCTTTTACTTTCTCAACAGTTTGCTCTGCAATTTTCTTTACTTTTTCTTGTACTATTTTCTTTATTTCATCTAATTGGGGTTGAATTGTTTTTAAAACCTCCTTTGTAGCAAACTTCATTGGGTCTTGTACTTCGCTATCTTTATCAGTATTTGTCCTATCTGCTTGAAAAAGAGCGAATACAGGCAAATAATAAGATATTTTCTCCCAAATATTTTTAAGCCCTTCCTCATCAATCAAAATAGGAATTTCTTGCAAAGCTATCTCACCAGGAAAATTCTCTCTAATTGCTTCTCTTATTTCTGAACTTTTTCTGCCGTCATAACTTTCCGTATCAATATTTAATTCATCTGCAAAAGATCTTAAATCTGCTATTTTCATTTTAAGCATGTCTGCTAACCTTTCATTTGTTGGATGATTTGCTATGAGATAAGTTTTAGAGGTGATTTTACCCCCTATTTTGTATTGTTTATGAATTTCAAGTTTCCTATTACTATTTGTTAAATATTCTTTGTCTAAATCTGTTTCTACAGTTTCGTCAATAACCAATTTGTCAGGAAATTCAGAAAACTCAATTCCTATTGTAATTAATTCTGCATCTCCACAATGAATGCACTTATCATCAGCATCTATTTTCCTATTCTCAAAGAAAATATCAATAGCTTCAAGTATAGATGATTTCCCAATATCATTTTTCCCAACGATTACAGTAATATCATCAAAATCTATTTCTGTTCTTTGGTGATAACCTCTAAATCCTTCGAGAATTACTTTTGTTATCTTCATTGATTGCTCATTTTTTGTTTTAATGGCATTGAACGCCTTTGTTTATACAATCAAAAATGGTGGGTATATTAATTATCTTCTAGTAAAGAGGGAGGTACTATATGGTCTTCATTATCAGGAAATTCACTCTCAACCGTATACCCCTTTATTACTTCCTTTTCTCCTAAATCTTTTGGCAATAGACCAAGATAGTCGTCAAGGTCTAGCAGGTTACAGAAATAGACCAGAGAGCGATCATTATCTTCCAGCGTCTCATTAGCTTTCTCTTTTATTTTGCTTAAATGCTTGTCGTTATTAGAAGTAACAATTACTAGGTCATAGCCTTCCTGTAAGCGCTTTCGTATTGCTTTTACTTCATACTCTGGAGTATTAGTTACGGACACCTCACAGGCTATTCTTAGGATTCTACTGGTTAAGCCAACGTCAGTTTGCCCACTAGCGGTTGATTCTTCAATGACAGCTTTAAAACCGTGCTTCTCTCCAAGTGATTGAACTAGTTTTTGGATCTTACGATGAGAAGTAAGATCGTCCGTCTTTGCTTTTGTCTTTTCTTTAGGCTTAGTTTTTTCAATTACTGTTTTATTTTTCCCTAACATTTCTTCCCATAATCTTTCTACTTCTTCCTTTTCTTTTGCATAATTACTCCTTGAATAACCTATTACTTTCTCTGTTATCCTCCTGGCTTCAACCTCATCGACCTTCGGCAGCATTTGTGTTTGTATATTACAATCATTGTCAGATCCCCCTACTCGTATTATAGCTTGGCCAACAGCTTGGCTTTGGAGGTCAAGAGCACTGAAATTTTTAAAGTTTCTCCCTAGCTCTTCAGCATCCTTGTCACCTAGCCGAAAACAGATTCTGGTATTTGTGTTAGAGATTACACCCTCAGCAACATTTCTGTCTTCGGTGAACATCTGCTTCAATCCTTGATGGGCTAATATCATACCCACACCATATTTTCTAGCTCCAGACAGTATTTCCTCCATTGATGGAGTGATGAAGTTTTGAAACTCATCAATATATAGGAAAAAAGGTGTTCTTTCATGCTCGTTAAGTTGCTGACGCGATTGAGCTACCTGGTTAATCTTTGCTACCAAAAGGTTGCCAAGCAACCGACTGTTTTCTTGGCCGATCAGCCCTCTGGCTAATTTAGCCAGAATGATCTTTCTGGAGTTAACTGCTTTTACAAAATCGATACCATCCTTTTGCGCCATCATGTTGCGTATGATCTTTGGCCTTAAGAAAGAGTCTAACCTGGTTAAAATAGGAGCAACAGCGTTTTGTCTTAGTTGAGGAAACTCATGCTCCCAATAGTACCTGGTGCTAACGTCATTAACTGACTGTAAATAATGAGACCTAAAGCTTTCGTCAGAAAGAAAACGTCTTAGGTCTATCAATGTACCTCCCTGATCACTTTCCAAGAAGGCATGGATAGCGTTGGCCAGGATTGAATTCATCTGGTCTCCCCAGGTTGTTGATGTTCTTTTGAAGATCCCCACCAGATCGGAAGATAACAGGGTTTTCTCTAGTTCTGTATAAGCTGTCAGTAAATTTAATCCTACCGGGTACTCGCTGTCAGAGGGATCTATTACTATGACGTCTTGATATCTCGCTTCAGTAATGTGAGTTAGGGTATTTTCGATCAAATCTCCATGAGGGTCAAGAACAATAAACCCTCTACCGTCGTCAATATCTTGTTTTATTAGCTTCAATAGTAACTGTGATTTGCCAGTACCAGAAGCGCCTATGATGTGTACGTGTCGTAGACGCTGGGCTAGGTTTAATCCTACAGGCATATCATAGCCCTCATGAGTATTTATTCCTAAAAGATAATCATTGTCAACAACATTCTTTGGAGCAAACTTGGTTTTCCTCTCTCCCTCAACCCTTATTTTATTCGAAACCACAGCTGGCGACGGGAGACGAACTAAAGTCATAAGCTCCTTTGAGGTTAATATCATTCCTGTATTCCTAGTGCATCTGTACATGATATCACGGAGTAAAGCCGTGGCTCCTAAACTTATTATCTTCTCATTGTACGAGAAAAACACTTTGTTATATTCGGACTTGGTTGATAGTCCTACACTACGAGCGATTTTGTCTACAATGGTGATAGCCTCGCTTCCTTCGGCCACTGAATAAATGGTCACTGTTGTAGCGAATAGCTCTTCTTTGGACTTCTCTTTTGCTAGTTTTACCATTTCCGGAGCATTACTAAAAAAAGGATCACCATTTTTTAAAGTAACAGCCGGCAACAAATTTGATTTCCAGCCACTTCTTATTTTCTGGAAAGATACTCTTACCACAGCTATAGTGTTAGCAGGTAAGTCCTCAAGGCTGGCTATCAAACTTATATACGGATCAGGATCTCTGTTCTCATAAATCTTAATGGGGCGAATAAATTCTTGCTTCAGAGCACCGCTTGAATAGGCCACATAATAACTGTTTTTCCCTCCGGGTTTTTCTAAGCAGTCAGCCAAATATTCATTTGTAAAACTTATTCTTGCAGAAGGAAAGGTGGCTTTTAGTTGCTCTACCAGTCGCATAGCTTCTTCTTCATTATCCTGCATGACGAATTGAAATACGATTTTCTCAGGGGTAGCAACGATCTCAAAACTGACAGGTAGATCTGGGTTAATAAGTAAAAGACATCTCTCAAGCGCAACTATATTTACCGGCTCATTTCGGGGTGTTATTATTTGTATTTCTACTTGGTTGGTGAAGTCAATAGAAGGGTTTGGTAACACCTCCGGAATTAACCTGTTTGTTGATATACACTTAGCCGGTTCGTAAATACTATCTTTCCAATATTTGTCTTTAAATTTCCAGTGGGGTAGCACACAGTCAGTATATCTTCCGCTGATTGTCTTCCCCTCCGGGTCAAATACAACAAAAGGAGGTTCAGGCATTACTGGCTTATTAAACAACAACTTGCCAGAACCTAGTTCTGCCCAATTATAGTAGTAGCTTACTCTCTTTTCTACCTTTGATCTAGGCCTGTAAGGTTCTATCTGTATCTCTTTAACTGGTTTTTGCACCTTTCCCTTCTGCCTTATTCTTCTTTTTATCTTCAATACCAAGAATATTAAAAAGAGAATTGCTGTAGCAAATATTAGTAGCCCTTGAATTATAGAATATGATGGTGGTACTGGATCAAAGTTTGGACTTCTTATTACATTGTCCATCGCTGGGCCAAGGATAAATACAAAATACAGTACATTAAGCAATATCCCAGCTAGTGCTAGTAAGAAGATGGTGCGTGGTTTCATAGAAATCTCTTTAGTTACCTGCTATACTTCTCTTCTAAAACCTTGCTCTTCTATTTCACTCAAGTAGCGTTTTGAAGTGGCTATTATGATTGCTTGCACTATTTCATTTTTCTTTCTTATAGTGTCAGAATCTCCTCTGATCTTCATCACTTCTTTCCCCACCAGATCAGCCCTCTCGCTATAATACCTGGAGTACATTCTTACAAAAAAATGATTGTTTTCTATGCCAGCCCTTATGTCTAAAACCGGAGCGAACCAGGTGTCTGCGGCAGTGGCTACCAGCAAGTATTTGTCGGTCGGGTCAGTTATCCTAATGCTTCCCAAATTTTCAGCTTCGATCGCTCGTTTAATTTCCACAAAAACTTCTTCTTTCTTCAGTTCGAGATTTTTTGAATATTCTTCAAATAACACACGGTCTGTTCCTCGGGGAGCATGAATATTCGCTTCCTTGTCAGCATTGTATTTAAGTAGGAAATATATTAAGAGAAGACCACCAACGATCATGGTTATGTTCATAGTATGTTTTGGTTTGTACTGCCTGTCTTTAGCTTTTAGCAGGTGGGTTTGTGTAGTTTTTATCAACATATAACTTACGTAAGCATTGTTAAAAGGATTCACGCCAGAGATCAGTTATACACACTACAGGCTGTTGCGTTGCCCTTTCTTTTTGTATTAAAGGGAAAATTTTCAATTTTCCCTTTAAGTTAGTGGTGGAGGGGAAATAGATTATGGGGGCGGTGGTACAGATATTATTTGTGATTATGGGGTGGTTTGGCTATGGTAAAAAGGTTGGCTTCGATATCCTGCCGAGGCGACAAAAGCAACTGTTTTTACTTTAGTTGCCTATTCTACTAATCTTATATTTTTTAGAAAATATATTTCGCAACTTTCGATTTTCAACTTCATCGGGAATACTGGGTTGATTTTTATATCTTCACCACTCCCGGTGTGCTTTTAAATACTATTTTTATACTCCTGTTCCCTACCGCGATATTGCTTATTAATCTCTCTAGTAATCTTTCCTTGGTCGCTTTTGAAAACGAAGGCCAGATATCGTCTAATTTATCCTTTTGGTCTTGATTTTTCTTTATCTTTTCTATCTCTTTCCTTTGCTCTTTTATTTTCTGTTCTAGTCCAAGTATGGTGATCTTTATTTGTTCTAGTTGTTGCTTTAGTTTACGTATTTCTTTGGACTCCTCTTCGTGGCCCAAATCAAATTCCAGGAGCTGTTTGATTGTCGTTAGTTCACTTGCCAGATGTAGCAATAACCTTTTATTTAACCTCATCTTCTTTCTGGTTTTTTTCTCATTCTTTCTTAGCTCAAAAGATTTAATTTGTGAGATGAAAAAGATTTCCAGGTTTTTTTTTTTATTATTATTACCACAGGACGGACAAAGATATTTTTGTTTTTTAGTAAGAGCATTCATTCTGTCTTTACACTCACTTACTACATCATTTCTTAAATATAACTTACTCTCCTTTTTTATACCTTCCCTGCTATTTTGTTCTTTCAAGATTAGCTGGCATTTTTGCCAAAGCTTGTTTGATATAATAGCTGGAACTTCTTTGTATTGCCATTCGTGTTCAGGTCTTTCAGTCCATTTAGTGTTTTTATTGTTACTTAATGCATGATTGGTTCGCCATTTCCCTATAACTGTGGTATCGATTAGCATTCTATTTATGCTGGTTCCAGAAAAAAGTGCCCTCTGTCTGGTTCTAAATCCTTGCTCGTTTAGTATTCTTGCAACCGCCTTTTTCTTTTTATGGAGAACATATAATTCATAAATATATTCTCTCACCGGAGCTTCATGAGGATTCGGTACCAGTCCCCCACCCTTCCACATATACCCATACGTAGCCTGGCCGCCAGTATGTCTTTGTTTTCTTTTCATTAATCAATCGTTTTATATACCCATAATATATGATTTTTATAAATTAGATAATTATGGTGGTGGTAGTCGCATAGCTACAAAACCTGTTATTAGATAGACTAATCAAATATTTGCAGAATAACTCGTGGGCAATATCGCCCGTTTGTGCAGGTAAATTCCTTCTGATGTCCGAACCATTCCTTGGTTGGTGGTACAATACTACATATATTTAAGGTAATACCCCTATCAGTCGCATGTTATATGTTGGGTAGAGTGACTTCAGCCTGGCTATAATAACACTTTGCAGAACAAGAATCTGTTTCATACAAAAACAATTAAGTTAAGCCCCACCCGCTATTTCTTTCAACCGTCCACAAAAGTAAGCCACACTTGTTCCGTCAAGGGTGTACAAGCTCCCTTACGGTTGCCCTTGACCTCTCCCCCTCCCACGGAATAGATGTTTACGGTTGAAAGAAAATTTCCTGTGCGCCATCTTTCCGGTTTTTTAATTCGGTGATAAACTTCAAGGGAATTTCTTTACACTTCATCAAATGGTAAACAAAGTAACGCTGATTGGGTATATAGGCACAGATCCTGTTTTCGAAAAAGTAACTGATGAAAAGATTCCATTATTAAAATTCAGATTAGCCACAAACGAAAAGTATTTCGACAGTAATGAAGAATGGAAAACCGATGTTCAATGGCACTCTGTCGTACTTTGGAGAGAATTTGCCAAGGGGGCACAGAAAGCCTTAAAGAAAGGTTTTCTCATTTACCTGGAAGGCAGATTGGTACACAATGCCTGGAACGACAATGAGGGTAATAAACATTATACGACCGAGGTTGTAGCCACTGGCTTCAAATTGTTAAGTAAGAAAGTGATTAAAGAGAATGCCCCGTCCTAGAGTTCACAAATTTTCAAGTTTGTGATATAAAAGAGTTCCTACCTTAACGGTTCTCGTTAAGTCATGTAGAGATTATATCTTCAATCAATTTCTCGGATCTCCCGCTGGAGGTCCGATTTTTTATTTCCTGAAACCTCCTGCAGGGCCTCCTTTGTGTTATACTCTCTTCTGAATATTTATAAAACTTCTGTGCCTAAAGTAATAACAGAGGCCAGGATGGTATATCCTGAGCTTATAGAAGCTATAAAAATAGTTGATACTTTGGCTCGCACACGAAGTTATGCCGAGGTGTTTTCTGGTTTTATAGATTGGTGCGTCTGGCAACATCTGTTTCCGCCTAAAGAGGATGAGAACTCTCTGGAGAAATATACTGAGAAAGATCGGGAATATTTTCTCTCTATCTGGAAGATTATCCGCGAGGAAGTCAAAAAAAAGACTGGTTTATGGACTGGAGACTGGTATTCCTGGTATGACCCACTGGGAAGAATGTATGAGTGTATTGCCAGTAAGAACAAGTCTAGTCTTTTAGGGCAGTACTTTACTCCATCGCCAGTAGTCGATATGATGACCAGAATAATTAATCCCGGTGAAAATAAAACTCTCCAGAGGATTCTGGATCCGGCGTGTGGTTCCGGGAGAATGGGATTATCAGCTGGAGCTTCTTGTATGGCACAAGGTATTCCTTCCTGGATATCCATGATTGACCTAGATCCTATTTGCGCAAAGATGAGTGCTGTTAATATGTGCTTTCATGGATTTGTGGGAGAAGTGCTTTGCATGAACGGACTTGATATCACAGGAGCTTCATACCGTTTTGGATACCGAATTTTCCCTTCCCTGGCTTTTATTCCACAGGAACTATGGGAGTTTCAGCGCATGGTAATTATGTTTAAGACCAGGGAGGATATAAGGAAGCAGTATGTCCTGGTTTCGATTCCCTATTCTGAAACTTATGTATCCCAAATAAACGAGGAGCTCATAAAAGAATGGGAGGGAGCCAGTAAAATCAAGGAGGCTGAAGCTAAAGAAAAGGCCGTTAATGAACTGAAAGACAAAGTCCGATCTCGGCTAGCCGGCACCTTATTTGAAAATGACAAAGAAATTATCGATGATGTCGTGCTTCCGGAAAAATCACAAAGAAACAGTACACCAAAAAAGAATAAAAAAGCTGATGAAGATGATCAGTTGAGCCTGTTTTGAATCCTCCAGAGATTTTGATTCTAACTCTACAAATGAAAATGTCCCTCTTTTGTTCTCTTACAAGTTGACCGATAAACCAGAGTACTGTCTTGGAATTGCACCAGATGCCATACATTCTGGTGCAATTTTTTTTCAATTTGTAATATGCAGGCTTTTCAATAAAGGGAGGATTTATCCTGACATTCTGTTCAAATGCGCCCGCTAGTCCTAATTGCAAATATTTATCTAAATCATACAAGAATTAGAAAAAGGAGAAGTCCCAAAACTCGAACTTCAAAAGATTGAAAATCCCACTTACAAGTTATTTTGGACTAAACATGAAATAAACATTACTGTTTAACCAATCTAAGTAATACTCTGTGAGGAATTGTTTAATTTATGAGTTGTCATAAATTAAACAACTTATGAGTAATTTTTCAAAATGGTTTTCCTTAATATTTGCTCTGTTTTCGTTTAATTCTTTATATCCGTCTGACAACCCTCTTATTTATCAAAAAGGAACAGTTAGCCTTTTAAACTATACTAGTGTTTATTTGGATGTGACTGCTAAGAAAAGATTCGAAGAAGTCAGTATGCTTCAAAGTGAAGAATTTGTTTCACTGGAGGACTTCTCAAATAGAAAAATTAAACCATATAAAGACACTGATTATTCTTATTGGCTAAAAATAGTTCTTCCTGGTTCTTTTTTTGACCAGCATTTTCAGGAACCGGGTGAGCTATTTCTATTGGTTGGAAGGCACGATCAAAT
>CALFYV010000234.1 GCA_937952395.1 uncultured Bacteriovoracaceae bacterium | reverse complement strand
AGGAGGACCAATTCCTCTTATTATGGAGATCCCTCATAGTATCATGAATATGAATCCTGAAATCTTTCTAATAGGCTTTATCAGTTTTATCACCATCTTCTTCTGGCCAAAGATAAAAAAGCTTAATGCCATTCCTGCTTCTATTATGGTTCTTCTGATATCTATATTATTGTCTTACTTTTTTGATATTGAGCATGAGCATGCGTATTCATTTCTAGACCATGACTACTCTGTAACCCCTAAGTTCTTAGTCGATGTCCCTGCCCAACTTTTATCTGCTATTACCTTTCCTGACTTTAGTGATATTACCTCTGCGATCTCTATTAAATATATTATTATGTTCTCATTAGTGGGGTCCGTTGAATCTCTCTTAACTGTTTGTGCAGTTGATGGACTCGATCCCGAAAAAAGAAAATCAGATCTTAATAAAGACCTTTTTTCTGTGGGCATTGGTAACCTTGTATCCTCTCTTCTAGGTGGATTACCAATGATCTCAGAGATTGTGCGCACAAAGGCTAATATTGATTATGAAGCCAAAAGTGCTTGGTCAAACTTCTTCCATGGACTCTTTCTATTTTTGTCCATTTTATTTTTACCTTGGTTGTTGAAATTAATTCCACTTTCGGCTCTAGCGGCACTACTTATTTTTACGGGACTTCGCTTGGCTTCTCCAACTACTTTTAAAAAGACTTTTCATATTGGGCTTGATCAACTTTTACTTTTTTGTACAACACTTATCGTTACGCTTTTAAGCGATCTACTCATCGGTGTTGCTTCAGGTTTAGCTCTGAAGATTGCTCTGCACCTTATAAGAGGAGCAAAGCCTAGGGATTTTTTCAAAATTCTACATGAAGTAAAAGACAGTAATGAACAGGTTGAGATAGTTTTTAAGAGTTCAATTGTATTTACAAACTATTTAAGTTTAAAAAATATTATTTTTCAAATTTACAAGAAAGATAAGAACCTGACCTTGAATTTCTCACAAAGTAAAATGATTGATCATACAATTCAGGAAAAACTTGAGTCTCTTGCTTCAGCGAATAATTGGATACGAGTTGTTGGATTAGATAAGCTTAAAGCTTCATCTGGACATAAGAACTCATTTAAAAAATACATTTATTGAGGATGTCATGTATATAGAAGAAACAACTCAAAAGGTACGCAAATACTTACTCAACATCAGACCCCTCAGCGAGTTTATACACTTAAATATCTTTCCCGATTTAACTGACCTGCCATTTTGGCAGGCCATGCGGGAAACCTCTACTTTTTATTCTTTTATTCCTTTTGTTCCAATGAGTTTTTACCAGCAGAAGTACGTTCTTGGCTCAATCCCGAATGAATACTTAGAAAACGAACTCAATTGTCGTATACATGAAGAAAAACAACGAATAAGAATAAAAGAAATTCTCTTTAGAAAAGAAGTTGATGTTCACTTCCCTGAAAAAACATACAGGCCCCTACATAAAGTCATTAATGAACAAATTGATTATTCTCTAAATGAATTATCAGAGCCTGTCATTGTTCGTTTTTTAGGTAATTATTACGATCAAGGTTTTTCACTTTGGAAAACTCCGTTTACTGAAAATGGGCTTCTTAATTGTTTTTTTAAAATTAATCTTGATTCATTCCTACCTATCTATCCTCTTAAAAAGAAAGACTTAAGACGTTTTCAAAGAATGGAGAGATTACAGATTATTGATGAGATCCTATCAGATTTTTTTGATAATGAAGAGCTTAAGAAACTCTATATTGAAGAATGCTTTTTGAGTTTAAAAGGATGGTCTAGTTTTATTAAGAATATAGACCAAGATCCAGATCTCTTACTTTCAAAACGAAAGGGAGATCTTTATGATTTTCTGGCCATTCGACTTATCATTGAACATAGTTGGATTAAAAAATTAAAAAAGAATTTTAAAAAGATACATCGAACGGATCTTCTTGAGGACTTAATTAAAAAGAAAGTCATGCTTGATGAAGAGCAATGGCTAGCTTACACAATTTGGCATGAGGCTTACGAAAAATATTATCATTTTAACATTTTAAATAAGCTTTTATCATACCGCCCATTGAACCCTCGGCAACAATCAACGATTCAAGCTTTTTTCTGTATTGATGACAGAGAATGTGTTCTAAGAAGCACAATGGAGAAAGTTGATAACCAAATTGAAACATTTGGCACACCTGGACACTTTGGTTTGGATATCTATTACCAAGAAAGTAAACATACCTATCCAAAAAAACAATGCCCAGCACCTCTTAATGCTAATTACATTATTGAAAATACCGGTAATGAAAAAATTAAAAAGAATAAAATTTATCACTGGCAACACCCATCTTTTCAAAATGTTATTTTAGAATTTTTTACAACCTATCTTCATGGTTTATGGGCAGGATTAAAGATGCTACTGAACATCTTTATTGTTTTAGATAAAGAACGTGACGTAAAACCTATTAAGCTTCTCAAAGCTAGAATAAAACTAAAAGTTTTCAGGCAAGCAAGCGAAGAAAAAGAGAATTCAAAGCATCGTGGTTTCACGAAGGAAGAATCGGCACTGAGACTTTCAAACGTTTTTAAATCTATTGGATTAAAAGAACATTTTGCCAAGGCCATCTTTATTATTGGTCATGGAGCAACGACAACCAATAATCCTTATTTTACAGCTTATGGTTGTGGGGCTTGTTCTGGCCGAACAGGCAATATTAATGCTATTGCCTTTTGTAAGATTGCTAATGATCTTGAGGTTCGCAGTTTGCTTCAAAAGAATCATGGACTTCATATACCTCAAGATACTTTTTTTATCCCAGGTTTACACGATACAACCAAAGACATCATTAACCTATATGATACGAAGGTTTTTCCTCATCATGTTCAGCTACTCATTGAAAGATTTAAAATTGCAGCGTCACAAGCTTTGAAAAAAAATGCGAAAATACGTTGTTTCGATTTTGAGAGTGCTCCTAAAAATATCACAGAAAATCAGGCCCTACTTGAAGTAAAAAAAAGAGCCTTGTCTATTTTTGAAACAAGACCTGAACTTGGTCATACTCGCAATGCCTTATGCATAGTTGGTAGAAGAAATTCTACATTAGAAATGGATTTTGAACGGCGTGCTTTTTTACAATCTTATGAACCTGCAGATGATCTGGATGGACATTGGTTAACCGCCATTCTTTCCGCGGCCATTCCAGTCTGCGGTGGGATCAACTTAGATTATTTTTATTCAAAAATGAATAACTTAGGTGTCGGAGCAGGAAGTAAGCTTTCCCATAATATTATGGGACTCTTTGCTGTCACTAACGGTACTGAAGATGATTTATTGCCTGGCTTAGGAATCCAAATGACAGAGCTTCATGAACCTATGCGTATCATGATGGTTGTTGAACAAGAAAAGGACATTGTCCTTAACGTTTTAAAACAAAATGAAGGTCTATGGAATTGGGTTAATAACGAATGGGTTCGTTTTGCCACAATTTCACCAACGACAGGCAAAGCCCATTATTTCACAAAAGGAAGCTTTGAAGCTTTTACAGGTGACTATCTATGCTAACACTTCATCTTATATCCATTTATTTGTTACCACTCATGATTACTTTTATTTTATTTCTAAGAAAATTCAATGAAAGACAAGTCAGCACATTAAGTCTCATTTCTCTGGCCCTTCCCTTTGCAACAACTTGTTTGATAATTGGTGAATTTTTTATGAATGGATTAAAACCGTTTGAAGTATCGTTTTTTGAAATTCCCATCGCTGATCACCATATTAGCTTCAATCTTTACTTTGATAAATTAACAATGATAGTACTTTTTTTGACAGGCTACCTCTCCATTACTGTTGGAAAATTTAGCCACACCTACTTGCACAGAGAAAGTGGATTTCAGCGTTTCTTTAAAACTATTAACTTATTTGTTTTTGGTTTGCAGCTCATGGCCATGGCCGGAAATTTAGATTTATTTTTTGCAGGCTGGGAGATTGTTGGCTTATCTTCATTTCTTCTTATTGCCTTCTACCGAGACAGAACGATTCCAGTTAAGAATGCTTATAGAGTTTTTATGATCTATCGCATTTGTGACGTAGGTCTTTTAATAAGTTCTATTTTAAGCCATATATTATGGAAAAATGCCGATCACTTCTCTATCTTACTCATGAGTGATGCCCAAATTCTACTCAGCCAA
>CALFYV010000233.1 GCA_937952395.1 uncultured Bacteriovoracaceae bacterium | reverse complement strand
AAATCCGGCAGCAGCGAGTGAGTTATGAATATCACATATAAATTGATTAGAAGCATTTACATTTACTATTAATTGATTAGTCATCTTAATAGTTTCATTAAGTTTATTTTCCAATCCGATATATTTATCTTTCCATTCTTTTAATTCAGTCTCCATTACATCAACTTTCTTTAAGAAATCATCAAATCTTTCATCTACGCGTTTTTGTGAATGTTCCATCTTTATACTTATACAACTATAAAAATTTTAAAAAAATCACTATGAATCACTGGATGCTGATGGGACGCAAGACTTTTGACTCCATAGGCAGAGCACTCCCTGGGCGAAAAAGTTTAGTGGTGACTTCAGGGGATTATCAAAACCAAGATAATCTGTTTTACTTTAAATCTATTCCCGCTGCCCTAGAGTTCGCTGAAACTCATTATGAAAATGAGCTCTTTATTATCGGAGGGGCCAAGATCTACCTTCAAACTTTCTCCTTAGTGGATAGGATCTATTTAACTCAAGTTGAAACTCAAGTAAAAGCCGATGCTTTTTTCCCAGATATCGATTGGACAGCTTGGAAAGTGCTTGAAGAAATCAAGCATCCCAAAGATGATAAGAATGAAATGGCTTGGACTTATAAAATATTGGAGAGAAAATGATAACCCCTTTTTATGCTGCTGTTATGACCATAATGTATTCTTTTTTAAGTTTAAAAATAATCCGTCTTCGTTGGAAGCACAAAGTGGGAATTGGAGATGGAGACATCAGCGAGTTGAGAAGAGCTATTAGGGTTCACGGTAATTTCTCAGAATACGCGGCCCTCGCTATTATTCTTTTGTTTTTTCTTGAAAGTAGTTACGGTTACCACAGAACAGTTTTTGTTTTAGGAATGGCCTTGATTCTCTCCAGACTTTCTCACGCCCTGGGACTTTGGGCCCATGGAGGGGCGACAAAACGTCGCGTCTTTGGCACTGCTGTCACTCTGAGTGTCTTAAACATCAGTGCCTTTCTTCTGATTTATGAATTTGTCAAAGATAAATTCTAATACGCTTTTGGCGAAAAGTTTAACTTGAAACTAGATTCAATTTCTTGAGAGTAGCCTATTCTGCCTGAGTTACTAGAACTTCCAAGATTACAAGCAACACCCTTAGTTCCAGCATTGAAATTATAGGTTAACTTCTCTCCAGATTCATTATGAACCAGTTCAAAAGTGACGTTCCCATTACGAGTAGCAGTACAATAAGCATAGCGCTTGATATTATTAGCGAGCTTATTTAATCGAGAAGCGATTTGATCAAACTGGGAAGCAAGTTGAGACTCATTATCAGCCGAGTAATATCCATCAGGGCCAAGTTGCTTTAAAATGTCTGGATTAATATCCGCTGAGGCAAGACCTATTGTGAAAAAATTCGTAAAGCTTGAGTTTTGTGCAATACCAGACTTGGCCTGGGCCAAACTAACGTAATTCGCTTCGTCCGTACCGTCAGTAAAAAGAATTACGTTCCCACTATAGATTCCATCTGCAGGAATGATTCCTTCTTGGATGACAAAATTCTTTAAAGTTTTAGATAAGTCTGCTCCAGTTAAGACAGCGTTATATAAGTTAGTCGATGAATCTTCGCAGAGTTTATCTGGGCCAACAGCATTAATCACAGCTCCACAATTGAGACCGTCAATAAGTGTTGAAACTTCTGAGTACTTTGAAAAAACATTTTGACCAGAAGGTAGAGAGGCTAAAAAAGCGTATTGTCTTCCATCAAAAACTACAACTGATACCATCGCATCACTACCACTTAATAGTTTCTGAGCAAATCCTTTAGCCGCAGATTTAAGTTTAGAAAACACTCCAGAATTTTGAACGATTGAACCTGAAGTATCTAAAACTAAAATAGCCGCAGCAATATATTTTCCTTTAATAGAATAAAACGCAGCCTTACTTTCAGTCCGAAGCGGCTTTCTCTCACCACCAATAACTTCATAACCGGTCACATCCGAAGCGGTAATTCCAACAGGGTTATTATCACAATCAAAGGCTTCAAAAATCACGCCTACTTCTTGGCTGTTTTTATCCGAGTAAGCACCTTTTGAAATCATAGTTAAAGGGCATTTTTCAAAAGGTTTTACGTCCTTTTCAAAAAGTTCACAACCTACGATCACAATTAACAATAAACAAAGAGAGAATAGTTTTGTCATATGAACCTCTAGAAATTAAAGTTTTTTAGTTTTTCAATATTTTTGGCAGCTCTTTCAAAATTTTGTTGCCTAATTTGATTTCTAATCACCACAAGTTTGTCATTTAATTCAGACGCATTAATTAAGTAGCTTGAATCAATAATTTCTGCATTTTCTTTGATCTCTTTTTGGAAACCTTCAATCTTGGCCAGGCCATAGCGCATTTTATGACCAGAATTAAGCGTTGTTGATCTTAAAATCTTAATCATATTATCCGCATGAGTTTGATAATTAGTTAAAACAAACTGAGTATCTGCCTGGACAGCACCAACCAATAAAAACGCAAACAGCATTAGCTTTTTCATAAGGCTCCTTAAATTTTTCACTTACTGAAGCGGCAATTTAAATAAAATAGCCCCTCGTGTCAATTAAATTTTCTGCAAGGGGTTAAATAGACCAAAGAGATCAAAAACTCTGTAATTTTTTCTGGGTTAAATGAAAAGCAACGATGACTCCGACTTATGAAAAATCGCCTAACTTTTTGACATGGCCAGTATTACTTTCATTCTTACTTGAGAAGCATTTATGAGAGGGTAGAATAGATAGATGATAAAACTACTCATTCTGACTTCATTACTATCCACGGGAATCTGGTCACAAGAGATAACGAGCGAAGTTATTTCAGATTGGGATGAGTATTCACGAGAATTTTTACAAGAACTTAATCTGGCGCGAACCCAACCTCAAAAATACGCTGAAATTTTAGAGACTGAATTTTTACCCAGGCTTTATAAAGGCCCAGGAGAAGAAAAAGAGATTTTTGTTTTAAAATTTAAAACTGATGAAGATCAGAGAGAGCTTGTGCATAGAAAAACTATGAATTTGAATGAAGGAGCGGCTCCTTTTCATGAGGCCCTTGAGTTTTTAAAAAATCAAAAGGCCTTAAGTGAATTGGGTGCGATGCCTGGAATGAATTTAGGCGCCCTTGATCATGTCAAAGATATGGGTGCTTCAGGGGAACTTGGTCATGATGGCAATGATGGCTCTAATTTTAAAGAGAGACTTGAACGCTATGGACTTGTTACAGGAATCTCTGGTGAAGTAATCATGGCCGGTGATTATCTCTCACCACGAGAAATGGTGATGTTTTTAATTGTTGATGACGGAGTCCCTTCAAGAGGTCATAGAGAAAGTATTTTCACCGCGGAGTTTAGAGTTGCGGGAGCTCAGTGTGGCCCTCATTATTTATATAAACGCTTATGTGTCGCCGATTTTGCCGCTGGTTACTGGAATGACCTTCCCAATCAAGAGTCTGAAGAAAGTAAGGTCAAAGAATATTAAATCAAAAATAAAGAAGCCTTTTTTTTGTCATAGTTTTGTTATTTAATAAAAAAGTAAAACGGCAATGAACAAAATGAACGTTAGTTATTTTTCATAAGTAGAACTCTATGACGCATTTACTGGAAGCTATTTTGTTTGGATTTGTACTTAGCTTGGACTCATTTTCCGCGGCTTTAGCATTAGGTTTTAGAAAACACCAATTAAAAGATTCTCTGCTATTTGCTTTTTTATCAGGTTCTAGTGAAGCTTTCGTTACTTATATTGGAGTCATTTTAGGTTCAAAAATTATTTTACAATATGATTTAATCGATCACTGGATTATTTTTTTCCTTCTGACTTCGGTATCTTTACATATGGGGTATGAAGGAATTAAAGCTGGGAAATTGAAAGACTATGATGAAGAGAAAAAGCAAAGTTTTTATTCACCAATGAAACTTTTAGTTGTCTCTTTTGCAACAAGCTTGGATGCTTTTGCCATTGGACTGAGTTTAGGTATCGGTCAAAAACCATTAGGTGTTTTTATAAGTGCAATTGGAATTTGTGCGTTCATAGCAACCATCTTAGGTATGATGATTGCAAAGAGGGCTTCAAGCCGATGGGGCCAAATATTTAGTTTATTTGGTTGTGTTATTCTGTTTTCAATGGCCATACATACTCTTCTTACTCACCTGCGGTAAGTAAGAGTTTGTAAAAACCCTTGATTTTTGCTAAAAGATTTTTCTATGAAATTTGGTAGAGGTTTTTTCGAAAATAGCGATTTGGATTACCCTTTTGATAAGGCCCTGTTCGCGCAAAAGCACAAACTCACATCTATTTAGGTCTACCACAA
>CALFYV010000232.1 GCA_937952395.1 uncultured Bacteriovoracaceae bacterium | reverse complement strand
TGAAATAACGTTTAAAGAGAAACTTCACGGACGAGTTCTCATTGCAGAAGAGAATCAAGTGAACCAACTAGTCATTTCTCGCATGCTTGAACTACTAGGTTGCACTTTCCACGTTGTTTCTAATGGAAAGGAGGCCATTGAAGCTCTACAAGAAGTTCCCTACGACCTAATCCTTATGGATTGCCAGATGCCTGAACTTGATGGTTTTGAAACGACTAAACTCATAAAAGATAACCCCCATTTTCAAGCTCTCAATATACCCATCATAGCCCTCACCGCCAATGTTGAGGAAGAAAATCAAAAAGCTTGTTTTGAAGCTGGTATGGTGGACTATGTTACCAAGCCTATCGATGAGCTCTCACTTTACAATGTTTTAAAAAAATACTTATATTCTGAACAAAACATCGATTCACCACCAGCACATTCTGGAATTAACTCACTTATTTTCAAAAAACTTTTCTCCTTAACAGTGCCTGGTGAAGAAGACATTAGAATAAAACTTATCGATCTTTTTATTGAAGGTTCAAAAATCAGAATAGATAAAATGGAAGAGTTAATAGAAGAAAAAAAATATAGCGAAGTCGCTGACGAAGCTCATACCCAGAAGTCCAGCTCTCATACCATCGGGGCTATTTATCTTACGGAACTATGTGAGAAAATTGAAAAACACAGCTCAAACCTCTCCCCTTCAGAATGGAGAGAGCTTATAAAAAAAATAAAAAATGAATTTGAGATTGTGATTAGCTCACTTACTGTGTTACGCAAGCAATTGACTTAGATACTTATAGAACGTTTTATCCCCTATAAATCTAGCCTTGTACCTAAATTCATTTTGATTGCTCGTTCATAAACAAGCTTGGCCATCACCATATCATCAAGGGCCAATCCTAAATTAATCGCCATGGTGATTTGCTCATCGCTTGTTCGACCTTCGATTTGCCCACTTAAAAGATGACCCAAGTCGTAACTCACTTCAGGGGTCTCAGCAAAATAACCACTCTTACGATAATAATTAAGTTGGGTCACATCATCAGTCAGTAATAAATCACAAGCGTCAAAAGCACTCCCTGTAAAATAAGAATCAAAGTCCAAAGGACAATAAAAGCTTCCTGGTGTGAGCCAATTCTTTTCAATCACAGGAGTTGGTTTTTTTAAAATAGA
>CALFYV010000231.1 GCA_937952395.1 uncultured Bacteriovoracaceae bacterium | reverse complement strand
TGATTATGAGTTCTGAGGCCGTTTCCTAGTGATTTAATGCTCATTTTCTGTTAAAACCATGTTCTATGGAAATCAGTCAAATACGCAATTTTTCAATTATTGCTCATATCGATCATGGAAAGTCCACTTTAGCTGATCGTTTGATTCAATTAACTCATGCAGTTAGTGATCGTGAAATGAAAGCCCAATTTTTAGACAATATGGATATTGAAAAAGAGCGCGGAATAACTATTAAGGCGCAAACCGTTCGTTTAAAATATCCGGCTAAAGATGGGATCACTTATTATTTCAATTTAATCGATACCCCAGGTCACGTGGATTTTACTTACGAGGTCTCTCGCTCTCTGGCTTCTTGCGAAGGAGCTTTATTGGTTGTGGATGCTTCTCAAGGAGTGGAAGCTCAAACTTTGGCAAATGTCTATTTAGCTTTAGATAATAATTTAGAGATTGTTCCTGTTTTAAATAAGGTTGATTTACCTCATGCTGAGCCAGAAAAAGTACGCAAAGAAATAGAAGATATTATTGGATTAGATGCTTCCGATGCACCCATGGTTTCAGCTAAGTCAGGTTTGGGCGTAGATGAGTTGCTAGAGGTTATAGTTAAAAAGATTCCCCATCCTCTGGGGGCCCGTGAAAATCCACTACAAGCTTTAATTTTTGATTCTTGGTTTGATCCCTATCGGGGTGTCGTGGTGCTGGTGCGAGTTTTTGAAGGAAACTTGAAAGTTAAAGATAATATTTATTTTAAGCACTCGGAAGGACAATACGAAATCATAAAGTTGGCTATTAATGAGCCTTTTTACACTGAAGTGAATTCTTTAGGAGCTGGAGAGGTTGGTCTTATTATCTGTGGTATTAAAACAATTCGTGATGTCAAAATTGGAGATACCATCGTCCATGCCGACAAAAAGAATACTCCTCTTTTAAAAGGCTACAAAGAAGTTAAGCCCATGGTTTTTTGCGGAATCTTTCCGGTTGATTCAAATGACTACGAAGAGCAAAGAGAAGCACTCGAAAAATTGGCATTAAACGATTCTTCGTTTACCTACGAACCGGAGACTTCTAATGCTTTAGGTTTTGGTTTTCGTTGCGGTTTTTTGGGTTTGCTGCATATGAATATTATTCAAGAGCGACTTGAAAGAGAATTTAATCTTAATTTAATTTCAACTGCTCCTTCAGTTAGTTATGAAGTTCTTCTTGTTAACGGTGAAACGATAATGGTGCAGAATCCATCAACGCTGCCTGATATTTCGTTAGTGGATAAACTGAGCGAGCCGATTGTCGATATTAATATTCATGTACCTAATGAATTTGTAGGAAAAATTATTAAGCTTTGCGAGGACAAGCGTGGTGTTCAAAAAAATATAAACTATATAACTCCAGAGCGTGTGCAAATTACGTATTCGTTACCGTTAAGTGAAATGGTTTTTGACTTTTATGATAGATTAAAAAGTATGACTAGAGGTTATGCCAGCATGGATTATGAATATAAAGGTTATCAAACAGCAGACTTAGTTAAACTGGATATTCTTCTCAACGGTGATAAAGTCGATGCTCTTTCGATGATTTGCCATGCCGATGATGCTTTCTTCAAGGGCCGTGATTTAACTGAAAAACTGAGAAAGATTATAGATAGACAGCAGTTTGATATTGCCATACAGGCAGCGGTCGGGTCCAAGGTTATTTCCAGAGAAACAGTTAAAGCGCTTCGTAAAAACGTTTTGGCCAAATGTTATGGAGGTGATATTAGCCGTAAGCGTAAACTACTAGAAAAGCAGAAAGAAGGGAAAAAACGCATGAAAATGGTCGGAAATGTGGAAGTTCCACAAGAAGCCTTCTTGGCAGTCCTTAAGGTTGATGAGTAAAATAGTATTATGATTATTGATAAAATCGAAAGCACCATTGATGAAATTTTAAAATACTTTACTGAGGGAAGTTTCTACGACACTTTGATGGATGCTAAAAAGGAATATATCTCATTAACAGGCAGATTAACAGAAGAAGATGATGAGTACGAATCTCGTATGAATTGTTTTAATAATTGGTATTTATTTCAACGTGAAGTGAAAGAAGGAAAAACTCTTTTACAAGAATTTTCTCCAGATAAAGAAATTGTTGATGAAGAGATGAAGTTGGCTTTAACTCAAATTGAGCATTCTGTTTATGAGTTCTCAAAAGTAAATTTAAAGCGCCAAATTGTTTTAAAAGATATTCTTCATGATAAGAAAATTATTTTATCTAAAGAGCAACCAAATATCGGATTGGTTGTTGGAGATCTTTTTACGGGCAGATTAATCAAATATAAAGATGAAATTTATTTTTTAAAAGGGGTTTGCACTTTACCTCAAGGAATAAAATCAATTTTAAAAAAACAATGTAAAAAAATCCGTAAATATAATAACCCTAAAGAAGAAACAGCTTTTTTACTTCAATTAGAGTCACTAAAAACAAAATATCTTCGCTACGGACATATAGAACCTTCTAAGATTTTTGTTTTTAGTTAAAAAATAAAGGCATTTTTATGAAAATTTCAATTATAGGCACTGGCTATGTGGGATTAGTATCTGGCACTTGTTTCGCTGAACTTGGTCATGAAGTAACATGTATCGACATAGATGAAAAGAAAATAAATATTTTAAATGAAGGTCGTTGTCCAATTTATGAACCAGGCTTAATTGATTTGTTAAGTAGAAACAAAAAGTCTGAAAGACTTAGGTTTTCAACAAATTATGAAAGCATCAGTTCGGCTCAAGTTATTTTTTTGGCTGTAGGAACACCATCCAGAGATAATGGTGAAGCTAATCTTGATTATCTTTTTAGTGCTGCAGAAAGTGTTATTAAAAATATTCAATCTAATGCAGTGATTGTTATTAAATCTACTGTTCCAATCGGTACATGCCAAGAAATGCAAACATTTTTAAAATCTAAAACGACCAAGTCCTTTCATATTGTGAATAATCCAGAGTTTCTGAAAGAGGGGTCTGCGGTTGATGATTTTATGAAGCCCGACCGCGTTGTTATAGGAGCGAGTGATGAATTGGCCTTTAAGTTAATGGATGAGGTCTATTCTCCACTTGTGAGACAGGGCAATCCATTACTGAAAATGTCTAATATCTCAGCAGAAATGACGAAGTATGCAGCTAACTGTTTTCTTGCCACAAAAATTTCTTTTATTAATGAAATTGCCAAGCTTTGTGATGCCACTGGTGCCGATATTGAAGAAGTTAGGAATGGAATAAAAACCGATCCTAGAATCGGACATCATTTTCTGTATCCGGGCCCTGGTTATGGTGGAAGTTGTTTTCCTAAAGATGTTAAAGCACTTTTGAAAACCGCTAAAAAACTTAACTCACCTCTAAAAATAGTGGAAGCGGCAGAAGAAGCTAATAAATCACAAAAAGAATATATTTTTAGCAAAATATCAGATCTTTTTGAAGGAAACCTTAAGGGTAAAACGATTGCCTTTTGGGGTGTGGCTTTTAAAGCCAATACGGATGATATAAGAGAAAGTGCTGCGATTAGAATTGCAGAACTTTTACAGAATAAAGGTGCCAGCGTTCGTTATTATGATCCAGAAGCAGCGGATAACTATTTTCAATATATGACAACCTTGGGAGTTCATACTGAAAAAGTTGATGATAAATATGAATGCTTAAAGGGCTCTGATGCACTTGTTATTATGACTGAGTGGAGAGAATTTAGTAATCCTCATTTTGATAAAATTAAAGAAAATCTAAATTCGCCGATTATTGTTGATGCGAGAAATCTTTTTAAAACTTCTGTTGTGACTGGCCTAGGCTTTACTTATAAAGCAGTCGGCAAAAAAATCTAATGAAAATTGGAATTATCCAGCTAACCTCAGTTCTTGATTTTAGAGTTAATCTTGAAAAAATAAGAAAACTTTTAAAACAGGCTAAAGAAGAAAAAATTGAAGCGGTTTTCTTGCCTGAAGTTTTTTATTCAATGTCTAATATGATTGAGCCAACTCCTTATTTAGTTGAACAAGGTAATGAGCATTTCAAAAATATTCAATCTCTGGCGAAAGATTTCAACCTTTACCTCTTAGGTGGCTCAGTGGCTACAAAAGAAAAGGGAAAAATTAAAAATAGAAATTTTAACTTCGATCCCAAAGGCAAGCTGTTAGAAACTTATGATAAAATTCATATGTTTGCCTGTGATCTTTCAAAAACCTCAGCAAAGGTTGTCATTAATGAAGCCAAAACCTATACACCTGGGACACAAAGAAAAATATTACAAATTAAAAATTGGAAAATTGGTCTGAGTATTTGTTTTGATCTCAGGTTTCCAGAAATGTATCGTCAGTATTATCACGAGGGAGCAAATCTTTTAAGCATTTCCTCAGCTTTTACTGTTCCGACAGGCAAGGCCCATTGGCATACACTCTTGCGTGCCCGTGCCATTGAAAATCAATCTTATGTGGTAGCTGCTGCTCAATACGGTGTTCATAATGAACGAGTTTCTACCTACGGCCACTCGCTTATCATTAATCCTTGGGGTGAAATTTTGGCTGATGCTGGAGAAGGGGAGAAGCTCATCTGTGCTGAAATAGATTTAGCTGAAGTTAAAAAAGTGAGAGAGCGACTCCTGGTTCCTGTGGATAAATAGTTTCGGTAGAATAAATTCTGTAAAATCAATATGTTACCTAGGGCTTGACCTTTTCGGAGCACGTGTCGAAAAAGTTATGACTTTTTCGGAGTATATGGCATAATAGTCATATATGAAGAGAATCTATACTGAGTATTTTCAAGAATATTTAAATAAAAAAATAGTTCTAATAACAGGGCCCAGGCAATCAGGAAAGACCACTGTTACGGGATTATTTAAAGGCGCAAGAGAATATTTAAACTTTGATAATGAAGAACACCGTACAATTTATAAAGATAAATCTTGGGATAGAAAAAATGACTTTATTGTCTTTGATGAACTTCATAAGAAGCCTAAATGGAAGCAATGGTTAAAAGGAATTTATGATACAGAAAAAATTCCCCCAGGTTTAGTTGTAACAGGAAGTGCACGTTTAGATACGTTTAAGAAAATGGGTGATTCTCTTGCGGGAAGATATTTTCATTACCGTTTATACCCATTAGACTTAAGAGAAATTGTAAAAATAAATCCCAGAATTGATAGAGAAGAAGTATTGGAAAAATTGCTAAATTTTAGTGGCTTTCCTGAACCGTATCTTGAAGCAAATGATAAGTTTTATCATTTATGGAAAAGAACTCACCTTGATATCATTTTGAAACAAGATTTAATTTTTCAAGAAGATGTTCGTCATCTTAAATCCATTGAGCTTTTAATTGATATATTAAAAACAAAAATAGGAAGCCCTATTTCATATTCCTCACTGGCTCAAGAGCTTCAGTGCTCTGATAAAACAGTTAAAAGATGGCTTACAATTTTAGAAAACATGTACGTTATTTTTAAGATAATACCTTATTCCAAAAACATAGCTCGCTCTAGTCTTAAGCAACCTAAATATTATTTTTATGACAATGCAAGAGTTGTAGGTGATGCAGGAGTCAAATTGGAAAATCTAGTCGCGTGTTCTCTTTTAAAAGAGTGCCATTTTAGGCAAGATTGCTTAGGAGAAGATTGGGAACTTTTTTATCTTCGCAAGAAAGGCGGCATTGAAGTTGATTTTTTGATAAGTAATAAGCAAACTCCTAAAATAATGATAGAAGTTAAAACCTCAGATGATAAACCGACAAAGAACTTCAGCATATTTTTCAAAGAACTAAAAAATATTCAACAAGTTCAAATTGTTAAGAATCTTGTCAGAGAAAAAACCTATCCTTCAGGAGTCGAAGTGAGGAAAGTCTCGAATTGGCTCGTTGACTGGTAGCTAAACCAACGTTTAGTTAATTTACCTTAAGAAAACTCCTAAGCTAGAATTTCTGGAATAATCTTATCATTTTGATTAACTGCTTTTAAATATCTGTAATCAACTTGGAAAATTTCAGCTAGTGTCCGATAAACATTTGATGGCCGTATCAAATCAACATGACGAGTGCTCGAGATATTGTCTACGAATTTGGTATTATAGTAGGAATTTTTAACAGTTTCCCCTGTTAAATAATCAATATGAACACCAGAGAGTTGCGAGACAGGGTGTTTATCATCTTTAACAAAAAGATGGTGATCCCCAACTTGAGTGCCTCCTTTTATGCCTTTGCCTGCGAGTAAAACGGAATTATCAAAGAAATTATGATCTTTACCACGAGCAGAGTTAAGAAAAGGTAGCCGGCTAAATTCGGTGATAACTAAAACAGTAACGTAATTAGGAAAAAGAGCTTCATCAGTATCAAGGTAAGTCAAAGACTTGAGCTTATCAAATAATTTAGAAACTCTCGTCCAGAGTTCCTTTTGAGCTTGAGGATGAGTACTAAAAAAATTGCTATGTGCATCGACCCCTTGATTGAAAATATCTATTTGGGCAAAGCGATAAGCATCTGCTGCAAAAGCTGCTGCAATAAGCTCATCCTCCGTAGGAGTGTTTTTATCCACAGCAATTTCGGCTAGTTTATTTTTCATTAGCTTCATTTTTTCTTTATTAGAATCAACTTTTTTAAAAATTTCACTAAACTTAGATGTGCCAATCTGTGATGAAGTAAACTTATCTAAAGAAAAATTACCATCTTTACCCACAATCATATTTGAGAGTTCTTCAAGAGGTGCCCGGTTTATCTGTTTTAAATGAGCAATTCTTAGATCTCCTTTAACTAAAATAGAACCTTCATTTTCTTGCTTGTATTGTCTTAAGTTTTCAGCTAGCTCTGTGATAAAATGTACTTTTTGTGGATCTGTTTGGGCACTTGTCATGTAGTGTAGAGCTGCTGGATGGCCGATATCCACGGGTCCCATAAAAACACCATTAATGATGGCGATATCATGGACGTGCTTTTCTAAGGCAAGTGCACTAGGGCCTAAGTTTATATCTGTTCCGAGAGTATTTTGTAAAACTTGATAGTTTTCTCCTAAAAATAAATTTTCTTGATTAGGAAAATCAGCGGTCCATGGGTTAAGACCAAAAATATTATCGAGTCCTTCTTGTAGTCTAATTGTTAAAAAGAAGTGAGGTTCAGATGTAAGTGGATTATTACTTGCCAAAATATTTGTTGGAAAATAACTGGCCAGTCCACCTAGAGCGGTGGCGCCAAATAGTAAACCTGATGATGACTTTAAAAATTCTCTTCTATCCATAAGTCCTCTTAATTAACTAGGTTATCTCCAATTGAAAGAAGGTATATAATATTTTGCCTAGCTACTTGTAATACATTTGACTGTTTTGAAGCCATTTGATTAATAGGAAGAGCTAACATGAGATCAGCAAATTCAATAATGGTTTTTGGTTTTCCAACGATAAAGGAATTTTCGCCAAGGTAACCAAGCTCTTCCAAGACAAATTCTGGTCCAATATATTTCTCTATTAAAGTGACTATCAATCCTTGTTTTTGCTTATGACTTTGGTGTCCCCAAATTTGGTAACCGTCGTTTTTAATATCTAATTCAATCTTACTCACCATAAATTCTAGGCATTGCATATACCATTTTACATAAGCCTCACTAGGCTTATCGGCAAAGCGAATTTGCTCAAGGGGAAACATGGTTCCCAGAGAAATATGGGAATTATAGTCGAGTCTAAAACAAGAATCTTTTTCACTAAATCCAGTCTCCGCAGAAAAATTAAATTTGGCGACAAGATATCGATTAATATCATGGGAATGCAGATAGCGCCGGTTACCATCCCCAAGAGAGATTTGTCCCATCGCTTTTGTTATAAAAAAGATCAAAATGAGTTTTTTCATTTCTCTCCTTTGTAGTAGTTTTCAATCCAATTATTATTTAATTGATTTTGACCATTAAGATCTGGCGTACCAGCTTGAATCCAATCAACAATTGCTTTTCGTTCTTCTTGAGTCGGAAACCAATTACTATATTCCGGTGGCATTGTTGCTGTTTGTGCTTGACTCAAAGGTTTTAAGGCAAGTCGTTCAACAATTCGTGAAATCATTTTTTGATGACTAGCTTGGCTTCCTCCAATGGGGACTTTGGTAAAATCAACTTGAGTTGAGCCATGGCAATCAACACATTTTGCTAAAACTCTTTTGGCATTTAAGTAAAATTGATTACCTTTAGTTTTTAAGTTATTTTGTCGAAATTCTTTACTAAGAACGAGGACACGAATGAAGCTGTTAACTCGTCTTTTATTTTTTTCAAACTCATTAACAAATTCTCTTAGTACATCAGGATTATCATCTAAATAATCAGTTGGGCCGACAAAGCGTTTCCAAAAATTCTTGACCTGGCATTGTTTAAATTCATCTTGAATAATAATTTTTTTGACAAGATCCCCAATTCCTTCGACTTGTTCATCGATAACTTTGCCATTTTTAAAAGTGTAACGCAATCTCCCCGGTGAAGGTTTTGTATCTAGGGAACCTTCGATGCTGTTGAAGGTTTGAGAAATATGATCAAGCCCCTTATGAATATGACATTGCATACAATCAGCTTTTCTTCCGTGATCATCTGAATTTGCACTTACAATTTGCTCAAAAGATAAACCTTTGGCGATTTGCTCCTCAACCATCAAATGTTCTTGTCCCCGCTCAACAGCTGGAAACATATGATCGCAAAATGCGACTCTTAAAATAGCTGCCGCTCTTTTTCTACCTGAGTTTTGAGAATTGTTATAATTTCTATTAAGAAACCTCGGAGTTGTTATAAATCCCGCAGACTGCTCTTCATCTACTTGAACATAATAATTTCTCTCATTTTTAATGGGTTTATCTTTTTCTTGAACGAAATTTAAGTAGTAAAAGACTTCACTTTTATCTAATCCATCTCTCATATTGGCAAAAAAACTATACTGGCCAGAGGTGAAAAACTCATCCCAACTTTTGTTGGTTGTAAAGATGGCATCAGTTAATTGAGTGAGAGAAGAGGCTTCCTTGTAATATTGCAACTCATATTGCTGGTATTCATAAGCGCTACTGAGCGGTCTTAAATAGAGTAATTCATGTACAAAATCAACTGAGCGAGCAGCATGGATTGGATGAGCCAGATACTC
>CALFYV010000230.1 GCA_937952395.1 uncultured Bacteriovoracaceae bacterium | reverse complement strand
AAAACTTTTTGGTTCAGGATTTTACTATCCTAAAATTTGGGCCCTAAATCCCTATATAACCAATCCCCATCAAATTGAATCTGGAATGACCTTAGTTTTTACGACAGGAACTTCGGAAAATATGCCCGAGATTAAAGTTGGTTCATTTTCTAATTATGAAAAAAATGAAGCTGATGGAGAACTGGCCAGGCAATCAAGATTACTTGATTATAGCCGCTGGGGAGATGGTGAAGCGCCTGAGTGGTTTAAAAATAAAAAAGAGCTAGTTGATCAGGGCGCCTATGTTCAATACTCCACAGTTGATACGATTAAAGATATTCAAAACTTAAGTGATAAAGGCTTAATTGATGAATACAAAAAGTATGAACCACCGGTACAGGATATCGAACTACAAATTCCCGCAGCTGATTATGATGTCAACGGTTTTGATCGCAATGCCAAAATCGAATTTCCTTTTAAAGAAGGTTTCTATCTCAATACCTTCTTGAGCACCAATATCGTTCAAGATTTTGGGAAAATTGATTCTTCGATTAAAGAAGGTGTATTCCTTTCTAAAGGCGATAAGGTTTATTTAAAGTTTGATTCTTCTATGAATGTTATTGCGGGAGATAAGTATTCAATTTATAGTGCTGGCGGAAAAGTTAAGCACCAAAACTCAGAACGTGTCGGCTATAAATATACGGTGGTTGCTAATGTTCAAACCATCGCGGCTAAGGGAGATTTGTGGCTAGCGGAAATTATTGAATCAAGTGGAGTTGCCCAAAGAGGAGACCGAATTACAGTTTATACACCTAAGATCGAGCGTATTTCGAAAACGTTTAACGATCAAATCATTGAAGCAGCGATTATCTCAGGTTATTCAGAATTTCAAAGTACCTTCTCTTTTGGTGACGTCATTTATATCGATAGAGGCCGAGCCGATGGATTAGAGATCGGTAATATTTTAGAAGTTTATGATTTTAAAGATAGATTAACCGGAAAAAATATTACTCAGGATCCAACCTATAAGACAGGAGAATTAACGGTCATTACCGTCACAGATAATTTTGCCACAACTTTGGTGACACAATCGACTCAAGATTTTTACTTAGGTGATATCGCCGTGACTAAAACCAAAGATTCAGCTGCTAAAGCTGCCAAGCTTAAGCATTTCCTTAAGCTTAGAAAAGAAGACAAGCTTAAAGTCAGTGACCTAGAAGAATTAGATGTAGAATTAAACGTAGATGAAATGACTGATGAGTTATTAGATAGAGCTGACCAAATTCAATTCACTGAAGATGAGCTTGCTGAACTAGAGCGCCAAGAGAGAGAAAAATCGATTCTTAAAGAAAGTGAAAGAGATTTACGCTCACTAGAAAAACTTGAAACAGAAATTGAGGAAGCTGAAGCCATGCTAAACGAAGCTAAGATTGATGAAGATAAAAAACTAGAGCAACTTAATCTAGAAAACGTCGAAAGTGAAACCAAGGCCAAGAGCGAAGAATCACTAGATGATATTGAAGAGGCCATGGGTAAACGTTATATGGATGAGAACTTAAATGAAAATGAAAATCCGTTCGGCTTAACTGAATTTGATATCGAAGAGATAGATGAGCTACTTAATGCGGAAAAACAAATCATGAAGCAAAGTGAAGAAGCTACAACTAAAGTAGAAAAAGAAGTTATACAAGGCCCTATTCAGTCTGAAGAAATTAACTCCTCTAATGAAGACGCGATATTAGATGAGTTGGATAAAACTGAAGAAGAGAAAGGCCAAGCCGTAGATGATAATACTGCAGCTCAAAATGATGAAGGTTTAGAAAGCTTTGAATCTGAATAAGTCAATCGTACTATTCGCCAAGGGATTCTTGATGGGAATCTGTGATATCATCCCTGGTGTCTCCGGTGGGACCATTGCCTTTGTAACGGGTATCTATCAAGACCTCTTAGCTTCTATTGCAGCTATCGATAAGAATTTTTTTAGATATCTTTTCACTTTTCAATTTAAACTAGCTTTAGATAAAATCTCTTTTTCTTTTCTTATTCCCTTATTGCTGGGTATTTTCACGGCACTGGTCTCCACTGCTAGACTTATCCACTATTTGCTAGAAAATGAGAAAGTTTATACTTGGTCATTCTTTTTTGGTCTTATTTTAGCTTCAGTTTTTTATTTGGCCAAAGAGATAAAATGGAAAGATAAAAAGAACGTGATATTTTTCAGCATAGGAATGATTGGTGCTTATATTATAGTTGGGCTTATTCCCATAACAACACCTGAAAACTATTTTTTTCTTTTTCTTTGTGGCGTTTTGGCCATTACCGCCATGATACTTCCCGGTATCAGTGGTTCTTTTATACTTCTGCTGCTGGGTAAATACCACTTTGTTACTTACGCTCTTAGAAATCCGTTTCTGGCTGATAATTTTCTCATCTTAATCGTCTTTGCAGTTGGTTGTTTAGTTGGGCTGCTTTCTTTTTCTAAACTACTTAATTACTTACTTAACCATCACTACCAAATCATGTTTGCTTTGCTCTCAGGTTTCATTCTAGGTGCCTTACGTAAAATTTGGCCGTGGAAGTTGGATGAACAAAATATCTTACCAAGTCTAGAAGTCGAAACTTTCTGGGCCATAGGGTTTATCGCCATCGCTTTTATCGGTGTTTTTGCTCTCTTGAGCTATTCTCATAAAAAAAATTAATGCCAGTAAATAGCAATTATGTTAAATATTACTCTACGCGGCGTTAGCTCAGCTGGATAGAGTAGTTGGCTTCGAACCAATTGGTCGGGGGTTCGAATCCCTCACGCCGCGCCAGTTTTTTAAAAAATTTCAAATGTTTATCTTATCCATTTATTTTGAAAAGTTTAGGCTTTTTGCGTATAGTGTCCAAAAATTCAGACTTCAAGAGCGTAAGTTGTCATAAGAGCATCAAGCCATGATGTTGATTTGATCTTTTGTTCGCAGATATTTGAATCTACCCTAAATCTTTTTGTAGGCGCATTAAAATTAAGAGAAGAGTGAGCTCTCTCCTTATTGTAATACAAGATATAATCATTGAGTGCATGCTTTAGATCTTTTTCTCCAAAAAAGATCATTCTATCGGTTAACTCCTCTCGAAAAGTTCTTACCATTCTTTCAGCATAAACATTACATAATGGAGTAGCAGGTGGAGTTCTAATATGTTTTATTTCATATTGAGATAAAAATGGGGCGAGCCAGATACGATAAGTTGGATCGTTATCAGTAAGTAATACTTGTGGGAGATATTTTTTAAAAGAGAGAAAGTTTCTAAGAGAATTTTTTAACCATGTTGCATTTGGTTGTTTTGTAACATGTGAATAGACTATTTCTTTTGACTTCATATCAATAATGAAAAATACGTAGAGTCTTTTTAAAAATGCTGTTTCAATTGTAAAATAATCAGCCACCCAAAGCCTTTTTCCATGAGACTTAATAAAAGAGTACCAGCTTTGACCTCGAGGAGTGTTGTCAGGAAAACTCTTTCTCAGAATGTTGTAGACTGTTGTTTTCGATATTCTTATTTTAAGTTTTTTTAGTTCTCCCTTGATTCTTCTACATCCCCAACGAGGGTTATCTGATTTCATCCTTATAATAAGGTTGTGAATATATTTGCTAGTTTCAGATCGACCAGGAGATCTTTTATCAGAATAATCCCATTTTTTCTTAATAAGTTTTTTATGCCATTTTAATACCGTTTCAGGACTAACAGCAACAAAGTCCTTGATAGTTTTGAAAGAATGAATGAAAGTAGTATAGAAAACTCTTTCTTTATTTTTAAATTGAATTTTTTTGAGCTTTTTTTTCAATATCTGGTTCTCTTTTAAGAGAATGAGAGTTTTCTTCTCCAGGTAATTGAGTCCTAAAAAGACCCGCAGAATTTTGTTAATGATAATCAGAATAAGAAAGCGAATATAGATGAACATAGAAAGCTGCCTACAACACTGGAGACAAAATGGCATTTGAATTTTAAAGAGGACTAGGGCATCGTTAATAATAATTCAATAGGTTGCGGTTATTGTCTAAAGATTTGCCATAAAACTTTTACATTAAATGTTGATTATTTAACAACAAAGTCAAAAAGCTGAGATAATGCGTGCGCTACGTTTATAAAAAATATTAGGATGAAATGCACTATCTATCTTTTGTACTATTATTTTGCTTTATTTCAATGTCAGCATTCGGTCAATGCAAAGAGAGTGTTATGGCATCTTCAGCAAAAGATGAAGAAAGGATCCCATCCACTGAAATAATCAGAAGATCTATGACACGAATTGAGTTTTGCGAAGTACTAACTGAATTTCAAGAGATATTTAAAAAAGATGTTGCTAAAAGATTGAATGGGTCATTCAGTGTAAAAGGATATTGGGCAAGCTCTTATCCACAGGCACACGCATCACAATATCCTGAAGCATGGACAGGAACTAAACCAGAATCTTACTCTATTGTTGTAAATGGAGCCGTTCTGAATCAAAACATAAGAAGTAAAGACTCACTTAGAATTCTGCTATGTCATGAGTTAGGACATATCTTGCTTAAGAAGGTATACAAATTTTCAAAAGACAAAAATTTGCATGTAAAACCTGAAGGATATGCTGATTTCTTTGCTACAAACTATTGCATTAAAAAATTAAATGATTTAGCAGGACTGGGGATGGATTCAAGTGAGATGAGAAAAGCAGTCTATCACTTTAGTCTCGATAATGGCTTGGCCAATAGTGAAGCTCATTTTCCAGAGGGACAATTCGATTATTCTGAAAACTCAAAACTCGTTACAGAACACCCTTCCTCCCAATGTAGATATACAACTTTAGTTGTGGGCATTGAAAATAAACAATTAAAAAAAGCAGATTTGCCTAATAGGCTACCTCGTTGTTGGTTTAAGCCCTAAGAAAATATAAATCTCCCAGTCAAAAAAGCTGGAAGATAAAAAAGATAATCACGAAAGATATCTTTTAAATTTAGGGATTCAGAAACAAAGACATTAAAGTTAGGAAAAAGTAACCTTTGGTTATAAATAAAATATTAGCCTTAAAGTGACTAGCCGCATTATATAATTTTAAATTTCTTATGCTAATTAATCTTTACTGAATTAGTAGAGGAGAATCATGAGAAAGTTATTTTTTGGATTATTAGTATTAGGAAGTATTTCATCTTTTGCACAAGATATTGATGTGTTTGATTGTTCTAATAAGGCTGTAGAAGCTGCTTATAGTATTGCCCAAATAGAATTAGGTGATGACTGTGTTATTTCAGAAAAACCCCGTTTTCTGGAAGGAGAGTTTACAACAGAAGTTAAAATAGAAGTAAAAATTCAACAAGCTGTGGATAGTTATGAAGAAGCGAAAAAAGCAATTAAAAGAAGCTACGAAGTCACTACTGTGGATTTAGATAAAAATAATCTATGTATAATTTCTAGTGTTGCCCTGAAGTACTAGTTTCTAGTGGAGTCCAAGACTTATATATTTACAATTCTATAAATCAAAAAAATAAACAAAAAAGCCAGCCTCCTAAGACTGGCTTTTTCATTAGAATCTTTCAATTTCTAAGTTATTTTCAGAAATATCAAAGCTAAATTCATCACTTCTCATTTGATTTTCAGTTGGGTGAGTTAAACCAGATTTGCAGCTTTGTAAGTCAGAAGCAGAAACCTTAATACTGGATTCTTCAAAGTGCTTCTTAAGCCCCAAGGTTGAAATTTTCTTAGCATCTTCTCTTTTTTGACCTCGCTCAAGAGCTAATTCTTCCTTCATTTTGTAGACCTCTTTTTCCAACGCTGCCCTGACTTGTGCCCGATAGACGAGCACATTCTTGGTATGTGAGTCCTTTCTTGAAAAGCTGTCTAATCATCTTACTAGGTCTAGTGGTCTTACGGCCTAGAATTTTGCCCTCGGCGCGAACTCTGTTTAGTCCGGCCATAACTCTTTCGCGCAGAATAGATCTCTCCATCTCCGCGAGCGCGCCTATTAAAGTTGTCATCATTCTGCCCATGGGGGTTTTTGAGTCGATGGCTTTCATTGTCTCTTTTCTGTCTTTCGACTCAAGCTGAATTAGATGCTTATGCCATCGATTTCGGATTATTAAATGGACAATACAAGGTCTGCTCAACTATTTTATTTTTCTGTATTTTTGTTTTTCACAAATAGAATCGTACCTTCCAATTGCTCATCATCATTCTCATCAAGACAGAAGGATAAGGTCAGCACTGCCTGAGACATATAGGTTAGTGAATCTAGTTGAATAGATGATACACCAACACGTCTAAAAATTTCTTGAAACACTCTTATATCCTTATTATCCAGTGATAACCCGAATTGCCCTCCTCTATCCTGTAATATCGCAGACCATCTCGTAGGGTTAAAACCTTTGGTACGAGTTTGAATACTTGCTTCAGTTTGGAAACAGTTTTTATCTTTCTTCAAGAAGCCGGCACCCTTCGATACGATAATACTGCTCACTTCTTCAGTCTCAGCCTTATGTAAATTTTCCAATTCAGCATATGATAAAGTCATTCCCATTAGTTGTGCAATTATTGAAATAAAAAATATTTTCTTCATTTAAAATCTCCTTAGAGTTTTGTTAGTTCAGTTTGTTTACTGCGTTTACTAAGTTCGTTTTACATTCATGAGTGTTTGTATTGCCATCACTATCAAGGATATCATTCCTTTTGACTGGTATCGTTTTGGAAATGATCTCTTGTGCAGTTGATACCAAGGATAAATACTTATTATTATAATACTCACCTTTATAAAAAGTTTCATATTGTAAAAATTTTACCTCTAGACCCGTTTCAACATGGTTAACATCAATTCTAATATCATGCCTCGCCAATCTATTCCGCAAATCAGGTAAGTTTTTATTGCATATTTTTTCAATGTTTTTCATCAGCTCTTGCTTTGATGTCATTGTTGAGAGTAAGCGTGAATCCAGATGCCAACCGCAATCATTGTAAAAACAATCTCTATCATTTGGGCGATCCCAAATACTCTCATCTCTAGTATCCCAATAAATGGCAAGTTGAACTGATTTTTTTAAAAATTTATAGAAATTAAATGATTCATAAGAATATACATAATCAGTTTGTACTTTTAATGTTCTGAAATAATTAAGAGGTTCTAGAAGCTTATAAAGGCCAAACTTTCCTCTACGCTTAAGATTTTCAGAAAATATATGTCCTATTATTAATCTTGCTTCAGGACTACTTTGTCTAAGATAGCATACCCATACCTTATCTTTACTACATTTAGATGTGGGGGTTACCCAGGCATAAACAACTTCGTGAAGAATAAGAGCTACTTTATTAGCATCATCTAAGTTTTCCCAATGCACTGAAGACAAATGTATTCTTTCATCAATACGAGTTGCTAATTGTCGGAGCTTTGAAGGATCAGATATTGAAAAAACAGATTCTTCATCTTTTATATCCAAAAGATCAAGACTCCCTGGAATCCAGGAAAACATTTCAATTCCGGCAATCAATAGATTTGAAAATAGTGGGCTATAACTTTCTAATTCCTTTAATTTTCTGGCCAAAAGTATTGCAGGGTTTTCTTCAAGGAAAGGAATTGCATTTTTTAGTCTTTCGATAGTCTCTTCCTCATACTCCCCACTTGGTTCGAAATAAGGATTCTCATGTACGTTTGCTTCAATAAGATCTAACAAGTAAAGATTTCCATTCGCTGTGATGTAGCCATCTCCACCATTACCACCTTTTTCTCCTGCATAGCCGCTTAGTGTGGTGAATAAAATAAGTAGCACCAAGCTCATCGTCTTTTTCATTTTAATTCTCCTAATAAGTTATTAACTTTTGTAATCGGAAATAGTTGCACAGAAAGACGGTACACCTCCGTTCGATGTCCCGACTCCAACAAATCAGAAAGCTCATCTTCATATCTACGAATAAGCTCTTTAGCTGCGCTAAGTTTATTTGGGTCAATCGCCATTGTAATTGTTGTAAAATCTCTTTTTGATACAGAATCTTCGTAAAGTGACTTTCTTGCTAAATCTAGAGTTTCACTGTGATGTTTCTTGAGGGAGACATCAGTAATATCATCTGAAGTACGAAAACTTTTTGGAGTTCGGATAATTTTACCCTCTGTATCTATTTTAAATATTTCCATTTCAATGAGTCTATTTAATACTTGTGAAGCTCGTGACTCTGAAATTCCCAATCTTTTAGAAATCCATGAAGGTTTATTTATAAAATCCTCACAATTAACAAGTGACATTACAGCAAAATGTTCCCACTCTGTCGTAATTTTAAACTGTGCTGCAGAGAGCTCTAAATATCTTGGA
Organism: uncultured Bacteriovoracaceae bacterium; assembly: GCA_937952395.1. Classification (GTDB taxonomy): domain Bacteria; phylum Bdellovibrionota; class Bacteriovoracia; order Bacteriovoracales; family Bacteriovoracaceae; genus CALFYV01. Next base: position 798 of record CALFYV010000230.1, on the reverse strand, counting down.
GTGATATCGACTCTATCTTCTTCTTTTTGATATTTTCTCTTTTCTGGAAACAAGGACAATATCTCAGATCTTTCTTGTGGGTCGAGTAGAAGTCTTCTGGTAATTCTTTCGGCTAATTTTTTTGAAACATTTCTTTTACCATTGAGAATATGCGATAAAGCACCAACATGAACCCCAAGTTTACTTGCATAAGCTCTCATCGAATAACTTGGGTTTTGAGCCTTGGCCTCAGTTAACTTATGACGAATAATATTTTGAATCATGATCTGTTCTTTCATATGAAGTGGTATTAGCTTAGTGCAATTTCTATTGCAATACTTTTTGACAACAAAGTGTTGTCAAAAACTGCAACACAACCTAAATTCAATAAGTTAATAAACCACGATTTAAGTAACAATCTTTAATTTTAATACTCAATGTGACTTTCGCCGATTTCATAGCAGTTTTAGAAGAAGCAATGTAATTCCCAGACTTGGCAAAGTTTGACGTAATAAACTCAATAAGTGGTTCTAGATTTAGAAAAGTTTGCCTTTTATCGGTTAATTTAGTCACAAAATACAATATGCTCCGAAAATCTACGTTAAATCGAGAATTTAAAAGAATTGTAACTGTGTTTAATGTTTATTAATCATATTTTGGCATTTTATCTAAGTTTCTAGTGGAGTCCAAGACTTATATATTTAGGCAATTCTATAAATCAAAAAAATAAACAAAAAAAGCCAGTCTTAGGAGGCTGGCTTTTTTTAGAATCTTTCAATTTCTAAGTTATTTTCAGAAATATCAAAGCTAAATTCATCA
>CALFYV010000229.1 GCA_937952395.1 uncultured Bacteriovoracaceae bacterium | reverse complement strand
GACTCCTTCTTCAGTTCGGCCGCGTTCTTGGACATCGCGCTTTAAGCGTCTCTCGAAACGTAGTTTTTCGGGGGTATCGACAAAAACGGAATCTGTGAAGTGGCAGCGTACTTGAGGTTGACTTAAAATTAAAATACCATCAACGAGAATAATCGAGTGAGGGCTAACTGTAATTGTCTTTTTTGTTCGCTTATGAGTAGCAAAATCGTAAGTAGGAACTTCAATACTTTTTCCTTGCTTAAGTTGTCCTAGCTGTTTACCAAGTAAATCAAAATCAATAGAAGAGGGGTGATCGAAATTAACAGAACCACCATCAAAATCAAATTTGTCCGATTGGTCGATATAGTAATTATCTTGGTGGATGACTACACATTTTTCTTCTCCCAATCTTTTTGAAAGTTCATTAGAAAAATAAGTTTTTCCAGAACCACTACCACCTGAAACACCGATAATATTGATTGGTTTTTTCATATTATTTTGTTTGAAAGAGTCTATTGCCCGCATCACCTAAGCCAGGTACGAGGTATCCTTCTTTAGTTAATTCTTTTTCCATGCCGAGAGCATAGACATCCACATCGGGATGATATTTAAAAATTTTCTCTAGTCCTGAAGCCGAAACTAAAATAGAGAGAACTTTAATTCTTCCCACTTCATAATTTTTTAATCTCTCAATTGCAGCCACCATTGTGTCAGCTGTGGCAATGAGTGGATCGCAAACTAAAATTTGTCTGCCTTTGCAATCTTGAGGTAATTTAAAATAGTATTCGACGGTGTTATTGATAAATTTATCTCTGTAAATTCCAATATGCCCAGCACTAGCAAAAGGAATAATATCTAAAACCGCATCAAGCATTCCATTACCTGCTCGCATGATACACGCAACGATAGGGCCATTAGAAATTTTTCTTACTTCGGTCTTTGCGATAGGTGTTTCAATTTTATAAGTTTCAAACTGATCCCAGTCTTTCATGGCCTCATAAGCAAGCAGTTTACTAATTTCTTTCACTATCTCTCGAAATTCAAAAGAATTAGTTTTCTTGTCTCTCAAGTAACTGAGTTTATGCTCAAGTAAGGGGTGACTGATCTGATAAAATTTTCCGTTCATATAAATAACTCCAAGTTAAAAAACAGTTGCATCACTATCAAGTTTTAAAGGTGGGGTACCATCAGCTCTTTTTTCTTTAGCAGCTCTTCGTCCTGCCCACCAAGTTCCACCTTCAAGTACGCGGGCCAGGGGAAACTCCGCTGGCTTTTTGTTTAAAGATTCACGAACAGCAGCTGCAACACGATCGAGTAGGCAAATAGTCAGTGCGCGCCATTCTATAATAATCTGGCTATCAGGTTTATGAACCTTTTTATAATTTACTTCATCTTTAAGAGTAATAACTTCCTTATCGATAAAGAGCCCACCGTTTCGGTACTCAGCTAGTCCGGTTAATTTTTCGACTCCGATAACATCAATTCCAGTTTCCATAATAGGTTC
>CALFYV010000228.1 GCA_937952395.1 uncultured Bacteriovoracaceae bacterium | reverse complement strand
TAGTTTTGAGCGTCCTCCCCATGAGCCAGATGACGGCTCTTTGGGTTTAGGTGTAGGCGTTGGTTCTGGTATTGGTGATGGTTCTTTTCCATTTAAAATATCAGTAATAATTGAACTAATTAAAGTGATTTTGGTTTCTCCAGCATAAGATACCTGCGCCCCAAACTCTGGAGATTGGGCCAACACTGAACAATCGCTGTTTCCTGGAATATAAGTTGTGACTGAACCGGTAACATGAATCCCTTCTATTATTCCTGTTTTTTGATTAATAACAGGCCCACCTGAATTCCCAGGAAATGTATCTAAGGAAGTTGAGAATGTGCTCTCTCCATAGTGCCTAATAACTCTTCCCTCATCGGCAACTTTCATAGGAAGTCCTGAAGGGAAGCCGATGGTGGCAACCTGGCTTCTGGTTTCAACTACCCCTGAACTTCTATAGTCCATAGGTACTCGATCTATTACAGCATGCTTTAATTTGATAATGGCATAGTCGTGATTAGAACTATTTTTGTACGTAAGCACCTTTTCACAGTTATAAATCTCGCGATTTTGAGTAAAAACTTTGCCAGTTAAAAACCACCCATCACGACCTGTTTTTTGAAAATTAAGATCCTTGGGGCCGTTAAAATTTCCGAAATCAAAAACAAAGGTATTATCTTTACAAAAATTAGCAGGATCATTGCCAATACAATGGCCGGCAGTAATGATTGTTTGTGGACCGACTAAAAAACCACTACAAAAAGCCGTAGCTGTTTCATCTTCGAATTTAACTCCTGGGCACACTTTGTTTGCTTTCTTGTAGGAATAACCGAAAATTTTAAATTTACTTCCAACATTATCGAGTGGTTGTAAATAAGATTTATCTACAGCCATGACTGTGGCCCTGGCAGCATTTTTAAGCAAATTATCTCTTACTTCGTAGACACTTTTTCGGTTATCATCTCCAAAAATATGCTCCACATTAGCGAAAGCGGGTAAAGTTAAACATAAAGTCGAAAAGAAACAGATAAGTTTTTTTTGCATTTATCCCCCTGCCTGACTAAAGCTCTCGGGTTAATTTCTAACACTGAATTTCTTACAGTGTAATTAATATAGTCTTACATCTATTGATGTAAGATTTTCACAGAAAGCTCTAAATGCTGCGAAGTGATAACTATAATCTTTTCAATCGAATTGCTTTTGATTTTGTGATGCGTTATAAATGTAAAGTATGATTAGAGGAAGCACATCCTTGAATTGTGTGCGGAGGATTCTCAATGTATCAAATAGGTGATTATGTCGTTTGTCCGGGACACGGTGTAGGACAAATAACTAATATAGATCTGAAGAACTTAGCCGGTGTCGATAAATCATTTTATATTATCAAGATTGTAGCTAATGGAATGACCATCATGGTTCCTACGGAAAGTAAGGACGGTGTCCGAGGTCTAGTGAGCCAAAAAGAAATCGATGATGTTTTTGTGTTACTTGGTGAGCAAGATGTAAAAGTCGATAACTCAACTTGGAATAGACGTCATAGAGAGTATGTCGCCAAAGTGAAAACCGGTTCATTACTTGAAATCGCCGATGTACTAAGACAATTACTACTTCTAAAAGTATCTAAAAAATTGAGTTTTGGTGAAAAGAAAATGTTGGAGCAGTGTCGCGATTTGATTGTAAAAGAAGTGGCCCTAGCTTCAGGAATTGCAGAAAAAGATATCACTGGAAAAATTGAAAATCTCTATTCTCTTGATCAATAAAGAAAATAACCGTTTTGATTGAAAGTGAGCTTGCAATAACCTATTTTATTGCAGTGCTTGTCGAATCGCTTTTCGTTTTGAAAGTTTCCTAATTCATAGCGCTTAAATTTAATGCTAAAAATAGGAAAACTATTTGGATTCATGAAGTGTTCCCAAGATAAACTTAATCTTTCTCTTAAGCTTAAAAAAGGTGCTTTGACTAAGTTTTTACTGCGGTAATTAGCGAATTCACCCTCTTTATCTAGACTAAATTCACAGAAATGTTTTTCTTGGGAAGCATAGGTTGATAAACATGAAATTTCATAACCCAAAACAATTTCTAAATCATAATAGTTACTAATAATTTCGTTATGCTGACTTTTCCAGAGTAATCCTCTGGCTTCTCCAATTATTCCCTTTAAATTTTTCTGCTCCATCACAACTGAAATTAAACCTTGTTTATTTTTATAGGTAGAAATGGACAGCTCATTTGCCAAAATTGAGTAACTAAAAAAAGATATGAATATTACTGTTTTCATAGAAATGTTTTGTAACGCAGAGCTATTGAAAGGTCCAGGAAAGAATCACAACCGTATAATTTCTTGCCATTTTCCCATGGGAGAGTTAATTAAGAGCCTAAAACTATTGGAGTTCTTATGAGCGTTCGCGTCCGTTTTGCCCCTTCACCTACAGGTTATCTACATATCGGGGGAGCTAGAACTGCTATTTATAACTATCTTTTTGCTCGTGCTATGAAGGGCACTTTTGTTTTAAGAATTGAAGATACTGATTTAGAACGCAGTAAGCGTGAATATGAACACCTTCAAATAGCTGATCTGAATTGGCTTGGACTGGATTATGATGAAGGTCCAGATAAGCCTGGCCAATATGGCCCTTACCGCCAGTCAGAAAGAACAGATATTTACTTAAAATATGCTCAGCAATTGGTAGAGAAAGGATTGGCCTACTACGATTTTTGTACTCCGGAGGAACTCGAATCGATGAAGGAGCGTGCGGCTAAGGAAAATAGGCCACCACATTACGAAGGCAAGTGGAGGAATGAGCAGTTCTGGCAAGAAGCAGCCCAAAAATTAGCAGCTGGTGAGAAAGGTGCCATTAGGTTTAAAGTTGAACAGAAATCGTATGTGCTTAACGATAAAGTTCGCGGTCGAGTTGTCTATCCAGAAAATATGGTGGGAGATTTTGTTATTATCCGTTCAACAGGCTTACCGGTTTATAATTTTTGCTGTGTGGTTGATGATATTTTAATGAAGATAACTCATATTATCAGAGGCGAAGATCACCTCTCAAACACTTTAAGACAATTGATGATTTACGAGGCTTTAGGAGCCGAAGTGCCCGAAATGGCCCATGTTTCTCTACTTATAGGAAATGATAGGCAGAAACTATCAAAGCGTCATGGAGCGACCTCGGTAGCTTTGTATCGTGAAGAATCTTATTTACCGCAAGCTCTCGCAAATTATCTGTGTCTTCTGGGTTGGTCTCATCCAGATGAGAAAGATATTTTTTCTTTAGATGAGTTAACTAAAATATTTGATCTCACTCGTTTTTCAAAATCTCCTGCTATTTATGACATGGAAAAACTAAAATGGGTAAACGGTCAGCATTTAAGATCTCTGGATAATGAAGTATTAATTAAAGAAATAGATGATTATAGACCTGAGGGTCATTTGTTTCATTCTTGTTCTCATGATTGTAAACTAGAGTGTGTGAATTTATTCAAAGAGCAGATTCAATTTTATTCCGAAATACTTCCCCATCTAGAAGAGCTTAAAAACCCCAAAATTGAAAAAACGGATAAACTGAGTGAAATTTTAGCTTGGGAAACAACTCCACAGATTGCTAATTTTTTAAAACAAGATTTGGCAAAAATTTCAGCTGAGTACATTGATGAGAAAACTTTGAATTCTTGGCTTGATCATATAAAAAATGAACTTAAAATCAAGGGTAAGCCATTATTTATGGGTACTCGTATCTGTTTGACCGGTCGTGATCATGGGCCAGAGCTTAAGCAATTAATTCCATTAACACCTGTGAGCGTGCTCAAAGCACGCGTTGATTCAGTTCTTCAAATGTAAGATTCTTTTCCTTGCTTCTTGTTTTATGCTGCGAGAACCTAAATGATATAACAATTATCAAAGGCTAAGCATGAAGCTTCTTTTCATTTTTTTAACGACAGTAAATTTTTTGTGGGCAAGCACTCAAGATGAGCAAAGTTTTCGCTTCCAAGGAGAGAGTTCTTCATATCAATACGAACTTCAAAGCCAAAAGACTCATATTGAGTATGAATATCGTAACGAAACAAGTATTTGTTACCGTCGTGTGTTCATAGGATATCAAACTCAATGCTATGATGTGATCAACCGAGTTTGTAACAGAGGGGTTTGCCGAAATGAGGTTCAAAGGATTTGCCGCAATGTCGCTATCTATGATCGGGTAGCATATTCTTGTAATATTGTTGTTAGAGTTCCTGTTGAAGTTTTTGATTACGATGTTCAGGCTAGTGTTGATATTAAGTTTAATGATTTACCTAAAGATGTACCCGCAGATGAATTTTTTAAACTTACTCTTATTGGTGAAGATCTTACATTAAAAGTAAATTCTTCCAAAAATCTCATTATACTTTTCAAGAAAAATCAACACGAGAGTTTTGAATCAAATTTGAAGAAGATAAAAGTTAAATATGAGATTTCTTTTCTTGATGCTTTTAAAACCTTGGCGCCGTTACGAGCTGGCATTCAGAATTTTGAATTAACTTCTGATGCTATAACCTTTGATATGAACGGAGAGTTAGATGCAGCACTTTATGTTTATGATCTCTCTCTTGTGCAAAAACGCTTTCTTAGAAAAAGAAAGACACTGATTAATCGACGTCTATCCCAAAATGATTTCGATGTTGAAGCTAAAAATCGGGAAACCCTATTTTCCTTTCCTTTAAAAAAGCCTTTAGAAAGAGGTCGTTTTGTTGCCGAATTGGAAGTAGGGCTAAACATTCCTTTGAAAGAAGTTTTAAACGCCGAGGATTTGGATATTGATTCTACCAAAGATAAAGTAAGGGTTAAAATAAAATGAGATATGTTGTTTTTATCATTTTTCTAACCAGTTATGTTTTTGCTTCATATAAGTTAAGTGATTTTGACAAATACCAAAATCAGAAAACTCAATCGGCTCTTGAAGAGAGGATTAAAAGTTTTATTAAAAAAGATGAAGCGGTTGAGAGCTACTATTCCTTTGTTGATAATCAGCTTCACATTTATGATGCCGAGTTTAAGTTGGAATACAATCTAAAGCTCTTTGCCGAAGCAATGAGTTTAGCAGAAGAAATTCAACCACCTTTCAAACAAAAAATTAAAATTGCACTAGACCCTGGTCATTTTGGTGGCAAGTATTCCAAACAAGAAGAGCGCCACTTTCTGCAATTGCCAGTAGAAGTTAATAACTATAAAAAACTTCTGGTTAAAGAAGGGGATATTAATTTTTATACGGCGATAAACCTTAAAAAGAAACTTGAAGCCATTGGAGTTGAAGTTTTATTAACCAGAGGTGCTATTGCTCAGAGTTCTTTTGGTCTTAGTTATGAGCAATGGTTTAAATTCAAGCGAACTGATTATTTCCGAGAAGCTTTATCTATCTACCCGGAAGGTAAAGAAAAAGAAATTGAACGCAAGCGTTTAGAAAATCTAACCATTAAAAATGCTTTCTCTGATTTTGTCAGAGCAGATCTTTATGAAAGGGTAAAAAAGATAAATGCTTTTAAACCAGATTTGGCCATCAGCATTCATTTCAATTCTTGCGGTGTTAAAAGAAGAGATGGGTATTATATTCCTTCAAAAGATAATTTCACCATGGCCTTTGTTCCTGGAGCGCTAGAGGGAGAGTATTTTAAATACAAAAATTACCGCTATCATTTTTTAAGAATGCTGTTAACCGATCATATTGATCGTTCTATACCTGTGGCCAAGTACTTGGTTGAAGAGTTCAATAAAAATCTTAATATTGAAATAGTTGACCCTGAAAAACATATTGCTCCCTATATTAAAAACTACTCCATTTATCATTCTCCTGGTGTTTACTCTCGAGGTTTAATGATGACCCGTGAAATCCAAGCACCTTCAATTCTCGGAGAACCGAGCTGTGCTGATAATGCCGAAGAAGCCATGGAGCTAGAGCATTCTCATGTTTCTGAAACTTCACCTCGGATTGAAGCTGTTTCAACTTCTTATTTTAATGCTATAGTTAGAGGGTTTGAGCTTTAATCTAGCGCCTTAACTTATTGAAAAAATAGCCTAGTGTTAGTTTTCTAACACCCCCTATATTCATTTCAAAGTGCCTCGTTTTGCATCTCAAAGTCTGAGATAATGACTGAATTGTATATATTCTAAATATAATTTGTATGAATAAATCTTAAGAGGTTAAAAATGAAAAAATTATTAATAGGATCATTGTTATTAGTAAGTTTCTCTGTACTTGCTCTGTCAACTGAAAGAATTGAAATCGAAGGCCACACACTTGCAGGTTGTGAGGCAAATATAAGGATTGAGTTAGAACAACTTGAAAACGATAAAGTTAAAGTTGTTGCAGCAGATGCAAGTTGTGTTAAAAAAGAAGATAATACGGGTTACAGAGCTGGTATTATTATAAAAAACTAGTTTTGATACTTTAAGACGCTTTCTTCTTAGTCGATTTCTTGGCGTCTTTGGCCATTCTTTTCATTGCCGGATAGATATCTTTTTCTAGTTTTTTTTCTAGCAGTTCATGGGCATACTTGGCTTTTTCAAAAGGGGAGCCATTATGTTGCTCAAGAAGTAGATTAACTTCTTCCATAAATTCTTTGAGTTCAGGGAAATCCTTAAATAGTTTTTTATGAGTTTCGTAGAATGCTTGGATAATACCTAGGGGATTTGTTTTCATTTGGGCCCATTTCTCCTTCTTCATTATCAGTCCAATCCAGATCTGCGTCAATTGTTGTTCGACATTAAAGCTTTGAATCTTAAGGTTTTTGGCTTAAACTTGAGGAAATTAGGTGGTTATGAGAAGACTTTTTATACTAATATCGGTTCTTATTATAGTTTTTGCCTTTGGTGGAGCTAATTTTTTTAGTTAAAAGTCAGTTAATGAACAAGCTAGTGTTTTGGACGAAGAGCAGTTAATTGTTTCAGAAAATCTTGATCCAGAAGAACAAAGACGTGGCATTCTTCCTGGGGAAATGGAATTAAGGCGATTGGACGAAGAAGGGGAAATTTACATTAATGAAGAAAAAAGTGTTAAGAATGAGGATAGTTCATTGGAGCAAGAAGTTGGGGTTAAATCTTCAGCTTTAAAAAAACAAACAAAAAATAATTCTCTCATAGAAGAAAAAATATTTGAGCCTATCGATTTAAAACCTAATCTTTCAAAAATGAAAGAAGTCAAAAAGCTATCAGATAATTTAAAGTCTTTACAAGGGTCTTATGAAGGAGAAATTAACATTTTTAAGGGCGAGTGGAGTGGTGAAAAGCATTTAATCAATTTAGTCTTAGAAAGTAGTGAAGATAGAGAAAGTATTGATAGCGATAATGAGGTGATTTTATACAGAAACGGTTCAGCTTACCTAACTGGTCAAATTAGGGGTAGTGGTGGCTACAAAACTCTCGAGAATTTATCTGGTCAATATTTTTTCCAATCTGGTCCCAATACTTTTTTTCAAATAAAAAAATCAGATTTATCTAATGAATTAAGTATTCATTACTATCATAATTTGGAACACATTGGTTCTGGAAAGATATTACGTAAATAAAAAATTAGCGCAATTGATGATATTGTTCTCTAGGCGTGATGAGCTTTATTTCACCATCTTTCGTTACTAAAATTTCAGCAGATCGAACTTTTAAGTTGTAATTACTTGACATGGTTTGGCCATAAGCTCCGGTGTCAGCAATAGCAATAAAGTCCCCTGCTTTCATGGGGGGCAATTTTCTTTGCATTCCGAAAAAATCTGTGCTCTCGCAAATTGGCCCGACGATATCGATGGGAACTATTTTTCCATCGTTTTGAACTCCAGGATAAATCTCATGATAAGCATTATAAAGAGAAGGGCGAACGAAATCATTCATCCCGCCATCGACAATCATGAAACGAGCACCGGCGGAATCTTTATGTCTCAGAATACTGGTGATGTAGACACCAGCTCTTGCGGCTATGATACGGCCAGGTTCAAAAACCAAACGGGGTCTTACTTTTTTTTGTTTTTCATACATATACCAAGTGGTTTGATGAACGAGTTTCATATAGTCTGCAATTGTTGCGACCTTTTGTTTGGCCTCATAATTAAGCCCAAGTCCGCCACCCACATCAATAAATTCTAATTCTTGATTTATTTTCAGTGCTGTTTCACATAAAGTCTTAATTGCTTTTTTTGTTGCAGATAAATCTGTTAACTGACTTCCGATATGAATACTGAGTCCTACTAGTTTAGTGCTTGACCAGTATTTACTCTCAGCTAAACTTTTTAAAATATCCTGTTGGGTTAGACCGAACTTATGAGATTTGTGTCCAGTTGATATAAACTTATGAGTTTTAGCTTTGACTCGTGGATTGAGACGAAAAGAAACTCGAGCACGTTTGCCTTTTTGATGGGCCAGTTTATTAATCAGTTCTAATTCTTCTAATGATTCCACATTAAATGAATAGATGCCTTGTAAACTAGCGTTGAGAGCCTGCTCGATTTCTTGTGTGGTTTTACCCACTCCACTAAAAACAATTTTCATAGGATTGATGCCTGCTTGAATAGCTCGCATTAATTCCCCGCCTGAGACGATATCAGCACCAGAACCTTGCTTGGCCAATATACTTAGGAAGTCTTTATTTGAATTGGCCTTCATGGCATAGCAAAAAAGGGGAGCAATAATTCCTGCTTTAGTGGCACCATTTTGAAAGGCCTGAAAATTTTTAATCAAGGTTTTTTCACTATAAATATAAAGTGGAGTACCGTGAGTTTTTATGACATCGGCAATTTTGACTTCATCAAGGTAAAGGTTTTTATCTCGGTAATTTAGGGGGTGACTGATTTCTTCCATTCTTTGACTTCACTAACTTGTTTGGCAGTTAAAATTTTCTTTTCAAGCGCTACTTCTAGTAGAGCAGTTAAGCTAGATAATGTCGAGTATTTTAGATTTTCACTCTTAAAACTCTCATGGGCAAAAGGAAATTCATAAGAGAATATTGCTATGGTTGTTAGCAAGTCGGCACCAGCTTCTTGAAGTGCTTTTGCTGCCGCTATAGAACTTTTACCGGTTGAAATAAGATCTTCAATTAAGACGACTTTTTGATTTTTATTCAATACTCCTTCCACTAAATTTTGTAATCCATGCCCCTTACTACTGGATCGGACATAGATAAGTGGAAGATCTAGGTACTGAGCAATCCAACTAGCCCAAGCTATACCTGCCGTTGCTGTTCCTGCGATGACTTGGGTATTAGGAAAATCATTTTTAATTTTTTTGACAAATTGATTGATAATAATTTCTCTGGCTTCAGGGAAGCTCATGAGTTTTCTATTGTCGCAATAGATAGGAGATTTAATTCCAGAGGTCCAAGTGAAAGGTTCATTTGGACGCAAGTGAACGGCTTTTTTATCTAGGAGAATTTCTGCGATATTCATTTGTCTAATTCCTCAATAATAGCTTCAAGCTCCTTAGCAGGATGTGCGCTATTAGTAATCGCGCGACCAATCACAATGAAATCACTTCCGGTATCCAGCGCTTCTCTTGGAGTCATCACTCTTTTTTGATCATTGCTTTCACTGTTTTTTAATCTAATTCCAGGAGTAATGGTTAAAAAATCTT
>CALFYV010000227.1 GCA_937952395.1 uncultured Bacteriovoracaceae bacterium | reverse complement strand
AAGAACAGTATTTTAAAAACCCTCTAGAAGAGATGAGCCTTGAAGTGGCGGTTAAATACTCAGAAGTTTTTCAAAAAATCTTGGGTGGAGATAGTGATGAGGCCAAGCGCTGCTCCTTTGAACCTTATGCTCTTGAAGGTTGGAAAGACATTACAGATCCTAAGGCAGGAAAAGTCAGGCACTACGCTCCTTATTTTCAGTTTTATGATCATAATGCTTCCTTCCCACATTTATTTCAGGGAGGAATTAATGATCTGCTCAGAAGAGCAAAACGCTATGATTGTCTTTTTAAAAATGCCGCAAGTCCGCAAAAATTAGCCGAACAAATTGAAGAACTTTTAAAAGATCCAGTTATCATTGGTTATACCTATAATAATTTTTTTGAATACCTACAAAATTTAAAAAAGAATGGAAACTTTGCTGGTTATGAACTCATCAAAAAGAAACTTTTAGAAAATGCTAACGTCACTAATTTTTTAATGAAAAAAATGGATTCAAATGTAGTGGGAGCACTTGTTAAGATTGATTATTACAAGTTTTATGAAGAGCTCGCAGGTAAGAATGAATCTTTTATCAAAAATATTCAAAACTCTGTGCTTGATAGTTTGCGTGTGGGCGGAGATCAAGAAATTGAAGCGCAGGTAGAGTATCAAAGGAATTTAGGGCAAGCGCTGATTAAGAATAAGCTCATCGACAGTAGTTTTATTAGATCCATTCTCGACCAGAAGGATTTAAATACGAGGATGCTGGGGCTAGCTGCCAATCTTCTGCGCTTGTCTCAAAAAGAACTTGAAGATGATGAGGTAGTTCAACTGGCCCTTGAGATTTTAAGTAACGATAAGGTGAATCCTGCGGCAACGGAAGAGATCCTAAAATTACTTATTGAAAGTAAAAACAGAAACCTTGGCCAAGATAAAATTATTAAAGAACTCGCGTCTCGAATAGATCTCTTACCCGAGCAAATGTCGATGCTCATTGATTTAATAAAAGCGACACCATATCGTTTAGAAGGTATTGAAGAAACTCTTTTATCACTTTTAAAAAACAACTCTGAAAAAGCAAAACCAGAAGTTCTTTCTTTTCTTCTTAATTCACCAGAGATTTATCTTATTCAAAAATTAAAAAACTACTCGGAGATCATTGATATTTACAGTGATAAAATGAACTCATTAGGTAATTCTGAAGCTGTGGTTGAGGTCGTAAGAGATTTTATTAATCATGGCAAAATTCATTTGCTCTCAAAAAAACAAATAAGTATGTATATAGACAAAGCCACGACTCGAATAAAAAATTTAAAAGAGGCAGGTATTAATAAAGATGAAAGTATATATCTTGTGGATTCACTTTATGAGCTAAAAAGTAAAGGCTATTTAAGTAAGCTTGATTTTGAGCAAAAAATTATGCTTTATCTAGACCACTTAAATGAAGAGGGCACCGAAATGCCAAGGGTCTTTGATATATTCTTTGCTTTAACTTTTGATGGAAATAACTTAGATTTTTCTTTTCATGAAAAACTTCTACAAGAAGCAAAACGTAAAGGAAAACTCAAATTAATCCTGCCTGCAATGATGTTTCAAATCTCAAAGTTTCAAGAACTCACACAAGAGGAAAAAAACAGGCTGCTTTCCATTTATACTTATTACTCGAATTTTCTTGATGACGAAGATTTTCTTTATGTTCTTGATAAGACAGATTCATTTGGACGCGACATTTTAAGCCCTTATGTTTTCGGCAAAACAAATCCTGACACAAGAAATATTATTTTAAGGGCCAAGAAGGCTGCGGCAAAAAATATCGAACAAGTTTATGTATATTTAAATTTAGTAGAGGATAAATTTCTGGATTATTACACGACAGAGCAAGAAGATAAAAAAATGACCAATGACTACTTGGATAAATTAAAAGTCGATGAGTGGCTTAAAAAAGATGAGGTCTTGAAAATCATAACTAAACGTGCCTACATTTTATCAGAAAAAAGTTTAAAACGACTTTTTGATTATCTAAAATTAGAACTTATGAAAGAGCACCTTTGGCAAGAAGAAGGAGAGCTTCCAGATTCTCCGTTTGCAAATTCTCTTTTGCCAGATCATTTACCAGCCTTAACTAAAGAGCAAATTCAAGATTTGTTTTTCCGTCATTACAACTCTTTACTTCAAGTTAAAGATGCTGACAAAATTAAAATTTTTGAGGCTTACTATCAGATACCCCCCCCTTACAAAAATGAGAGTTTGTTTTTCGATACACATATGGCAAACATAAATAAGAATGAGGTCTTTAGTTTATTTAAAAAAGCTAAAAACCCAAAGCTTAAGCGAGAATTGTTTTCTCTTGTTAATATTAATGATTTAGCTTTGGATGAGGCTTCAGAGTTTTTTTCCCAGCTTCTTGAAGATGATGAAGTTTCACTCGCTGTGGGTTTTCTCAACAAGCTTAGTCAAAACTCCTTAACAATTCAAAATAGAGAAGAGTATTTTGAAAAATACTTAGATGCGATTCTTAAAAATGAAAATAACTTAGATGCTCTCAAGGTTTTTACCATGCTTGTTCGTGATACCAAGCCAGCCTTGGAGAATAGATTAAGTTTATGGAAAAAAATTCTTAACGCTAACATAGATTTAGCTCAAGAGAGTTTATTTTCACTTTTACAGCTTGAAGCTAGAAATTTTTTCAATCAAGATGAAGAATTTGCTAAATTAGAAAGTGAGCTAATGGCCATTTTCGATAAAGAGGGTGGAGAAAAATTGCTTGGAGCTTTTGGCACAGATCTCTGGCAAAATCCACCAATTTTTCGCAAGTTAGTATTGCGGGGATTAAAATCAGGTAAATCAAGTGATACATTTTTTAATTTTATTTTCGACAGGTCTACTCCTGTTCTAGAAGCAGAAGATTATAATGAGATTTTAAAGAATATAAATCTGAGATTTATCGATAAACAATCCCTAAATTACCTTATTCAAAAATTGAAAGCTTCGTTAGGTTCAGAGCAAAGTGAAATGCATGTTTTCAAAAATTTTTTTCTACCAACCTACTTGAGTAAATCACGTTATAATCAAAGTCTCATTACTATCGTTAACTATGCTGCATCTTATCTCAGGGATGTGCGCTCAAACGATGAGATTTATGAAACCTTATGGAATAATATAAATAAGAAGGATCTCATCAATGATAGTAAATTGAGAAAACAGCTTTTATCCTCAAATAATTTACAAATCATGAAGAAATTTATGTTTGATAAGGAAATGCCTTTAAGCCTTACAGAGTTTTTGAACCCTTACAATCCATATAGCCTTAACACTATTGGTGACTATTTTTCCTATGATGAAATTCAGAGCTTTATGCAAAAACTCACCTCCGAGGAGAGAATTAAGCTAGTGAGTAACTTAGCAGAATTGACATCTAAAAATACCTATCCCCCTAATCTAGCTAATATAAAGATTTTTTTCAAACTAGCTAATCAATTTATAATCTCTAGTGAAACCAATAGCGCAGATATTTTAAGATTATCTTTAGAGGCGCCTAATCTAATTCGCGATTTAGATACTCAATATAATAGTGAACAGAGAGATCGTCCTCATACATCCAATAGTTTGCATTTTGAAATTGCCACTTTTATGAAAAAAATATTAATAAGTAAGGTCATAAGTAAAAGTGATAAAATACATATCTCAAATCAGATCATAGACCAAATCGCGAAATACCTATATGAAGTTGATAAAAACAACTCAATTCAGTATATGGACTTCTTTAATGAGTTTGTTTCATCACCCTTATACCGTGACTGGCGAAAGAGTTCTGATCGTCATCACAGACGTATTTTTTACGATGCCATGAGAAGAAATAAAAAAAGAGTTGAAGAGCTTTACGAAAAGCCTGCTCAAGAAGTTTGGCAAAATGGTCAAAACCAAGGTGATTTTCTTCGCCAGTAGAGATAAAAAATCTTTTCCCCTAGCTTTTGGCTCAAGTATTTTAGCTCATCTCCTATAAAAGTAAACCGATAAGAATAGTGAATATGAAGACTAAAAAATTAATAATGTTTGTCATTTTTTGTTTTTTTCTCACCTCAACAGTGAAGGCCAAGACATCTCTTTTTAAAGAAATTATTCCTTTCTCTCATCTAGACGCTCAAAAAAAATGTGAAATGAAGGCCAAAAAAATTCAAAAAGATAATTTTCTAGGTGTTAATTACAAAAAAACAGGTGAAACTCGCTATGTCTCACGTTACCGCACTGATTGCGAAGAATCTTTATGCCAAGTTCAATTTAAACAAAAATCTTGGAAGTATGAACAAGCCTATTTAGTTTGTAATTTACCTATGCCAAAAGACTACGAAGTCACTCAGCAGGCCCGTCTTAAACAACGCCGTCTAGATGTGGCAAAAATAGAAACGAGCGGCAATAAAGATCTACTAAAAGCCGCCAATGAACGCTACTTAGTTGAAGTAGGGCAGAAGGTACTTGATCGACAACCAGCTTCAGTTAAAGCGTCGATTAAAAAGCCAAAAGATAATTTTAATCAAAAACTCAGCTGCCAAGAATACGTCAAGGATCTCAATGACTGGATTTTAAATTTTAAGTCTGTGGAAGGGGAGTTGACCAAGAAAAATGAGCAAGGACTACTACCTATTCTCTTTGAAAGTGTTGGAACTAGTGAGTTAGTTGAAAAATTTATTAAAGAGGAGAAAGCCGATAAACTACAGACTATCAAAAATTCTCTCGAGCTGGTAAAAGTTAAATTACAGGTACTAGAAAAACAAACTCCTCGTAATGAAGCGCTCCTTTTAAAAAATACTAATGAGTATAATCAACTAGTACAAAGCCAATATCAGTATTATCTTAAAGTCGGTCACACCTATTGTTATAATGAACTTATTGATAATCACTCTCAAGTTCTGGGTCAGATTTATCAAAACAATTTAGAAAATCATAGAGAAGAAGTGCCCACAAAATCCAAGTCCTATTGGGATAAACTCAATCTAAAAGAGCGTACACCCGCTCAAGATCTTATTCTTGAAGAGTAATTTCAAGCTGCACTCAATGTTTCAAGAGAATTAATATAACTCAGTACTTTCCCTATATTTTCAAGAGTAGGATTTGAATTTGGCTCGCACATCCGATAGAGAGTTGATTTCGAAAGACCGGTCTCTTTAGTAATATCTTTATAATCACACAAATCAAGTAGAATGCTAATACACCCTTTAAAGGTATCCTGATCTGCCTCAAACAAAGCCTGGATAATAGCTTCCTTTAACCCCTCGAGTGATACATTTGTACCCGGCTTATAACTTTTTGCCAAAGGTTTCACGTGTAAGGATTTTACGTGCTTTTTGAATGTCTTTGCTTTGGGCATTTTTGATTTCTCCGTTTGTTTCTTAAGCCATGCTTCAAATTCCGGAGTGGCTTTTATTCTTGTCATTTATTTATTCCCACATATGGGAATATTTGTCAATCTAAAAATAATTTGGCTGGAATGTTATTATGAAGAAAAAAAGTTCAATAAAAAAGTAAAAGCTGTATAGTATTCATTATAAATGCACACAATTATAAAAACAGCATCCGATTGCCCAGAGTACAGAAGAATTTTCGTAGATACATTCTCCGACGAACCCTCCTTTAAATTTATGCTACCAAACGACCATACTCGAAAAAAACACGTCAAACGGACACGCTAAATCGACGCATGATAAGAAACATTATCGTGCGTCGGAGTCAGAACGCGGATTTCAGAAATAGTAAATTTGAATTTTTTATAGGCCTGTCAAAAGCTTGGACGATTTTTTATGCAGATTTTTTTAACTTCTCTAGCCCTTCTAGGATAAAGCTTCTCATAAGAACTTGATAAGGAATTCCTTTTTTGTCTGCGATGTTCTTGAGTTCTTCCACTATTTCTGGAGGTAAAGAAATGCTTGTAGGCATCTTTCTTCCAATTTTTCTCGATTTTCTTACCTTTTGTCTTTCAAATTCCACTTTATCATATTCAGGTAATCGTTTAACATATTTCTTCTTCATAAAATTTCCTTTCCTTTTTACTAGCTTTCCTTGCACTTATAGGTCTTATTTTTCGGTCTCTGATGGCGAAGCATACAAAAAGGATTTCTCCCGTCTTTGCTTTTGCAAGTATTCCATATCTAATTTCACTGATAACAGGTTCATATTGTTCTCCTAAAGCACATAATAAGTTGTCTCTAAAACAAGACTCTACCATCTCAGCAGTGACCCCATGCTTTTGCTCACTCTTGTCAGAATTCCCTTCATCCCATTCAAATAAAAGATTCTGTTGAGAGCGCAAAAACTCTCGTAACCAAAAAACGTATCTAAACTTGGCCAAAACTAAGTTTTCCTTTTAGTAGTGTAACACACTACTAAGTTATTTTCAATAATCTCTTCATTCAAGAAGACTTATAGAGGTACATGCAAGATATGATACCGAAATAAACTTTGTAACTAGTGATTTTTATTAATTTATGGTTTGATACTGCGACGATTTTTGGAAATAAAAAAGCCAGCAAAGGCTGGCTTTCTATTGAACAATATTTTTTTTCTTTAGTTAAAGCGCTTTACACTCATAAACAGATTTATTGAAACCAAAAGTATTAAGCTTCATATAAAGATCCCCGTTGGGTGCAACTTCGATAACTGATTTTTGTAACTTAAAAAGGTTATTATAAGTGTTTACAAAGAACTCTCCAATATTTTTTAATTTATTATCGATGGTGTAATAAAAATTTCTCTGCGTAATAACAATTTTATTTTTACGGCAAACAACTTTTTCTTTTTGAATAAATCTCTGGGCAATACCTTCGCCCCAATTTTCAGAAATTCCTTCTGCCACGGCTGCGCTATTGAGTTTAAACACTAGTCTAGAAGATGCATCAAAATTAAAATGGTAACGCAGATGCATGGGTTCTGAATTTTTATCAACAGAAACATTTAAATTATCAAAAGATAAATTTACACCATCTTCTGTTTGAGTTTTTACCAAACACGAGTAGCTAGTTGCAATATTTTCAGGACAAGATCTTGCCTTTAAATCTTCTTGCGCATAAGCCAGTAGACCTGTCATTAAAGTAAACGCTAAAATTGTTTTCATAGACTCCCCCTATTCATTTTTTTATAGTTGAGTAATCGTAGCGATTATGAATAGATGCGTCTAGAAAAAATACGCAGATCCGCTTGGCAACTGCGTCATTGGTGCTTAAGATAGTTTATATGCAATATAATAGTGTTATTTTTGATTTAGGTGGCGTGATTGTTAATTTAGACTACCAAAAAACGGTAGCTGCGTTTAAAAAAACACTGCCTGATATAGCTTCTGACTTTTTTTTAGGCCAGGAAGCTCAACTGAAGTTTTTTAGTGACTATGAAGTGGGGAAAATCACAACTAGTGAGTTCATGATGAGCTTCAACCAACATTATGCGTGCCAATTAAATCCAAAGACATTTTCTGAGTGCTGGAATGCTATGATCTTAAATTTGCCACTTGAGCGAATTGAGTTGCTTAAAAAACTCAAGGCAAAGGGCAAGAAAATATATCTTTTAAGCAATATCAATGAACTGCATGAAAAGTATTTTGAAGAAATCTTAGATTCTTATAAACTTAAGTCTAGTTTCTTTGGTCTTTTTGACAAAGTTTATTATTCCCATAAAGTCGGGCTTAGAAAACCCTCGCCTGAAATCTTTAAGTTAGTTTTAAGCGAAAATCATCTAAACCCAGCTGAAACTCTCTTTATCGATGATACCCTTGGGCACGTACAATCAGCACGAGAGTTGGGAATTAACGCTATTCATTTACAAAAAAATGAATCCATTACCCAACTTTCTATTTTAAAATTGTAGGAGCTCTAAATCAGCATGCCACTCAATATTTGCAGCGTGAGAACCTAAATCACCATTAAAGCCATTAGTTCCACAACTGCCCCAGCTATGAAAAACACTGGTGAGTTGTCCCCACTTTACGTTCCAAACTAATTTGAGTTCGACATCGGCAAAACTAATTTCTCTTTGCTTATTTAATACAAAATCCGCAATGAGTTTTTTCCCAATAATTTGAAAACGCGGCAATATTTCTTCAAAGGCATCGGTATCATTTTGTTTCTGAGCATATTTAACAGTGACTCTAAAGGGAGAGCCTTTAAGCTCTTTCATATCCAGCTCCTCTAATCCATTGGGACTCATGCGGTTATAAACACAACCTTGGAAGTTGGCACCTCGACAATGATCACATTGGGACCTGAAGTGTGCGTTATGAGGATATGGTACAAGCTTAGTCTTCATCACATCAGATAAAATAATACGAAAACGTAGACTCTCATTATCAAAAATTTCTATTTTGTTTCTAGGTTGCCAGCTGGTTAGATTTAATTGATTTTTTTCTAAAGACTTAATGCTGTCGTAGCGATGGGGTAATTGGGCCTTATTAGATTTCCAAATTAATATCAAGTTTTCCGCAACAACTTCTTTTCTTATATTAAAATCCTGATTGCGCTCAACTTCTAATAAATCTAAATAATTTTGTTCATCTTTTTGTACATTCTCTAATGTTCCTAGAATACGGAAATACTTGACCTTAAATTCTTCAGCTTCCACAGTAGAAAAACGTACTGTTTCTTTATCTAAATTTAACTCTGAGAGGGCAATATCTGCTCTCTGGGCCGTTTTCATCGTCATATTGTTGAGTTTTAATAACATGGGATAAGAAAAAATTTCTTTAACTCTTTCACAAGTGATATCTTTAAAATCTATTTTTAGCTCATCTTGAAAGCTATCAAGTGAGTAATTTCCAATAACTTGATTTACATTTGCTGGATTAAGTGTGCTTAATTCAAAATCAATTTGTGTTAAATCTTGGAAATAATTTTCTTTATGCCAAACCATATTGGCATGAATTTGCAGATGTTCAATTTTTTCCTTACAAGAAAATATCAACTCATTTTTAATAGATTCATCAAAATTAATAATGGGATGAAAACTCAAGGCTTCATTAAAATAAATTTCACTTTTATTAAGTAAAATATCCAAGGCCATCTGCTCTTGGAAAAAATGAGAAGCTTTCTTATCCTGGGCCCATTTCTTGGTTAATTTCCCGTCCAAATCAAAAATACTCAAATCTGTATTGCTAATAGTCGGATAAGGAAAATTAACCTCCCCCACTGAGGGATCCAGGCCATCAATAATAAAGTCTCCATCACTATCGGCATAATATTCGGCCATAAGATTGGCATCGGGTTGTTTAAACTCACCTGAGCATGAAAAAACTAAGAGCAAAAAAATCAATTGGCGCATAAAGCCTCCTTTATTTGGTTATGTTCTTTGACCAATAAAGAGCACTTAACTCGCTTTTTGCAGTCATTTTTCACTTGTGAAACAAGATTTTTCAAATTTGAAAATAACCATATGTGTCAAAGAGTAAAATGTATTATGCTTAAACTATGAAAAATTTATTTATACTGACCTTGCTCTTGAGCTTCGCCCTTTTTCACAGTTGTGGGGATAACCCTAGAATTGAAACAGGAGCACAAAACTCTATTAACCCTGTTACTCCA
>CALFYV010000226.1 GCA_937952395.1 uncultured Bacteriovoracaceae bacterium | reverse complement strand
GGATAATAAACCCAGTGTTGCAGCACTTGTCACAATCGGGCCGATTGCCAAGCCATCCAGGCCATCAGTTAAATTTACGGCGTTACTTGAACCAACTATAACTAGAGAAGCAAAAGCCGTGTACCACAAGCCAAGATCATAGACTGGTTCTTTTATGAAAGGGAGATAGAGTGTGCCATCCATAATTTCATTTTTTATTAAAAAATAGATTAACAAAGCCGAGGTAGCAAACTGCCATAAAAGTTTTGCTTTTCCTGAAACCCCATCACTGTTTTTCTTTAAAACTTTCAAATAATCATCAAGCCAGCCCAGAGAGAAATAAGAAACAAGAACTATAAGGCATGATAAAAAGGGCCATGAATTAAAATTACCAACGATTAAACAAGTTAAAAGAATCGAGCCAATAATAAAAATTCCACCCATCGTTGGGGTTCCTTGTTTCTTTTTATGGCTTTCAGGCCCTAAATCTCTGATAAATTGTCCAAATTGCTTATCACGCATGTAACCAATAAATTTCTTGCCCCAAAGCATAGAAATAATTGAAGCCAAAATAAAGGCCAAAAAGGAGCGAAGCGTAATATAACGAAACAGATTAAACGCGCTTAAGCTCTCGCTGAGAGGATAGAGATAATGATATAACATGATGAATCCTTAATTCAGATAGTTATATCTATTAATGACTCGAGTTGTAAAGAACGACTGCCTTTAATGAAGAAGACTTTATACTTTTTTTTATGTTCGGCAAAAGCCTGTAATTTAAAATCGGTAATATTATCAAAGCATTCGTAGCTACCCCTATAATCCTTGGCAAAATCTTGAGCAAATTTACCTACAAAAATAACTTTAGCCAAACCAAGTGAATTTAAATATGAGCCAAGCTCTTGATGTAAAGATGGAGACAGCTCTCCCAACTCGTGCATACTGCCAATTATAGCGCAGCAGTCTTTTGGTAAAGCTTTTAACTTTGGTAAATAATCCACAAACCCCTTAACAGATAATCTCATTGAAGAAGGGTTAGCATTATAGGCATCAAGAAATATTTTTAAATCTTCGAAATCTATCCATTGGGATCTGTTCATTGATGGCGTGAAGCTCATCGCTGCCTTGGTAATCTCGGTGATTTTATCAGGGAAAATATAGAGACATAATAAAACACTCCCAGACAAGTTATAAAAATTATGCTCTCCTGTTAACTTCTCATTGGTTAAGCGAATTTTTTTTCCTTTAAACACTATTTCCGCATGTTCACTCGTAACAGAAACTTGATTGTCTAAATTTCCTTTATGTCCGTATCGATAAACGCCTTTGGCTGACTCTAGTTTTTGTAACTGCTCGTCATCTTGATTGATAAGAAATATTCGTTCATTTTCATTTTGTTGCATAACAACTTTATATATATAAGCCTCTTCAATAAAAACATCTTCAATGGTTGGAAAAAACTCCATGTGTGTGCTTCCAATATTTGTTGTTATTCCAACTTTAGGCATGGCGATATCACATACCGTTTTCATTTCTCCTGGGTGGTTACTTCCAAATTCAACTACCGCATATTTTGTGTTTGGATTGAGCGATAGCAATGTCAACGGCACTCCCAGGTGATTATTATTATTTGAAAGTGTTTTTATGACTTGATTTGGAAATAACTGATTTAGTATATGAAAAATCATCTCTTTGTGAGTTGTTTTACCATTGGAGCCAGAGATTCCAAAAACTAAATTACCATTTTGCTGCCAATTCTTTGTTTGTACGCTCGCTATTTCTTGTAAAAATTTGACACTATCAGAAACTTTTATAAATTGGACATCACCATTATTTTTACTTATTTCTTTAATAATTTTATTATTCATTTCTCCATTGCTATAAACAATACATTTACATCCTTTCTCGATAACTTTTCCTAAGAAATTAACAGCGTTATACTTTTCACCAGATATAGCTACAAACATCCCATCTGCATAGGTGCGTGTATCTGTTGAAAAATTAATCCAATTTTCTGGTAATTCAAAATTACTTGAAATGAAAGACTTTAAATTTTTTATATAGCTAGCATTAATCATGATGTTTCTTTATATATTCCCTGACAACAGCTTCATCTAAATGTTGGATTTTTTCATCTTTAACTAAAATATAACTCTCATGCCCCTTCCCTGCTATTAAAATAATATTTCCCTCTTGTGATTTGTCTAAGGCATTTTTAATAGCCTCTTTTCTTGATAGAATTACTTGATATTCTACCTCTAAGCCTGGAATAATATCAGAAACTATTTGCTCGGGATTTTCATTTCTAGGATTATCATTGGTCAGGTATACAAATGAACTGAATTGACTAACTGCTCTACCCATTAATACTCTCTTACTTCTATCTCTGTCTCCTCCACAACCAAAAACTGTTATTATTTTAGAGTCTACATAAATACTCTTAATTGCACCGCCGATATTTAAAAGAGCATCTGGAGTATGTGCAAAATCAATAATAATTTTCCGTTTTTTCCACTCAATAACATTAAACCGACCAGGAGGCGGTTTTAAGCTTGATAAACTTATCTTTGATGAGGGATAGAGTAACTTAACACAATGGTAGGCGCACTCGAAGTTATTTTGATTAAATTTGCTTTCAAAAAAGAGAGGTATTATTTGTTTTAAAGTAATTTCTTCAAAACTCCGTGCAATTTCATACTCTTGTGGTTTTAATTTTGAAAAAATATTA
Organism: uncultured Bacteriovoracaceae bacterium; assembly: GCA_937952395.1. Classification (GTDB taxonomy): domain Bacteria; phylum Bdellovibrionota; class Bacteriovoracia; order Bacteriovoracales; family Bacteriovoracaceae; genus CALFYV01. Next base: position 8,507 of record CALFYV010000226.1, on the reverse strand, counting down.
TGTGCTTTGCCAGAGACGATAACTGGATGTTTTGAATAGTTTAAAATAAGTCGTTTTGCTTCAAAGTATTCACTCATTGTTTTGTGATAATCTAAATGATCTTGTGAAAAACTGGTCCAGATAACATAGTCAAAATCTAATTTGAAAATTCTTTTTTGAACAAGTGCGTGACTGCTGACTTCAAAAATGGCCACATCATAATCATCTTGATATTTATGAATAAATTGTCGATTCCAAATATAGGGGGGAGTCGTTAAGCCTGTTTCAAAAATAACACCAGTGTTGTTTGTAATGCCCAAGGTGCCTACAACAAATGCTTTATGCATCACTTGCTCAACCAACTGTCGAATAAGATCCGCTGTAGTTGTTTTGCCATTAGTTCCTGTTATGCCGATTAATTTTAATTTACCTTTTATAGGATAAAAAATATCACAAAGTATCTTCTGTGCCACAAGCCATGAATCTGGTTTTATGATAATAACGTTTGAAATTTTTTTAATTTTTTCATCAAAAAAATCTGTTATAAGCACTCCGTAGCATGAGCTTTTTATTCGATTATAAAAAGCATCTTGGGCCAAAAGAGAATCACTTAAATTATAAAAGAGTGCTGTATTTTTATTCGAAATTTCTGCCTTCCATTCAACATTGTCAATTTGAACAGATTTAATGTTTTCATATAAAACATATCCTTTTAACTTTGTTAAAATATCTTTTTTATTCATATTTAGGAGGTGTGAAATAAAGTGAAATGGTCTTCTGATTCACCATAGTACCACTTTCAGGATATTGCTGACTGACAATACCAAAACCTTTGCTTTTAATATCTAACTTATGCTTCTCAGCCAGCTGCCTAGCAGATCTTTTATCTAATCCGATAAAACTGGGAATAATTCCTATCGCTGCCTTGGAGACTGAAGAAGCTCCTGTCTTGACACGATCAATCGTTTTATTTTCTTGATTTGCATCTAGTTTTGCCATTTGATGAAACTCTTTATTTTTATAGAGAATGTATTCAGTTATCTTTTTAAATATAGGCGCTGCAATTTGAGCACCATAATACTTACCCTCTGGGTTATCCACATAAACGTAAACGACAAATTTTCTTTTTACATTGATAGGAAAACCAACAAACCCTGGAACATATCCTTTATAGCCACCTTCTTCCGAAACTCTTTGAGCGGTACTGGTTTTTCCTGCGATAACGAAATGTGGTATCTTGGCATTTTGGCCAGTACCATCCTCAACTGCCTGAATCAACATTTTTACAACCTTGTCTGCAGCGTCCCTAGATAAAATCTTAGTTTTTACTGGTTTCGAATTTTTTATCAACGTCGGATTCACATATATTCCTCCGTTGATAATAGCCGAATACCCCGAAAGAATCTGAATCGCTGTTGTTGCGATGCCTTGACCAAAACTTATATTGCTTAAAGTTAGTGCACTAACCTCAGGATCGCTTGTTAGTATTCCTCGTGATTCTCCTGGCAATTCAATTCCTGTTTTTTGACCAAAATTAAGCTCTGCTAAAAATAATTTTAACTTTTGGAAAGTAAGATCAAAGGCAATTTTCGTTGTACCAATATTAGAACTATGGGCAAGGATATCAGAAACAGATAACCAGTCATAAACCTTTGCCGTATCAGCTTCGCTAATAATGTGATTGTTAACTTGCAATTGTCCCTTTTCGCAATAATAATTTGTATCAGGACGTACAATTTTATTTTCCAAAGCAGCAGCAATTGTAAATGTTTTAAATACTGAACCGGGTTCAAATGGATCACTAACAAAAGAAAGCTTTCTTTGATGCGGCTTCGAATCGCCAATATTGTTGGGATCATATGATGGATAATTGGCCATTGCCCAAATCTCTCCAGTTTCGACATCCATTACAGCGGCACCACCGCTTAGGGCCTTGGAGCTCTCAACTCCTTCTCTTAAGTGTTTTTCAAGAGCAGCTTGTATGTCTTTATCAATTGATAGAACAATATCTTCAGAACTCTGGTGAGAATCTTTGCTCTCAAGCTTAATTGGTCTTCCCTTTGCGTCTTTTAAATATTTTATAATTTGGGCTTCACCTTTAAGTTTCTTATCAAAGAAATACTCAATACCTGATAAACCAGCATTATCAACTCCAACAAATCCTAAAATTTGGGATGCTAGTTCGTTGTTTGGATAAAGACGACTGGCTTGCTCTTCAAGATAAATACCTTCTAATTTTTCAATTTGTTCTAACTGTGCTGGTTCTAGTTTTTCTTTTCTTGATATCCAAGTATATTTTGAGCGATTTTTAATTTTTTTATACATTTCTTGAAAACTTAGAGAGGGTATTATTTTTGAAAGTTTTAAAAGAGTTGATCTGGTATTTTTAATATTTTTAGGAATAGCAAAAATTCCATATGTCTTTACATTGATCGCAAGAGGATTTTTATTTCGATCTAATATCTGCCCTCTTTTTGGATACCTCGTTACTTTTCTAATAAACTGTGACTCCGAATAGGCCAATAAATTACTACGATTAATAACTTGGACGTAAAATGCTTTAATAATGACACTTGAGAAAAGAAGAATAAAAACAATAAATGTTAAAACAATTTTTGCTTTCATTATGGTATTAAAATAATATGATTATGGTCTGGTTCTTTAAGTTTATAGTTCTTGGCAATTTCTCTTAGATTTTTAATCGATAAAAGTTCTGCTTTTTCAGCTCTAAGTTCTTTAATTTTTCCAGAAACCTCTAACAGATTCTTTCTTATATCGTTATAAGCATAATCTTGTTCAATTCGCTTCATCCTAGTTAAAACAAAACAAAAACCTAATAAGCAAAAAGATACAGTTATGGGAAATGCTTTTGAACGTAAGAATTTGTTTAGGTTAGTTTCTTTTTTTAGCTTTCTTCTGACGGCCATTAACCCTCCGTGGTTTTTTCTATGACTCTTAGTTTCGCGCTGCGCGATCGATTGTTTTCTTCTAACTCTTCTTGAGTTGGAATCATGGGTCTCTTAGTTAATATTTTAACTAATTCTCTATTAGATTGGTAGATTTTTTTGAACTGGTGTTTGACGATTCTATCCTCAAGCGAGTGAAAACTTATAATAGCAAGCCTACCGCCCTTATCAAGTAAATCAAACAGTTTTGGTATACTTTGTTCTAACACTTCTAATTCTCTATTTATGTAAATGCGAAGAGCTTGGAAAACTCTCGTTGCTGGATGAGTCTTGGAAAACCTATATTTCTTCGAGTATGAATGAAAAACAATATCTTCCAATTGTGTTGTTGTCTCAATAACTTCGGTTTTTCTTTTTTCTATAATATTTGCCGCTATTCTTCGAGATAATCGCTCTTCTCCATACTCAAAAAAAATATTAGCTAAATCCTCTTCTGCAAAACTGTTTATAATATCATACGCTGTCAAAGAATCTTTATCATCTATATTCATTCTCATATCTAAACGAGCTTCCTTTCGAAATGAGAAACCTCTTTCGGCATCATCAAAATGGTGTGAAGAAACGCCTAGGTCAATAACGATACCTTTAAATTTTATTCTTAAATTTTCACCATGAATCCAATTATAAAAATTTTCAAAATTTGTTTTTTTCAAATGAATTCTATGAGCCAGATTATTTTTTTCAATTAAAGCGAGACCGTTTTTATAAGCCTGCTCATCCTGATCTGTTGCATAAATTATTGAACTAGGAAAAGTATTGGCGATAGCAAAACTATGCCCCCCGCCACCAAAGGTAAGATCTGCATAATATTCTGAAGCACTGGGTGACTCTGAAAAAAATTTTATGATCTCGTTTTTTAAGACTGAGTAATGTTTTGTGTATTCTTGCATTAACTTAGTATAACATTCTTTATTTCATTATGTTTATCCGTTAAATGCTTGGGTGTTGTCATAATTGAATTTTGATTTTCTGTTTTATAAGAAATATCTTCTTGTGTAAGGCTTGGAATCAAAAATTTTAATAACATTTGAGCATTTTTATAATTTCCTTGCATTGTTTTCATCACTTCATCAAGATTAACATGAACCTCTTTCCAACCATCAAAATCAGTCACCATGGCAATGGTTGCATAGGCCATACCAGCTTCTTTTGCCAAATATGCCTCTGGTACGTTTGTCATACCAATAACATCTGCACCTAAACTTCTATAAAAATTCGACTCCGCCTTGGTTGAAAACTGCGGCCCTTCTATGCATAAATAAGATCCATCTTTACAAACATTTAACTTGAGCTCTTTCGCTTTCTGATAAATTAGTTGTTGTAAGCTTTTTTCAACAGGCAAGGCAACCGAAACATGTCCGACCATACCCTCACCAAAAAAACTCCTACGCCTTAACCCTTTAGTCCAATCAATAAATTGATCGGGCAAAACAAAAGTACCAGGAGGGTAATCATCTTTAAGTGAACCAACAGCCGAAATAGAAATTAGATAATTTACACCCAACTTTTTTAAAGCGTAAATATTAGCACAATAATTAATTTCAGAAGGAGAAATACGATGACCCTTACCGTGTCTTGGCAAAAAATAAAAAGATGAATTATTAATTTTTAATTCAGAAATAACATCAGAAGGTGATCCAAACGGAGTTTTGATTTTATGCTCTTTAACAAACTCAACAAAGGAGAGATCGTAAATACCGGAGCCACCAATAACTCCAATTTTCATAGCATTTGCCACAAAAAACCTAAATATTTGAAACCAAATTAATGGCCCGACCAAGTGACTTTGATTGTCTGGCAATAAAATTAGAAGACTCGTCTCTTTCTGCTTCTTCTTTACATTGAATACACAGATCGGCTGTAGGTCTTGCTAAAAGTCTTTCATAACGAATATGAGCTCCGCAATCAACACAATCACCATACTCACCTGTTTGCATTCTTTGTAAGGCTTGCTCTAATTTTTTTGAATAAAAAACTTCTCTATTACGAAAACGTAATCTTTCAGAACTTGTTACATCAGCATTAGCTTTATCAACTTCATCACTGATTTCATCTTGAGAACAGATAATATCGTCATGAGCGACTCCATTGAATATAAGTCTGTTCTTTTCATCAATTAATTTTAATTTCAACGTTTCTAATTGCTTCTTTTTTAATTTCATTTGCTTAGTCATAAATTCTCCCAAATCTAATCCAATCCACCTTTAATATTTAACAATACTAACTTACTAATCATTTTTAATGTTTCAAAAACACCCTCACCCTCTGCTGCAATAGATTCAAATTCAGGGAATTTGAAAGGATTTAATTTTTTACTTAATTCAGAAGTCGAAACAATATTGGGCAAATCCCTTTTATTCCATTGCATAACTATAGGTAAGCTTTCATATTCATACCCCTGGTCCGTAAGGTTCAATTTTAAACTTTCAAGACTTTCAAGATTGGCTTCCATTTTTTCTACCTGAGAATCAGCTACGAAAACCACCCCGTCTACGCCACGTAAAATAAGCTTACGACTAGACTCATAAAAAACTTGGCCAGGAACAGTGTAGAGATGAAAACGAGTTTTAAAACCTCGGATTTCTCCAAGGTCTAAGGGTAGAAAATCAAAAAACAAAGTTCTTTCATTTTCTGTGTTTAAAGTTACCATTCGACCCTTGTTATCAGAACTTGTTTTTTGATAAACATACTGGATATTAGTCGTCTTACCGCCCAAACCTGGTCCGTAATAAACAATCTTACAATTTACTTCTTTTGTGTGGTAATTAACAAAAGACATATTCACTCTCAATTATATGGAAAAATTCTATCCATTTCTTCATCTGATATTTCCTGAAACAAATACGTTTCACCTTTATCTACTTCTACCTTTATGGCCCCAACATTCTTATTGATAAAATCACTTAAACGCAAGGCCGTGTGCTTAATATTTTGCTTTAATTGTCCTGGGTTCAAAACACCCGCATAAGAGACTCCCAAATAATATTCCTCTTTGTGGACGATAATGGGGCATATGTAAAGGCCCTTAGAGGATGTGTCATAAGTTAGTCTGAAAGAATCACCCTGATTATCGCTGGGAATAAAATTAACCAACGCTTGTGCTGCTTGCCATAAACCACTCATCAGTGCCGCAGCAGACTGAGAAGAGGATTTATCTTGATTACTATAGAGCAAATGACCATCTCTGCGCGAAATAAAAACAAACTGGTCTTGCAAAAAATCATTACGAGAAAAAAACTCTATTAATAGGTCTGGTAAACTGTTTCTCATGAAAAAGACTTCCTATTTTCTAGTGCTTTTGTGATAGTTAAAGAATCTAAGTATTCTAAAGTTCCACCCATTGGGATTCCAAAGCCAATTCTTTCCACTTTTACGTGAGAAGGAATTTTTTGACGAATATATGAACAAGTTGCGTCCCCTTCAACCGATGGATTGATCGCGAGTATAACATTTCTTATATTCTCTGATTCAATGCGCTTACTTAGAGCAGGAATGTTAATTTCCTCTGGTCCAATCCCCATTAATGGATTTAAAACACCACTTAAAACGTGATATAATCCTTTATAGTTTCCACTTTTTTCTATCGCCATAAAATCACTAATATTTTCAACTACACAAATAAAAGAAGAGCTGATACGAGCTTCATCCTGGCAATAAAAACATAAATTATCTTCTGAAAACAATGAGCATTGTTGACATTTTTTTAATGTATTTAAACTCTCTAGAGCCTGAGCAAAAAGACTTCTTTCTTGTTGAGACCAATTGGTAATATTTAAAGTTTGTCTAAGAGCAGTCTTTTCTCCTACGCCTGGCAACTTAGTAAAAAAATGTTGAACAGATTTTAATTGAGCAGGAAGTTCCATTTAGAAAAGTCCTGGTATGTTCAATCCACCTGTTATCTTTGACATCGCATTCGTGACCATGTCAGAAGATTCTTTCATAGCTTGATTAACTGCAGTTTTAACCAGCTCTTCCAGCATTTCAATATCATCAGGATCAACACATTCTTTATTGATTTTAATTTCTAAAAGCTCTTGTTTGCCATTTACTTTAACTTTTACCATCCCACCACCAGAACTCGCTTCGATTTCCCTTGTGGCTAATTCTCCTTGAAGTGTGGATAACTTTGACTGCATTTGTTGAGCTTGTTTCATTAAGTTTTTCATAAAACCTCATTATTTATTTAAAATTACCTTATCTGCTTTTGCGTTAAATTCTTTTTCTAATTTTGTTACATTAGGATGATTTAATAAACTCTCTTTTAAATCCTCTTTTTCTTTGTTGATAATCTCTTCTTCTTTTTCAACAATACTCTGGAAGTTTGTTTCATTTTTTTCTTTTTCTGCTAATAAAATAAACTTTAAATCTATCTGATTTGCCTTAACCTCAAAAAAAGAACCAATATGTTCTTTTAATTTGAAAACAACTTCTTTATCTTGAAAAAAATCATAAAAAACTTTACTCTCATCTGCAAAACCAATCGTTAAAGAAAAAGTTGTATCCGTAAAATACGGCTCTTGCAACTTATCTCCTCTTTCTAAGTTGGCCAAAATACCAGGGGCATTTTCCTTAAGATAGGTAACAAAGTCTAGCCATGTTTTTTTCTTAGGCTTAATCAATTCTTTTTTTTTAAGCGTAGAATCAATCATGGTATCTTTAGATTTCAAAACAACTTTTCTTAAAGTGTATTTCTTTAAAACAACTTCCATCACCTTAACCGGACTCAACGAAGTAAGCGCCCATTCAAAATCTCTATTTAATCCCTCATAAATCCAAAATAATTCTGAAATACTTATTTGATCTAAGCACTGACTTTTGACTAACTCTTTTTTATAAATAATTTCAGGCTCATCGATGTGTTGAATAATTAAATATAAATGATCGAGTATTTGGTGAGCAATATTTTTAACTTCCACATTTTCTTGAATAATTTTTTCATAAACCTCTGTCATTTTACCTAAATGTCCTTCGAGCATAGAAGAAACAAGGTTTTTTATGGCAGAAAGTCTAGCCACCCCCAAAGATTGAATTAAAGTGCTCTCAGTAATTTTATTATCATCAGCAAGTGCTAAAACTTGATCTAATAGAGATAAAGCATCTCGAAAAGAGCCCTGACCCTTCTGTGCTAAAATCGTCACAACTTCATCACTTTCAAATTCAATTTTTTCAACCTTAGAAATTCTTTTTAAATGCCCCTCAATATCTTCAACTAAAGCATTTTTAAAATCAAAACGCTGGCAACGAGATAAAATTGTTTGAGGAATTTTTTCAGCTTCTGTTGTCGCAAAAATAAAAACAACATGAGCAGGAGGTTCTTCTAGTGTTTTTAACAAAGCATTAAAAGCACTAATGGAAAGCATATGCACTTCATCGATAACATAAACTTTATAATCACCCTTAGTTGGTAAATACTGAACATTCTCAATAAGTGAGCGAATATTTTCCACGCTATTATTTGAAGCTCCATCCACTTCGACAAAATCCATAGAAGAACCATCACCCATGGATTTACATGAATTACAAAGCAAACAAGGGTTTCCATCGGCCTTAGGATTGTGACAT
>CALFYV010000225.1 GCA_937952395.1 uncultured Bacteriovoracaceae bacterium | reverse complement strand
GATTTTGTTGCTCTCAGGAAAAATCCATTAAATGGAGGTATGTTTATATTGCTGTGCCTGGTTTTAAACAAACTTTCTTGGAGCTTTAGTCGTTAAATTCAAATACATAGTATTTCCTTATAGTCTCAATTTGAGCTTTAAGATTTTATCTATATTACCGATAAGTCCTTGAGGTAATATTTTATGTCTCAAAATTTTAGAAGATTTGGGCGCTATCTTATTTTAGATCACCTAGTTGATGGGGGAATGGCCAAAATCTGTCGTGCTCGTTATCTAGGGGAACAAGCGGCTAAAATAGTCGCTATAAAAATGGTTCAGGAGCAGTTTTCAAAAGATGAAGCATTTAAGCAAATGTTTATGGATGAGTTAAAAGTGGCTTTTGGACTTATTCACCCAAACATTGCTCAAACTTATGATTACGGTACAGTTGATGGCCAACTTTATACAGCAATGGAATATGTCGATGGTGCTAATCTTAAGCAATACCTTGATAGACTTAAGGCGAGAAACTATGTCTTTGCAGTTGAAATTTCTGTTTATATTATTTCTCAAGTATGCCAGGGCCTGCATTACGCACATACTTTCACAGAAAAGTTATCTGGTGACAAATTTAATATTGTTCATAGAGACATCTCTCCACATAATATTATGCTAACTTATGATGGCGCGATCAAAGTTATAGATTTTGGTATTGCCAAGGCGGACACAAATAGTGAAGCGACTCAAGCTGGAACTATTAAGGGTAAACTATCTTATTTAGCGCCTGAATATTTAGAAGGTGAGCAACTCGATCATCGTTATGACCAGTTTGCGGTGGGAGTAACTCTGTGGGAGTTACTATGTAGCCGTAAGCTTTTTACAGCTGCCAATGACTTAGCTGTTTTAAAACAGATTCAAGCTTGTAAAGTGGCGCCTCCTTCATCTATAAATCCAAATGTACCTAAGGAATTAGATGAAATCGTTTTAAAAGCATTAAGTAAAGATCGCAATAATCGTTATAAGGATATGGACCAGTTAAATAGAGCACTGGTTAAATTTCTTTATGCTAATTATCCCGATTTTAATTCAACTGATTTAAGTTATTTTGCCAAAGAATTATTTAAAGAAGAAATTCAAAAAGATAAACTCCAGCTTGCTGAATATGGGAAAATAGACATAAGGCCCTATTTGGCTGAGCTAAAAAAAGGTGAGAGTGGAGCAAAAGCCGGACAACCGAAAGAAGAGATCGTCTCTCGTGCTAAGGAAGAATTGGAATTCAATTTTGAAGCCAATCCTCCTGCCGGTATTGCTCTTCAGTCTGCTTCGGAAGTCAGTGCAGCTTTGAATAAGACGGGTTCCTCTGAAAAAACAAATACGTCAATTAAAAGACAGCAAGTGGTAAAAAAAGCGGGAGGCAATACTCGCATTACTAATACGAATATAATGAAAAAAGAAAAGAAGAAGCCAAAAAATTCTGGCAGAGTTTTTGGCCTTGTTGCCGCAATATGTGCCTTCGCCTATTTAAAGCCCGAGATGTTTTATGATTTAACAGGTGTAGATATTTCTAGGTACTTAGGCAACGCTCCAGCACGTAATGTTTCTTCAATCCCAGGTTCAAGTAAAAATTTAGAGGATGTTGAAACAGGAAAAATTTTACTTTCGGGTTTAGATCCATTGGCTGAAATTTTTCTAAATGGAAATGCAGTATCATATTCCATTTCTGGAATTGATACTCCAATTAATAAAACAGTTCAGTTGAAAGTCATATTAGAGGGTTATAAGCCATATATTGTTAATATTGCTCTAACAGCTCAAAAACCAGTGGAGCAAATTACAATTCCACCGATGCAGCAAGAAAAAATTGGTTTACTCACAACCTCTCTCAATTATGGTACCGGTACTATAATGCGAATGAATATTAATGGTGAAAAAATTGAAGAAAAACTTCCGGTACAAAACATGAGAATTCCTGCTGGAAATCATGAGGCTGTGATTTTTGATCCAATGTTAGGCACAGAAAAAAGAATTCAATTCACTATAGAAGAGAATAAAAAGCTTTTTCTTGAATAGTATAGTCACCCTTTAATAAATCGATTAGTTTTACGATTATTGACTTGTTTAATTATTTCACTGGCAGTTTCTTCCAGCGCTTTGTTGGTTACATTGAAAACGGGCCAGCGTTTATTTTCTTTAAAAAATTGATTGGCCCATTCAATTTCATCTATAACTTTATCCATGGTGGAGTAGGTATCTTCTTTTTGATTTACGCCTAAGCGGCTTAAACGATTAGAACGTATTTGTTGAAGTGCCTCGGGATCAATGGTCAGACCAAAAATTTTTCTTTGGTCAATTTCAAAAAGCTTCGAGGGTATTTTCATGCCTTGGATAAGGGGTAGGTTAACAACCTTTAAACCTTCTAAAGATAGGTATAATGATAAAGGTGTTTTGGAGGTCCTTGATATACCGACTAAAACTACATCCGCTTCATTGAGGTTTTCCAGATTACGTCCATCATCATGATTCATGGTAAATTCGATAGCAGCAACTCTTCTAAAATAACGCTCATTAACTTGATGTAGCTTCCCAGGTACATTATCAGGCTCGATTTCAAATGTATTTGATAGTGCTGCTAACATAGGTCCAATAAGGTCAATAGTCCTAACATGATATTGTTTAGCGAGCTCAAGAATGTATTGCCTTAATTCATCTGAAACTAAGGTGTGAGCAATTAGGTGATAGTCTTTAGAATTTTCTTCGAAAATATTTTTTAGTTGTTCGCTTGAGCGTACATTTTTATAGCGAGTAAAATATATATCTTTATCGTGGAATTGCTCCATTGCAGCCCTGACTAACGAAGAAGCTGTTTCACCAGTTCCGTCGGATATTATAATAATTTTAAGTCTTTGCTGTAGTTTCATAATTTAATTTATAATCTAAAAAGACGATATAGGCTATATAACAGGGTAAAAATTCCCAAAAATGAGTAATTCACTTTTAATAATGAATAATAGTTCTATGGAGAATATCTTTAACATTAACATGAATGTTTTTGTTGGAAGTGATGTTATTGTTAGAAGAAGCTATGCTGAAGCAATCGAATTATTAAAGAATATTGTTAATATCAATTTGATTATAACCGTCGATAAAATAGGTGATGTAGAAGTAGCAAAAGCACTTCATACATGGCTTGGTGAGAATAAAGTAGAAACTGCCTTGATTATTCTCACCAAGGATAAAGGCTATGAGTTATATGGAACAGTAATAGACCCAGAACTTGATATTAAAGACATTATCGCGATTTGTGCTAAACTTTTGGGGATATCCCAAAAAGAAATGAATCGGGATATTATTTCTGAATTTTATGCTATTCCCACTTTTTATTTTAGCCTTTTAGAAACATGTTGTTGTGATATTTTTCGTCGTAGTTCAGGAAGTGGAGAACCAGGAGATGCTGTTTACTTTAAGGTATTTGATGCTAATAAAAAATTAGATAAAAATGAAATCGAAAAGCTTATGAAAAGCAATATGAAAAGCTTGTATGTTTTAACTGGTATGAGAAAAAAGTTTGTTAATTATTTTACGGAAAAAATAATCAAGAAAATGAAAGAAGCTCAAACTGAGGATAAAAAATTTCAATCTCTGGAGGGGGCACGTGAGGTGATTGCTCATCAAATTCAAAAATATGGAATAACTGAAGACACAGTGAAAATTGCTGATACGGCGGTTGCAGAAACATTCAAGGCCATATCCAATATTTCTGACTTTAAAAACTTTATTAAGTTTATTTCAACAAATGCTTCCAGTTATATATTTAAACACTCTCAAATTGCTACTTATATTTCTTATCATATCATCGACCATATGGAATGGGGAACTAGTGAGCAAAAGCAAAAATTAACATTTGTTACTTTTTTCCACGATATTGTGTTTACAGACGATAAGTTGGCAAAGATTCATGGCCAAGAAGAGCTGAACCATGCCGATTTAGATAAATCAGAAAAAGATTTAATCTTACGTCATGCTGTTTTAGCAGCAGAAATAACTCAAAAATATCCCCGATATCCGATGGGGGCAGATATTATTATTAAACAACATCATGGAACTTATAATGGAATTGGATTCAACCAATCTCCTGGTACAGATCTCTCTCCTTTGACAGCAGTTTTCATGATTGCGGAAGAGTTTTCACGTATTCTATTGGATAATCAAAGTATTACAGTTGAAAAAATCATAGAGAAGTTAAAAGTATTTTTTCCAAAACATCATAAATTTGAGACAGCTATTGAAACTCTAAAAGAAAAGTCATTAAAGATTTAGAAATTTTTCGACATTTTTAATTATCTCTTCCTCATCGCTTAAAGGATTAAACTGCTCTTTCTCTTTACTTTTAAACCATGTTCGTTGAGCTTTTGCTAATCTACGAGTCGAAATATTGATCATTTCTTCCAATTCCTCAACTGATGTTAAATCACCATTGAGATATTGAATAACTTCTTTATATCCAATTGATTGTAGTGGTTTTTCACTACCATCAAATTGCGTTTTAAGAAGATTTCGAACTTCTTCAATAAGTCCATTATGGATCATATTTTTTGTCCTTTGATAAATAATAGGGAGGTGTTTTGATTTAGGGATTTCTAGATAACAATGAAAAATATCCCAGCCTTGCTTTTTCCATTCAAGTTCATCAGAATTGCTCTTCATCTCTTCCTGAGCAATCGAGAACGGAATTCCAGTTGACCAGAAATGTTCAACCGCTCGCCGTACCCTGTAGTGGTCATTAGCATGAAGTGTTTCAAAAGATTTATTATCATTTTCTTTTAAGACCTCAAGGAAAGGTTTAATGCCTTTTGTTTCATAAAGCTCTTGGGATCTTTGAATTATTTCTTTAGGTGTAGTTACAGAGTCGTACATTCCATTAATTAAAGCTTGTAGGTAAAAGCCACTACCTCCAACCAGGAATACTATTTTCTTTTTTTGATGCAATTCTTGAATAATTGTTTTAGCTTTCTCAACAAAACCCGCCGCATGAATAGGGTTTTTAGCACTTTCTATATCTATTAAATGATGAGGGATATTTTTACGTTCTTCTAAAGTTGGTTTTGCAGTTCCGATATTGAGTTCTTTATAAAAGAGCAAAGAGTCAAAATTAACAATATGCCCTTTAAAACGACTAGCTAAACTCAAGGCTTGTTGGGTTTTTCCTGTCGCAGTAGCTCCAGAAATAATAATAATTTTTTTCATTTAAAAAGATTAAGGCTAAGTTTTATCATTATTTTATCTTCTAATTCATCACATTGAGATATTAGGCTTAAGACTTCTTGAGAATTAATCTGTTTGGTGATTTCTTCTAAGAATAATTGGTCAGTTAGTAGAGAATTGACATTAAAATCCATTTGGCTGGCAAAATATTGGATAATGGCAGGAGCAACAAAGAATTTTTCTATAAAAGTAGGTATACTTCGAAGCATATAGTATGAATCATTAATTTTATCAATTTCAAAACCATGTTTTTCAAATTGACTAAGCTCTTTGTTTTTTAACTCACGAGTACATTTGAGCGGAATACTAATCAAAAGCGGAGTTGATTCAATTGTGGTTGCTTCTAAATTTTTAAGTACATAGTTTTTAAATAACTCAATTGAGTTTATCAAGAAATAAGAATTTTCTTTTTTATATAGATACAGTCCATTTTGAATTTTTTCTAGTTCTAAATTATTCTGTGTATTGACTTGTTCTACTCCTAAAGCAAAACTGTAATTTTCTGCTAATGGTTTTAAATCTTTTAAATTCCTTCCATTCTCTGTATACGGGATATTTTGTTGTACAGAGCTATTTTGATTTAAAGTTGTCGTATGTTTATTTTGCGTATCAATACAATTTTTTAAAGCACCTTTTAAAAGTCCTAAAATTTCGGCCATATTTTGGAAGCGTACTTGGGTTTTATGTGGATGAATATTGATGTCAATTTCCTGTGGTCTTGTTTGTATAAAAATACAAAAATGACCACTCTCACCTTGGGGCCATAGTCCCTGGCAAATATTTTGTGTTATGGCCTGTATTTGTCTGTCATAAATAGGACGGTTGTTAACAAAAATGTACTGAAGTTTGGCGCGACTTTTTGTGCTTTTTTTTGAAAGAAAGATTTTTATTCCACTATTATTATATTCTTCTTCATATTCTAGCCAGTCAAGGTTTGACGTATTTTTGTTAATATCACTGATTCTTTTTCTTTGTTGTTTTTTTGGGTAGGCAGGAAAAATTATTTTATCTTCTTCATCCCATTTTAAGTGAAACTCAATTTCAGGGTGCGCTATAAAATAAGAATAGAGAATTTTTATTAAAAAGTTTTTTTCTGTAGTACTTGAATGGATAAACTTGAGTCTGGCCGGTGTATTGAAAAAAAGATCTTTGACATAAATCTCAGTACCATTTTCTTCAATTTGTGTAGGCTCTTGAATATGACTTTTAAGTAAGGGACCTTCAAATTCAATTCTCCCTCCAATGCCATTGATGGGCAAACTTCTGCAATATAATTTGGAAACGCTGGCCAGTGAAGCAAGGGCCTCGCCCCTAAAACCAAAAGTGTGTAAATTATAAATATCATCAAAGTTTTCTAGTTTAGAAGTAGCGTGGCGGCAGAAGGCCATCGGAAGATCGTTGTAGTTTATTCCCACCCCGTTATCTTTTATATGGATGAGATCTAATCCGTTTAATTTTAGAGCAATTTCAATTTTTGAACTTTTAGCATCAATAGAATTTTCTAGTAATTCTTTGAGGATATGACCAGGTCTTTCAACCACTTCTCCGGCTTTAATTTGGTCAATAACATGTTCAGGCAAAAGCCTGATAATAGGTTCAATTTGTGTTTGCATGTGTGCGTTTAAGCTTTGTAAAAATTAACCTGATTACGCCCGCCTTCTTTTGATTTATAAACAGCACTGTCTGCACGTTTAAATAAATCAACTCCAGTGTTCACTCCTTGGCGGTAATCAGCGATACCAATGGAAGCACTGACTGGAAGACGTTTCCCATCGTACACAAATTGATGCTGTTCGACTAGTTTTCTGAGACGTTCTGCAATTTCAAAGCCTTGCTTAAGATTTGTATTTGGAAGCAGCACGACAAATTCTTCTCCACCGTAGCGAGCAAAAATATCCCCTTCACGAATACCATTATCGCGTAAAAGTGAGGCCATATTTTTTAGAACATAATCACCTGCATCGTGACCAAAATTATCGTTAAGTTTTTTAAAATGATCTAGATCAAAAATAACAAGAGTTAGTGGCTTTCCGGTAACTCGGGATTTGCTAACCTGTAAATTTTGTTATAACATTGTGTAAGCCCATCAGTATTTGCATCTCTATGCAGTTTATCGTAAGTCAGTCTTTCAGGATCGCCTTTGGGAATAAATTTGAGTGTGACTGAGCCCATTTTTATAATAGAACTCTTTTCAATTTTAGTAGGTCCAGTAATTTTGTTTTCATTGATGAAGGTTCCGTTACTTGAACCTAGATCCGTGATGATAATTTTGTTATCTTCACTTACATCTGCTTGAAAATGTCTACGAGAAATCCCCTTGATATCTAGGGCAATGGTATTGTCTGGATTGCGCCCAACTGTATGTATACCGGCTGGTAGGTCATAAACTGTTCCGTTATATTCACCACCAACAACAACAAAACAAGCAGCTTTGTTTGCGGCTTCATCATTTGAAGATTTAAGAGCTGCTTGGATATCCTTTATTACTACTGTAGCATTTTCGTCGCTCATTAAAATGTCTCCTGGTGACTTACTATCGGTAATTTATTTGTTGGAGTTTAACCAAAGCCATGCATATTTTTTACTTGTTTCTACTCCAGGTTGGTCAAATGGATTAATTTGTAAAAGTTGACCAACTAGTTGAGTAAGAACCTCATAAGTTAAGATGAGTTTACCTAGGTTTTCTTCATTTAATTCTGAAACTTTCACGTGGACGATTGGTAGCTCTTTTTCTATTAGTGATTTTATTGTCCCTTCAAATTCAGCTTTTAAAAGTTGATTTAGAGTGTGAGGTGCCAATTTTTTAAAGGCTGAGTATTCTTGTTTGTTATCAAGCTTAAAATCTGAGCTACGCTTCAATAATTCGATAAAAAAGTAGGCTTTGTTAGCTTCACCCTCACTAAATAATTGCAATTGTGAATGTTGATCAGTCGCACCGATTGCACAGATGGGAGTAAGGCCTTTATTATTTTTACCCAAGCTTTCGGCCCATAATTGTACAAACCATTGAGCAAAATATTTTAATTTATCACTATAGGCCATTAAGACAGTTTGATTAACTCCCTTTTCAATCAATAAAAAAATATTTTGTGCCATTATTAGAAATTCTTCAGCACTTTGTTTGTTTGCCATTTTTTTTGCGATAACCTGAGCACCAAAAGATATTTTTTTAACATCTATATCAGCAAACAAACAGGGGAAATAAGCCACTGGTGTGAGAGCACTAAAACGTCCTCCGATATTTAAAGGAATTTCTAAAGTATCAATATGATATTTATCAGCAAAATCCTTTAAGTCAGATTTTTTATTTTCCGTACAAACCACAATAGAATCTTTGTATTTGTCACTACCGATTCCTTTAGATTCCATTTTATTTAACAGTACTGTTAATAATGCTAGAGTCTCTGCTGTGCTACCTGATTTAGAAACAAAATAGAAGAGAGAGTCAGAAAAATCAATTTTTTCAAAAAGATTTGAAATAGTATCGCTATCTATATTATCAACAAAATGAAAAATAAGATCATTTTTTTTTAAAGCATGAACCATCATTTTTGGGCCTAAAGCACTACCACCTATTCCAAAATGATAAAAACTTTTTACACCTTTATGTTTCTTATAAATATCTTTACATGAATCAATTAGTTGTAAATTATAGGGAAGCTTAAGATATCCGATATCAGGACTATCAGTAATTTGAATAAATTGGTCATATAGAGCAGAAGTGTTTTCTCGTTCTATAAATTTAGGAAAATGAGATTTAAATTCGATAGTCATAAAAAATTTCCTAATTAAATTCTTTTTTTAACTCGCGAGCTATAACTACTCTTTGGATCTGATTAGTACCTTCGAAAATTTGCATAACCTTAGCATCTCGCATGAAGCGTTCCAGAGGATATTCACTGGTATAACCCACACCACCCAAGATTTGAACTGCATCGGTTGTTACCTTCATGGCAGTATCGGTTGCTTTTAGTTTGGCCATCGAAGCTAATTTACTTGCTTTTTGACCTTCATCAAAGAGCCTGGCAGCTTCTTTCACCATGAGCCAACTAGCTTCGATCTCTGTTGCCATATCAGAAATCATAAACTGCAAACCTTGGAAATCAAAAATAGCTTGTTCAAATTGCTTTCTCTCAAGCGCATATTTAATGGCTTCTTCGAGCGCCCGCTTAGCCAATCCACAAGCAATCGCGGCTATAGAAATACGTCCTCGATCAAGACCACTCATGGCTGCCTTAAAGCCCTCTCCCTCTTTGCCCAGTAAATCTTCTTCAGGCACAAAGCAATTTTCAAAAATAATTTCCTTTGTAGGAGAAGTTTTAAATCCCATTTTCTTTTCAGCTTTACCGTAACTAAAACCTTTGGCCCCATCACGAATAATAAAGGCTGATATCCCCTTACTCCCATTAGTTCCAGTTCGCGCCATAACTAGATAAGTTTTGGCGACGCCAGCGGAAGTGATCCAAAGCTTTGAGCCATTAAGTATGTAACCACCTTTAGTTTTTTTAGCACTCATTTTCAGTGAAGCTGCATCTGAGCCAGCGTGAGACTCAGAAAGACAAAACGCTCCAATTTCTTTGCCCGAAGTTAAGGCTGGAAGGTATTTCTTCTTTTGCGATTGGTTTCCAAATTCTTTAATAATATTTTGAACCATGACTGAGACTGATAGAGTGACAGCGTAAGGTGCAGAGTATTGAGCAATTTCTCTGAGAATATAAATATAGTCGACATAAGTCAGGTTAGCCCCACCATATTCTTCGGGTAGCGGTACTCCCGCTAAGCCGTAATCACCCAGTCCTTGGAAAATTTCCTTGCGGAATTTTCCTTTTTCGTCGTCTTCTTCCATGAAGGGTTCTATCTTGTCTTGGCAATATTTTTTCAGTTGTGTGGTGAGCTCTTTTTGCAAATCGTTCATATTAATCTTTCAATGCTTCTTTAAGTAAATTCTTGGCGATGATCATGATCATGACCTCATTTGTTCCTGCTCCAATTTCATTGAGCTTATTATCTCGCATTAAACGCTCGAGTGGAAATTCTCGTGAATAACCGTAACCACCATGAACTTGAATGGCATCTAAGGCAATCTTGGTGACCCTTTTGGGTAATTCAAGCTTAACCATGCTGGCCAACACATTATCTTTGTTGCCTTGATCATACTCGTAGCAAACAGTGTAAAGAAAGCGCTTAAGCATTTCTGTTTCACTGGCCATCTCGGCAATCATTTTTTGAATCATTTGAAAACGAGCCAAGTTTTTACCAAATTGTTTTCTCTCTCCGGCATATTTAATACACTGGGCTGTACACGCCTGAGCGATACCGAGTGATATACCAGAAATAGTAATACGTTCTATCTCTAAGTTCTTTAACATATGTAAGGTTGAATCCCCTTCTTTACCAACAAGATTTTCTTTAGGGATTTTACAATTCTCAAAAGACAGTTCCCCTGTAGGAGAAGAGCGCATACCCATTTTATGAATTTCTTTTGAAACACTAAAACCCGGCGTTCCTTTTTCTACAAGAAAAGTAGAGATATCTTTTTTCCCCTCACCAGTTCTGGCATAAAGGTAAGCCAAGTCAGCATATTGTGCATTTGTTATCCACATCTTATTTCCAGTTATAAAGTAGTGATCTCCTTTTTTAACTGCTTTTGTTTGCATGCTAATAGCATCCGAGCCGTAGCCTGGCTCACTCATTCCCATACAACCAATCATTTCACCAGAAATGAGCTTGGGTAGGTATTTTTGTTTTTGTTCTTTTGAACCGTTAGCATTAAGGTTATTAACGCATAAAATAGTGTGGGCGAGATAACTTAAGGTTAGTCCGGGACAGGCCTTGCCAAATTCCTCCATCACGATGGTGGCTGCTGTTGCTCCCAGTCCAGCACCGCCATACTCTGGATCACTCGTTATACCTAATAAGCCTAGTTCTCCCATTTTTTTAAAAGCTTTAACATTGAAACTTTCTTCGTTGTCGTGTTTTTCAGCGTA
>CALFYV010000224.1 GCA_937952395.1 uncultured Bacteriovoracaceae bacterium | reverse complement strand
AGTCATCTCCTCCCCCAACTGTTTCAGAAGCTTCCGATTGCTGTCCAAGGGATTTCTTTAGTTGCTCATTCTCTTGTTTTAAACGCTTTAGGTTGGCCAGATCATCTTCAATGACTTCATATTCTTTGAGTTTCTCTTCAAGGGCCTCTTTCTCTTCTTTTAAATTATTATGTACTTCTTCAGTTATCGCACCCTCTACCGGTGCATCACTTTTCATATTTTTAAGTCTTTCAATTTCCGCTAATGCCTCAGCTAATTGAGCTTGAAGATCCTTCAAAGCAGAATCATCAACAGTTGAATCACCAGTTGGCATATTGGCCAATCTATTTTCGAGTTCTTTTATAATATTATTCTTTTCATTTAGTTTGCCTTGAATCGAAGCTAATTGAGCATTCTTTTTTTGAACTTCTACGTCTGCTCCGCCGGTACTAATCTCAATAGAATCTCCTCCAGGAAGATTTGATATGGGCATAACTGAAGGGATGCCCAAATCTTGAGCTCCGCCACGAAAAAGTGAAGACTTTAATGAGCTAGAGTTTTGTATAATTGAGTCGAGATAATTTTTAACAACACCTGCTGGTATTTGATGTTTAAGCGAGTTGTAGCGCTTACGATTATAAACCCAGATAAAACTTAAAATCAGTAAAAGAATAATTAATATACCAGTTTCGATATAAAGAAATTCTGGCGTAAAGTTTTCGAAATAATGTAGAATAACTTCCACTGTTCCCTCCATGGTAGTGGCCAAGACCCACCATGGTCTTTTAACCTACTTAAAGTATAAAAATCAGACCCTATTCTTGTCAATCAAACTAGGTCGTTTTCATCAAATGAGTTCAAATAATCGTTGGTAGTTGAGTAAAGCGGTTCTTTTGCAGCTAAAATATGAGGCCCAAAGACAGAATAATTCTGACTATTATGATTAGATAAGATCACGCAAGATTCTTGGCAAATTACCGTCGCTGCAGCTAAGTCCCAAGGTTTTAAAAAATATTCATGATAAATATCAATTCTATCAATGGCCACATAACAAAGATCTAAAGCCGCGCTTCCAAATTTTCTAGTGGCCCTAGTACCTCGTAACAGTTTCATAAACTTATTATAATCTTGTTCTAACTCACGTTTCTTACTGGCTAAAAAACCTAATGAGACAATACTTTCAGAAACAGATTTTGAGTTTTTTAAATTACTTATAGCAATGGGCTCCTCATCAATATTTTCAAAATAATAAGCCCCCTTGCCTTTTTGAGCAAAAAAGCATTCACGTAAACGAGGATTATAGACCACTCCGATTTGTGCCTCTTCATTTTCTACGTAACCAACAGATACAGAATAAAAGGGTATTTTATTCAAAAAATTATTGGTACCGTCTATAGGATCAATCATCCATACGTTTTCTTTTTTATACTTTTCGAAACTTGTTTCTCCAGTTTTGAAATGAGACTCTTCAGCCAAAAATATTGCTTCTTTAATAGTTTTTAATTTTTTAATTAAAAACTTTTCAATTTCTTCATCCGCTTGCGTGGCTATTCCTTGACCTTTTTTATCGATTTGTCTAAGAGCTTGTAGGCGCTTTTCAAAATCTAAAGACCTCTCACC
>CALFYV010000223.1 GCA_937952395.1 uncultured Bacteriovoracaceae bacterium | reverse complement strand
TTGATTAAATAACGTCTAGTCATGAATTATCCTTTTAAAGACCCAATATAGGCCATATTGCTCGTCTTGACGAGAGTGCTTGAGGCAAGTTTTAACCCCTCTTTGAAGAAAACAACTCTCTCTTTACAATAATGCTACAAGCCATGGAAATGAAAACTATTTTGGTTCTATTTGCCGCACTCTTTTTTATTGTTAGCGCATCAGCTGGCTGCTTGGTTTTTCCCATGCCTGATGAAAATGGCCAGCATATTACGATTCATTTTTATCAAAAAAAGCCAGACTTCTTAAAGAATTTCAAAGATCTTGCTCGAGATAGAGTAAAGGGAAAATGCCATAAAACCTTTTTAGACTATCTGGAAGATGAGAATTATAAATTTAGTTCTGAGCTTGAGCAAAAAAAAGTCAACTTCTCCTATTTGATCGATGAACAATACTCACCTATTCATCATAAAAAAAAGTTTTTCAAAAAACTTGAAGAACTCAAAGAGAAAAGAAAATTTCAAATTAAGCGCTCAGAAGAAAACGGTTTACTAAAGATCGAAGTTACCCAATAATAATCCCTATGACTGATGAAAAAAAACTTATCTGGATCTTGGGCTCAGCTGTCTTTTTTATGCTGCTCGGTGCTATAATGGGTTATTTTGGTTATCGCAAAGATCAGAAAATGAAACTACTCTCCAACGAAGAAAAATTTACAATTGACCCCTTCGATATACTGCTTAAAAAAGTTCCGCGTATAACTTGGGGCATTTTAGTTATTTTTTTTGGTTTTTACCTAGTTTATTACGGCTTCAGTAATTTCTCTCATTAATTTACTTCTCAAGCGCTAGCAGTTTTAGTAAAGCTAAACTCATGAGAGTTGTTTCTATTCTTTTATTGGGCCTCCTGGCTTTGCCTGCTTTTACAAGCGAACTTGATAGACTTCAAGAAACCTTGGAATGTTCTACGGAAAGAAACTGGGAAGCTTACCAATGCCCACAATATAATCCCAATATCCAAAATTATTTTATTCTAACTGATGGTTCAAATAGTTTTACTCCCATTGGGATGTGTATGACCAAAATACTGGAGACACCGACTAGAGACGATTTTGCAAAGTACTGCTCAAATTTAATTTATAAATCTCCTGCAGCTCTAAGTGATAATATTATTGATTTATGCGCTAAGATTGCTTTAAATCGAGAACAAGAAGCCGATAGACGTAATAATCTTAATTTACTTTTTGCTTTCAATAAAATTATCTATAAAAATCTAAGCCGTAACTCTGATCTTTATTTAAATAATAAAAATGCTTGGGGTTATTTTCATTACAAGCACTGGAAAAAAGCCAGTGAGTGCATACGAAGCCTCAAACAAGAAGCCAAGGCAGCAAAGCAACCGATTACCTTCCACTTAATTGGTTATAGCATGGGTGGCGGTTCTATTATCAAAACATTTATAGATGTATGTCACGAGGTGTCAGTAAGCCAAATCATTACCTTAGACCCCTTTAGAATGAACGCCGGCTCATTAGAAACAATGACCTGAAAAAAGCGTACCTTGAACAATCTTCCTTCATTTCAAGCTTGGCATAATTATCATCAAAATTTTGATCTTAGCTCTCTGGCTGGCAAAATCCCCCTACGTGGAGATGAACTCATTGATGAGTGGATTGAAAATTATAAGTTTACTGAATCGGATTTTGAAGAAGTGGCGAAAACTAGAGCAAAGGAACTTCCTTATATTTTATACACTGCCCATAAACATGTACAATTCACAGCACGAGTCACCCAACTCATTTATAACTTGTTACTTACGAACCCATGATGGCCTTATTTTTTTTACTGATATTCCAAATTCATGCTCAAGAGTTTCCTAAAAATTTTCTATGGTGCTCAGCTACTGCTGCTCACCAAATCGAAGGCAATAACGATAAGAGTGATTGGTGGCAATGGGAAAAACTACCGGGCAAAATCCGTAATAATGATCAATCATCACAAGCGAGCAACCATTGGAATATGGTGAGTGAAGATATCCAGCTCATGACAGATCTGGGGCTAGATACTTATCGTTTTTCTCTTTCATGGTCTAAAATAGAACCGCTCCAAGGTCATTTTGATTTTAAGGCACTGGAGCATTACCAAAATGAAATAAATGAACTTATCAAAAAAGGTATCAAACCCATCGTAACTCTTCATCATTTCACTCAACCACAATGGTTTCAAGACTTAGGAGGTTGGGAGAACAAAAAAGCTGTGAATTTATTTTTAAGTTTTGTAAAAATTGTTTATTCAATTCTGGGTAAAAATGTTCAGTACTGGACAACTATTAATGAGCCTATGGTCTTTATTGGTGGCGGTTATATCGAAGGAGTCACTCCTCCAGGAAAAAATCGAGCGGATTTTGGGCCACCCTTAATTCACTTGTTACAGGCCCACGCTGAAGCCTACCACTATATCAAAGGACAGGCTAAAAAAGAGAACCGAGAAGTTTTGATTGGTCTGGCCCATCACTTAAGACCTCTTGAAGCCTGGCAAAAATGGAATCCTATCGACCTATTTATTGCCTATTATGCCGATAAGGTTTTCAATTGGGATATTTTGCAAGCCCTAAAAACAGGCACTCTTGATATCTATGTACCTTTTCTTATCAATATTCACCAAGATATCCCTCAATTAAAAAATACTCAAGATTATATCGGTATCAATTATTATACCAGAGAATTGCTGCACTTCTCTTTTTCTGAATTTAAGATTTTACGAGAGCTTAAGCCATCAGCTGAGTTCTCTGATCTTAATTGGGAAATATACCCAGCAGGTTTTAAACAGGTTATTTCAGATACTCATCGTATTTTCCCTAATACTCCAATACTTATTACTGAAAACGGTATTGCTGACAAAAAAGATGTTTATCGGGCCCGCTATATTAATACCCATCTAAAAGTTCTTTTAGAATCTATCCAAAAATCTATACCCATTCTTGGTTATTGCCATTGGACATTGATGGATAATTTTGAATGGATTGAAGGTTTCGAGCCACGTTTTGGTCTTTATGAGGTCGATTATTCAAATTACAAAAGAAAAGCAAGAGAAAGCACCAAATATTTCAAACAAATTATTGAAAACAACAAGCTTATTCCACTAACCAATCAATAACTTATTTTTTATTTTAACTAACTCATCACCGGTAAGTCTGGGTCCCATCTGGGCCACAACTTGA
>CALFYV010000222.1 GCA_937952395.1 uncultured Bacteriovoracaceae bacterium | reverse complement strand
CTTTATATCGTTTTTGTCATTTTAGTTCTTTTTTCTTTGATACCTTGTTTACCAATGCTTCCTTTTTTCTTTATTGGAGCAGTGATTGGTTTTGTCGGTTTTAGAATAGAACGTGCTAATAAATTGCAACTTGAAAGTAGTCGTGTGAAGGAGCTCGAAGAGAAAAAATCTACTGGTGAGAATTTAGAAGACTTGCTCTCTTTGGAGTTAGTAGAATTAGAAGTTGGCTACGGGTTAGTCAATATTGTAGATGCTCAACAAAATGGTGATTTATTAGAGAGGATAAGTCATATCAGGAAGCAATTTGCGATTGATTGGGGAGTTATCATTCCTTCTGTAAGAATTAAAGATAATTTAGAACTAAAACCAGGTGGTTACTCGATAAAAATCAAAGGCATCGAAGTTGCAAGTGGTGAGATGATGCCAGATCACTTTTTGGCCATGGATCCAGGTACAGTCATTGAACCAATTGATGGTATTGAAACAAAAGAGCCAGTTTTTGGTTTACCAGCGGTTTGGATTGGAGAAGATCTGAGAGATGAGGCTCAATATAATGGTTACACAGTCGTTGATCTTTCAACTGTTATTGCAACACATTTAACTGAACTTTTAAAAACCAATCTGCATGAACTTTTTGGTCGCCAGGAATTGGTAAGAGTTTTAGATAACTTTAAAGCTAATTATCCAAAAGTTGTTAGTGATTTAATCCCCGATATTTTGCCTTTAGGTGTAGTTCTTAAGGTATTACAAAATCTTCTCAAGGAAGGAGTTTCAATTCGAGATTTAAGAACAGTCTTGGAAAGCCTTGCAGAAGTTGGCGATAAGATTAAAAACAGTGATCAGTTAACCGAGTACTCTCGTCAGGCACTATACAGGACTATCAGCGAAAGTATTAAGAATGACCAAGGTGATATTCCATTATTTACGCTTGACCGAAGTGTGGAGGAAGCAGTTGCTGGAGCTGTTATCGAAACGGATCAGGGTTCTCAACTTAGTATGGAAACGAAACTTACTCAATCAATTTTGGCTAGCTTAAATGAAAAAATAGAAGAAGCAACAAACTTAGGTGAGAAAATGGTAATACTTTGCTCACCGCTCATCAGAAGGCATTTTAAACATTTGACTGAAAAATTTATTCCGAATCTAGTCGTAGTAAGTCATAATGAACTAAGCCCTGATGCAAATATTAAATCGCTTGGAACTGTGAGGTTGTAGGATGCATGTCAGGAAATTTGAAGGTGAATCTTTAGAAGAAGTGATCAGACAAGTTAAAAGTGAACTTGGGCCCGATGCTATTATTCTGAAAACCAAAACAAACAAAGGTTTATCCGGAGCATTTAAAAAAGGTAAAATTGAAATTACGGCTGCCATTTCTGAAAGAAGTTATGTAAGTAAAGCTAATGTTGATAAAGTCTTAGATAAAACCAACAAAGAAAGATTTTACAGCAATAGCTCTGAAAAAATAAAAGAGTCTATTAATAAATTCAACAATCCTTATGAGCATTTAGCTCTAAATAAAACTGTTAAAAGAAATGATACACAGACAAAATTAGAGGTACAAAAGCAAAGTTCAGTAAACTTAGATGCCTTTTTAACACAATCTACAAAGAATGATGAAGCAATTAAATCTTCGTCAGTTCAATTGCATCAGTTCATTAATGAATACGATGAGCCAACAAGTGAGGAAGAAATAGCAACTGCGAGATCAAGCTACATTGAACAACCGCAACGAACTACTCAGTTTGACTATTCCAATCAGCTCCAAAAACAGGAACAAAAAATTCAAGATCTAGAGTACAAGCTAGCAAGCTTCATGCAAGACATGACTTTAAATCGCCAAAACTCTGGACCAGCGGGCATAGAGGAATTAAAAACAACTTTAAAGACCTTAGATTTAAACGCTAGAGTTATTGCAAAACTTGTTAAGAAAATTTGTGCTCAACTTAGCGCAGAAGATTTAGAGAATTCGGACTTAGTTTTCGACCTGGCATTAAAAGAGCTAAATGATTCAATAAATGTTAAGCGGGCCAGATTTTCAGAAGAGTCTAACGGGGCAACCATTACTCTTTTTATATCAGAAGGAGCAAGTGGACAAACAACTTGTATTCGTAAAATTGCTTCACTTGCCTCAAATTCTCTGATCCTTAAATTTGGAGATAAAAACACAAGCGAAGAAAGGGTAGATAAACTATTAGATATTTCTACGGAAAATGTAAGCAGTATTTCTGAAGTGATAGGTCACTGTCGACGTAACCAAGATAACGATATTTCAATTTTTATCGATTTAAATGTAAATTGTTTAAAAAAGGAAAACGCAAAAGAAATTATCGAAAACTTAACTAAAAATTTCTCAAATGTAGAAGTGCTTCTAAATGTATCTGCTATACACTCTGAAATTTACAATAGAAAAATAATTTCCAAGTATTGTAATTTTTTAAACGGAATTATAATTAATCATATAGATATGTGTCTTAATTTTGGGGCACTTATTAATGTACATGATGAGTTTAAGAAGTTGCCATTGGTATTTTTTGGAATAGGCAGAGTTATTCCTGAAGATATTGAAGCAGCTACTTCAGAGAGACTTTTAGGGTCGTTGTTTAAATTGTAGAAATTTCTCAGGAAGAGAAATTTAATGAGGAGACAGGATGTCGAGCGCTAATATTAGTGATTGGTTGTATTCATTTAGTTCTGATGCCGAAAAATTTAAAGCCTTAAGAGAAAAATTTCAACCTAAAAAAGCAGTTACTATTTCCATTGCTAGCGGCAAAGGCGGAGTTGGTAAAACCTCCATTGCTGTAAAACTTGCAAAAGAATTAAGCAAGAAAGATTATAAGGTTTTATTGATAGATTGCGATTTTAATTTATCAAATACATCTATTAAATTGAATCTCCCAATAAACAATAGATTTCATGATTTACTAACTTCAAATATCAGTTTTGATGAGTGTCTATATAAATTAGATAATCTTCACATTTTGCCAGCCGCTAACGGCAATTTAGATATTTTTCATGAAAATTTTCAAATGTATGAAGTGATTATAGATATCATTTATAGTCATGAGGAAGATTATGATTATATCATCCTTGATTCACCAGCAGGCATATCTAAGGATTCTGTTAATTTGTCAGCCTATTGTAATTATAGGCTCATAGTAGCAACGCCTGATCGCTCATCTATTACCGACTCGTACTCATTAATAAAGCTTTTGGCCAAAAATTATGAAATTAAAGAAAACCATTTGATTGTCAATATGCTTAGTCATAAAAAACAATTTGCAAAAGTTGTTCAGACAATAAGCGAAACAGCTGAAAATTTTTTAAATGTTAGAACCCAGGTACTTGGTGGATTAAAAAAGTATGATTTTCCCACCGATTGCTTTGATAAATATTTTATAGAAACGGAAGATTCTTCCGCTCATAAAGACTTCGCTAAGCTTGTTAGCAGCTTTACCGAAAAAATCAGTAGGCGTTATCACCAAGGGATGTTGTCGCAGTCAAAAACGACAACGGAGAGCGCGCTATTTGATATTCAATGATTGCAAGGAGTGCTAGATGTCATCGCTAACTAACAAGCTTAGAAAACTCAAAGATTACCGTTCAACAGTTGACCCCGTCGTTAAAGACGAAATTATCATTGAATATGCTCCTCTTGTTAGGTACATAGCTCAAAAGATAGCTTCTAGGCTTCCAGCTAATATCGAGCTGGATGATTTGATTTCCTGTGGTGTTATTGGTCTCATGGATGCAATTGAAAAATTTGATCCCTCTCGTGATAACAAATTTAAAACATATGCTGAATTTAGGATAAGAGGTTCAATTCTGGATGAATTGCGTGCTCAAGATTGGGTTCCACGTTCAGTTCGTGAAAAAGCAAAGCTTGTCGAAAAAGCTTATGTGAAGTTAGAGGGAGAACTTGGTCGTCCTGCCACAGATGAAGAGATGTGTGCTGAATTAAGTCTTACTCAAGACGAATTCTATGATTTGCTCAATAAAGCAAAATCTGTTTCCTTGCTTAATATTGATGACTCCGCAAGCTTCAATAGAGGTGATAAAAAGCTTCTTATGGGCCTGCTAGAACACAGACGTTCCTCTAATCCCTTTGCAGCTGTTAATTACAAAAGAGCACAAGAGATTATAAAAGAAGGAATTAGATCACTTCCCGAAAAACAAAGATTAGTTTTATCCTTATATTATTTTGAAGACCTAAATCTCAAAGAGATTGGTCAAGTATTAGATGTAACTGAATCAAGAATTTCACAACTTCATACTCAAGCCATTCTTAAGTTAAGAGCGAAATTGAAAACAAGTTTTGATTCGGTTGAAGATATTGCTGTCTAATGACCGTACGCTTTACTCGGTCTTAGGAAAGAATGAAAACCTTTCACTTTTAGACAGTTTGTACCATAATACTAATTGGAGACTAAAACAATCTCCCCTTAGGTAAGGTACGGAAAACAGGAAGTTTTATGGCCAAAAGACTAATTCAATTGTTCCCTTATTATTACCAGTTTGTGTTGGTATTTCTGATGCTGACATGCTTTTCGACTTTGTTTTATCTATGGTCAAAAGGTTATCTCGATGGCAGTCATACTTCGTCTGTTTATGAAGTTACTCAAACCATTGATGGTTTCAAAGAAGATAAATCGCTCGAATATATTAGTGAAGCTGTCGCGATGGGAGAAGTGAATCGAGCAGTGAGAAAATTTGATTATTTTGAAAATAAACTTCGCAAGGTCAATCGAATTATTAAAGATGACTCATATGCTAATCTAGAAAAAGGCGGCATTGCGATCAAGGATTCTTTTAGTAAGCTTCTATCTATCTCAAAAACGGAAGATGCTTTCAGAGTTTTTCATGAAAAAATAAAAAGCTTTGAAAAGTACGTAGTCCAAAACAACTGGCAAACTCTGACAAGAATGAGCTCACGAGTTATTGGAAGGCTTGCTTCAAAAAAATCTGCTAGTAAAAATTTAGAAAAAACCATAGAAGATACAATGCGTGATTTGCGGATTATGCGTAAAGTGACACTTACCTCCGTTCTTTCTCCAGAAGAGAAGCAAAATATTTTATCCAGACTTGATTCGTTAAGAGTTGAGCTAGAGCTATTAGGTAATTACGCAATTACTAAAAAATCATTTGATGAAGTTCAAAATAGTTACAAGAAATCTTTTGAGCAATGGTTGAGTACCTTGCAACCCAAACTGTCGAGTCAAAAAGTAGAAGCCGATCGTTACGGTCATTACTTTTTGTATTTACTTGTCAGCCTGATATTTTTGAGTGCGTCTCTACTTGGATTTGGTCATTTACTTCAAAAAAAATATGAAACAGGTTTACAAGCATCTATCGAAGCTAAAATACTTGAAGTAAATGAAAAGAACTTGATTGAAGGTAAGGAATTCGGAGATGATTTTTCTTACGATTTTAAAAATAAATTCAGTAAACTAGGTCAGTACGTTCATAAGAGAATGCGTTACGGAACTATTTTTCAGGAAACACTACCTTTCGCTTCAGTACTTCTAGATAAAAATTTGAAAGTCACTTGGGCCAATCAATACTTCTGTGATATTTGGTCTATTTCACAAGATGAAGTTATGAATGAGCAAATCAGCTGGGACTACTTAGCTAAATATACCAATCTTGGTGAAAATGATCCGGTTTTTGAAGCCGTTAAAAATGATGTAGCTGGAATCTATCAGATTCAAGCCAAAGCAGAAGGCCAGCAAAGCTTTGAGCCATACGAAATGTATGTAAGTCCTGTTAAGTATAAGGGAGAGCGCTCAATTCAGGTTTATTTTTACTCTCTGGCTTCACTACAAGACACAATTGAAAATCAAGGTCGTTCTATCGTCGGCCCAATCACCAGGACTCTCGAAGCTATGCAAAATGGTCAATTCGACTCTAAGTTTCAAGAGCAAATCCGAAGAGATTATGAGGTCGCTAATATTGTTGATATTTTTGAAAAATTTTTACGCCAATACGATTATGTTACTCTTCAACGTGAAGGTCTCTTAGATGAAATCGATCGCCTTGAAGATCAAATCTCAGATACTCGTAAAGTGATTTACGACATTGTTGGTTTCAATTCTGAAATTGCGCAAAATAACTTAGAGTTAGTGAAGGATTTATCTATTGTTCGCAATAAGATCATTGAAATGGCCAGTATCAGTGATAATTATAAAAAATTAAATCAAACAATGAAGAGTTTATTAGAGAAGAATATGGAGCAGAACCGCAGCTCTATTAATAAAAATACAAATTTATTTGATGCCTTCGAAGAAGGTCTTAAGTCAGTTCCTTCTGTTGATAAGTTTAAAGAAGAGCTAAAAGTATTAAAAAGTGAAATGACCTCACTTAAAAATAAGATATCCCAATCGGTCGATAAATTAATTAATAGCACCACTATTAATATTGGAAGTGAGATTAACTATAAGCAATCAGCAATTGTCGATAGGATCCATACAGATTTAAATACACTAAGTGAAACCATCGCGGTGCTTGATAAGAAGATGGTTTTTTTAGATGTTCAATTCTCAAAATCAACTATGATTTTTGATGAACACAGAAAAACAATTTTAGATAATAAAGCCGATTCTGAAAAAAGTCATTATCAGCGTATTTATGATGAGTATAAGTATCAAGCAAAAGAGCTTGAAGAACTTGAAAAACGCACCGACCTAGTTGAAGACGAAATTGTTTCTAAGTTACGCTCCATTTATGAATCATATAAGATGAATACCAAAGCTGCTATTTCTGTTAAATCCTTGATTGACGAAAAAGTTAATGAAGATATTGATTCAGAAATGGGAACTGAGGGCAGTGTTTAATCTGAGATAAAAATTTCTTCACATAAACGGTCGACTTGCTCGCTAAGAAAATCTAAGTCTTTAGTATTTTCTATAACAAAATCTGCTTTTTTCTTCTTTTCTTCAATATTCATTTGGCTTTTCAAAATTGTTTCTATGAGCTCATCATTGATTTGATCTCTTTCTTTCAATCTCTGCTTTTGAGTTTCTTCGGGGATATAAACACAAATAGAAATATCGACTTTCTTTTCTATTTGTTTTTCAAAAAGAAGAGGGACATCATAGATGATGTAATTCGATTCAGGCATTGCATCTAAAGCCAATTCAAAGGCTGTTGGTAATAACTTATATATAAAATCTTCAATCCTTGCCTGAGCATGTGAATCATTGAAAAAAACTTTACGTAATTTAGGGAAGTTAATTTTTTCTTTTTCAAAAACATCTGGATAACGACTTTTTATATAGGAAATGGCCTGTTCTGTTTTATAAACTTCCTTCACTAAAGCATCCGCATCGATGATGGGATGTCCTAATTTTTTTAATATTTTTGCTACTGTACTTTTACCTGTGGCAATTCCTCCGGTTAATCCAATGATGGGAATATCGCTATGGTAAAGCCTTGATTTTGGATCAAGTTTTATATAATCATTTTTTAGCTTCATTCCAATACTCTTCTAGTTTTTTTCGTTCAATATCTGTAATTTTTTGGCCACTGTTTTTTACTTGTGTTTCCAACTTATTAAAGCGTTTAATAAATTTGTTATTGGCCTTATGAAGAACTTCTTCTGGATTTAATTCCAGATGTCGAGCTAGTTGGGCCAATGTAAAAAATAAGTCACCCAGTTCTTCTTCTACACGTTTTTTATCTTGTTTGGAGTGAACGAGTTCTTCTTTGAGTTCTTGCCATTCCTCTTCCACTTTATAAACGACTTGTTCGTAGTCATCCCAATCAAAATTAACTCGATTAGTTTTTTCTCCGATTTTGTTTGCAGAGTGTAGAGCAGGCGCCAAGTTATCTTTTTTATTGATGTAAAAAGGGTCTGTTTTACCTTCTGCTTTCTTTGTCTTTTCCCAATTGCTTTTTATTTCTTCAACAGAAATTTTACTCTTAGAGAGGTTAGTAAAAACGTGAGGATGACGGCGTATTAACTTATCTGCTAATTTTTTGCTAACAGACTCTATGTTGAAATTTTTATTTTGTTCGGCAATGATACTATGAAGAAGAACCTGCAAGAGGACATCTCCAATTTCTTCTTCCATTTGTTCCGGGCTATTTGCTTGAGTAGCATCGATGAATTCATATGATTCTTCGATTAAATATTTTAGTAAAGTTTTATGGGTTTGAGCTAAATCCCACGGACACCCTACAATTGGGTCTCTTAACTTTTTAACAATTTCAAATAATCTTTCAAATTCTTTTAATGCCATGACTACCTTATTTACTTATTCTATGATACCTCATTATTCATATCATTATGAGGAAGTAATGGAAAATAATGAAGTTTTTGAAATTCAGAATTTCACTTTAGAACTAAATACTCTAGATCCTATTAATTCCAAAACCCACAATTATTTTCAAGCAAGCTTGCAATTACTAGTCGATTTCCTATCACAAAATGTTTTAGATAAAAAAATGAACGCTCAATTCGAATTGAGTGTTCATGAGTGTGACGAAGACAAAATCTGTCAGTTAAATCAACAATACCGCGGAAAAAATAAGAAAACGGACGTTCTATCTTTCCCCATTCATGAAAACTTACGGGCCAACAGTATCAAAGAAAGTGGCGATATTATCCATCTGGGCGATATTTATATCTGCAAAGAAGTGGCTTTAGAGCAGTCTTCTCGCTTTGAATTAAGCTATGAAGAAGAGTTTATTCATCTTTTTTTTCATGGTTTTTTACATTTGTGTGGCTTTGATCATGAGCTGAGTCCAAGCGAAGAAAAGCTTATGCAAAAGCATGAAACACAGCTTTTAAAGAGTTTGGCCTTGCTTGTTTCGAAAAATCAATAAGTTAGAGGCCAGTCTCGATCTATAATTATTTCAAATTCATAAGCTTAAGATAGGGGTTTAAACTGCTAAATGATACCATGAGTCATGTGTGCTTGACCCTATTTGGGTGTCAAAGGAAAACATGGTAAGCATTTGTTATCATGATGTTATATAATATTTTAATAGCCTCTTAATAGTGAAAGCGGAAACAAATGTTTTTGAAGAAAGGGTTTATTTTTTTGAGTGTTCAGCAAACTTTGTTTGCGCTGCTTTGCTGTTTTCTTTTTTCTTTTAAGGCCCACTCACAACAAGAGCTTAAGTTGGATTTGCCTAAAAATAATAAAGAAACAGCAAAATCCAAAGTAACCAATCCGGATTTAAACTCAGAAGTGATTTCAAAGCTCGTGCAGGAAGAAGAGAACTCAGATGTTAGAGTTAATACAGGAAATTTTGCTTTTCAATCAAATCAACTGGCCGAAGGTTCGGGTGAAGATATTGGTAATAAATATTTTATGGATTTCAATTTTACTTATATATCAAGGCAAGAAGATAGTGATACTGAAAAGTTTTTAGATTTTTCTGCCCGTACCAACGATGCCTCTTTGGTCATGCTTTCTTTTAAACAACTGTATGTTGGAACAAATCCGAGAAATGAAAATTTAAGAATCAGGGCGGGTAGGTTCACCCTTGATTGGAGTACTCTCGATCAGATTTGGGGATTTGGTAAAATTAATAACAGAGTTAATTTCGATTTTTTTGATCCAGGTCAAGAAGGATTGGCCGGTATGGCAGTGGACATTAAGCTTAATAATTTTGTAAAACTCAAAACTTTCGGTAGTGTTGTTTATGTTCCAGAATTAAATCCAAGCCTGGATATTAATGTGGACGATGGGACAATAAAGTCTCGTCACCCTTGGGCCAAAGCACCTCCCGCGACGACTGATGCTGCTGGGACTGGAACAACTTCGACCTTGTTTTATGATGTTAAATATCCAGAGATACAGGATGTTGTTTGGAACTATACAGCAGGTTTAAACCTAGAATTTACTTTGAGCGAACATTATAGTGTTGATGCTTTTTATATCAGAAAACCTGATAATAATATAGGCTTAGCCGCTGATCCGATTATTGAGCCATCAGGTGATGTTATCAATGTAGAGATACAACCTGCGGTTTTTTATCAAGACGTGAGCGGTGGTCAAGTTAAATATAAAAACCGTGGTTTCGAAATTTATGGTTCTTATCTCATCTCTAAGCCAGATAGCAAAGTGGAAGGGAATCAAGATTTTTTCGATTATACTAATTACAAGCATGTAAAGATTAAGGAAGAATATGGTGGATTAGGTGTTGCTCATGGTGATGAGTCCCTTCGTTGGTCTCTGAACTACGTAGCCAGAAGAAGTCGCTTCAGTAATGATAAAGATAATCCACTTGAGGAAGAACCTAGATGGAGTGAAGCTTTGAATGTTAATGTTCGGAAAAGTTTTAGTCAGAAATTAAGTGCTAGCTTTGATACAAAATTTGATATCTTTACTTATGATAGGCTTTTTAGTTTTAGTACGGCTTACGCTTGGACTAAATCGATGTCAGCGGTGATGGGATTTAATATTATTGGTTCAAACAATAACCAGGAAACATACTGGTCACCCTTCAGGAATAATGATTCAGTGTATTCCCGATTGGTCTATAGGTTTTAAAGATGTTTAAAGGATTTTTAAATTTAAAAAAGTTTCTACTTGCAGCTTCTTTGCTGTGTGGAATGCTTATTATTCATTCTTGCGGAGACATTGGAGAAGGCCCAGGGCCCGAGAGCAAGCTTGAACCACTTTTAGATTGTGACCTGGGTGAGGCCAAGTTTGAAGAGATCTTTGACAAAGAATTAACCAGTGAATGGGAATGTTTAACTAAAACCATGGATCTTTTTATTAGACATGTTCGAAATGAGCACAAAAACTATCTTTCTTTAAAAAGTCTTTATGAATACATTGATAATAATAAGCCTGAAATGAAAGATGATAAGCCATTAATCAAAGCATTCTTTCAAATTGCTAATCTTATTGTCGGTTTGCCGGAAGATTTTCCTACAGATCGTGATCCAGACTCACTCGACCTACATATATCACAAGCAAATGTTACTAAAATAATCGATTTTTTAAAAATCCTTAATAAGAATGCCGTTGTTATTGCCAGGCTAATGGAGTCTGAGACTGAAACACCACAGAGGATTCATTTACAATATTCAGCGAAAGTTAGAGAGCTCGCTACTGAAATTTCGTTAAGTTTAAGCAGGATTTTTAATACCCAGAAAAAAGATGAACAGGAATTAAATCTCGTTAATTTCTTAGATACGTTTATTAACGATGAAAATAGGGATGAGATAGAGTTAGCTAAATCATTAGTTTTTGCTAAAAGAATACTACTTGGTTGTAAGAAAGATCCTCGAACTGGTCGTCCTAATTGTTCGGTTGAAAATGGTGGAAATTCAATAAGCAATCGGGAAGTTTTTTACTTAATCAATAATCTGGCAACTTACACAACTATTGCTTATGATTTTGTTCGTTTTAATAAAATTATTTTTCAAAGTGAATATGATAAGTTTAAATTATTTGATAATGACTTAAGTAAATTGGAAGAGCTCATCTTTTTTACTGACAGTGATATTTCAACAGAACTTTTTAAAGTCAGTAATCTCTTAGATGTTGCTAAGCATTTTGAAGATGAAATTGGTGTCGATCTTTCTAAGCATGAACCCACTGTTTTAAATATTTTAGATATTGTCTTTGGATATGATTATAGCAATATTCGAGAAAGTGAGAGAGATAAGCCTGAGCGCTTGGAAGAGAGACGCTCCGTTACCTATGGCGAATTCAAGGAGATTTTGAAACATGGCCATAACTTATTTCAAAAAGGTATTGTTTTCCACGATCTTTATCAACGATATACTCGAATATTAGAATCAAGTGGGCCTTTAACTCCGGAATTTCTGCGAGATTATGAACCTGTTCATGAATATGAAAAAATTAATTTAACTAAGTTTATAAAAATTGTTACTGATTATCGTTTTTTCAATGACGATGTAGCACCTGTCTACGTTGATGGTTATAGAAGAAATGCCAAGGCTTTTTATCAAATAGGTTTATTTGAATATCTTTTCGATTTAGTTTTTAGATTTATTGAGAAAAAATATCCATGCCATAATGAAATCTTTAAAGATTATCGTTGTGAAGAAAATGATAAACCGGTACTTGAGGATTATAAAGCGACTATGACTTTAAGGCAGGTAGAAAGACTTATTTTAGATTTGGGGCCACTGCTTCAAGAAATGGGAATTGTTATTCCAGGTCGCGAATCAAGCTCTGCTAACAATGCAACTTTAATGTCTGATCTATTTCAATTTCAATCAGATGGAAAGCTAAAAATACAAGTGCCTGAAGCGACCGAATTCGGAGCAAGTGTTTTTGCTGCTATTGAAATTGGAGATAAAGTTTTAGATAAAATGAAGGTGGCTTGTCCACTAGATTGGCAATACGAAGATCCCGATTGCCAACCGACGCAAAATCCTGATGGTACCTTGGATGATTCGAAATGTGACATTACAGTTAATGTGCCTTGTGTGAGAGAAAACTTTTTTAATGTTTTATTTTCCGACTGGGAAGATGATGATGGTAAACTTAGAAACCTTAAATCAAATCTGCCACTTCTTCATAAATATGTTTTTGAAGAATTAAGTGCCCGCGAACAAATGAATTTTATTATTGAAAGTGAGCTTTTTGCCAGAACTTGTTACAGTATGGATTTACGTAATGATAAAGAAATATTTCATCCTTTGATTCAGGATCCGAAAACAAAGGAGTTTCATGTTACCGACTTACCTGATGTGCCGATGGGACGAGGGGATATGCTAGTTATATTAGGAGGGTTGCTCAACATTGAATCTACCATATTACGTTGGGACTTAGATCCTGATGTTGGTAACGCTAATAACAGAATGGATCCCAAAGAGGTTGATGAAGCTTATACCAAAGTTTATGAAACAGCCATTAAGGCTTTGGTTAAAACTTCTTCTGGTAAATTAGTTTCCCAGGTACTTTCTAAACAAATATTTCAGTATATTGTTAAATTTGGAAAAGTTCCTGGAACGGCTGATTTAATCAAGTTTTTAGTTTTAGATACAAATAAAAAAGTTCCGGCAACCCGCTCTACCATCGCGACTATTTTAAAAACCATATCAGGTGAAAATGCTAAACTTTGTGAGTTGAAAGAGTTAGAGGCTGAACAAAATAAAGATGCATGTAAGGCAAATCCTAATAACCCAGATGAGTGCCCGTGTATGATGTCGTTAAAATCAGAAGAAACCAGATTAAAGCATTGTTATCCAGATATTTTTGGAGATGGCGAGTAATGAGTTTAAATATGTCCGAATATAGGAATTCTTTGGAAACATTTCAAGATAAGCTTGAAACAATCCGGAGGTCGCTTTGATGTTGAAAAGAAACAACACCGTTTAGCTGAGATCAATCAAATTGAAGCCCTTGAAGGTTTTTGGGAGGACACCCAAAATGCCGCAAAAATTCAAAAAGAAAAATCAATCTTAGAACAAATAATTAATTCTTATACTTCGCTTAAAGAAGTCATTGATGATTTTGAAGTTTCAGTAGAATTTGCCATGGAAGGTGACGAAGAAACACTCAAGACCCTTCCTGATTTACTCAAGAAAGTTACTTCAAATGTAGAAAAGACAGAACAGAAAGCTTTGCTCTCGGGTGAGACCGATCCCAATAATGCCATTGTTTCAATTAATGCCGGTGCTGGTGGAACGGAGTCTTGTGACTGGGCCAGCATGCTTCACAGGATGCTTACCCGCTGGGCCGAAGCGAAGGGTTTTAAAGTTAATGT
>CALFYV010000221.1 GCA_937952395.1 uncultured Bacteriovoracaceae bacterium | reverse complement strand
TGCTTATCATCAGAGACAAAAAGGGACGAACAATGGAAATAAAGTTCCCACACGAAAGGAGGCCAGTTTATTATTCTTTAACAGCAACTTCTAAGCGGTAAAGAATAGCTTCAATGGTTTCTGCTCTATTTCTTATAATTTGATAATACTCTTGTGCTTTTTGAGCTTTAAACTCTTTGAGTTCATTACGATTTTTCATTGTATCAGGAGCTTTTTTCAGTTTTTCTAGTTTATCTTCGTCGCTCATATAATCAAAATAAAAGTCTTGATCACTAAGAATTTCTTCATTTGTCAGTATTGAATTATCTCCATTTGTGAAAAAATTACCACCAAGATGGATACCCCAACTAAAAAGACCAACACCAACTACAGCAAGAGGAATACCAATAGGTGCGCCTCCTACAGTCCCTATGGCAACACTACCCAAAACAGTTGAACCTCCTCCAGCAACCAAACAAACCACTGAGCCAAGACCATTAGCTACCATCTTTATATTTTGATTGAAGTGGAAATCCTTCAAATCTTCAACTCGATATTGTCCTTCACCTAAAAGTTCACATTCATCGAGTTTTTCTTTATCTTCACAATAAGAAAAACGGATAAGTTTTTTATCAGCAGAAAGTTCAACTTTAACAGTATTATTTGAAAATACAGAAAGTATATCCTCAGCAAAAGAATGAGTAATGATGAAGGTTAAAACAAGAAAAAAACTTTTTTTCATAATAAGATCCTTAAATCCTTTGTCGGAAAATAGAGATTAGGGATTTCTTAACATTGTTAAAATGTATTAACAAGGTGTGTTGTAGTCATATGAAAAACTTACAAAATATTCATTATTAACTATCAAATTTTCTTGGTTTTAAATTAATTATTACTGAGTTCTTGAATCTTCAAATCAAAATAAGCCTTTAAATCATCGAGGGCCCTATCACTCAAGCGCTCCAAAGAGTAGTTAGGCATGTAGATATTAGGATCATCAAACTTGCCGTGACGGATAATTTCATAAGAATTTTTCATTCGATTTAAATATTTAAACGTTAGGAGTTTGTTGGTAGGGAATTTTTTAATGCCCGGAATTTGTGAAGTAGTATCATGACAATGCAAACAACTTTGTTCAAAAACAATTTTACCTCGGTTTGCGTCCCCCTGATAACCATAACCAATTTCAAAATCACTTGGTGCTTTAGAGAAAGTCACATCTAAATCTTTTAAATATTTGCTCTCTATTAGAGAAACTTTACTTTTATTTGAAATGTTTTTGTTATTAAGTTGCGCCAGCTCATTTGAACTTAAATTCAGATCAGAGAGTTTATATTCTAGGCTCCAAAGATAATGAGTCATGGCCTTTAATTCATAATCAGATAAAGCACGACCTTTTGAGCATTCGCGAGAGCAAAGTTGAATAGCTCCGTCCAAGTCGTATTTTGCTGGTGCAATAAGAGCTGCTCCATATTTTTTTTCATAGTCGCCACCAAACCACATACTCTTATTGACAGTCCCGTACATGGTGGTTCCTGGCAGAAGAGGAATCTTATTTTCTTGAGCGTAACTTAAGCGGGCATCTGGGTCATTAAATCTCAAATCGGGATCTTCTTTGACCACATTATGACAATCAATACATTTGAAAGCTGCTGACTGAATAGTGAGGGAAGCTCCATTTTCATTGGTTGTTATTCCATTAAAAAAAATATCTTTACCCTTGGCTGCTAGTTTTGCATCGACTTTGACGTAATGTTTAGGCATAGGAACTTGCAGAGATTTTAAGACATCACTTAATTTTGTTTGGGAGTTGTAACTCTGTGCGAAAACATCTGCTGAGCCGATTAAGATTAGCAATGATAAAGCTTGAAAACAAAATGACATAAATCCTCTCTATCTTTTATGTATTTCTTACAGGTGCCATGGACACTTTATAAGTTAAGCGCTTTTATCACCTTCAGTTTTTGCTTTCAAGAGATGATAGAGGATTTACAATGATGCAACGGATAACGAGTCTTTTTCTATTTTTGTTT
Organism: uncultured Bacteriovoracaceae bacterium; assembly: GCA_937952395.1. Classification (GTDB taxonomy): domain Bacteria; phylum Bdellovibrionota; class Bacteriovoracia; order Bacteriovoracales; family Bacteriovoracaceae; genus CALFYV01. Next base: position 1,654 of record CALFYV010000221.1, on the reverse strand, counting down.
GTGGTCTTCTCTGTTGCTCAGGCCAAGTTAGCTGAAAATGATATTTATAAACGCTTAACCGGTTTAACTCCAAGTTTATCGGACTCATTCTACTTAAATTTTAAAAAATTAATGCAAAATGATAAGCGTGAAGAAGCCCTTGGACTTTTAACAAAAAGCTCTTTTTTCTATAACAATATTTTACGAGAGGTCTCCTCTTTAATCTTAACTGCTGATGAACAAACACGGGTCAAATATAATGATGCTCTTGCTCTTATTGAATATATTGTGAAAAACGATAAAGATGCGCGCGAGATTTTGACAGCTAACTATTTGTATGTGCCTCGATTTGCCAGCTTGGGTTCGGACTACGATGGTAAAAGCAATCTCTTATTTGAGATGGCAGATGAAGTATTTGTGAATAAAGATGGTTATTTTTATAAGAGAAGTCCACAATGGCCAGATAATATTTTTTCTCTCAGAACAACAAATGAGCAAATCCAAGTTTCATCTCGTTCAGATGTGAATTTTGATATTGAAGAATCAGGAATTCTGACGACAAGGGCATGGGCCGAAATCTATTATAAAGCCGGAACTAACCGAAGGGCAGTCAAAGGCTCGTTTCAAGCTTTCATATGTACCCCAATTGAACAGTGGCGTGATGGTGAACAACCACTCTACCGCATAAGACGAGATATTGATCGTTCTCCCGGGAAAAATCCTTTGACTTTTAGGCAAGAATGTCAAAAATGCCATGCTCCTATGGACGCACTTGCTGGAGCTTTTGCCAAAGTGAGTTTTGAAAATCTCGGCAACAATCAAGAAAGCCTTATTTTTCATGAAGATGTGGCAGCCAAGTATAATCAAAATACTGAAGTTTATCCAGAAGGCTATGTCACAACGGATTCCTCTTGGCTTAATTTTGCGACGGAAAACCATAATAAAAAATTTGGTTGGACAGGCCCAGTAGAGGGTGAAGGCATAAAAGAATATGCAGCTATGTTAAGCCGAAGTTATGGTTTTCGTGCTTGCTTAGTTAAGCGTGTTTACAAAAAACTCTGCCGAGAAGATTTAACCCTTACAGATGAAAAAGTAAAAGCCTTGGCAAAAAACTTTCAAGATGATTCTTATAATTTAAGAAAACTTTTTCAACGAGTCGTACAACATGAAAAATGTATTTAGTTTTTTCTTGCCTTTCCTTTTTGTTTTTAAGGTTTACGCCCAGGAAATTTACGTAAAAAATTTTCAAGATCATATAAGCTCCCTTGAAGTTGTCACAGGTATTTCTGTCAACGAAAACGGCAGAGTAAAAGCTACAGTAGAGGCTTTTGCGAGTAAATTTCCTGTGACGGGTGATCTTAGTGAAGTTGGTCCTGAATATATTAAGGCACTTTTAGCGCTCTCTTCGGTTTTTTGTGACTCCATGGTCGCTAAAGAACTGAAGTTATATGAAAAAACGACTTTTTATCACTATGAGAAGTTATGGATTCTAGATTACTTACCTTTAAGCAAAGCTATGGAGTCATGGAGCAAGGCCCAGAGAGTTTCTTTGCTTAATAAATTGGCCATGAGCTTTTGGGGAAGAAGACTGGCAGAGGATGAAGTTGACGACTATTCACTTTTCTTATCTGAAACAATGAATTCAACTAAAGGTATATATCGAGATAATTATCAT
>CALFYV010000220.1 GCA_937952395.1 uncultured Bacteriovoracaceae bacterium | reverse complement strand
TTGGTTAAGCTTTGCACAAATGTAACATTGATAAGATAAACCTGTCATGGTAGCTATGCAACATTGAGTGGAGTTGTATGCTAAAAATCGATAAAATTTTAATTATAGGATTCGGAAATCAGGCTAAATCTTGGGCGCTTAATTTTGCTGACTCAGGTGTTGATTTCTCTATCGGCTTACGTAGTGAAAGTCCATCTTTAATCAAAGCTAAGTCTATGGGGTTTAAAACTATAGAGCTTTCAGATGAACTAGAACAATTTTCTACAATTGTTCTTTTGACACCTGATAGTACTCACGGAGATATTTTAAAAGTTATTTCAAAAAAAATAAAAGCACAAACAAGTATCCTTTATGCTCATGGATACTCTGTGATCAACCAAAAACTGAATGAACTTTATCCAAAGTTTTATCATATTCTTTTCGCTCCTAAAGCAATTGCAAGTGAGCTGCGATTCCAATACGAAACTGGAGGTAAACTAGGTGCTGTTTATAGTTTAGAATTCCTTTCAACAGAAATTGAATCCAGTAGAAAAGAACTTTTTAAGCTTGCCAAAAACCTAGGAATTACTTCTGGGCCATATGAAACTAGTTTTAAAAACGAAACTTACGCCGACTTATTTTCCGAGCAAACTATGCTTTGTGCTATTCTACCCTACGTCAGTAACCTACTATTTAAGAAATTAAGAGAAAAAGGAATTGAGAAGGAAACTGCTTATTTTGAATCTTGGTATGAAGTTAAGCTCATTGCTGATACTTTGATAAAAATTGGTCCAGAGAAATTTTTTGATCTAATCAGTCCAAATGCTTTGTTGGGGTCTTATGTTGGTCAGAAAATTTTACTGGATGAAGTTTTTGAAAATAAAATGCAAGACTTACTGGAAAATATTTATTCAGGAAAATTTGAACAGCAAGCCAAGGAAACTGATTTGCCTGAACTCAAAAAGAAAATAAACACTTTTTGGAAAAATCAAGAATTAACCAACGTACATAATGAAATGAAAGACGAATTATTCTCTTAAAGGAAGTTATGAAAAAAAATAAACACAACTTAAGAACCATAAAAAAATATAAACTTGAAGAGAACATCCGTCCTTTGCAAATGTTGACATGCTATGATTTTCAAACAGCTCAATTACTCAATGACACATCTCTAGATTTAATCTTAGTTGGGGATAGTCTTGGCAATGTGGTACTAGGATATGAAACAACCGTTGAAGTCTCACTTGAAGAAATGTGTATTTTTTCTGCCGCAGTAAAAAGGGGTGCTCCTGATAAATTTGTTGTAGTCGATCTGCCATTTGGAAGTTATGCGACTTTTGAAAAAGGGATCGAAAGTGCTGTAACTCTTTTTCAAAAATCAAAAGCTGAAGCTCTTAAACTTGAAGGAGCATTTGATTATCAATTGAAACTTATTACCCGCTTAAATGAAATAGGCATACCTATTATGGGACATATTGGATTGACACCACAATCAATCCATCAACAAGGTGGCTACTATACTCATGGAAAAAAGAAAGAAGGGGCTGAGAGAATAATGAAAGAGGCTTTGGCCTTGCAAGAGGCGGGGGCTTTCGCTGTTGTCTTAGAGTGCGTGGAACCCAAACTTTCAGAGAGTATCACTAAAATTTTAAACGTGCCCACCATTGGAATTGGTTCTGGCGCCAAAACGGATGGACAAGTCCTCGTTATCAACGATCTACTTAAAATGGGTAAAAGCGACGCTCCAGGGTTTTGTGACCCGATAGCCAACTTTTATCAATTAAAAAAAGGCTCTATCGAAAGCTATCTTGATCAGGCTTTCTATTTGGGATTTAACGATGAAAGATTATTTGCTGAGCATTGATAATGGTAATAGCTCATTAAAGTATAAACTTTACTCAGCTAGTGATTTTAAAACTCTAAGTCAAGGATATCCGCTTTCAAAATGCATTGAGGAAAACAACCTCTCTGCTAAAAATACTAATGTCATCATTGCTAATGTTAATTCAGACATTAACGAATTAAAAAATTTCTCATGTCTTGATGTAAAAACCTTTTTCAAAAATAACAAATTCTTAGATATGCCTGTTAATTACACTGAAACTATAGGCGTTGATCGACTAGTCAGCTGTTACTATATTTTCAAAAAGCTTCCTTTAAAACTTCCTTGCTTAGTGATAGATGCTGGAACTTTTTTAACTTGTGATCTTTTAAGTTCAAAAGGGTTCGAAGGCGGCTATATTTTACCCGGTATTCAAACGATGCTTAAAAGTTATCAGAACGGAAAGCAACTCCCTGTAATGAAGTTAAAAACAGCTTTTAATAAGGTTAAATCTAATCAAAATCAGTTTGAAAACCTGCCTCATTCAACTGAAGAGGCTATTTTAAATGGGGTTTTTAACATGTACACACAATTTTTTAATCGATTCAAAGAACAGCAAAACCTCAAAAACGTCATTATCACAGGCGGTGAAGCCTCTTATATTCAAACTTTGTTCAATGGGGAAATTATAGATGATTTGAATTTAAAATCCCTCCTTTTTATCTACCAACAAGTAGGCCTTAAATGAAAATACTTTTAGCAGTTACGGGATCAATATCAGCCTACAAGGCCATCGAATTAACAAGGTTATTAGTCAAAAACTCTCACCAAGTTCGAGTCATACTCTCAAAAGGAGCAACTGAGTTTGTAAAAGCTAATTTGTTTCGCTATCTAGGAGCACAAGAAGTTTATAGCACTGATTCAGATTTCTCTATGGATGAATATAGGAAAATCGATGGTAATGTCTTGCATATTGAACTAGCACGCTGGTGTGAACGCTTTGTCGTCTACCCTTTGAGTGCGAATACTTTATCGATTTTCGCAAATGCCGGAGCTAATGATTTAATAAGTTCGGTTTTTTTGGCACTAGAATCAAATAAACCTAAAATTATTTTCCCTGCTATGAATAGCATGATGCTTTCTCATCCTTTTGTTCAAGAAAATCTAAAGAAACTAGAAACTCTTAATAACATATTTATTCATCCTACTTCTGAAGGTGAAATGGCATGTGGGGAAGAAGGTTTGGGAAAACTCGCAAGTGTCGAAGAAGCAAGTGTGTTAATTGAAAACTTGAGTTTTAGTAAGAAGAAACATCAGGTACTTATTACAACCGGTGCTACTTACTCTCCTCTTGATCCTGTCCGCTATTTAACCAATCCCTCATCTGGAAAAACTGGTTATCATTTAAGTGCTTCTTTTTTACAAAAGGGATACCAGGTAGACCTAATAGCAACTCCCTCTTGTAAGGATCTATTCGAAAACTTTAAAAACCATCCCGATTTCAAATTGTATATCGCAAAAACCACACAAGATATGAAACTTCAGGTAGAAAAACTATTTGAAAATTGCCAAACCTACATATCCGCTGCTGCGATTAATGATATTGAATTTAATTATGAAGAATCAAAGTTAAAAAAAGAAAAAATGTCTGAAACTTTGGCCATAAAAAAATCACCTGATATTTTACAAGAAGTTTTATTACGTAAGAAGAATCAAAATATTATCGGCTTTGCCGCAGAGACTAGCACGGATGAAAACATTTTTATAAAAAAATGGAATAATAAGAAAGTAGATTTATTAGTTGGAAACTATGTCAATAATGGATTAAAAAATCTATCTGATGAAGCCGTTGGTTTTAACCAAGAGAAAAACAAATACTTTTTTGTTATAAATGGTGAATTATCTCTTCAAAATGAATTAAGTAAAAAAGAGCTAGCGAGCAAGCTTTCGGATTGGGTCGAGCAAAAAATATGAAAATAAAACTAATAACAAACCTCGAACAATACAACCAATGGAAGAAGCTTAATCAACCAGGAAATATTGGTTTAGTACCTACTATGGGTAACCTTCATGATGCTCACTTAAAACTACTTAAACGTTCTCTCAAAGAAAATGAAATCAGTATTTTAACTATTTTCGTTAACCCTCTACAGTTTGGGGAGGGCGAAGATTTTTCTAATTACCCTCGAACTCTGAAAGCTGATTTAAAAAAAGTAAAAACACTAGCAAAAACCATAAAAGATAAAGCAAAACAGATTATCATCTTTGCTCCAGAAAGTGAGAAAGTTATATTTCCAATAAAGTATAAAAAGAAGATAAAAGCAGGACCTTTGGGTAAAATTCTAGAAGGTCGTTTTAGACCAACTCATTTTGATGGTGTCACGACAGTTGTATACCGACTTTTTAAAATATTTAAACCAGATAATGCTTACTTTGGACAAAAAGATTATCAACAATTGGTGATTGTTCAGCAAATGGCAAAAAAATTTCATTTCAAAACAAGAATCAATCCTATCGAAATTGGTAGAGAGCATTCGGGGCTTGCGATGTCTAGTCGCAATAAATATCTCAAGCCAAGCGAAAAAAAAGAAGCTTTGATTCTACGTCGCTCTATTTTGAAAATTAAAAAGGTTTTAAAAGAAAAAGGAATAAAACCGGCTTTAGAACTCAGCAAGAAGATTATGGAAAGAGACGATAGATTCAACTATCTAGAATTAAAAAATGCCCAATCTTTAAAAAATATAAATAAAAAAACTAAAAATATTGTTATTGTCGGGACTTTGCAGATTGGAAAAACACGTCTACTCGATAATGAGGTAATCAAATATGATGGAATTTGAAGAACTACAATTATCTCAATCCAAGAAGGCGGCCTTAGTCTCTGTCGTTTGTCCGAAGATTGAAGGACACACGAATGAACAAGAAACAGGTTCTTCCTTAAATGAATTAAAAGAATTACTACGAACCCTGGGAATTAAATCAGGTAACTCTTATATCCAGAATAGAAAACAACTTACTGCTGGTACACTTATCGGTAGAGGAAAGTTAGAAGAAATCGCAAAAGATGCCAAAGAAAATGGTCATGATTTATTAGTATTTGATATAGAGCTTACTGCAAGCCAAGTGAGAAATATAAAAGAAATAACGACCTTGGAAGTTATTGACAGAGTTTATGTTATTCTCGAAATTTTTGCTCAACATGCACAGACTAAAGAAGCTAAAATTCAAATTGAAATTGCCAAACTCGAATACCTCTTACCTCGATTGAGCACGCTTTGGTCACACTTTACCAGACAGAAAGGTGGAATTGGTTTAAAAGGTGAAGGAGAGCAACAACTTGAATTAGATAAACGTTTAGTTCGTGAGAAAATTGAAAATTATAAAAAACAATTAAAAAATGTGGAAAAATCGAGAATAGAACAACGCAAGAAAAGAAAAAACAAAGCCATAACAGCAGCCCTTGTGGGTTATACAAACGCGGGCAAATCATCTCTCATGAATCGAATGTGTAAGGTGAATGTTCTTGAAGAAAATAAATTATTTGCAACTCTTGATTCAACATTCCGTATGCTTAATCCCGATACCAAACCTCCGATGATACTTATCGATACAGTTGGCTTTATTTCAAACTTACCCAATACACTAGTTACAGGTTTTAAATCAACCCTAGAATCAGCCATTGAAGCTGAACTTCTTATTATTGTTTGTGATATTTCTGATCCCCAGTACAAAAAGCACCTAAAGGTGACCAACGAAGTTCTAGATGAACTCGAGTTAGGTGATAAAAAGAAAATGATTGTATTTAACAAAAAAGATTTAGTACATGACCCTCATCTTATTAAAATAATTCAAAAGCAATACCCAGAATCTTTTGTCATTTCAAGTAATAACAAAGAAGATATTCAAAACTTACGAGAGCATATAGTTAATTATTTCTTAAATATGCAGGAAAGTTACGATTTATTTGTTCCATTCGAAGAAGGACATGCTCATTCTAAAATCCAAGCTAATACAAATATTGTAAAAACATCAAATAGTGAGACCGGAATATACTACCGTATTCGTGTCCCTGATTTTATTTTTGCCCCATTACAACTGACACGCTTTATCTTAGGTCCTCAAGAAAAAATTCCAGAACAAATTTGAGATTATACTTGAAAAACTGTCTCTTTTTCTTTAGGTTAGTCATTCGATAAAGGCGGATATGAAAAAATTGCAGCAGTTTCAAAATAACTATCAAACAGTTTTACAGAAAAATATTTCAAACAAGGTTAAAAGTATTTTATCTTCTGATGACCGAACAAATGAAAGTCCTGTCATTAAAGCTTCATACGTATGGGGAGTTATCTCTAAACAGCTTAAAGATATTCTAGATGAAAATATTTATCGTCAGTGGTTTTTTGATGTCATACCAATAGTCATAGCTGATAAAGTTCTTTTACTCCAAGCACGAGATGAGTTTAGCTCATCTTGGTTAAATTATAACTATCAAAATTTAGTTGATATTTTACTTAGTTTTCAAGATTCGAAACTGACCTGTTTTTTTATTGCTGGTGCTCAAAACGCTCCAGAGCGAAAATAAATAGTCAGAGCAAAGACCAATAAAGTCAAAATGACTCCTACAGTAGTTACAAATTTATCCCTATCGAAATTTTTCACTTGCTGCTCCCCAACATCTTTTGTAGAACTTACTTATCATAATTCATGATCCTAAGGATTAAAAGATGAATAATA
>CALFYV010000219.1 GCA_937952395.1 uncultured Bacteriovoracaceae bacterium | reverse complement strand
ACTGAAGAATATACCGAATGGCTTAATCTCCTTATCTTGCCAGGTTCATCGTTGGGAGGAGCACGGCCAAAAGCAAGTATTATCGATGAAAAAGAAAATTTATGGATAGCAAAATTTCCAAGCCTTCATGATGATACAAATGTAGGAGGATGGGAGATAATAGCCTATCAAATAGCACGAGAAGCTGGCGTAAATATGTCCGAGTCCAAAGTTCAACGATTTAATAGCGATAATTATACTTTTCTAACAAAAAGATTTGATCGGAAAAGAAAACAAAGAATTCATTTTGCCTCAGCAATGACATGCTTAGGGAAAGTCGATGGAAGTGATCACTCTCTTGGTGTCTGCTACCTTGATTTAGTAGAATTTATCATTCACAGTGGAGAAAATGTAGATGGAGATTTAGAAGAATTATGGAGAAGAATTGTTTTAAATATTTGTCTATCAAACGTCGATGATCATTTAAGAAATCATGGTTTTATTTTAGGAAAAAATGGATGGAGGCTTTCACCTGCTTATGACATTAATCCAAGCCCCATGGGAGAGGGACTCAAGTTAAATATTTCAGAAAACGATAACTCTCAAAGTCTAGAACTAGCCTTGTCAGTTATTGAATATTTTCGAATAGATAAAAACAGAGCAAAAAAAATAATTAAGGAAGTTAAGAGTGCTGTCATAAAATGGCGAGAACGCGCTCAACAATTAGGAATATCAAAGGCAAAACAAGATTTAATGGCGAGGGCCTTCAGAATTAGTGAATTATAATTAGGAACAAATATGGAAAAAAACTTAAAAGACAAAAAAATATGGATAGTAATTTATCTTGTAATAGCAATAATGTTTTTTAATATCTCGCTAAAACTTAGTGGTTCAGAAGCTTATCATAGCACAGGTATTGTTGCTTATTTAAAATGGACAATTTTAGGATTCTTATTAAACACTGGATACGTTATATCAGCTACTAGGATAGGTATTACTTTTCCTTTCATTACACTACTTCTCATGAACTTAGCACCTATTATTAATATCTTGATTTTCACAAATCCCAAAGACGACATATTTTACAATGTTTTATTTATAATATTATTTTTTATTGGTACTGTTCTTACTTTAGAAAAGGCTTTTCAATATGGTAAAGATTTATACTCTAAAAGAAGAAGCTAAAATTGAAGCTTATCAATTTATCGATAAATTTCTTAGAAAACTTCCAAAGAATAAAGATGACAGTTTTAACGAGTTCGCTGGTGGATTTAATGATAATGATGTAGATGCTTTGAGACACGCATATGTAAGTGGAGTGTACACAATGGAGTTCAGTGAAGAAACAGCTGAGAAACTCGGTCGTTTACAAGAATTGGTGTTTTCAGATTCATCTTCTGCCCATCCACGCAGTCAGAATATGGATTTATGGAATAATTCTATTGGAAGAAAATATGGTAAAAAAGCTAAAAATAGAGAAGAACTTTTCAAACTACTATTAGATGCATTGAAGAACACCGAGTTAATTATTAATCCAGACGATAATCGAGAATATAAAGGTGAGAAATTTCTAAAAAGAATACCTAAATCTTTGGTTATAAAAATAAAAGAAAATAGAACAGGAGCCAATATTCTGTTCTATGATATTTCTCAAAAGAGCATTATGACTAAAGAAGAATTTTTAGTAGCTATCAAAAATGGTGATTACGCCAAATACTCTTTCAAAATCGTTGATGGTGAAGAAATTCCTATATCTAAACGAGATCGTTTTAAATTTAATAACCTTGGGTAAGGTAATCTCAAAATACCTATCTATAATAATCGGTCTTAACAAAAAACTATAGCTTTTAATGTTTGGAAATAAGTATAATAAGTCTATTTCCACAATCCAACCGGTCATTCTTTCCCATAAGCATAACTCCTTTTTATTTCAAGGCCTTAATGGCCGAAAGGCAAGTGAGAGTGTGTATGAGAAAAATGTTGAGACAATTACTTTCTTCAAGTTTGCTATTAGTTATTTTAATGGCGATGAGTTCTTGTGTCCCGAGTGCTCCCAAGGGAACAAAAAAAAGTAATGGTGCTAGCGATGGAAATTCTGTCACCAATAGTGGTCCTGGAAGTGGTAATTTTTTACAAGAAGGCTCACAACAAACAACTTCATCGCTCATTCTAGCTGCTAGCTTCAATGATTCATTTTACTTACGGGGAGATCAGATTAATAGCTATATCGCCCAAGTCCCAAGTTCCAGCTATTATTGCTTGGTCAGCTACTATCCGAGTTCAACGGATAAAAAAGTTTTAGTTCTAGCTGCACAAAAGAATTTTTTTAATAATTACTCTATGGGAAGCCTTGAGTATTACTTTAAGATGTTCCCCCAAAACAAAGTTTTCAATCAAGATCAATGTTTAACTGCTGCCTTAACCAATACACTCAACACTAAATACGGCACCACCAATTTTGCTTTTAAAATTGAAGATGTTTGCCCTGGCTGCTCGCTTAGTTTAAATGGCCAACCTTTATTACTTTACACCAATAGTGGCTCTCTAGTTCCGCAAATTAATCTCAACACTCTATCTATACAAATTTCTAATACCTCACTTCCCGTTGATCAGCCTAATGCCTGCTCGAGTGATGGCGCTTGCCAGGCCTTAAGCTATGACTGTTGCTTACAAGGACAATGTGTTAGCGACAGTCAGGTCAAGTCAGGAGTCTCTTTGTCGGATCCTAACTTTTTGGCGGCACAATTTGATGTGCAAAATAATCCAGCCGCTTATACCAGTTATCCCGAGTACTACTATGTTTGTCCAAGTGTCGTGGGTAATGACGATGAAGAAGAAGTTGTTGATACGGTTCTTCAGCAGCAACTTCATTTTGCTCACTTAAAAGACCTCTAGACTTGTCTTAATCCGCTTTATAGCAATGATGAAACCTCTGTTTGTACTGTTGAGTACGAAAATCCTTCTGCAAGTATAACGGCGGGAGGAGGTAGTGCTCTCTTTAGTTCACAAACGGATGATCTCAATTTCTCTAGTATTAATCCCAGTGTTGGCGTGGCATGCGGAACTAACAATTGTACTGATGCTATTAATAACATCTATGAGGTCAACTTTAATGGAACAATTCTTTATAAAGAATGCTCTTCTTCACCAATCAATGTCGCTTTTGGTGGCAGTAACGATGATACCGTCAGTGGACAAAATTTAACACTGACTGCTCAGGCACAAAACGGAACGGTCGATTATTTAAAGGTAAAATATAAAGTAGATGGAAGTTGTGTTAAATTAAATACTAATTTTGCTCAATGTAGAAAACATTATGTACAGGGCCAGTCTTCTTGTCCACAAAGGC
>CALFYV010000218.1 GCA_937952395.1 uncultured Bacteriovoracaceae bacterium | reverse complement strand
TACTGGTGGTGCCACGGGAGCAGTTTGAAAAAGCGGTCCATTTTTATAGCTTAAATATTTTACTTTAACTGATTGGGCTGATGAAGCGGGTGTACAACTTGGATTAAGAGCATCGTTGGTTGGTCCGCCATTACAGGCTTTAATCTTAAAAGGTCTCAATTTACTTAAAGCTGAATCGGCATTGGGATCAACCCATCTTTTACTAGCGAAAGGTCCATCCTTAACACAATTATTTTCCGACATCACAACGTTTAAAATAACAGTTCCACCATTAAGATTAAAATCATGGGCCCCGTTGAGCTGAGGAGAGCCACATTTGGCAATAAAATCATTTCCATTTTTTTTAAATCCCACCATCGCCATTTGATAAAATCCGTTCGGCAGTGGGATATCTTGAGGTGCATTTTTTAGGTTAATCGCAATACCATTCCAAGGTTGATTAACAAATCGAGCGTAGAGCATCAGCCCATCCGGAAACTCTGCTTCGGCAATAAATTGAGCACCACTAATATTGACCGAAGTGCTGCCTTGATCAAGTTGAGGACCACACGAGACGATCATGAGTGAGACCAGATAACTGGTAAAAAAAAGTGGTAGTTTTTTGAATAAATTCAACTTCATAAATGATCCTCACTACCTTTTCGGTCAGGTATTGAACTTGTTTTAGTTATTTTAATACTAAACAGAAATTGAGTCTAAGTTGCTGATTTCCCGAAGAGACAAAGTGCTTTTAGCGGGTTCGGGTGCCCAGAATTGGTGGGGTTTTTATCAATAAAATTTACTGAGTCCTAAGGTTGAAGCCTTTGAGGTTTCCATAAATTATCGATTTTTCGAAAAAGAAAACGATGATTAAGTCTATTTTCACCGTAAATAAAAAATTCTATTTCATATGGTTTTAATAAAAATCCGCCCCAATTTTCAGGATAAGGCACGGTTTTGTTGTTTAATTCAGTTTGTTTAGCCTGAAATTTTTTGAGTAAAGTATCACCATCGGCAATGGGCTCAGATTGCTGGGAAATAAGAGAGGCAACTTGACTCTCATGGGGGCGAGAATAAAAATATTTATTTGAATCTTCCAAATTCATTTTTGTGACACTGACTTTCGCTCTAATTTGCCTCTGAAATTTCGGCCAATAAAAAACTACAGAGGCATTGGGATTTTCTTCGAGTTCTTTGCCTTTAGGTGAATTGTAATGAGTATAAAAACAAAATTGCTCTTGCTGCATTCCCTTGTAGAGAACTGTGCGAGCTGAAACCATGCCCGATTTAGTTGCTGTCGCTAACGTCATCGCATCAGCATCTGCTTCTAGCTTTTTAGCTTGTTGGTGCCAAGATAAAAAAGATTCAATAGGATCTTGGCTGAGTTCATATTTTTTTAAATCATCCATTAAAAATCCAGTGGTTTAGGTATAATCAAAAGTGCTGATGCGCTTTTTTTAGCATAAGCCTTTTGAATTGGGCCAGATAATAAAGTCTGATTATTATCAAAGAAAAGAAAAATTTCTTTCTCGTTGATAAGCAAGCCCTCTGCCAAACCGTATTTATTATCCCCTTCAAAAATATTCCAAATATTAACACCATTTACCTCTATGTTTTTGAAAGATATCCGGTTTAGCTCTTGAAGTGAATCTTTGTTCAATTTGATAATCTCTCCAGCAAACCGATCTAAGACATAAAGAGAATTATTAAAAAAGAATAGGTCAGCAATAGAGTGAAGATTTAACTCATCACCCTTTTTGAAATTCATTATTTTAGCACTTTTTAAGTCGTAACTTATAATCCCTGCTTGCTCTCTTTCTTTGCCTAAATAAAGAACTTGTGAATCACAATCTAGGGCAATGCCTTCAAGTCCAGCGTTGGGAACTCCGCTAAATAGGAAATCATGAAGACTGTTTAATTTTAAATCTAATTTTGTGAAACTATTATTTTTAAATAAGATCACTTCTCTTACTTGTTCATTGACCAAATAAATTTCTTCACCACAAACCGCCAGACCTTCCCAATCAAAAGGCATATATTTTTTAAAAAACAGAGGCAGATGAGAAAAAAAAGAATCTATTGAATAAAGATAAAAGTCTGGCATTTGCCAAAACGAAAATTTAGACTCAAGGGTAAATTCTTGTTTTTCTCGGTTAAGCTCAACCGAATAAATGGTAGACTCACTCAGTTCATCGGTTATAACAATTATCTTATCTTGATAAAAAGCTGCCCCACTAAGCTCTAGATTTTGTTCAGATAAGAAAAGCTCTTGACAGTGAATGGGGAAAAGCAAAAAGGTGAGAAAAAATAAAAATGTAATCATTATAAGTATCATAATGATTACATTTTCTTTTGGCACGAACTAAAAATGAATTAAAAGTCCAAGGTTTGTAATTTCCCCCTGGCATTATAAGTTGTTGTCTCAGTATTCTTGTCAAGCTTAGCCAGTGCTAGAAAAATCTTAAATAAACTTATAATAAACTCCTTAATAATTGTCGTCTTTTACCTTATTGCTTTCTGATAATATCGGACTATAATAGCAAATGTGAAAAATCAAAAAAAATTTTGTTTATTCATTTTCCTTATTTTCTTCATCGTAGCCGTAACTCCGCTTAAGGCTAGTTTGTCACAAGATAAAAATAATTTTATTACAAATGAGTCTGAGTCAAATCCAAAAACAGAAGAAAGTGATTCCAATCACCCCGTAATGAAGATCAATTTCCTTGATTTGTTTTTCTTTCAAAAAAACTTGTCCATCTTCTTACCCAGTACTGTCAGTAAAAAGATCTGCGTTTTACATTTCAAACACAAACCTACGTTTCATGCTGGACTCCACTCTGGGCTCAGCCCACCCGCTCTCTCTTAATTTTTTCATTTTTAAATTTATTATTTAATTTATTAATAGGAGCCGTTCGTATGTTTGCTCAGAATTTTAAGTACGACTTAAAAGCGGGTTTCTCTGTCTTTTTATTGGCACTACCACTTTGTCTTGGTATTTCAATTGCCTCTAACTTTCCACCTGTTGCAGGGATCATCACTGCGATTGTTGGAGGAATTATTTCCAGTTTTCTTGGAAGTTCTCGTTTAACGGTCAAAGGTCCAGCAGCAGGACTTATTGTTATTGCCCTTGGCTCTGTTACAGAGCTAGGTGCTGGCGATTTAGCTTCTGGTTACAAAAAAGCTATCGCAGTTGGTGTCATTGCAGCTATTTTACAAATTCTTTTTGCGCTCTTTAAATGGGCCAACGCTGCTGAAATTATGCCTTCTTCAGTCATTGATGGAATGCTAGCAGCAATCGGCGTTATTATTATTGCTAAACAAATTCACGTGGCCCTTGGTGTGACACCTG
>CALFYV010000217.1 GCA_937952395.1 uncultured Bacteriovoracaceae bacterium | reverse complement strand
TTGGCCGTTTTGATTGAATCCTTAAGCATATTCTTAAAATCATCTAAAGGAGTGATTTCAATACTACCAAATTCCAAAGTAGCTAATTGCCTGGCCAATTCCTTTTCGACTTCGGCCTCGCTTAGACCCTTCTTCAATTCACTCATGGATAAAAACCTTTGATATTTTCTGTATTTATATCCTTGCTGCCATCGAAAATCAAAACTTTAACGCAATGTTGTGAAAAAAATCTAACTAGCACCATTAAAAATCATTTGGTATGCTGCGCAGTCTATGAAGTATTCAATAAAAGTCTATAAACAGTACTTTAATTTTGCTTGTTCTCATTTCATGATTTTTGATGATGGGAGTAGAGAACCCTTACACGGCCATAACTACCGAGTTCAAGTTAAAGGCGACGCTCTTGAATTAGGTAAAAGTGATATGGTTTTTGATTTTTTAGATATCAAACCGATAGTGCGTGAAGTTTGTGATAGTCTTGATCATAAACTGATTTTACCAAAAGAAAATCATCAATTAAAAATTTTTGAAGAAGATAAAAACTATAATATTCAGACTCCAGATGGGAGTCATTTTAGTATCCCAAAACAAGATGTTTTACTTCTTCCCATCGAAAATACAAGTAGTGAAAGAATAGCTATTTACTTAAATGAAAAAATAAGAGAAATAACTTGGAATAAGTTTCAATTTAAATTTGCCAAACTTGAAGTGGAAGTAGAAGAAACTCCCGGCCAAAGTGCTGTTTATATTCATCAAGAGGATTTGTAATGGTTTTTATGGAGCTCTCTCCTGGTTTATCTGTAGAAGAAGTAGAAATTCCTGTTTTCAAAACAGATATCAAAGCTAAAAAATATATTTACCTGCTTTCTGGTACTCATGGAGATGAAGTCGAAGGCGTTTATGTCCTTCAAAAATACTTTGAATGGCTTAGAAGTGATGATGAATTGGAAGAACTTCCTTTGATCGTTATCCCTATTCTTAATGTAGATGGTTACAAACAAGGAACAAGAGTGAATTCGCACGCTGTGGATTTAAACCGCAACTATCCCACAAAAGATTGGAGCGCCGACTTTAAAAAAGATAAATATAATCCAGGTCCCAGTGCGAACTCCGAGCCTGAAAACCAATTTTTATTAAAACTTTTTGAAAAATTTGAACCTGGTATCGTACTCAGTTTTCATACATGGAAACCAATTATTAACTACAACGGTCAATGCAAAGATATTGCTGAGTTTATTGCCAAATATAATCATTATCCCATTTCCGAAGATATTGGTTACCCAACTCCTGGCTCACTTGGAACTTATGTTCCTGAAACTTAT
>CALFYV010000216.1 GCA_937952395.1 uncultured Bacteriovoracaceae bacterium | reverse complement strand
AAAATGGTCTCTTCCAATTAGCTGATTTGGCTGATTCAGAGTCTACAGTTTTTCCTTATGCCCATGATTTGGCCATTATCCTGGCCTTAAATTATCGCTATTTGAATGTACCTATCATACTTAATAGTAATGTTCATAAGTTAAGCAATCCATCAGCAGGTGTTTATACTCTTTCAACTCAAAATGCACCAGGGTATAAATATTCAACTAATAGAGTAGTGGGACATTTTGGTGAGGGACAAAGCGTTCTTCCAAGAAATTTTCCGAATGGATTGGAAATTCATATCCAAAAAAGTGTTGAAGAAGAAGGTTTTAGTCAAGGACAAGTTTACTATGCCAACCAATTTCTTAGAAAATTTAAGAGTCTGCCTCGTGAAGAGTTAGATAAGTTTTTTGAAGGAAAAAATATAGCGATAGTTGGTAGTGGGCATGGTGGTATGACTGTTTTAGAGTCTCTCACAACACAGATTCATTCAATTCATGGACTAAAAGAAAAACCTAAGGATTCAAATATCGTTCTTTACACTGGTAAAGGTGAAGAAATAACTAAGAAAGAAGACTTTTTAGAACTTGCGGCTACTGGGAAATCTGAAAATGAAGACTTTAAGGCCTGGATGAGAAAGCGTTATAGTACCTATCTTGATGTCTCAAAGCATTTTCAAGCTAAAGAAGCTGAAGTTTATGTACTTGGAGAACGAGTTGAGAGAATTCTTTTTACCGAGAAAACTTTGATTAATAATGAATTGAAATCTAACTCAGATCAATCTATTTTAGTTGTAACAAATACTGGGAAGAATCAGTATGAGTTTGATATATTAATTTTTGCTACTGGCTATACTCACCCAACGAATCATCAAGACACTTATTTTGGAAATTATGCAAATTCGAATATTTCATGGCGACATTTGGAAGAAGGCACGGCCCATACATACAGTGGTGGTAGTGTAAAATTATCTTTATTTAACACTATTGATGAACTTATCACCTCTTCAATTTATGGAGATACAAAGAAAACTTATTCCCGAGAGTTCCCAATTGCACACGCAATTGGCACAATCTCTTTAGATGCCGTTCGCTTGGCCAAATATATATACAAAAAAGATTACAAAGATCTTAAATAATTGTTCACTAAAGCTGAAAAGTGCAAGTGGCAAGAAGGGCACTACCTTTTGTATATTGGTGTTCTTCAATATTTTTTTTAATTTTAGCACAAACATTCTTTAATTTCTGTTTCTGTTCAGAGTTAAGATGGGAAATATTTATATTTATCCAAATATCTTCCAAATCATACCCATCATGAACTTTACAGTTAAATTAGTCTATGTTTGGATTATATGGGGGGGAATTATGACAAAAAAAGTTCAACTCAAAACTGCAAAAAATAAGACTAGTGTTACAGCTTTTATCAATGAAATAAGAGATCAAAAGCTCAAAGAGGATAGTAAAAAGCTCTTAAAACTCTTTAAGAAGATTACAGGGTTAAAACCCAAAATGTGGGGACTCTCTATTATTGGCTTTGGAGAATATACTTACTTTCGGGCCAATGGCGATGAAGGACAGTTTATGGCAACAGGTTTTAGTCCAAGAAAAAGTGGTCCAACTCTCTATATAATGCCTGGCTACCAAAATTATAAACCAATTTTAAAAGAACTTGGACCACATAAACTTGGTAAGTCCTGTCTTTACCTCAAGGGCATCGATGATATCGATTTAAAGGTTCTTTCAAAGCTCATTAAAACGGGACTTAAAGATCTTAAAAGGACCCATCAAACAAACTATTAGGTTCGTTGTATCTTCAGTAAAAAAATTGTATTAATAAATCGATGAACAATACTGAATATATTTATAGAATCGACCAGGTTATCAATCATATCAGGGACAATCTTGATAGAAGTATCAAACTTGATGAGTTGGCCAAAGTAGCTCGTTTTTCTGAATTTCATTTTCATCGCATTTTTACAGCAGTCACGGGCGAAACAGTCAATAGCTTTACTAATCGCCTTAGACTTGAAAAGGCGGCAAGGCTATTATGCTACACAGAACAAAGTATTGTTGATTTGGCCTTGGAATGTGGATTTTCTTCGTCTTCCACATTTTCTCGATCTTTTAGTAAAGCCTATGGAATAACAGCAAGCCAATATAGAAAAACCGGAGAAATGAAAAATAGCAAGAATTGCAAAGATTTATTTATGGAAAATGAATATCTTTTACCTATGACTTTGGAAGAGAAGAGAAATGCTTTTCCAGTGTTAATTAAAAGATTGCCCGATTGGGAGTTGGTTTATATTAGGGTCGCCAATTCCTATGAAGGAGATGGAGTGCTTCAAGCATTTAAGAAAATAATTAATTGGGCCAAGGAAAACAATATTTATGAAAAAGGAGTTTTATTTGGAATGTCTTTTGATGACCCAATGGTGACGCCGAAGGAGCATTATCGTTATGAAGCTTGTTTTGTTCCCGAAACTTCTTTTGAATGCGCCCCTGGGATGTCTCGAATGAAAATTCCAAGTAGGACTTATGCAGTGACACGTATAAATGGTGATATCAAGCAGGTGGCAACAGCAATTGATTATCCTTTTAAAGATTGGCTTTTAAATAGCGATTATGAACCAGAGCATGCTCCTGGTTTTGAAATTTTTTTGAATAAGGATAAGGCCCTTGATTGGTCAAATTTTGAATTAGATTTATGTATACCAATTAAACCATTACAGCGTTTAAAGGAGACTTCATGAAGAATATAATTTTAATATTAAGCTTTTTAGTTATTTTAAACTTACAAGCCAATGCTTTGGAGGGGACAATGGAATTAGGTCAGTTTTCTATTAGTTTAGAAGTTAAAGACGTTAAAAAATCTCAGAAAGTTTATCAAAAACTAGGTTTTACTGAAATTGCTGGCAACGTTGACCAAAAGTGGC
>CALFYV010000215.1 GCA_937952395.1 uncultured Bacteriovoracaceae bacterium | reverse complement strand
ACAGCGCTTAATAAAGCTGGGGCCATTGCATTTACCGATGACGGTAAAGGTGTTCAATCAGATGAACTCATGAAGCGGGCCATGAGTTTAATTGCTAAAACAGGTAAGCCTCTTCTTGATCACTCTGAAGATGAATCATTATCTTTAGGCGGGGCCATTCATAAAGGGAAAGTATCTCAAAAATATAATATTGCTGGTATCGATCATATGTCTGAGGCGGCCCATGTTGAGAGGGGATGCAGATTTGCTCATGAGACCGGTTGCCATTTTCATGTTTTGCATATTTCAACTGAAGCGTCCATTAATTATGTCCGTGAAGCTAAGAAGAAGGGCTGGCCGGTAACAGCCGAAGTCTCTCCTCACCACCTACTGCTTTGTGATGAAGATATTCCAGCCCGTTCAGAGAGTGACTTAGATGCTAACTGGAAAATGAATCCTCCGCTTCGAAGTGCTCAAGATAGACAAGCTTGTGTTGAGGCTTTTTTGGATGGCACGATTGATATGATTGCAACTGATCATGCTCCACATTCAAAAGAAGAAAAATCTCAGCATATTATGAAGGCGCCTTTTGGCATTGTTGGTTTAGAGACTGCCTTTCCACTTATTTATACGCATTTCGTTTTAAATGGAAAAATCTCATTAACTAAGATGGTTGATATGATGACAAGAGAACCAGCAAAGCTTTTTCACTTACCTTATGGGACTTTAAAAGTCGGGGCCATTGCTGATTTAACATTGATAGACTTAGAAAAAGAAATAACAATTAATTCAGAAGAATTTTTATCCAAAGGACGTAATACTCCATTTGAAAATTGGAAAGTGAAAGGTATTCCTGAACTAACGATCTATGAAGGGAATATTGTTTTTCAGAACTAAAAAACTTCGCAGACTTCTTCGATATATTTGGCAAAATTATTTCTAAAATCCATAACATCATTGAAAGTATATAAAAGCTTTTTAATATCCTGTTTAGGACTTTGAGGAAGAAAATCAGGGGCTCCCCAGTGGGCCACGGCCACTAGATTGATCTTACCGGCTTTCCCGTTAAATTCAGCAACTGAAACCATAAGAATATAACGAATGGCAGATATATCATTTTGAGATATGGCCTTAAGAATATTTTGATTTTCAGTCAGTGCTACTTTGAGCATATCTCTTTCTTCGCCTTCGGCCAGAAAAAATCCATTTTGGGGAATTTGAAGTTCAACCTCTGGAGTATAATCTGTTTTGATATAACGGTGGATAAAATTGTTAAGAGTCGTGGCTATATATTTGTGCAGACCTTCATCAGTTCCAAGTTCTTGCTCTATATTAGCGCTGTGCTCTCGTTTCCATTTATTTAGATCATCAGTCATAATTTACTTTAGACCCATTCTTATTCATTGAGGATATGCACCTTGTTAAGATACAATAGTAATATGAAAATAGTTTTCTTATTTTTTTTAAGCTTATCTGCATATTCTAAAGTTAATTTTACATGGTTAGGTACAACTGGGGTTTATTTAACCGATTCTCAAACATCTATTTTATTTGATCCTGTCGTAAGTCGATTTTCCTTACTCGATATGATGTTTGATCGTGAAGTAAAGACAGATGATTCCTTAGTCAAAACTTGGCTAAAAAAAATTCATGCAAAAAATGTTAAAGGGATTTTTATTTCACATACCCATTTTGATCATGCTTTTGACGCTGCTAGTTTTACTAAGCAAACAGGCGCAACTTTATATGGCACCAGTTCAGCTATCAATATCGGCTTGGGTGGGGGAGTCAGTCCCGGCCAACTTAAAAAAGTTGGCCCAGGTGAAATTATTCATATAGGTCGTTTTAAGATTCACGTAATCGAAAGTGTGCACTCACCACTATTTTTTAAGTATCAAATAATGACTGGAGAAATAGAAAAGCCATTATCTCAGCCCACCGCTGCTCGCAATTATAAGATGGGTGGGGCACTTTGTTTTTATATCGAGCATCCAGATGGAAATATATTTTTTCTTCCTATGTCGAGAAGAGATCCTAAGAAAGATCATATATTAGGCAAGAAGGCTAAAGTTGTTTTTCAAGGGATCGCCTCTAGAGAGAGTACTTTTAAAATGCTGGGTGATTTGACTATGAAGCCTGAGCCTAAAATTGTTATACCTTTACATTTTGACGATTTCTTTGAACCTTTAAGTAACGGATTAAAGAAATTAGGGCCCGTGCATATTGAAGAGTTTCAATCGACCATGAATAAGCTTTATCCAGATGTTCAAGTGCTCGTTCCTGAATACGGAAAATTCAAAACTATATTGCCTTAACTTTGCTCGCTATTTTTTTCAACTACTTCTGGTAGATCGATAGTTTGTCCTACCTTTAGTTCAGTTGATTTGATTCCTTTACTCTTCCAAGTTTTTTTGATGAGCCATAAAGGAATTTCTAATTTATTTGAAATACTCAATAACGAGTCTCCTCGTCTTACTTTGTATTGAGTTATTCCAGCAACTTTAAAATTATTATAAAAATCTTCTTGAATAGCGGTATGGTATTCAATTCGTTTGATATTAAACTTAATGACTTCTTCATCCGTCATAGGCAATCTTAGGCGTTGACCCAATTTGATCCAATTACTTCGTTTTTTATTAAGACTGCGGATTTTACTTGAGCGTATAACCAACCAGTCGCAATAATGTCCTATGGTCTCTTCGGGTTCAACCATGATTTCATGGACATTATCTGAAATTTTCTTCACATCAAAATCATAATCTTTAAAAATATCTTGATCATTAATTTTAGATTCTTCTTGATCACTTAAGCCTTTAACCTCTTCTTCGCTTTGAGAATCGGCGATGACGGTACTGTCTGTTGTAGGCTCAGAAGAAACTTTCTCTTTAATATAGCTAGTAAATCGGCTCCATAACGAATCAGTTTCGGTGTCTTTATTTTCACTTTCAGCGATCGTGTTAGGTTCATCTTTTGCCAAAGCAATATCTTCTTTTCTGATTAATTCTTCTTCTGCTTTTACTAACTCTTTCTGCTGTATTTCTTGCTTTTTAGGTGTTGTCACTTTCGCCATTAAAGTCAGATCACGTGCTTTATACTTTTTATAATTTTCACCAGGGATTTTAAGTCTCATTCCTGGAGTAATATGAGAGGGACTAGATAACTGATTTAACGTAATTAAATCACTAATTGAAGCTTTATAAAGTCGTGAGATGAGATACAAACTCTCACCTGAAGAGACGATATGTTCTCCACCAGATTTCAAATCAATTGGCTTAGTTTTAATTGAATCCATCGCGGCGATATAAGATTGTACTTTATCCGAATCCGTCGTAGGTACTTTGATGGTAAAGCCTTTAGGCAAATACAGATCATTTCGGTAAGCGGTGGGGCGAACGGCCAGATTGAATTTTTCAAATTCACTCTTGGAAA
>CALFYV010000214.1 GCA_937952395.1 uncultured Bacteriovoracaceae bacterium | reverse complement strand
TCTTCAATTTCTGAAAAGTACACAAAAGAAGGTAGCTCGCGTCCTCCGAGAACAATTTCAGCAAACTTAGGATTTTTGCAGCTTCTAATTTCATCAATGGGAATTTCAAAAGACGCTGCTAATCTGTCCTTAACTTTTCTAAGCCCGTCAGCTCCAATTCCTGGAACCATAACTTTAACCACTTTGTGATATTCATCAAGCTTATAAGCATCGATCACTTTGGGTTTAAAGTCTTTGGCGTTTTTAAGGGAAACATCATCCAAGGCATTTTGATAACGTCTGAGTCTGATTGTGGGGACAATCCCTTTAAACCAAAGCCCCGTTAATGAAAATAACCCCATCAGGCTTAAGACATTTTCTTTAAAACCATAAGATTTAAGCCTCACGAGAAAATCATAGTGAAACCAATCAGGTTCAAGCCAGTGAAGAAAAAGAAGATGATAATCATACTTAACTAAAATGAGTGAAAGGCAAAGAAAGATCCAAAGGGCAAACAACGAGGGAACAAGCTTAAGTCTTCCAAGTCCTTTCCAGATAATTTTAGAGTTGATTAAAATAATAAAACCAATTGCTAAAGCAATGTTGACCACAACTTGGTCAATTTCAGATTTACTCTGAGTTTCTTGAGTCAATAAGACCTCCTAGTTAAAGTTTGAGTAGTAAAAACACTTTTTGTTACAGTTTTTGGGATTAATAATTAGATTTGTAGATGATTCCTACCTAGGGCGGACGCCCTTCCTTTTGAATGCCGATTCTTTGGGATTTTTTTGAATTTACCTCCTTTGGTTGTGATAAAATCCATAAAGAATGGTTTTTTGATTTAAAAACAAATTGTATGTGTTTGTTAGATGAAGTGTCACCTCTTCAACTATAGTAAATACTGGGGGGTAAAAATTCTCAAAAATTCATATATATTACTAAAATTATTGCCATAAAAAATGTTCAGGCCCCCTAGTAATTTCTGAAAAATACTTTATTATAGCATCGTGAAAACTCAAGGTATGAGCACATATAAAAAGCTTCAATTGCCTTGTTATCACAAGGCCCACATGGGCCCTACGCCAAAAAATCGAAAAGAAAAAAAAGACAAAGATAAATACGAAAATAAGGCCTACTTTAGAAATCAATGTGGCTGTTTTAAAAAATGCCAAGGAAAGTTTCTTGAACTCAAGTCTGAGGGAACCAGAGAATATCGAAAAATAAATGGCAATGACTTTAAGGGCTGCACAAATATTGAAAAGACCCTGAAAGAGCAAGATCTGATTATCCTTAAGGACATTACTGAGGATAATTTTAATGTTGAAGGAATTTCCTATTTAGAAGCTTATGGGCCTAGTTGCGATAATGATTTAATCCACTTTGTGCTTGAGATGAATCAAAGAGAAGGCCTTATGCTAAATACTGAAGGTTTTATCCGTGATTTTTCTCTCATGAGAGGGGCCTACCCAGAAGATTATAAGCTCTTTGTTTTAAGAAAACTTATCAATCAAAAGTATTTTGATGATACAAGACATTTAGTTGCCATCATTATCGATCTAGGTCTTAACACTCAGAAGGCCCTCTTTGAGTATTTTCCAGGAATGAATTACGCCAGTTTTTGCCGTTATCAAGAAGAAATCTACAAAGTGATTGATGAGCACACTCCTGAGCGAATTAAAATCATGAAAGAGGCCATGGCAACACTTAAAGAAAAACAGTGGAATGCTCTTAAAGCTTATTACATCACTCATAATAAAAAAATGTCGATGGAGAAACTTGCTCATAAAATGGGAATTTCTAAGGAGACCTTTAGAGATAGGCTTAATGGGGCAAAAAAGAAAATCAAAAAATATTTTGAAAGCAAAAACAAAGAAACTGAAATTTGCTTCGATCTCCTCTGGCAGGATGGCTCTCAAGAATCTTACAATGAACTGATGGCCTAAAAATCGAGCTTTTTCCCTGTGAGTTTTTGAGTGTAGGCCTCAAGAGAAGGAAGACCTTGAGAGATTTTAGTCAAAGCTTCTTTTTTAATCTCATCATGCACTTTACGAAGTAGTGCTCCTCCTCCAGCAATAGCAGAAAAAGTAAAAACAAGAGCTAAAATTGTGTTAAAGATTTCTTCAATGAGTTTCATCATGTCATTGTCTCCTTATGGTGAGTTCAATTTTTATGGGAGCGTTGTCCTCATTCTCCTTTTTAGAATGTGGATCAGGCATGCCAAAGAGAAATTCGTAAAATTCGACTTCAAAAAAATCAGCAATCTTTTTGAGCGTGTCGATACTTTGAGGGCGAACCCCGATGCTCCAATTCCAAAGAGTACTTTTATTACTTTTGAGCCTGCTTGCGAGTTTAGAAACAGGAATGTCTCTCTTTTTTAAATGCTCACAAAAGTTTTCTTGAAATTTACTCATATCCATTAAACTGCTTTTTAAAAATGATTTCTAATTTAGGTATATCTTCTAAACTAAAGTGAGCTGATCGGTTTATATGAAAACTTCCCTCTAAAAATGTCCTCTCATTGCTGCTGTTTGGGTCAGAGATGCCAAAGAGAAGAAAATAAAGCTCAACATTAAAGTAGTGTGCTAACTTTTTAAGAAACTGAGGATTTTTGGGAACACTGCCTAGAGTCCAAGAGTAGATAGTTGAATATGGTATCCCAAGCTCATTTGAGACGAATTTTAAAGTCACTCTTTTTTCTTTTAAAAGAGCGGTTAAGTTTTTACGAAATTCAGGAACCAAATCAATCATGTGGCCATTATGAGGGCCATTCGGCCGAAAAGGGAATGGCCGAATTTTTTGCTATTTACTGATAATTGGGAAAAAAGTAGGTTGAATAAGATGAGACTTGTAGTTTCAAGAATTAACTCTTAAAAGTGTGCTAACCTATTGAAATCATACTTTTAAAGTTGTTTGATTTTCCATATATAGCTTATTTAAGCTATTGAAACTACATGGATTGTTAAATTATATTGCGCATTTTTGCGCAATATATGTTAAAATAAGGAAGTGGTATGCCGAATAAGAAAGAGACGGTTCTTCAAGATGTGATTGCAGCGATAGATGCTGGTGCTCTAATCCCTTCAAAGCATGCTCTTGAGCAAATGGCCGATAGGGATATTGATATGAGTGATATTGAAGAAGCTGCTTATCAGGCATATCGAGAAGAGTTCAAAGACTCTCTCAATAATGATGGATCTGATTGGAAATATGCAATTAGAGGCGAAAACAAAAATGGAGATAAGGACATTAGGATCATTGTTGCTTATTTAGATGACCCTAAAATGTTGATTATCACTGCTATTGATAAAAATAAGTAAGATGGAGAAATAAAATGAGCGAAAAACTAGCAACATACAAATTCACGGGTTTTGGCTTTGATGTTCTCCTCCATGATGTTGAGATTAAAGAAGCACATGGAGAACAATATCCAGATATAAACATAAAGAAAGTAAAACTTCTTACTGCAAAAGAGTTACTAAAAAGTAGAGAAAGACTTACTGGGAAGAAGCTGAAATTTCTTAGAACATTTTTAAATCTTTCATATCAAAATCTTACTGAGATTATTGATGTTCCGGCCTCTACTTTAAGATCATGGGAAGACAAAGGAGATGAGGCAACAAATCTTACAGCTCCCCAAGAAAGACAATTTAGAGTGTATGCTATTGAGAGCATTTTAAATATGGAAAGAAAGCATATAGAAAAACAAATTGTTATGACGGAAACCTATGAACTTCCAACTCAAGACACTCCCTTGGATTTAGGTGCTGGTCAAGACTACTCCTATATCAGAGGGGCATAAAGAGTTTAGGCCGCTTGAAAACATTGTAAATCAACGCTTTTATTTATTTTTCTTCTCTCATGTGCCTGTTTTTGAATGAGGGCCTTAAGTTCTTTTGTTCTCCTTTCATTCCAGTTATTTTTGAAAATTTCTTCAGGGGTTGCTCCCTCAAATGCTGAGTGTGGAATGACCTTATTATGTTGGTTAAGATAAAACCCTACGCGGTATTTTAACTGGATAATACTTTTAATTTTATGGTGGTAGAGATAATTATTTTTCATAGACCGAAACAACGCTTCAACTAATGAATTAGAGGACTCAATATCTACTCTTGCAATAAGTCTTCTGTAGTTTCTTGAATAAATATAATCTTGAACTTTATTGCCAATATTTTCACCTCCGCCATCCATAACAATGCCTGTTTTCTGTGACAAATCATTGTTCTTTTTATGAGCTTCCCTTAACGTTTTCAGAGTAGATAAAGCACTAATATCTTCAGTTACTTTCCATGCCAAAACATAGCGAGAGTAATTATCAACAACGATTTGAATATAAGCTTTTTTTCCTCCTCTGAGTTTTAATTGAGTGACATCAATATGCCAAAGTTCATTCGGGGATTTTGCTCTGATTCCTGTTTCATCATAGTACATTTTATCTTTTGACATCTGATTCCATCTCTCAATTCCAAGGAGCTTAACGTAGCGATACCAGGTCTGCATTGAGCAAATGATTTCCTCAGTTCTGAGCATATAATAATGAAGGGAAGCTATAGGAAAATGCAAATATTTTTTAGAAGTTAAGCTCTCTCTTAGTTTGAAGATTTCGTGATCGGTGAGCTGATTTGAGCTTTTTCTAATAACCTTTCCATACTTACTAATTTTTGGCGAAAACTCACTTGTCCAACGATAATACGTTGATTTTGTAAGACCTATAATTCTTAAACATTCAATAAGAGAAGCATGCTCGCTCGTCTCTCTGACTGCACAGATAACTTTTTGTCTTTTCTCAGAATCAATGACTTTTTCTAAGTCATTATTTAATGGAGCAATTTTTTTAATTTTCTCAAGGAGTTTACGCAGCCTTTTCTCTTTTTCAAGATCCTTTTGAAGCTGCTTTATTTTAGCAAGAAGTAGTGAGTATTCGGTTGAGAGCTGTACTTTTTCGTCAGCCCCTTTATCTATCCAATGCTTTGCTGTCTTTCTTGGAATACCAAGATCCTTACATAAACTTTGATCGTTTATTTTAGCGACAATGTATTTAATTTCAGGGGGATAGTTCTTGTAATTCATAGAAAATACTCCAGTAAATTGCTCATGTTGACGATAAGTAGATCAAGCTAAGACATCGGGAAATAGTGAAAGGGGGTTAAGGGATTTTTCGCCCTAGCTAGTCTCGAAAAATTTGAAAGTGGAAATGAAGATTATTTAGTCATAGTAGATAATTGATTTTAGGGAGGAAAGAAAAACAAAAGGAATGTTAGTAAAAGAGTTTTTTGTAAAATTGATCACTTCAAAAAATTGGCCAATATTTGGCCGAAAGTTTTAAAAGGTTCAATAAAATACAAAAAATAGTAAGGCTACATAATTGATGAAAAGAAAAAATAACTTTTTAAAATTGGTAACTTGTAATGACTGTAGCCGTATTAAATAATTTTTCAACCAGACATTATGATGCTGATGTGGGAAGGTTTACAACTTCTGATCCGCATCCTGGAATTCTTTCTAATTCGCTAACAATTAATAATCGATACATATATGCTTTAAATAATGGTGTTAACCGAATTGATCCGAATGGTAAACTGAGCTTCAAACAGTCATTGGGGGTAGCTTTAATCGCGATCTTTCCAAGTGTGGGGTTAAAGTTTCTAAACCTCAGCAATGCCTTCGAAAAGAATTTTGACTTTGATGCCACATTAAAAAGTCGTGTCAACAATGTAGCCGTAGCCGCTGCTGTTATAGGAACAGCGTTCGCAAAAGATCCTGTTATTGCAGGCGTTGCACAGGGAGTAACAGCTCTTCAAAATAGAAACAAAAAAGGTAATTTTTTTGATAATTTAGATGACTTTACTTTAGATTTTGCTTTTAATTTTGGAATTACCTATTTATTTCAAGGAGGAGAAGATATTGATCCTAATGCAAAGAGTAAGCTCTTAGAATTCGTAGGTATTGGTGGCACCGAACTTGAATTAGTAATAGGGGCCGGATTAGGTGGAGTAGCTGCCAAAGAAACCTTATGCAATAACACTAGACATATCCCCCACGGTATCATTGGTGATATATTAAACTTTTATGCTTCCGACAGAGGTAAGGAAGTTTGTGATTAATCTGTAATTACGATAGAATTATTATTAATTAGGAGTAATAATATGAAAATAGTAATAGGAGTTTTGATTGCCGTTTACACTTTATCATCTCATTCATTTAATTGGAAAAAGTGTACTTCAGGACAAAGTCTTGGGACTGCGGGCATATTTGCCCCAACAACATCTTCTGCACAGTTTACAACCTCTACAGGAGGTTGCGCCATGATCGGACTAGCCCCCAAAGAGCAATCGAAACTCTTCTACGCTCAAAACTTTGATAAGCTTCAAGAAGATGCCGCTCGCGGTGA
>CALFYV010000213.1 GCA_937952395.1 uncultured Bacteriovoracaceae bacterium | reverse complement strand
GAATATGCGGCCAGTTAACTTGCTTTTTTAAGTTAACTAAATCAAAAATGCTTTCAAAATTTGAGTCCCGCGGATCGACTGCAACCAAAACTAAATGGCTCAACCAACTCTTCTCTTTTTGACAAAGACCGAATAAACAAATATTTTCAATCAAACCACCTACAACTCGCACTTTTTCTAAATTAAGTTTTCTCTTTTTTTGATAATAGTCTTCATTACCAAAAACAATAATTTTTTGAGGATGACCAATTTGATCAAGTAGTCTTGGTACGAATCCCATCGTATAAGGCGGGGTAGAAAGTGAAGATGAGTACTCATTATAAATATCTGACTGAGAACAATACTTAGCTTCAGCATAAATCTGACCAGAAAGTGTATCAATATTATATCTTACTGGACTACCAGCTGGTGTTTGAGGAACAAAATCAATCGTTGAATCGGTTAAATCAATTTTGGGATTAGGATCAAAGAAATAATGAGTTGATAAAGAACCATCAATGTCAGTGGACTGAAAGGCCAAAGCTGATCCTTGATACCACTTACTTTCTATATTAGATTCCAAAATACCGGGCTTATTTTTTCCATAATCTTTATCAAAGATATGCCAGGAGCAAGAATACATTGCGCACAAAGCCAGGAGAACGAAAGTATTAGTAATTACTGAGCTTTTAATTGACAGTTCCTTTGTCAAAGTTCATTATCGTCAATGCTTTTACAATGCGCCCGGGTGGTGGAATCGGTAGACACACAGGATTTAAAATCCTGCGGCCTTCACCGGCTGTACGAGTTCAAGTCTCGTCCTGGGCACCACTTATTTTTATGCGCTAAGACAAGCATTGTCCACAAAACCCGGCACACTAAATAGTTAAAAACACAAAGAAGAGCTTGGCAATCTTTTCTTGAATCATTCATAAAATTTTGTGAGATGTTACGGCTTTTTTCTAATAGAGAAAAATTTTTCATAAAAACTACGAAGAGTTTTTATGAAAGAGAGGTGATGATATTAACTTACCTCATCAATAAATAAACTTCTTTATCTTTATTTATTGAACAGGATGTTTGTAGAAAATTCGCACCCATTACCAGTGGGGAGAGCAACTGAAATAGGAATACTAACTAATCTCCCACCATGATTGAGCAGTTTGTCAGTAAGATCATTTGGGAGATCGTTAATGGGAATTTCATACCATATATCGTTTTCACTAACTCTTGTATGGTCCAGGATAATAAACTGTGGATTTTTTATCTCTCCTAGAATAATGGAAAAATAATAACCTTCTCCGCGACCAAAGACATCTACAGAAAGTTTTAAATTCAACTTACCTTCAATAATCTTGTATTTAGAGACAAAGAGGCCCTGTAAGATAAACTTTTGAGGCTTCATACAAAACTCCTTTAGTTCAGGAGGAAGAGAAATCTTTGGCGGATATTTTCGATATTCAGACCTATCTTGCGCGTAGAGGCCCTTAAAACTGAATAAAAAAGTGAAAACAATCAATTGAATCGCTCTGCCCATATTTATCTCCTAAATTTAAAACCGTATCAGCTTTTTAATTTAATAACTGTACAAGTGATTACAGTTTTCTAATCAATTTTCTTTAATAAGCAACTTTCCTTAAGAGTTTTATACCCTATCGCAAAAAGTGTTTTTGTTTTCTTATTTGTAATACTCAAATAACTATTATCAACTTTCTTCAAAGTTTGAACATTTCGATAACCTCTTTCGATTCCCAGAAAAAGAATCCCCATTTCGGAACCAAACTTAGGTCTGCCCATGTAACGTTTCTTAATAAGAATGGAACTTTCAGTCATTTTTACTTTAGTTTTTGGATAAGATCTTTTATTGGCTTCCTTTAACGCTTCTGTACTAAGTTCCAAATTAGCTGTACAAACTGGATAATCTTCTGCACAGGCCCTAGTTGTGACGACAATAGCGTTGCAATCCCCTTTATTTTGTTTAATTGTCAAAAAACGAGAAAATGCCTCCTCCTTATCAGAAATCATTGCCTCTTGAGGGCCAAAACCAAAATTAACCCACGCTTTTTTATCTTGTTCTTCATCTGGAAACTGACAAGAAACTACTTCATACTTACCATTCAATTCAGGACAACTCTCTTTTTCAGCAGCAGGTAAATTAACAGCAAAAATAAAAGTTAATACAAACAATTTAATCAAGTCTAAAGAATTCACAAATCTCCCTATAAGTCATTACCAAATTATTTTTCTAGCCACGACAACTTAAGTAAATATTATAAACTCCACTATCTTTATCATTTTTAAGATATATTTGTTTTGCTGTTGTTTGCATCGGATATTTTGCATTGTACTTGGATCTTTTCATGGAAAGCACCCCTGGTTTAAATCCAGATTTAACTTCGGGTATATTTTGTTGAGTAATCTCAGATAAAAGTAGCCGAGTCTCTTTCGTGCTCAAGGCATTAAATTTTAGCTTATAAGAGGTGCCCCCAGTGTAGCTCATCAGAATTAAATCAAATACTGTATTTTTTTTCTTTGTTGTATTTGAAAGACTTATGCGACTAGTCGAAAGCGCCGCTTTTATAACTTTATTATTATTAACCTGACTCGTAACTATCGTTTCAAAATCAATCGAATTTGAAAAATACTGATCATTGGCAGTTTGAAATGGGCTGTAGGTTGCCATAATAGAGCACTTAAAAACTTTCTTTTCAATAAGGCTTGCAAACGTTGACACAGACATCAAAGCAAAAGCAAAAGCAAAAAGAATTATTTTTTTCATCGGATCTCCTTCTCTTAGATAACACGACCTTAAGGCAGCCTAAACCAGGTTGTCATTTTTTTTCAATTCGTCTCATTGATTTGTGTAAATTTTTCAAGTCTTTATCAATATTAAAATTCATTGATAAAAATCATGCACCAAGCTTCTATGGCCTCTTGTTTATTGAAGGGAAGTTTCGTACTGTCGTTGAACATTGCGTCTTTTTAAAATATACTTACGCTTTCAGCATTGATCCCAGATAAATCAGCATAACGAAAATCAGACCCATTAAAAGTCCAATCACCTCCATAGTGTTTCTAAATGGTAGCACATCTAAAATCTGAATTATAAAAACAAGTCCAGTAACCGCTAAGACTTTCAGTTACTGAGCATCTTGCATCAACTTTTTCAACTTTATAATAAAAAATATTTTCATCTTTTCCTTCTCCTAAAAACAACTTACTACAATTCATATTAAGTGTTTGCTTTATTTTTTTATGCATTTCTCTAGTAGAACATTTAGAATACTTAAATATTTAAAACAAAATTATATTTATGGGGTGTAAATTGGAAAACTAGAACAATTACACGTAAAATCAAGTTTTACTGATTGCCTTAACCATGAATTTTTTTCTCAACAATTAAATTTAAATTGAAGTTTACAATGCTGTGCGATATTTATCTTTCTCAATGAGAAAAATCTTGTACTTACGACTAATTCTTCTGACTTTCTTTCTAAATGAACCCGGAATGAGTCATTCAGATCTCATCAACTGTGGACAGTTTTTTATCGAAAAAAGTGTTATTGAAAATACCTACTCAACACGAAGACCATTGAGTGCTTATCTAAAAAAATTTGAAGGTCTTCTTCAAAGGGAAATTAATTCAAAAGAAATAAAACACATTGTCGATTTTGGGGCAGGAGAAGGTGTTGCTGCAGAAGAGCTCGCTCAAAGAACACGCCATAATATCACTATAATTACGGCTAAGATGGAAGACAAATTAGAAGAAGCCAACAATTTCCAAATTTTTAGAGATCGTTTTTTTGAACAAATTGAGAATGACGAATTAATAGAAAAATTTGGTAAGTTCGATGTCGTCTTAGATTACTGGGGGGTTATTGCTTACACGCCTGCCCCTGGAAAAGTCATGGTAAGACTACAAGAACTTTGTCATGAAGATTGTCACATCCTTGTTCATATTCATAATTCAGACGCATCAAGTTTATACAATTCAGTAGTAAAGTTGCGTAGTGGTGAAGAAGTATCTCTACCTGAGTGGTACAAATCTCAAGATGGTTTGAACATTAGAGATTATGGTGATGTTTTTGATATCACTTTTGATCCCCAAAAAAAATTTGAGCCACGTGAACTCGAACTCGTAAGTTCAAAAGATTATGTTCTTGTCCCAGGATTCTTAGGTTGGAAAAAGAAGGAAACAAGACTACCCCCTGTACGTATTTTTAAAGAAAAATAAGCGCATTTCTTCTTATTTCAGACGCTTACCAACTCTATAAAAAATACCTGCCCTGCTTTGATACGCCTTGTCATATGGTAAAGTGCGCGCATTAATAAAACTTAACAGTCGAGGTTAAAATGAAGTGCTCTCTTTTTCTTGTTTTTTTTGCTCTTTTGTCTATAAAAGTCACATCTGCCAAGTCAATTACATTAAAAAATAAAATATCAGGAAGAATGAGTTTTGATCAATATGATTTAAACTATAAACTCAAAAGAAATAATGAAATAACTTTAGAACTCACGCTTTATAGTGGTGAAGAAATGTTCGAAGATTCAATCAATATTAACTACACACTAAAATTCAAAGATGAATCTTTTTATATCGAAGGAAATAATATCAAGTTTAATGAAACGGTATGTGCAACCTTCAACGAAAGAAGATTTCTAAGACCAAAAGTTACATCTACCGATTTGTGTAAATTCTCTGTTAAAACTTCAGGTACAGACTATATGGAAATCAAACGACGAGATCCTGAAATGAGTGATTATAAAGGTAACGTAAATACCTTAGTTGAATTAACAATTACTGAATAAATCAATACAAACAATCATGTACAAAAAGGAACGATACAAAATCGTTCCTTTTTTATTTCAATTATGACTATTAATATTTTTTTTCTTTATTAGAATAGAAGAAAGGAAAAAAATGTTTAAATTACTGACTGGACTTGTCTTCTTTACAACTTTAGTTTTCGCTAATACAAACGTTGAGGTTTCTGTTGAACTATCTCCTGCCGGAAGTTTTCAATTAAAATCTAATAAAATAAAAGGGATTGTAAGCAAAAAGGGCGATACCTATACGGCCAAAGATATTAAAGTGGCCATCAAACTCCTTAGTAGTGATATTGAACTAAGAGATAAACATGTTCGTGAAAAATTAGGATATCCAAAAACTAAATTTGTTATTTTAGAAAAGGCTATCGCCAAACAAGGAAAAGGTAAAGCTTTACTCAACGTAAGGGGTATAAAAGAAAAAATAGATTTCACATTTAAAGAGATCGATAAAAGATGGGTAGAGGTTAATTTTTCTCTCTCTTTGAAGCAATTTAAATATGAAAAAATAAGTTATATGGGAATCAGTGTAGACGATAAAATCAAAGTAAAAGCGGTATTACCATTAAAATGAAATGTTTAATTCTTATTATTTTTTTTATGGTGGGTTGTGGCCAGTCTTACAATTCCAATAGTCCCGATTCGAGGGCCTATGCCGACTTACCAGCTATCGCTGATCCTGGTCTGATACCAGCTTTTATAGTTATAAATCAAAAATGTATCAGCTGCCATACTGGTTATCACAGTAGTTGGTATAATTACACTGCTAACGTTAACTGGGTTAATAGTGGCTTGGCGGTCTCGGGGTCCCCTTCTCAATCTCAGATTTATAAATATCTCGCCGGAGTTACTGGCTCTATTAGTGATATGCCTAAAGGTGAAACTCCGCTTTCACAATCCGAGATCGATACCTTGGTAACTTGGATTAACGGGATTTAAAAAGAAAAAAAGGGCCAACACTATAGTAGGCCAGTTGTTAAAACTTATAATTTGCTTGTAAGGACCAAATCGAACTTTTCATCTTTGAAAAAAATCCATATTTCATTACAAGATCCCACTTGGGTAATTCATATTTACCTTCAAGAAATGAACCATAATCAAAAGTTGATTTTCCTTGCACACGATAAAGATTTCCACCTGCAGTGGCATCGCTGTAATCACCTTCTCTGAAATTTCCTTTTACGGAAACACCAAAGCTCACCTCTCTAGCCTGAATACGCCAGTAATAAGCAGGACCAAAAAATAAACCCAATACAGGCACACTGGACTGTTTATAACCTACTCCATTGATTCCTGAATTATTTAAATTGTTCTCACTTACAGTCGCACGAGCAAAAGCTAAGCAAGCTGATAAATTAAATTCACTAAATTCATTCTCATAAACATAACCTCCGCCAGCACACCAACCTTGAGTTGTTGATAACAATGAGAAATTAGTTCCAGCCGTAATATTTGTTAATTGCAACTCCTCCTGCCAAGTTATATAGCCAAGAGAACCAAAATAACGAGAACCATAAGTTCTTTGCTTTTTAGCATCCAAGCGAGAAGTGACAATTCGAATAATTCTTTCTGTTTGTTTACATTCATATTCATCAAGTGAATCACATATTTTTTTATATTTTTGAACATTGGCATAATATTGATTCATAACAGTTACGCTAGCGGCACGCTTTTTATAAAGTTCCTTCTGGAAGATTTTAGAATAAAGAACTGATTTTTTGTAATATAAAAACTGTAAGTTTTCAGGCATCTCCGGTAGGCTTTCAGCTTGATCGTTGGCCATCATTCTCATGATCTTATCATTTAACTTACTGTGATCTTTAATAATGATTCTTTCATAGTATTTTAATGCATTTCTTAAATCTCCTAGTCTTTCATAACTTTTTGCAGCCAAAAGGAAAACCTTCGAAGGAGCACTCGTTTTTATTTCAGAGTAATGAAAATATTTGTTTAAAATTTTCAAACTCGTTTTGTATTTTCTTTTTTCATATTCTTTAAGTGCTAATTTAAAAGCTACATTTTTTTTCTTTTGCTCACGACTTGCAGGTTTGGCGCTAGCGAGTGTTAAAGAAAAAATTAATACCAAAGATGTAATTGTAGTGCTAAGTCCCATCTGTCTTCCGTTGCTGCGTTTTCACTAAAACGTTTTGTATTGTATAAGTCCATTCTAAATTCATATCGTTGAGCCGGGAAATATTGTATTCCAGGTGCAATTCTTAAAATCTCACTTTTTCCCGAAATATCTTCTTTTTGGTATTCTGCAGTAGTTAAAAAATAGAGTCCACGAGTTAAATTAATATGCCCTTGTAAAAAATAATAGAGACTTTCTTTCGTGGGATTATTAACGGCATCTGGGTCTTTTTTAACATAACCGACCTCACTCATAATTGATGAACCTTTACCAAATCCCGCTCGCACATGAGTGGCCAGTGCTTGAACTTTTAAATAGTCATTATTCGAATTCATCCCAGAAAAACCAAGGCGAGTTTGAGGTGAGAGAGAATATTCAAATTGAGTTGAAAAACCACGTTGCTCAACTCCTGGTCTATTGTTTTCTTTTTCGGTTAAATTACCTGCAAAAGCGTGAACTCCTAGATCAAAACTAGTCTGATTATAATGAAGAATAACTCCATGTACTTGATCGTTCTGAGTGGTTTGCGGTAAAATTCTACTATAGGCAATATGATCGGGAATTCTAATTCCATATACTTTATCCATCAGCCCTGCATATATTCCAAATCCTTTAGTGGCCCTCCAACCCAGGTAATATTCACGGGAGCGGTATTCTGGTTCGTCCGTACCGTGAGGTCTTGGAGCATAACCAACTGAACCAGAAAAAAGGTATTGATCTCGATTCCCTAACTTAATAACAACAGAAGTATTGGCATCCATCGTAATATAATCTTCTTTTTGATTTTCTTTTTGAAATTGTCGTATGTAGTATAAGCCGCGGTAGTCAATTCCTGGACGAAACCAGTTGTTTTTTGGTTTCTTATAGAAAAAACCTGAACGATTGGCCACATCTTCATCTGTAGCATTACCTGAAAAGTGCTTAGATGCGATAGCAGCTGCGCTGACGGCACGACCATAATCATTAAGTGGCCCATTTCCAAAAGGATTATAGTGACATGTCAGACATGAGCTATAACCATGACCAATAAAATTAGGATAAGCCCAAGTTAAGTTGGAAAAAAAGAATAGAACAAGAATAGTCAAAGTTTTCATAATACTCGTTAATGTATAGAGTATTAAAACTTTTTTAGTGGTAATTGGCCAGAAGGCCCTTTAGGATTTTTCAATTTTTTGCTTCAGCTTAAGGGCAATTTGTTCAAAATGACGATAATTATCACCATCACGTAGATTCAATACATAATCCTCACCTCTTAACAAATCTTGAACATATTTTTCGAAAGCGTATAGAGGACCCGCAGTGCGATGAGAAAGATAAAGTGCTAAAATAAAAACAAGAAAATTGAAAGTTGCACAAAGAAAAATATAACTCCATAAGAAAATTGCCAGAGTGTCCTTCTTATTAGGAACCTCTGGAAAATAAGCCTTAAAGTAAGAATAAGCGAACAGACCTAATAACAAGCATGTGCAAAGTGAAACACAAGTCATCTTGAAAGAAAACTTGAGCTGTTCTGGTTTATTCACAATAATAGTTTTCCGAATGGATTGAATAGACCAAATGTCATGTTTTTTGTGAATAAGTGTGAAGATAACTATAATAAAGCCAGTCCACTGAAATAAGTCCGCTGTATTTGTATGAAATTGAAGTCCTATATTGATGGGGATAAAATCATAAGCATAACCATGAACCATCTGATCTATAACATTACCCCAAATCCCACCAATAAATAATGACATTCCATATTTAAGTAAAAAAAATTGTTCTGAAATAAAATAAATAAGGAAGAGATAAATAGTAAATAAAAAACCTGATATGCAAGAGAGAAAAATAACTTTTAATCCTTGAGAAGACTCTTGGAAGAAGCCAAGAAAAAGACCACGATTAATTGGAGTAAAATCGGGAATAATAAAAATTTGCTTGCTAACAAAATCTAAAATGACTGCTAGAATACAAAAAATAATCGATTTAACAAAAGAGTTTTTCATTTAATTCCCAAGTTGAAGCACTTCAAATGTAAAACCAAATACATCTTGATCCGTTCCATTGGACTTAAGTACAATCATTGAATAATTTGATAGTAGTGTATTGGCAGGAGGTGCTGTAAGGGTATCCACATAAGTATACGTAGAGTACTGTGGATTATATGAACCATTCACATAAACTTTCAAACCTTTAGCAGCTACTGGAGTGGCTGATTCAATACGTGGTCTTGAAAATTTGTAACTATACAAATCAAATTCTTCAACATCAATTTTAAAGGTAGCCGCTTCTCCTAAAATGGTACTTAAATCATAACTTAGTGTAACTTCAGGGCTGCCATAAATACCATAGCCCGTAAAGTTGGGATCAGTGGTGGCGACCATTAAACCAATTTTGGTTCCATCCTCTCTCTGTCGCACTTCTAACATATGTGTTCCAGCCGCCAAATTAAAAACAACTTGATTAGCTTCGTTATTAACTCGCATTTCTCTCCATGCAAAACTATTACCGGTTAGAGTTTCAATTTTCCATTCATTATAATTTCCGTTATCAACTTTCACATAAAATGAATTATCTTCACCATTCGGTGCACTGACTAACCCATAAAGTTTATACATGCCAGCTGTGGTCACGTTGAACTGAATATTGGCCCATCCTGCTGCCGCATTATTGTTAGCTAGATTTCCCCCATTACCATTGGGAACCCAAATATAAGGTAAGCTAGTTGCCATATCCGTTGCTCTTGTCATTGGGGCTTTCAAAGTTGAAGCGTACATATCAATAACTATGTCATTATTGCTTTGCACCCCAAAAAGGTCTGAGATGGGTCCAGCTTCACCGATTGAAATTTCGCTACCATTACCTAATATTCCACTTCCATTATCTTCATCACCATCAACCACCACAAAACTTTGATCTTTCCAGGATTGAACTGCTGCTAACATTTCTGCTGCATCATTATTACAATTATTACTCCAACAATTATGATTAGCTTGAGAAAGTTTTAATACCATTCGCGACTGTGCTGGATTATTGAAATCAACTTTATAGTTATTTAAAACTGAATCATGTGCTGTTTGAACATTGGCATCAGCATGAACGGGTTGCTGACCACTACCATGGCAGTTTATACAGTATCTTCTTGTTAAAACATAAACTGTGCTTTCAAAAGCAGCCAGGGATAGCTCGGGATCTTGAGCACTGGGATTACTTGGACTCGGTGAGCCAGCAGTGGGTTCTGGTTGTTGATCAAATGGTGTTTCATAAGAATCAAACTCTAGACCACTTTTAGAATTTCCAAATGGATTACCACAATGATTATACAGAAACATCATGGATAGCATTGAACAAACAACAATTAGTTTGTTCTTAAATTTCTTTAACCAGTTGATTATTTTCATAGTTTATCAAACATTATGTAATTAGCTAAATTATTACCAAAAGGATTATCTCCCACAACTTCTTGAAGCATTCCCTCATCACCATGCAAAGCTAAGTAATTAGCCACAACTGCTTTAGCTAATGTGGGAACAGAGTTACTAATAAGATTAGCCGAAGTTTCAACACTTCCATTTGCTTTCATCCAACCAATTTGTCTCTTATTATTTAAGACCGCTGGGCGACCGTTGTTTTTATAAACGAGCATAAAAGTTGATGAACGTTCTCCATTTTCTGAAGTCCAACTTAACTTACCTCTTCCATCTGCGCTATTATCAATACCTCCACGGGCTGCGACTCCACCGTCTGTTATAACATAAATAACAAGATCTTTATTTTTTCTACGTGCCAACTCTAGTACACGACCAATTAATTGGCCGGCATCAAAGTCTCTCACTTCACCTGTTGAACGATCACCAGTATGGTAATCATAACCACCTTTACTAACAGTGCCGACGCCCATATAACCATCCAATAAAAGTTTTGCAATAGTTGCTGTTCTTTGTTGATCACCATTACCCAAATTGTTAAATGTCGCGATAACGTCAGGGTCCGTTAATGGATCAAGTTCACTTGAATTATAGCGCTCCAAGAAACTAGCTGCCTGAACATAACCACAATCAATTAGGGCCTTAATTTGTTCAGGAACACTTAAAGAAGAAAATGCTGCCATTCTGGTGTTTCCCATATTCTGAATTGTATCAAGGACTCTTTTTACTTTATTATCATCAGGGAAAATATCATTCAACCGTCCAAGGGTGACTAAGCTTCTGGCATCAGAAGCATTATCGATTTTTATAGAAAGTTTAGAGGAGTCTACTGAGTTGGAAGGTGAAATAGAATTACCGCCTGAAACAGAATCCCTAACTCCTGCAATTTGTACTAATTCACCAGCTGCTCCCGCTTTATTTAACCAATATGCAGGGTTGTGAGGATTATTTGAAGTATCATCATTAGAAACATTGCAAAATAAACAACCATCGACATTAGCTCTAGTTGCAGCATTTGTCACAGACTGAATTCCTCGCAACATACCACTGTCACTATGAAAAGCTAAACCAAGTTCGGTATTAAGTTGTCCTGGATTTGATGGATGCATGTTCATTGGTAAACCCAGAGTTGAGTAATCCGCGAGAAAATCCATCTGGCCACCTTGCCCTCCTGCCATAACATTTGAGCCGGCGATATTAGCCCCACCCGCTAGGTCAAAAATAAGAACAGGAGTTTTCATATTAGCGGCCATAATTTCTGTTACACATTCTTGCCCATAAGCTGCTCTTGAAAATAAAAATGAAAGGAGTGAAGGTCCTATCGCTAAAGCACTACCAGAGACAAGTCCATGAGATAAGAAATCTCTACGAGTTAAAAGTTTATGATTTTTTAAATGATCCAAGTTTTTTTTCTTCATCTCTTTTCCCTGTTCTTAAAGAACGATGTTTTGCATTGAAGCTAGAGTGGTAATGCAAATTCCTTTTACAGCATTCCTAGTTGTCGTTGAATTATTGGCACTTCCTGCAATTAAATCATCCATCAACATTAATAATTGATCCGCAGCTAAATCTCGATCGACACCATTATCAAGCCCTGGTCCCCAAAACCTTTCGATTGCAGTATTAATGACTTCTAATTTCTTTTCGTCAGTATCAAGAACGACACTTGGATTCCCACCGAAATTAAATGTTGGCCATATCACCGATCTAAATGTTCCATTATCCACTAGGCGATGGCAGTAAGATGAAGCCAGTTTTATTGTTGCTATTTGAGCTTGGGAATTGAATGTTTCAATAGTATTTCCCGTTGGCATTAAAGATTTCACATCATTAAAAGCATTTCTTACTTCATTATCAGTAACAGGTACCCCAGTTAACTCTGACATCGTATAGTTAAGTTGATCGTAATTTTTTGTAGCTACACTCGATTCACTCTCCAGCGAAGAAGATACTGCAGACTCAGTGTCAATAGGTAGTGTCGAGGGAATATCTCCAAAAGGATTTGTGCCAGAGCTAGCAAAATAATTCACTCCATTATCACTAATACATTGAGTATAAATAAAAGAAAGAATAAGCATACTTAAAATGAGATAAAACTTTTTAGAGTTCTTCTTTATAAACTCTTTCATTCATCCCCCATACAATTAACCGCAGACTTAGCAATCAGAGTTTTCATACTGTAGCGGTTATTTTGTTCAAACGTATTGGCCAATTGTGTTCTGAAATCGGCATCAGGTTCTTTATGGCATACTAATTTATAAGCTTTTCTCGCCATACACACAGCAAAGGCACGAGAGCGCCCAATCATTTGTCCGAAGGCTTTTGCCCCACGACCTTCAACAGCTCCCCGCCATCCGAGTGCTGAGTTTTGGCCATTGGCCCAAAGGTTAATCCATGTATCATCGGTAACTAAGTAACCCTCAGAAAAATTATTATTCATATTAATTTTATTCACGACATTATTAACTTGAACTAAATTATTTCCGTCCCAATCCATCCGG
This sequence comes from uncultured Bacteriovoracaceae bacterium, assembly GCA_937952395.1. GTDB lineage: Bacteria > Bdellovibrionota > Bacteriovoracia > Bacteriovoracales > Bacteriovoracaceae > CALFYV01. The sequence goes on along the minus strand of CALFYV010000213.1, from coordinate 103 downwards.
ACAAAGGCATCACCTTAAGCATCTTGACACCCGTTTCAAACCACGCATTTATTTCTATAGACTCGACTATCTCTACCTGTAGATATCTCAACATCACTTTTGA
>CALFYV010000212.1 GCA_937952395.1 uncultured Bacteriovoracaceae bacterium | reverse complement strand
CATTTTTAACCCGGTATAACTTATCGAAAATATGCTCCAGATCTTCCCGGGCGATCCCAACACCATTATCTTTTATCTCAATATAGACCCATGTGTCATCATCCCATGTACTAATTTCAACTTTTGAGCTGCTTCCAGAGTATTTAATTGCATTCTCAATAAGATTTGAAAGCACTCTTATCATAAGCTCAACATCAAGCGTGATTGGGTAAAGTGGGGCCAAGTTAGTTTCTACTTTGACTTCATTTAGCTGGGCCTCAAACTTTAATTTTTCAACGACGTTTTCGATAATTTGATTTACATCTTTTGTTACCATCTTAAGTGATAAGTTGCGGCTTTCAACTTTGGTTAGATCCAAAATCGAAGTAATAAACTGATTCAACTCTCTAGTAGACTGAATAATATTTGTGATTAACTTACTTTGCTCAGGAGTGTTCTGATATTGAACTGAGAGTATGTCTGCAATCCCTGCAATTTTTGCAACTGGTGTTTTTAAATCATGAGACATCAGTGAAATAAAATTTCTTTTTAAATTATCAACCTGTTTTAACATTTTTGATTCTTCCTGAATTGCAAATCTCGTTTTATATTCTCCTATGGCGCGAAATGGCACCCAAATATAATACACAACAAAGACACTGAGTAGAATATGGCTCATTTTAATCCATAATCCAAACACAGTAAAAAATAGATAAGATAAGATAAACATTCCCAACATCGTACAAATTGTTATTAGTAATCCCCTCGTCGGTTGCAACTTAGAAATGATATAAGATAAAAATATGGCAACTAGAATAGAAATTAAATCTATAATTGCATCCGCTAAGGGAAAAAGAGTTTTATCTTGTGCGAGTGCTTCAATGATAACTGCATGTAAGTTCATTTTAGAAGACTTAACACCTTCCCTACGAAATGGTGTCAAAACAAAATCATCAGAATTAGATATATACTTTGGACCAATTAAGACAATCTTATCTTTAAAAAAATCAGAAGGAATGGAGAAGACCCTATGAAATGGAATACTTAGAATACTCGCATTGGAATCATTTGGATTGGCGAAGTATCGATAAAACGCAAAGGTCGCATCTGCTTCTTGATCATAATAGGAACCAAAGTAGGCACTACTATCTTTGAACTCAAGACCTCTTTGAAGCCTTAGGCGATTTGCCAATCTTAAGTGAAGCGTGTCTTCCCCTGATACGTTCAAGATAGCTCTTCTAGAGACATCATCCTTAGCGAAAACTTGGCTATCTCTGTTAATCAAAGCCAATGAATACCCAATGTCTCTCAATTCTTTAGGTGGCAGTTGTTCACCCCAGAGATTAATCTCTGTCGCAAATAAAAGGTCTCCCCCATTTTTCTTATAATTAAGAATAATATTTTTAAACTCTTTAAAAAATTCTAAATCTGCTTGTGAATCTGGTTCAAGAAACTCTAAAAAATAGGCTACCGAAGTTGGCCTATCCTTAACGATCTTAGAAAGTAGCCGTGAGTGTGTAGCATACGTGTATGGATAAATCTCCCCCAGAAACTCATCTGATTCTTCGTCTAGAGTAATCACAACAATGTCATTATTTTTACTCATACCAAAATCTAATCTTGTCCATAGATCGTAAAATGTTGCATCGATTGTAGAAAAGGAAAATTGAATCAAAATCAGAATAAATACAATTGTGAAAAATAAAAGATAGTAGTTATTGTTCTCTATGGATTTTATTTTTTTACCCAGCATTGCTTATAAATTCCTCAAGCCGGACTCAATAGATGGAAATACTTCGAATATATCTACAAATTTAATTTCTTCTTGTTCCGTATCTAAAAGAAAGCTAATTAGCGTATTACCCAATAGATCACGATTAAACTTCCTATAAGATAGTTTGGTTAAAGCCGATCGTAAAAAATGTGGATCTCTTAACTCATTGGTTAAAAAATTATCAACTTTCCTAATTTCTGATTTTGTAAAAGAAATATCAAACATTAGTTCAACCACTGGCTTAATCACTAAGCCTTGTAAAAAAGCAATGGCCTTTACTATTTCTTCATTTTTTAAAAACTTGGAAAAAAATTCTTTTGTCTCATAAAGCGTTTTAATACAAACCGAAGAAACAAAATAAGCCAATGTTCGCCTTCTGCCACCACCAACCTTATAAGTACCGAGCATATAAGTAATAAGAGCATCTAATTCTTGATCGTTTAAATGCTTTAAAAGTTTATATTCAAAAACTAGGGATAAATTTCTCCGTGATACAAGTGTAAAAATTCTCGAAACCCTTCCCTTATAAATATAAACCCTGGGTGTTTCAACACCCAACTTAAAGGAAATATGCTTAACTCTTTGAAAAAAAGTTGTATGCAAACTCTCTACTGTTTCCCTCGCGGCTAACAGTGACAACAATACCTTGTCTGCAAAAAGAAAAAGCAAGGTAATCAAGATGGCCAGGGGAGTATAAAGACTAACAACCAAGGAATATGGGGAAACTATATAAACAATGGCATAAGCTAAAGCTTGGCAAAAACAATAAATGAAAAGAATCGAAAACATACTCAATTATCCCATGAAGTAGCCTTAATCATAGTCTAAATTGTTGAAATTTTGAAATATTACTGCCACTAATAAATTACACACCCTGCCATAAATCATGGACAAAAATCTGTTTTGCAGGTATATAAACAAGGCTATTTCGACAGTTGAGATCAGATAAACGGCCCTGCAATCATGAGGAGACAGGGGATGAGTGAAGACATTCACGCACAGATTGACAAGCTAGATAGCTATATAGAAGTCGATAAATGTGACCAATTACCTGATGATTACCTTATTTGTGAGTGCAATTGTGTCAGCGTTGCTGATATAAAGAATGAATTCACAAGAATTGATGATATTGATTTTGAACTACTCAAGAACAAATACTTGTTCGGAACAGGGTGTCAGTCATGCATCAAAAACAAAGCTGATTGGATTAGCAAGATCTTCCAAGGAGTAAGTTAATGGTTTTTGAACGTTTGTTGTTTGGCACCGCCGGTGTTCCTAATTCGAC
>CALFYV010000211.1 GCA_937952395.1 uncultured Bacteriovoracaceae bacterium | reverse complement strand
AATAAGCTTCATAAAAAATTTTACCGCTATCAGTTTCAGCGAGTTTTTTTCCTAAACGAACTAAATTTTCTCCATTATTTAAGAGCATAAATCCGATAGCAAAATTTGAAGAGAGCACTGAAGGTTTTAATTCAAGGAGTTTTTTATCTGCTTTAAAAGTCAGTGCTTCTTTTAGGAGAGCACCTTGAAGTAAGTCCACACTTTGCAAATGATTTGCAAGAAGAGAGCGCATGTCAACAAGTTGGTTTTGTTGTATATAGCGATCGAAATCTTCACTGTTTAAATTAGCGAGATCTCCAATGTCTTTGGGAACCAAAGCTCCTTGCTCATAATCACTGATTTGTGAAAAATCTTTGAAAAAAGGTAGATCTAAGGCCCAGTCAATACTTTGATGAAACTCACTTTGCGCATAAATATGCCCCAGATAGTTTTTAAGAAGGTCCTTATCATTTTGAATGAGCACGCGTGCAAGGGAGTAGTAGAGTTTTTTATCTTGTGGCTCAAGAATCTGGTAAGGTTTAAATTGATCAATGATATGGTTTAAATCTTCAAGAATTGGTCGCAAACGTCTCTCATAATCCATACGTTTTTGAAAGATAAGATAAAAACCTTGTAAGCGCTTTTTGAACTCTTGATATAAGCGAGGCTTTTCTTCTTTTATTTGTTTAAAAAAAAGATTGATTTCATCGACACTTAAAGAACTAAGGCTTAACTCATTTATGACTTCTTGTTGGGTTTTTATATTTTCATTTCGCGTTTTTTGAAAGATCTTTAACGCCAGTAGGGGGCGTGAAGATATAAGAATATCCAAGCTTTTAAGAAAACTTTCTTCATGAAGGGCGTTCAAAGTTCTAAAGACTTTATCCTCTATAGGCTTTGTCTCAATTGACCAGGATGGGCCAATTAAGAGTAAAAACATAGCAAAAATTCTCATAAATCCCCGTTATTTTGAGGGTTTTACCATACCGCAACGCATCTCAAAGGCTTTGATTGGGTAATGATTTCACTCTCTGATAAGATTTGAGGTTGTTTTTCTAAGGTAAAACTAGCTAAACTCTTTATAAAAAAGGGAAGAAAATGAATCACCAAGAAAGACTATCTATTGATATTGACCCAAGTAAGGCCAAGCGCTTTTTTAGAAAAATGAAATGGCTTTTTGGGGTCTACCATCGTCCTGCTCATGACGCTCAAGTTTTAACTCGTAATGGGCTTTTACGTTTTCATAATAAAGATAAAACCACTGGTCGTATCCTGCACATTTTTCGTCACCATGAGTTTGATTCAATCGAAAGAGTGGTCACAAAATTAGAAGAGATGGGCAAGCTAGACGGAACACGCAAAGGTATCGTGCTTGATATTGGTGGTTATATAGGAATGTCTTCGACCGCTTTTTTATTAGAGAATTTTTTTGAAAAGGCCATTGCTTTTGAAGCTTCACCCATTAATTTTCGCTACCTTCAAGAAAATATTAAACTTAATCATTTAGATAACAGATTGATTGCTTACAATATGGCGGTCTCGGATAAAGAAGGAACACTAGAATTAGAATTGTGTGAAAATAATTATGGAGATAATAGAGTGAGAAATAAAAATACTCACTCAAAAAATGAATTTAATGAACAAGAGCGCAAGACGGTTAAAATTCCGGCCAAAGCTTTTGACAATTTTTTAACCGAACATCCTGAAATAAACCCAAATGATATCAAGCTTATTTGGATGGATATTCAAGGTTCTGAGCCCCTTTTTATTGCTGGGGCAAAAAACTTTTTAACCAAAAATCCCTATGTACCAATGGCGATGGAATTTTGGCCATATGACATTGAGCGTTCGGGTGCTAATGTCTAAGAGTTTTTAAACTTCCTACAAAGCAATTACAAATACTATATGGATCTTAATCCCGCTATGGATAAGTATGAAATGTCAGGGATCAAAACGGTTTATGCCAAACTCAAAAAAATTGCTACTGAAACTAATGAACCTAGTTATGGCATGAATATTTTGGCGTATAATTAAATACATTTTCGGCTAAAAGAGTATTACATCTCGCCTATAGCTTCGACTGAGTTCGCTGTATCTTCATCGCAAGGGCACATGGCGCCTTTTTCCATATCTGAAATACTAATAAAGTAAAAATGATTTTCCTTAAGAGTGCTTTCAAGCTCAATAAACTCTTCACTTGTTAGAGCTGAGACAACTCTTGAACTCATACTTGCGTTTACAATTTGAGACAAAGAGAAAAGAAGAATTAAAATAATGATCTTATTGAAAAAGTGTTTACACTAAGGAAGTACAAATTATCGATCTTTAATAAGCTCAACCACCGCTCTGACTCTTAAGCCTCCATTATAGATACCCTCATAAAAAAGAGGACAGGCATTTTTTCTTAAATCTCTCATGAGATTATCACTAATAGGAATTCTCAAAATGCTTGAGTTTATTAAAAAGCCTACTTCATCAACAACAAGAACAGGTTTTTTTTCGGAAAGAACATGAGTTAAATCTGAAGAATATATATTGATACAATTTTCTTTTGTTTTAAATATTTGACGTGACCCTGGAACAAAAGATTGGTTAAGTTCTTTAGATACAATGTAATTATTAGAGAGGTTAGTGTCTATATCGTTAAGAAGCTTATCATGAAGTCCAATAATAATTTCGAAATTTTCATCGCCAAATCCCCGGTCCTTAGTATGGGGATGAATTTTAATTTCGCTCAAACAAAATTCAATATGCTCATCAAAAGAGAGGAAGTTTTCCTGTGCATAAGTAGGAGCAATAAGAGTTAAAAGTAAAAATGACAAAAGTGTTTTCATTATCACTCCCTTAGAAGCTTATATTTTTTTGAAATATAGATGGAACAATGCATGGAGTCAATAAAGGAATTAACCTTAATAAATTTTGGTAAAAAATTCATCCTAATGAGTAATTTTTTCCAAACCTCACCACAAGAGAGGAGTCATTTCAATTTGTTGAAGATTTCTATTTAGAACTAATTTATACATAAAAAAACCCCAAGAACAGGCTTGGGGTTTCAACTTTTAAACTTAGTCCAGTTTGAGCAACCGGGGCATTTCACGAGTCTAACATGAAAAATGTGATTTTAAGCAAACGAAATAAAAACAATAGTTTAAGAGTTTTTCTTTCATTCTCTCGCAGCAATGAAGCTGCAAAATGGAGAGCTCATGGAAGAGAAACTTTTAAGCTTAGTTCAAATTGCTCTTTCTATTGCAAGTTTGCTACTTGCTCTTAGAGATTTGATGATTTGAGCTACGGGGCGGCGGAAACGCCGCCCTTATTAAAAATAATAGATGTTGTTTAAGCCGGATTCACTGAATCAAAAAAATGAGTTTCACATTTAAAATGAGGGCCGAGATGATCCATCAGCTGCATGACTCCGAAGCGTTCTGTGGCGTGATGTCCTCCGGCGAAGAAATGAATGCCGGCTTCAGTGGCGTCA
>CALFYV010000210.1 GCA_937952395.1 uncultured Bacteriovoracaceae bacterium | reverse complement strand
TGATGCTTGACAGATCACCAACGACCATAGAGTCGTATAGTGGAAGAAACTGTTCTAGTGTGGCACCAGATCCATCCTCTTTGAGTGCGTATCTATTTCTTCCGTGATAAGGTAAGTTAATCCAACTCCCTGTATCTCTTTTCTCTTCACCTTCTTTAACAAACAATTCTATTTGTTTTGGAAAAACTTCTGCGCTTGGATAACCTAATGCTGTGGCCATCTCGCTAAGTTTTAATTGTATCTCTTTTGCAGTGACAGGCTTATCTGTAAACATGTACAAATGAGCGCCACCACTTTTTGAAAGACACATTACCAAAGGAAATTTTTTATCTTTTATTTTTTTCTGTAATGCTTTGTGATCAAGTGGGTATACGTCAATATCAATTGCACCAAAGATACATTCGTTATCATCGTTAATAGGAACAATACCCATAGCCGGGTATTCACCTTTTAAATGTAGTTCAAATTTTTCAATGGACGGCGGCTCGTGGACCGTCTTCATCCTTGCTTCTACTTTTTTACCATTCTGTGGCTCGTTTGATTTCTCAAAAACTCCATGAGCTCTTTCCAGACCAGTAAAAATATTCTTAAATTTATTTACTAATTCTAAATTCATATTGCCTCCGAATTTAAAAGCTAGCCGAGATTATCGGCTAGCCCACCCTTACGTTTAAAACGGTAAATCAGAATCTGCTTGAGCAGAATTTCCTTGAACCGAAACTTTCTCATCTTCTTGTTGAGGTGTAGAATCTACTTCACCACTATGTATTTGTTTTTCAAATAGCATAGCGTCTTCATAGATCTTCTGAATGTTTGGATTATCTAACTCATCAATCCACTTACCTTCAGAAATTACCCAACCAAACCATTTACCTTTGTCATTCTTTTCTCTTATAGTTTTCATAAGATAAGAACGTGCAAAGTCTTTTGGTTGATAGACTTCATCACCATCAACTCTTCTTTGATTTGACATGATAGAGTTCCATGTTCTCGACTTCTTCAATTGAGTCGATTTCATTTTGATAATTGCTTTAGACCACATCCCATCGGGTTCTAAAACAATCACATAATGTTCAGCAGTGTTTTCAATATATGTATCACCACCTACGATTCGCTCTTTGTTATCCTCACCACGAACAACTTTTCCTTCTCTTTTCATTTGTTCGAATTGTGATGGAGTATAAATATTAACAGGAGCTCCGGGGCCTTCACCTCTTTCAGCCCACTCAACATAACGTCTTCTGTAATAGACAGGTAAAACAGTAATGTCTTTGTAGACCTTATCGGTCACGTTGTTGAAGATCATCCCAGCTTCCGCTCCGGCAATGTAATCTTGATCTTCCTTATCGATTTGCGGAGAAGTATCTCCAATGATATTTAAATAAGGAATTGCAAAGTCTTCAGTACCTCTTTCTGATAAAGAGGGGCCTGTCTTCTTTAGCAAGTCACCCATCGCTAACGCGTTTCCTGTTTGTTTTTTAGCTACCGCTTGTTCTTTTTTCTCTGGCATATTATTTTCCTTTCTTAATGTTTATTTTATGTCCTACAAAAACGCCAAAAGTTTCCATAGGAAGTTCTTTACCACTCTCAATCATTTCACGAATGAAACCTTTAAGAGTCATTGGCTCAACCTTAACATTTCTATCAGTGTCTAAGCCTTGTTTAGCAAGTTCAGTAAAAACATTGTTTGCCTTTTCGTCTTCGGCTCTACCAAATTTTACCACAACTTGATTTTTTATAATGTCATCATAACCATTATCACGAAGCCATTGGAACGCTTCCTCTTGCTTCTCTTTAGTTATGCTTCCAGTATAAAACGGTTTGATGTCAACTGACTG
>CALFYV010000209.1 GCA_937952395.1 uncultured Bacteriovoracaceae bacterium | reverse complement strand
TAGAAGCGTTAAGGCCACCAGTACAAGATTCTGCGAAGCCAAAAGTAATTTTCTTCTCTTTGGCGTGCATTAAAATAATTTCTTCTAATTTCTCAGAACCATAATGCCAAACATACTCATTAAGTGCTGAAGTGGTAATGAGTTCAGTTATTTGCTTTTTTTTCTCTTGAATATCACCTTCTAATAAAACCGCAATATCCACGTTCATAATTTGAGGTAGAGAACTTACTGAACCAAATTGAGAAAGCTCAGTCCAAAGATGAGGGGTTAAATGATGAAAGATATATTCTTCTCCAATTCCTTTTGTACGAATCACAAAAAGTTCACGCTTTTGTTCTTTGGCTTCAATATTTTTTTCTAAGAGAGGATAAATCTCTTCTTCAAACATCACTTTAAATTCTCGTGGAACTCCAGGAGCTGCTAGCACTAATTTCTTTTCATTTGTCTCAAAAAATAAACCAGGCGCAAGTCCTACTGGATTTTTGATAGGTTTGAAATCAATCGGAAATTCTTCGTAACGGGCCTTGGCTTGCTTATAATCCTTACCTCGTTTTTCATACTGCTCACTGACAATTTTTAAGACTTCTTGATTTTTTATAATATCTTTATCAAAAAGTTCGCCCAGGGCCCATTTGGTTACATCATCTCGAGTTGGGCCAAGTCCACCTGAGAGTAGGACCACATCGTTATTCTTCATTGCCAATTTTACACTGGCCTGAATCTCCTCAATGGTGTCAGCAATAATACTCATTTTGGTCAGCTTAATTTTTCGGCTTAAAAGGAAAGAAGCCAGCCAAAAACCATTACTCTCATGGGTTTTTCCTTGTAATAGCTCATTGCCTACGATAATCAACTCTAGTTTCATAATCAGCCGGTGGTGAATTTTATGGGCTTAACATACAATATTTAAATGACCATGTCACACAAACTTGAACTTCGCCTTAGTTTTGATCAAGATTTAGATGCTTACTTAAAAGAGCATCATCCTGATATAAAAGATTACAAAATTCTTACAAAAAGTTTGGATGCTAGGGGGGCTCCACGCGGTAAAAAACCTTTCTATCACTATATCTTAGAGACTATCAAAGCGGGAGAAAGCTTTGAGGTTGAAACTCACCAATTTAAAAAAATAGATAAATTAAAAAAAGCTCCTATTATTGTGGGAGCGGGGCCTGCTGGTCTTTTTGCGGCTTTAAGATTTGAAGAATACGGAATTCCTACCATTATTATCGAACGCGGTGATGAAGCCCATAAACGTATGCTTTATATAAGTAAATTTTGGAAGAAGGGTATTTTAAATTCAGAAAGTAATGTTTGTTATGGTGAAGGTGGGGCCGGGCTTTTTAGTGATGGAAAACTGATTACTAGGGTAAAGTCAGATCATATTTCTTACGTCATGAAACGTTTTGTTGATTTTGGGGCACCAGAAGAGACTGCTTATTTATCCAATCCTCATTTGGGTTCTAATAAAATAAGAGTGATCATTTCTAAGATAACCGATTTCTTAAAAGAGAGAGGCCATCAGTTTTATTATAATAATAAAGTTGAAAGGCTTTTGTATGAAGGCAAACAGGTTATAGGAGTTGAGCTTGCTGACGGCACAAAGCTAACAAGTGAACATATTATCCTGGCCACAGGTCATTCGGCCAAAGAGATGTATCAGCATTTACATGAGCATAACGTGGATATGAAGGCCAAAGACTTTGCTGTTGGTGTACGTATCGAGCATCCTAGAAAGAAATTGGATGAGCTTCAACATGGGCCTTTTGCCAAAGAACTTGAAGCGGCTAGATACAGGCTTAGTTATCATGATAAGTCGACAGATAAAGGAACTTACAGTTTTTGCATGTGTCCAGGTGGTTATGT
>CALFYV010000208.1 GCA_937952395.1 uncultured Bacteriovoracaceae bacterium | reverse complement strand
GGCAGTTTGGCGCAAATCAGCTATCTCCTTCATGGTTAATCCTTTAATGAGCAAAATCGCCACATCCCTCTCACCAATTGATAGACCCCAAAGTTTAAATTGCTCATCTATAAGATCATTAAATTGTGCTTTAAAATGGGAAACTTTATTTAAATAAAAATCACGTTCATCCTCTACACGCTTAAGCGAGTTTAAAATCATACTAAGTTTCTTATCTCTTCTTAAAATAAGGTAGATTTGCGCTCCAATCCAACCAAAGCAGTCTGTTATTAAAACCACGTCATGAAGATAATGTTGCATCGTTAATCCTTCTTGAATTTCCGTCATGACAGCTAAAGCGACAAATGTGGAAGTTATAAATAAAAAAAGAATATTCAATAAAATATTCTTATCCATCATTCGTAGCATTTAGCTCTCCTAAGCCTTGGAAAAAAGGTCATTTATAACAATAGTATGATATCGTAAAAATCACTTTTAGCCGAGAATAAGTTAATGAAAAAATCTAAAGGTGAGAAATTAAAAATCGCTATTATTGGGGCAGGACCTGCGGGTGCACTAAGCGCTTATTTACTCTCTAAACAAGATCATCAAATCCATTTATATGAGAGAAATCTTAAAACTAAACGTAAGGTTTGTGGGGAATATCTATGTCCCCAAGGAATCGATCTCTTAAAAAAATATGACTTTTATCATGAAATAAGCGGTCTATTTCAGTTACTTTATGGAATGAAAATAGTCACCCCAAGTGGTATTAAGCTCACCACATTCTTTCCCAATGATAAATATGGTCTTTCATTAAATCGGCAAAAGTTTGATAATTTCTTGATTTCGAAAATTGATCCAAGAGTCCAGATAAAAAGAGGGCAAAGCCTTGTTAATCTCGAAAAAAAACAAGACCAATGGCTTGTCAAAACAGAACAAGACGAGCAGCTTTTTGATTTGGTTATAGCAGCCGATGGCATTCATTCCAAGGTTGCAAAAATTCTTGGCCATTCTAAAAAATCTTCTTTAGAACGAATTGCCTTGCATGTTTTTCTTCCACTAAAAAATATACGGGACTACCAAAGAATAGGACAAATGCACCTTTTTCAAGATAGCTCCTATTGCGGACTTGATCCTATAAACGAAAATGAAATCAATTTCTCCATTGTTTGTGATTCAGAAAAACTTAAAAATATGCGACCTTACGAGATTATTAATCACTATATACACTCTTCTGAAAAATTAACTCAGATGTTTGAATTGATAAGCGAAAACTCACAAGTAAGTACAATTACACCTCTAAGCAAAAAAAACACATTTATTGCCGGCGAGGGCATTGCCTATGTCGGGGATGCCTCAGGCTTTGTTGATCCATTAACCGGAGAGGGTATTTATAATGCTCTTTTGAGTGCTGAGATCTTGAGCCAAAATTTAGAGAGATCCTCTTTGGATAAAGCACTTCGCGAATATAAATTGAAAAAAAAGAAATTAAGTTTTCAAAAAAATTTATTAAATCACTTTTTTCAAATGGTTATAAGAAATCCCTGGGCCAGTCATCTGATTGCAACTTATCTGGAACGAAATCAGAAACGGGCCAATATTTTTATAGGTATTATTGGTAATATTTATTCTCCACTAAGAGGATTATTTAAATTACTTTCTGCTTAGGAGGCATGTATGAGTTTTATATTAGGTGTTAAAACAAGTTTTCCTGAAAATCACTACACGCAAAATCAATTCTATGATTTCTTAAGTACAATCTGGCCAAAGCATAAAAATTTAGTACAAAAATTTCATTCTAATGTTCAAGTGGTTGAAAGGGCCATTTGCTTGCCTCTACAAGAAATCGTAAAACTTAATAGTTTTGCTGAAAGAAATAAGATCTGGAAAGAAAAAGCCCTTGAACTTAGCACTCAATCTATTGAGAAAATATTAAATGAATATCACTTGAAAGCCAGCGATATTGACTATCTAGTCACTACTTCTGTGACAGGTTTTAGTATACCGAGCTTAGATGCTCTTCTGATGAATAAAATGGAATTTTCCTCTCATTGTAAGCGACTTCCACTTTTTGGTTTTGGATGCTTGGGGGGAGTCGCTAGTTTAAATCGAGCTAGTGATTATTTGAAGCTGAACCCTACCAAGCTAGCACTGGTTGTTGCTGTTGAGCTATGCTCACTGACTTTTCAAATGCAAGATCAATCTTTGCCTAATATGGTCGGAACAGCTCTTTTTGCCGATGGTTCAGCAGCAGTTTTAATGGCGGGTTCTGAACATCCATTAAGTAAAGAAGCCAAATTTGAAATACTAAATTATGAAAGTTTCTTCTATCCAAACACTCAAGGCACCATGGGATGGAATATCGTTGATACGGGATTCCAATTAGTTTTAAGTGGTGATGTAGCAGAACTCGTGGAAAAAGAAATCTCTCATAACGCAAAATTTCTTTTTGAGAAAAATAAAATAAAGCAAGAAGATATTCAATATGTGGTTAGCCATCCAGGAGGACCTAAAGTATTAACTGCGTTGGCACTGGCTTTAAAGCTTGCTGATAATGACTTAAAACATAGCTGGGATAGCCTTAAAGAACATGGTAATATGTCTTCTGTTTCAGTTTTAAATGTTTTAGAAAAAAACATTACTGATTGCCAGGGCCGTTCACAAGAACTTGGACTGATGCTGGCCATGGGTCCAGCTTTTAACTGTGAGATCTCTTTAATTAAGAAAATATAATGAAAGTAGAAGTTTTTTTTAGCATTACAATTTTGATTTATATTGCTTACAGATTATGGGAAATGAAAGTAGCCGTTAAGAATCAAAAAAAGCTGATTAAACAATTTGGATCTATCGAAGAAGTTGGTCAAGGACAACGCCTACTCATGCTGATTTTGCATACTTCATGGTTTGTTTCTCTGATATTAGAATTTAGCTTAAATCCTCAATTACAAATACCAGCAATGGTCATTATCAGCTGTTTTTTTCTGCTCGTGAGCGCCTGGCTAAGGGCCCATAGTATGGGAGCCTTGGGTATTTATTGGAATACTAAAATATTTAAATTAAAAACTCCTCTTATTAAAAGTGGAGTTTATAAGTTTTTTTGTTACCCAAATTACTTGGGAGTTATTATTGAATTTATTTTCCTACCTCTTCTCTTTAAGCTCTACTTTACTCTTATTTTCTTTTCAATATTTAATATGATTTTTCTTTTTTTTAGAATAAAATTACAGAACGAAACACATTTAATAAGAACCCCCATCAGGAATACGTTATGAAATTTTTTATCTTTTTTTATCTCTTTATCCAAATACTTTGGGCCAAAGAAATCAATTACCATTTTGTAGATTATAATGAGGCAAAAAAATCTTCAAATTTTCTTAAATTTGAAAGTGAGAGCACCAAATTAGGACTAGTCACAACTAGCTTCGATGGTTATGCCAAGAAATTTAAAATAATTTATGAACGGAAAAATAATCAAATCACAAAGCTCCAGGTTATCGTTGACGCTAATTCTTTAGATACAGACAACGATTCACGTAATGAAAAAATGTTCGGCAAGTGCTTAGAAAGTAATAAATATCACCAAATTACTTATGATCTCACAAAACCAATTGGTTTAAACAAGACTGAAGCTCAAGCTGAAGGTCTTTTGAAAATTCGAGGTAAAAAATTAAATACACCTTTAAATCTCTCTATTGTTAAAGCTCAACAGAAATATACTGTTTCTGGAAGCGCAAAATTTAGCCTTACACAATTTGAAATCCCAGACCCAAGTATTAGCATCGCTTCAGTTAAAGATGAATTCGACCTATTTTTTAAAATTGAATTGGAATGAAACAAAAAATTATTTTTATTGCCAATTTTCTCTTTATTCTCTTTGGACTTGTCATAACAGACGATCTTATTCAAAATAATGATGAAAAATTGTTAATGGCCACTAATAAAAAAAATACCTTAATTGAAAACGATGAAAGCTTTATCATCCAAATCAAAACTCAAGAAAACTCAAAGATATTCAGTACAAAGATTAAAAAGATTGCTAACAAATACTTTAAAAAGTTTCAACTTATCTCTCCTTATGAACTAACAAAAAAGCAAGAACGACAAGCACAAAATACATTTTATAAAACGCATTCTAAACTTAAACTCAAACTTGCTAGTGATGAATTCATTAGTTTTATTTTATTTTTTAAAGACGCAGACAAGAGGTATTTCCCTCAGTTTTTTATCGACTTGAAGGATGAATTAGGCGATGAAGAGGTTTTTTACTCCGGACTTCCTTATTTGAATTTTGAAATCGGTCAAACGACTTTAGACATTAAAACAACAATTTTACCTATTCTCATTATATCTTCTCTACTTCTGTCACTCTTCATTATCAAAAATCTCTATTTAGGTTTAGTTTTCTTTCAATACCCACTGCTCTCTATTGTTATTTCACAACTGTGTCTCAAATATATTTACGGAGAAACGAACCTACTCTCTTCGTTAGCTCCTCTGGTTAATTTTGTGGTTATTCTCACTTTATGTTTTCATCTTTTTTATGGGCTTAAAGAAATTCAAAGTTTAAAAGAATTTATTAGTAAAAAAATGAAGCCTATTCTTTTTATGATCGTGACAACAATTGTGGGGATCCTCTCTCTTAATATAAGTCCTCTCATCGCTATACAACAATTCGCTCTTATCAGTTCATTGGCCCTTGCTATCTCGTGCACTTATACGTTGCTCGCATTTCTAACTTTCAACTCTGACTTATTTAAAAATACAGTTCCAAGTGAGAGTACAATTACTTTAAAAAAAATAAGAACAACTAAATCTATTAATCTTATCGCTATCATTTTCCCATTTTTATCTTTTCTTTTTATCATGGGTAAAGTCAATACTCAGGTTGAAGCTCTCTATTTTTTTCCCCAAGACTCCAAAGTGGTAAAATCTATCAGGCAAATTGAAAATAATCTCATTGGCTCTCCTATTCTCGAAATTTACTTACCTGATTTACATTGGAAAGAGGACTATGAAGGATTGAAGAAAATTCATGATACTGAAAATGAAATTGAGCAAATTCTTGGAGAGAAAACTCATATCTTATCCATTGCGAAAATTATTCAAGAAGCCAATTATATTTACACCCAAGAATATAAGCTTCCTCAATTACTTTTATCAGTTTGGCCACTTCTGAGTCAAATTCCTACATCCCTAAAGAAAATAACCCAAGATGATAAGGGTTACACAATAAGTATTCTACATCCAACAATTGACACTAAGGAATATCTCACACTCTTAGATAAAATTGAACACATTCTAAAAAAGCAAAAACTTAAATATGAATTCAGAGGTATGTATTATGAACTTATGAGCTCTCAATCAGACTTGATTAAAACTTTACTCCAGAGTTTTCTCATTAGTTTAATTATAGTGAGTCTCTTAGTGGCCATGCTCTTTAAAACCATCAGCGATTTTTTTCTTTTCTTTATAGTTAATCTAATCCCTTCTCTTCTGACGTATTGCTTATTTTACCTATGTAATTTGAGCCTCAATATTGCCACTATAACTTCCTTTAGTGTTTCTTTCGGTCTTATTGTCGATGCTACAATTCATATTCTTTATGCTCAAAAAAATAATTTTAGTGAACAGATGATAGAAAAAACGGTTATGCCTCCCATCTTGTTTTCAGCCTTTATTCTTATTTTTGGCTTTCTTACCTTTTTGTTTCACCCTTTCTTACCCATACGCCAATTTGGGCTGAGTATGGCACTCACCTTAAGTACGGGTCTCATTTATGATTATTTCATTCTGCCCAATCTAAGACTCCACAAAAATTAGATAACCCTGATGACAAAAAAAATCTCTTGAGTTTCTGTCATAAAAGCCGTAATTTAAAACATACGTTTGAATTAAACAGGTGTTTACATGAAAAAATACGTCTTTTCAATAGTTTATCTTATTTCCTTGACCCCAAACTCCCACGCACAAGAGAAGGTTATTCTGAGTGAAAGACTCATGAAATCAATTATCGAGAAGAGTGTTCCCTCGGTTGAGCAAATTGAAGCTAGTTTTTTGAGTGTAAAAAATGAGCTTTTAGCTAAAAAAGATGCCTTCAGCTTTAGACTGGAAGGAGAAAGCCAGGTGGCAAAATCTGAAGAGAGGCTTTTAGCACAATTTGATGGTGGAGTAACCAATCGCTTAAACACTTATTCTGTAGGCATCGTGAAGCCAACTCGATATGGAGTTGATTTAGGCGTAAAGTCTTTTGGTAATAAAGTCACTAACGCTTTTATAGCTGACGCCGCAACAACTGGAACAACATTTAGCTTAAGCATTGATCTTTTTAAAAATTTCTTAGGCCGCAAAACAAGCAATGATATTAAACAAAGTCAAATGGCCCTAGAGCGTGCTGAACTTGAAAAAAATATTTCCCTAAAAACATTTGAAGCCAACATCAGAAAATTATATTGGGCATTAGTGGCCAATAATGAACAAAAAATTGCTCTTACGGCTTTAGTTGAATTAGCCGAACAACAATACCAAGAAGCCGTTCGCCGCTCAAAATCAGGTGTAGCCGATGCTGGAGAAGTGGCCCGCTATCACTCTCAATGGACAACTCGTAAAGCCAGCTTACTTTCTCTTCGTTACCGCCGTGGTGGCATTTTAAGATCAATAAAAGAACTGTTACCTGAACTCAATGGAAAAGAAATTGAGCTAGGTCCTTATAGTGTGGATGCTACCGTTCAAAGTGTATTGGCTTGTTCAGCTTATATACGTTCTTTCCCAAGAGCACCTTTTCAATTTACTCACTACGATGAAATAGTTGATCTACTTAATAGAGAAGAAAATTATGCT
Organism: uncultured Bacteriovoracaceae bacterium; assembly: GCA_937952395.1. GTDB lineage: Bacteria > Bdellovibrionota > Bacteriovoracia > Bacteriovoracales > Bacteriovoracaceae > CALFYV01. The sequence continues at coordinate 871 of CALFYV010000208.1, read as the reverse complement.
CAACAAGTCATCCGGACTTATGATGATCCTCAAGTTCAGTTAGTGGGCGAATATTCTGATGTTGGACGTGACTACGGATTCAGTGATGCCAGACAAAATCTGAGTGATGATGGTCGCGCTCGCCAAAGTGTGGCTTTGAAAGTCTCTATCCCTTTTGGCGGAAAGAAGAGTGATACAAGAGAAGTCAGTGAAGTATTAGCAAAAAAACGTTACCATGCTCAGGCTCAAGGTAATTTATCTAAGATTACAGCTTTTCACTCTGAAACTGCAGACATCATCAGTATTTTAAAAGATGTGGTGAAAAATCAAAAAGAAGCCAATGAATCCTTGGCCAAAAGTCTCAAAGTTAGTCGAAAAAAATATAAGCAAGCCAGAATTAGTGTTCAAGAACTTATCAGTGAACAAGATTCATTGCTACAATCAAAGATTAATGAAATTGAAACCAACTTAACTATTATTAATACTCTTATGGATTATTTTAGCATTTATACTGATATACCTTGTGCACTTAATAGGATTTAAATATGAAAAATATTGCTGAATTTTTTATTACTAATTCAAAGCTCACCATCGTGCTCTCCATTGGTCTCGCGCTTTTTGGTTATGAAGGATTGAAGCAGATGAATGCCGAAAGCTTTCCTGCTGTGGCCTTTGCGACTGCTACTGTTGTCACGGTTTATGACGGCGCTACCGCCAGTGATATTGAAACTAAAATCACAAAACCTATTGAAGACGAAATACGTGGAGTTACAGGGCTTAAAGATGTACGTTCAACTTCCCAGGCTGGTCTCTCCAGTATCGTGGTTCGAGTTGATATGGATGATTCAAAAATTGATGTAGCCAAGGCCATGGATGAAATCCAGAAAGCCGT
>CALFYV010000207.1 GCA_937952395.1 uncultured Bacteriovoracaceae bacterium | reverse complement strand
TAGCTCGTTTTGGCCGAGACCCGGCTAATCAAAATGCTACAACTAATTATTGCACCAGTAATGATGCTAATAATAATGATTGTACTGATACTATTGGCCACTCTGCGCGCATCATTGGTCGCCCATACAATTATGATGGTAATTCGGCCTTACCAGCGACTGTAACCAGTCAACTCTCTAGTACTGATATAAATATTTCAAGCTTATGCATTCCTGGTAAAGAAATTTCTGCAGCAAGCACAGGCTTTCTCGAACTCAATGGTGACACTCCAACCAATTCAAGTATGGATAAACTTATGGGTATTGGTGGGACAACTAACGAATTAACGGCTGACTACCTCTACTCCGCTTGTCCAACTTTAAATAGCAATGATAATTATGTCATTAATGCTAGTTCGATTTCTGATATTCCCAGCGCAGAAGCCACACGTAAATTAGCAGCTTCTCAGAATATTCTCTCCAATAGTATGGATATTTCCGAATTTAGCTCTTTGAGTATCTTTCAAGATAACTCCGGGATTTTTGAAGACATAGGTTATCGAAGAAATACTTGTTTGCGGGCAGCTGGCGCTCCTTGTTTTTCTGATTTTGAATGCGCTCCTAGTAAATTTATTGCAGATGAAATTTCTCAAATTTCATCTCCTAGTTCTATTTCACAAGCGGAGCTTGATTTCTGGCAGGAACCCTTAGTCTGTGGAAATTCTAAAGACAAAAAATTACCACTGAGTATTCAAAATAATCCTGAGTATGAACTTCGTGATAATAAATGTTGTCGTGAGATTGGGAAAACTATTACTATCCACTCTGCTGATTACAATGCCCCGGCTTTTGATGCAAAAAATATACCTGGTATTGGTACCTCTTTAGATGCCCTTGATCGCTACTCTCGCCTCAATACTATTGCTGATATCATAGGCACCAAGGATTTAGGCTCAACCCCTGTAGCGAATTATTTGATTACCCCAGACAAAGATGGGGCAATTGCTTCTACGGCTCTAAGCTTAGATGGGCAGTATAAGACTTTCGATAAAATTGCTCAGCGCACTTGCTGCACTAGTAATTGGGTGAGAAATTTCCACGAAAGTAATAGTGGCGGACATCATTGGTTACCGGCTTATTTGCAGGACTTTAATATTGAAGGTTTTAAATGTATGTCTTGGCAGCCTGATAATGGAAATAATTTCTCTGGCCTCAATGCACCATTTACTTGTCAGCCAGGATTTTGGAATACCAGTGAATGTGAAATTAGAAATATCAGTGGAGCCGATGAAGCCACTTATCTCAACTATCTGGCCAAATTTGAACTTTTAGGAATTCCCCAAATTATGATCGAGGCCAATGATAATCCCTTAGGCGCTCAGTGTTTAGTTGATGTCACCAATCAAACAGCAGCAGGGGCCAATACTCCTATTGAACACACTGTTGTCAGTGGAGCTGCCCATGAATATCAAACCGGCGTGGGCAATTATTTGTCCGCCGCTGATATCACGAATTTTGATAGTGATGAATTAAAATTAGTTTTTGATGATAAAAAAGTCAGCTGTTGTTTACCGACAGGAGTGGCTGTCCCAAGTGATACAACTGACAATGAATGCTGTACCGGTAAAAAATTTAACGGCCAATGCTGTTTAGAGGACTTTACCAATTTAAGTCTCTATACTAACCGTTATGTTTCTTCCGAAGCCTCTGGACTTTCTGAAGGACTCTTCAACACTTCTACAGGTTATTTAAATAGTAGCTCTGATGTTCTGGCTGTCGCCAAGATCAAGAAAATGTGCTGCTCTTGTAAAGCTGCTTATGGTTCTGCCATTTCAGAATTATTTATTCCAGGAGCTGAAGTGGATGAAAACGCAAAAACCAGACGTTTTATTTATAGCAACAATACGACTGATAATAATAACGAAACTGGAAATAAGGTCGATGTTTTTAATGCTAAAGTCAGGTGGAATAATCATTTATATTGTGTGCCTGAAGATTTTCCAGATGCAATTAATATCTGTAATTAGATAATTAAAAGAAATAAGGCCAGTGCCAAAACAGAACGGTAGATAAAGAAAAGTAGCAAACTGGTGGTGGCCATAAGTTTCAGAAAAAAATGAATGGTTAATAATCCAAAAACACATGCCACAATAATTCCCGTCACTAAAACACCAATTGATTCTGAACTAGGTGCACCAGATAAATAATGAGGCAACTCTTTTAAAATTCCAGCAAAAATAATAGGAAGTGAAAGTAAAAAAGAAAATGAACTTGCCTGCATTCGATTAAAGCCTAAACCACGGGCTGCACTCATGGTAATTCCAGAACGACTGACTCCAGGGAAAATGGCCAGCGCCTGAGAGATGCCAATAATAATAGCACTCTTCCATTGAATTTTTTGATTCATGGGCGAGATCATCGTCTTATCATTTCGCTTTAGATCACTTAAAAACAAAATAAGGCCAAAGAAGAAGAGATTGAAAGCAATAAGTTTTGGATCTCTTCCATAGAGCTTGGCCCAATCTTTAATGAGTAAAACGACAAGAATCGCAGTTAGCGTACTTAA
>CALFYV010000206.1 GCA_937952395.1 uncultured Bacteriovoracaceae bacterium | reverse complement strand
ATTACGCTCCACACACAATTTCAGAATGCTCATTATTGGACTAGATAACGAACAAAATGAAGTTTACCGTAAAGAATACGAATCAGATTCTTTCGGTAATTTTGAGATCAGATTTCTCAATTCTTATAATAACAAAAATATTCATGTCATCCAGGCTTATGAACTCTCCATCAACCCTGGACTAGAGCTTTTACTAGGAACTTTTATTCCTGTCAAAATTCAACATCCAAAAAAAATTATTATCTCAGACTTCGATAAAACATTGGTGGACACAAAATACTCCACTCCAAGAGAAATGTATGAGTCACTCAGGCGACCCATTGAACATTTCCCCAAAGTGCCTGAGAGTATAGAGCTTTTGAGAAAATATATTGCTGACGGCTACCAACCTTTTATTCTTTCAGCCTCACCTCACTTTTATGAGAAAGCGATCCGCGATTGGCTTTACCAAAATCAAATTTTTACTGGAAATATTATTCTTAAAGATTACCGCAAAGTTTTTTCAATCTTCGAAGGTGATCTCACGCCTAAAGATCTTAAGTCTCAAGGCTTTTATAAACTTAGTAGCCTAGTCAGTATTTTACTCATGACCAATATCCCTGATGAGTTGGTTTTGGTTGGAGACGGTTTTGAATCAGATCCTCTCATCTATTTGACTCTGGCAGCTGTTTTAAAAGGCCAGGCCGATCCTTGGAAAGTTTGGAATATTTTGCGTCGTCGCGAGCATTTTAAATTGACCACTAAACAACAATCACGATTTTTAACCAGATTTTATCGTTTGGGTAATTTGACTAAGGCCAAGAAGCTAGAAAATATTTCTATCCATATCCGCTGTAGCGAAGACAGTATCAAAGAAATTCAAAATCGTGATCTTTCACTTGAGTTTATGAAAGAAGGACAAAATCTCATTAATTATTATATTGGTTAAGATAGTAAATATTGAGGCCCAAAAAGAATAATATAACCTAAACTTAAATAAAGACCTACTTTATGTACCTTAGTTGAATTTGTCTCTCCCATGGAACGAGATATCGGCAAAGAAGAAAAATCAAAACCGATGACTTCTAGGTATAAACGAAAGACGGCCAGACATAAGCAAATAAAAACTAGTGTCTGTTCTTGAATTCCAGTAAAAAGCTCCATAATCAATCTCCTACTGATCTTTTCGAAAATGGAGAAGAAAAATTAACATCAGCAAGACTGAGTGGACGATTTTACCTAGTCAAAAAGCTCAAATTTTAGTATTTGCTCTATATGGGTTTATTATATTTATTTCCAGTTCAAGAAAATGAAAGTGAACATATTCAGATTGATAGAGAAAATCATTCAGTTCGGTTAAGCTCTTACGGACTACCCTATATTTTTTGGTTTTATGCCATCTCCATTATCTTAATTATCTCACTTTTAACTCTGGCCGTTTATGAACCACTGATGAAACTTTTCTCTTATGGCACTACTGTCGATCAACTTATTTTTTATTCCATGCTTGCACTAGTTATCCTGGCTCCAATAACAATGCTGGGTTTTTTCTTTTATGAAAAAACCATTATAAAAACTGCTAAAAAAATTGAAATCACACACAAACTCTTTTTTATAAAAATAAAAACGAACACTTTTCTTATAGAAACGGGCGATCAATTACGTATCACTCACCACCTTGACTCTCCCAATATGGCCAAACTCATGGGTGATGAATCCCATAAGCATTTTCAAAATAAAGGCTATTTTGAACTCTATTTAAAAAATGATTCTGGTAAAAAAATATTCTTGGATAGGCACTCGAGAAAAGCTGATTTGGAAAAAATAAAAAACCTATTAGAGATCGCGGCTAGTAATTAACAGCCACACCAAACGCAATATGTGGGCCATGAACAACAGGCTTAAATTCTTCAAAACCATCTGGCACATTATAATTTGAAAAAGCTTGGAATTTGTAACCTAAATCTAACTTCAAAGAAACTCTATCAATTAAATAACCAAACTCAACGGCAGTTCCTAATTGATAAGATTGTCCACTCAATTTGAATTTACTCTCCACTTCAAGTCTAGAATTTGGTGAAAACCCTAAGAAAACAAAATGTCCGATATAGTACTTATAACGATCATAAAATTTATAAACAGAATCTAAATTAATATAAATGGCCGACAGCGATTGTGTTTCCTCTGAAGTTCTCTCATAAGTAAAAGAAGTTCCCACATGCCAATGAGGTTCAACCATCACAAGCCCTTGCACTGTCGTTCCTAAAAAAGTTCCACCTTCTGAATCAGCTACATTCGAATCATAGCGACCAGATTCAAGGTTGGATGAGAAGCCATGAAGAAAAAGAGTAATATCCTTTTGATAAAAATCATAACGTTGTTTTTCCAAGTAGCGATCAGTTGGAAGTTGTAATAAAACTTTGTCATGAGCGACAGCAATGTCTTCAACTCTTACATAAGCAATTCTGCCACTCACAATCAGTGGCAACATATGGCCATCATTACGCGCCACCGTCCCGACTTTAAATTTTTTGCCCTTAGAAACATAACCAATGGGGCTCGTTTGAGTTGCATCAGCATAAACAATGGCTTTAGCTGAAGTTACAATCGCCCATTGGGCTTCTGCAAACGCCTTCAAAGAACAAAGACTGATAAATACGGTCAGAATAATACTTAATCGCATTGGTTTTATTGTAGCGAAAAGCTCATTTTTTTGCAGTTAAAAAAGCAAATTTTCTTTAGAAACCTTTTCAAACTTCC
>CALFYV010000205.1 GCA_937952395.1 uncultured Bacteriovoracaceae bacterium | reverse complement strand
GAGAGTCTATCCATTGATGACCATTAATCTCTTTAGGGTTGGCGTACTTGGCTTCTGAGACTTGAGTCTTGCCGCCAGGTAAGTGATAAGTTTTTGGTTTTTTTAAGTAAGCTTGGTAAGCATCTAAACTGTCCTGAGCTCCACGGATTTTGGCTGCTAAAATAACAATGGCCTCTTTTTTTCTGTCACTGTTGGTGCTTTGGCAAACATATTCAGAACCTTCTAAAACACATTCCCAATTAGGTGGAAGTTCAAACTCGGTATATTGATTAGAAAACGATTTTGCCCAAAGACTTGAAGTCATAAAAAATAGGCAAACTTGGATAGCGAGAAATTTCATCATTTATCCTTAAAAATAAGTATTTTATTCATTTTAACCTATTTATAAACCCTTACAAGTCTAGAAAGATTTTTCAGTTAGAAAGAATCATGTTATGAAATGCGTTATGATGAACCTTGACTATAATACTCACCAATTTTTTATCATAGGGCCCTGCTCACTTGAGTCCTGGCAACAAATGAAGCCCGTCGTGGATTTAGCTGTAAAATATAAACTTCGCTACCTGCGAACCCCACTTTTTAAACCGCGTACTCATCCAGAATCTTTTCAAGGATTAGGTGTTGAAGGTTTGCATATTTTAAAACAAATACGTGAAATGGCACCAAGCCTTGAGTTTGTTAGTGAAGTTTGCTCATTAGAACAACTTAAACTTATTCAAGGGCATGTTGAAATTTTACAGATTGGGGCACGTAATATGCAAAACTTCGAACTCTTAAAAGATATTGGCAGGAACCATAAAGGTGAGTTTGTCATGCTTAAGCGAGGTTTTAGTAATACGCTTAGAGAATGGCTGGCCTCTGCCCAATACTTGGTAGAATACGGAGTTTCTAAAAATAAAATTATTCTTTGTGAAAGAGGAACCCGTAACTCTTCTTCTTACTCAGGAGTCACTCTTGATTTTGCTATGGCACTGAAAGCTAAACAAATGACGGGTTTTTCAGTTATCGTTGATCCCAGCCATGGTTCAGCAGATAATTCAGTGGTTCTGCCGTTGGCCAAAGCTGCTTCAAGTCTGGGTCTTGATGGTGTGATGATAGAATGCCATCCCTTTCCTAAAGAGAGTTTTAGTGACGCTCACCAGGCCCTATCTCTAGAGGAAATGGAAATTTTTTTAGGAAATTTATCTTAATGCTCTAAGAGACCACCACGAACAGTGTCTCCTTCTTGAATAAATTTATTTTTATAATAATATTTTTCAATCTTTAAAATACTTTTACTAGCACTGACTTCATGGGCGTAAGCACGTGCCAAAAGGTCATTTACACTTGCACTATCAGTGCGGTAAAAATAAAAGTGCATACCTTTAAAAACCCCTTGGACCTGACCAGCATCAATCACAATGAAAATTTTCTTTCCGGAAATTTTAGTGACCTTGGCTTCTAGTGAGTACTCTTTATATTTTTCATATTCTTTTTGTTCTATACTTTTCTCATTCTGGCGATAAATCAAATTGACAAAATAAATATTGGCATCATCTGTGGATTGCCCAGACATAGTCACAAAACCTCTAAAATCCAAGCGCCAAGAGTCAGTGACTTGAAGATTAATCCCCCCACCTGCTCTCATCCACTCTCGATTTAAACTATTGTAAAGCTTCGAAGGACTACTATCGTACTGAGTTTTTCCTGCTCGATTGCCAATGGGGTCATTTTTTAGACTGAAAACTCCATTGATATTTCCTACAAAAGCAAACCTTGAGTAAT
>CALFYV010000204.1 GCA_937952395.1 uncultured Bacteriovoracaceae bacterium | reverse complement strand
ACATACTCTCTACTAATAAAAGCATCAATACTGACTCCAGACAGTTCAGAGTTTTCTGTTTCAATCATGGCCATTTCTTTAGGTGAAATATTCTTCTTTATAATGATAGGACGATATTTTGCTTCTGCTCGATTCTTATTAATAATTTTATTAATACTCTCGACAGACATATCTAAAATGCCCGCTAATTTGGCGATCGTTTTCTTTTTTTCTCTTAAGTATTGCCTTGTTAATATGGCATCAAATCGAGGAATATTATCCACCAATAATTTATTATCACGACTATAGATCATGCCTCGGGGTGCGCGTACCAATTCTTTTCTAAGTCTGTTTTGTACTGAATATTCGTGAAGAGTTTCGCCTCTGTAAATTTGTAAATACCATAAGCGCATAAGAACAAGTCCAAAGCAACTGGTTATAATATAAATTATAATTGCCGCTCTTCTACGATGGGATTTAATGATATCGTCTTCAGCGAACATTAAATATTAACCCCTTCTAGAGACCCCTTTCTGGACCAAAATCTAGCAAGAACAATAAAGAAAAATGGTGATATTAATGAAAGTATTAAGCTTTCTGGTAAAAATCTCCAAAACCTGTCAAAGACATAACCAAAATCGTTAATCTTAATCGAAATGAGTAAACTAACAATGACAAACCAAATAGTTTGGAATACCTGAACAAAAATCATTGTTGATAAACGAGAGTTTAATTGCACCATATCTTTCAAATAACCAATTAATATGGAAGTCAAAATGCCGGTAAAAGTACCCAGGGCCCATCCTTCAATCGTGAAAACAGAATGAATTAATTCAGTTCCCAATATTAAATAAGGTGAATAAATGGAATCGATTCTAAATCCCAAGTAAAGCACAATAAGGACATGAAAACCTAAACGGTAACCGTCTAAGCCTATTGCTGGTAAAAACGATGATGAGAAAACTTCCAGCACCACAAGCATAACCGCAGTCAGTAAAAATGATAGAAAAATGTCTTTTAACTTAAGGTTTTGCATCGGCCTCCAACTCCCTCGCGATAAGAACAACCACCTCTTCAAGTCTATGAAAGTCTACACTTGGCGTAATCTCAATTGACTGAGTCAAACCATAACTTTCCTTTTCAATAGATGTTATTTTTCCTATTTTTATACCTTTGGGATAAATATTACCTAACCCTGCAGTAATGGTCATATCTCCAATTTCTACCGGTTCAGTTCGTACAACATATTTTAATCTAGCTTTATAGTTCGATGTTCCTTCGATAATTCCATGTGAACGGGTACGGCTTACAATGGTATCAACTCTATTGTTTTGATCCAAAATAGTTAAAATATCCGCATAGTTTTTTGATAAACGGTATACATAACCGACAAGACCATTAATCGTGATAACTGGTGACTTGATTTTAAGACCATCAAGCTTGCCCTTATTAATTCTTAAAACTTTAAATTCATTTGTCGAATCCCATCCAATAACTTGCGCCAATACTTTTTCTCTTGGTATTTCCTCCCCAAATTTCAATAATTCCTTCAAACGCTCATTTTCTTTCTGAACTTCTTCATATTGAAAAATGGCATTTTCAAGTTCTTCAACCCTCTTGTTTAATTCTTCGTTCCTTTTGCTCGTTTCAACCAAATAAAAATAATGTTTAAAAACATATTCCACATGATCTTTAATCGATGTAGTACCCTCTTGCAGAGGAGTGAAAACTTCTACCATCAATGCCTGAAAAGTAGAAACCTCATCTTGTCGAAAATTTTTCTGAGAAATACCATATACAGAGAAAATCAAAACAATGATCGTATTAATAAGTTTAAATTTTGAATTTTCTGAAAAACCTAACCTCAAACTTCATCCTTGAGTTCTTTAGACTTTGCTAAGTACATAGAATAACGTATTTGTTTCAGGCTTGCCAATGGTTAGTGTGGCAACGAATATCATACTGTTTTGCACAATTAAGGAATGCTTTTGACGAGCTTAAAGCATACAGATAGAATCTGCTTCAATAAAAGGATTATTTATGTCTATGCCCAAAAAATTTACTAGTACTTCAGCCCGCATAGTGGCTTCTTTATTTGTTTTTGCCATCATTATTGGCTTCGTTTTCACTTTTACCCAAGACGGTTCAAGCAATTTTTTTAGAACACAATCAGATGTTGCCAAAGTTGACGGAACTCCTATCACCTACCGAGAATTTCAAATGGAAATGGCGCAGAAGTCACAAAGATATAAGCAATTGTTTGGAGGCAATGATTTAAACGTAGGGCAAATGTAGTAAAGTAGCATTCTTGTCCGATTACTTCAAGCCTTAATTGAGCGCAAGGCGCTATACAATCTCAGTAATTCGATTGGATTACTAGCAAGTGCTGAAGAAATAAAAGAAGAAATCAAGGATGCGCCTTACTTCAAAACTAATGGGAAATTTGATGTAGAACGATATAAAGCTATCCTTATTCAAAATTCTCTAACTCCTGCAAGTTTTGAAGAATCGATCAAAGAAAACTTGCAGACACGAAAAATCCAGGAACTCGTTTTAGAGCGCCCAGTTTCTAGATTTTATGTTGAAGATATCGCGCACTTTAAAAGTCATGTCGTTAAAGTCAATGCTGCTCGCATAGAAAAATCGGCCCTCCAACCTTTCATTGAAGTCAGCAGCAAGGAATTAACTGACTATCTAAAAGATGAAAAAAATTCTGGTATTTTGAAAATGATGTATGACGGAAGAAAAGCTGAATTTGAAAAGCCAGAAGAAGTGAAAGCCTATCACATACTTTTCAAAGGTAGTGACGAGAAAACCAAAGCGCGCATAGAGTTATTGGCGAAAACTTTAAATACAAAAAACTTTAAGACTATAGCGAGTAAACAAACCGAAGATCCCTCAGGAAAAAATAAAGACGGAGCACTTGGCTGGTTCGCTCCTGGTAAAATGGTTCCAGAGTTTGATAAGGTTGCTTTCTCACTTAAACCTGGAAGCATTTCCAAACCTTTTAAAACTTCTTTTGGTTACCATATAGTTTATGTTGAAGATAAGAAAACTGCACAAAAAACTTCTTTCGATAAAGCCAAAGTTCAACTAGCCGAAGAAGCCATCAGAAGAAAGAAGAGCGCTGCCCTTGATGAACTTATGAAAAAAGTGAGCACAGAAATTAAAACAGCATTTGAAAAATCAAACATAAATATGGCCAAACAAATTGCTGACAAGTATAAACTTAATTTTTTCAAAGATGACGAAATCAATGCATTTGATGCTAAATTAGGTAACCATTCGATAAATGATCAAAGACTTAAAACGCTTTTTAGTTCTAAAAACAAAGTTATCGAATTCACTGATTCCTCATTTGCGTGGGTCTTTGATGTGAAAAATACTGTTCAAAAAGCTAAAGATGATAAGTTGGCAAAAAGTGAACTTAATGGACAAGCTAATCAAATTTCAAGACTTTTTAGAAATGAATTCATTAAAAACATCACTCAGACAGCTAGCATAGACTGTATGGCCGACTTTCAAAAAGTCAGCTATTGCAATAACTAGACAGTTGGGATAAACCTGCCTTCATGGCGGACAGAAACTCAAAATTTAAACAAAATAGCCCTGGCAAGTACTACGTGGACGATCAATGCATCGCTTGTGATGCCTGCGTAATGGAGGCTGATAATTTCTTTGAAATGAACGATGATGATGGCCATGCCTTTGTTAAATCCCAACCAAAAAGTGAAAAAGAAATTGAAGAATGCGAAAATGCTCTAGCGGCTTGTCCAGTCGAAGCGATTGGCAATGATGGCTGATTTCTTATTTCTTCTTAAGCGCGATAAACTGGAAGATAGTTCCGTCTTTTAATTCTCTATCTATAAATTCATATTCAAATTCTATAATATTTTTATCTGAGAACTTTTGCAGCTCTTCATCTAAAACTTGCTGATACTTAATTGTTTGAGCATTCATATCAGTTCGAAAGTAAAGCAAACTGGGGCCAAAAGAAATAAATTTATGAGTATCTCGTTGAGCTGATAAATTTGGGATGATAAAAAATGAATCTAAACTTTTAACAACTTCAGCGGGATCTACAACAACATATTTCATTTTCATCCTATCCTCACGGACTAGGTAAGTATAAGAAGCGAGATCCAGGGCTTGTAAATCTGAATAAAATTTAGATTTAGGTGTCTCTCGCATAAATGTATTTCTAAACTTCATAATCCTTTCAAGACTTGAAAAATGAGATTCGGCTAAAAAATTTAGATATGCTTCTCGACTCTCTTTAACTGCAGGAGCTGCATCTAGAAGTAATTTACTTTGCTGCTCGTTAACTGAAAATTCCCTCAAAATATTATCCACTAAAACGACTTGCTCGGAATAAGGTAGGTTTTTTATAAAATTTTCGAAACTC
>CALFYV010000203.1 GCA_937952395.1 uncultured Bacteriovoracaceae bacterium | reverse complement strand
CACCACACAACCAGTGGCAGGAGCTCAGGGTGAGTTAGTAGGTCTAAAGATGTTTCAAGCTTATCATAAAGATAAAAATGAAAACCGGGATGTTATGATTATTCCAAGAAGTGCTCATGGAACAAATCCCGCCACAGCAACCATGGCCGGTTATGAGAAACTGGTTATTTTGGAAGCCAATGAAGCTGGTCAAATAACCATTGATGGACTTAAAAATGATCACCAATCCTAATACAGCCGGAATTTTTGAGACAAAATTTAAAGAGATTGCTGATCTCATCCACGCTGAAGGCGGACTTGTTTATATGGATGGGGCCAATATGAATGCCATTGCAGGCTGGGTTGATCTGAATAAACTAGGAGTCGATGCCGTTCATAATAACTTACATAAAACATGGACCATTCCTCACGGTGGTGGTGGACCAGGAGACGCCATCGTAGCTGTCAGTGAAAAATTAATTGATTTTTTACCAGGACATCAAATCATAAAAAAAGATGGACTCTTCCAATTAGAAAAATCTAAAAAATCTATTGGAGAATTTCATCGTCATCTTGGAAATTTTGCCCATAAAGTGCGTGCTTATACTTACATCAAGGCTTTGGGATATGAGGGGGTGAAAAAGATGTCAGCAGTAGCGGTACTAAGTGCTCGCTACCTTTTAAAACGTCTTTCTCAGACTTATCCTACTCTGCCTAAACAAACTAATGGTGTTGAACGTATGCATGAATTTATCATCACTCTCTCACCAGAGACTTTTGCTCTTGTTGAAAAAGCTGGAATCCCTAAGGCCAATATTATCGCTCGTATCGGAAAACTCTTTTTAGACTTTGGCTTTCATGCCCCTACTGTTGCGTTCCCTGAGCAATACGGACTCATGATTGAGCCCACAGAAAGCTTTACTAAAAAAGAATTAGATGATTTTGCAGGAGTGGTTGAAAAAATTCATGAGCTCATCACGACTAATCCAGAAATTCTTATTTCGGTTCCTCATTTCACACCCATTGATAGAGTGGATGAGGTACTGGCCAATAAAGAAATTACTTTAAGTGAAAAGATATCTGATACCTTACCAGAAATTTTAAATGATAGGGTTCATTCAGGAAAACTAAGACAGCTTAATCAAACTCAGATAATACAAAAGATAGTTGAGGCTCATCAAGGAGCTTAGTGGCAACGACTTGAGTACGAACTTTTTATTTGACTATACTCAGTTCTCATTTGTTTAATTTCAGATAATGTATCATGCATTTTGGCTTTTTTGTTTTGCACGCAACTCATATTTTCAGCGGGAACACGGCCATCACAACTACGCTTTTGTACAAACTGTAATTTCTTTTGATTTATATCTATCTTAAGTGAAAGTTGATCTAATTCTTTTTTCCATTTAAAGCATCGCTCATCATTGGCATAAGCGTTTATTGAAATATAAACAAGAACTATGGCCAATATGAGTTTCAAAGCTGCCCCCT
>CALFYV010000202.1 GCA_937952395.1 uncultured Bacteriovoracaceae bacterium | reverse complement strand
AGTCTTTTATCCGTTAATAGTAATGAAGAGGAATTATGATAAAAACGGATTCAAAACATGTCTACTTTCAGTACCGCCCACAATTGGGTTTGCCTATCTTTATTCAGATTGTAGACACAGTTTTAGAGAGTAATCTTTCTCATCTTTTTGAAGAGTTAGGATTTGAAAAATGCCCTGAAACGGTTTTGGCCAAAGAACATAATCCTTCACAATTGAAAGTACTTAAAATTTCTATGGCCAATCCTATGGTGGCCAAACAAATAGGGATTAATCGTGATGAAGATAAGTATGGACATGAAAGTCTAACTCCCAAAGCAGGTTATTATGTTTATCGTTATAAAGGCGTTGGCTTGATGGTATTTTCTGAGGACAAGCCACTATGGGAACTTGGACTTTGCAATTATTTTCATAAAAGTGATTTCTACTTTCAACTTCGAGTTCTTTTTCATCGTTTTTTATTTTATGTCTTCGCTCCCTATAATATCCTGGGAGTTTGGGGTGCTACAGTTGAAGAAGGTGTAGTTGTCATGAGCCTTGAGCATAGTAAAGGCGAAGCGGTTTTTATCGATAGAACTAATCACCAACTTTTGACCATAGAAGGCGTTAAGCCTTTGATTCATCCTTTCGGCGTTTTAAAACTTGATGATAGCTTGACTCATACTTCAAAAACAATGAAAGTTGATGAACTCGCTAGTACGCTCACTCATCATTGCACTTATTTTTCCTATGAAGGACTCTCTTATCAATTAAAGCGTGAAGTGCTTTATATTGCTCAGTATTCTGAAGGTGTTCGTTATCCAACCAGTAAATTTAAGCCACGTCAAGAACAAGCCGCTTAACTTGTCGTAACGGATATTTCTCTGTAAGCTAATTTTCATGAATATCGATCCAGTTATTTTTTCTATTGGCCCCATTCAACTTCGTTGGTATGGACTGATGTATCTTTTAGGCTATTTAGTTGGCGGACAAATTTTAGGTTTACTAGTAAAAAATAAGTTTTTACAAATTCCCAAAGAAAAAATCGACTCTTATATCGGTTATCTCTTGATTGGAATGTTAGTTGGTGCCCGCCTTGCTTATGTTTTTATTTATAACTGGGATTTTTATTCAGATCACTTACTAGACATCCCTGCTGTTTGGAAAGGTGGTTTGAGTTTTCATGGGGCCGTAGCCGGAATGTGTTTTTCTACTTGGCTTTTTGCTAAAAAATTTAAACTTCATTTTTTTCAAATCGCCGATTGCATGGCCGTAGCTGGAACTCCAGGATTATTTTTAGGCAGGATGGGAAATTTTATTAATGGTGAACTTTACGGCAGAGTTACAGACAGTTCTTTTGGTATTGTATTTGCCAAAGGTGGCCCTTATCCCCGTCACCCTTCTCAGCTGTATGAAGGAATCAGTGAAGGCTTAATTCTTTTTTTAATTCTATGGTTCATGCATAAGCGAGTTAAAAATTACGGAACGATTTCGGCAGTCTTTTTACTTGGCTATGGAATCTTCCGCTATACAGTTGAATTCTTCCGTGAACCTGATGCTCAACTTGGTTATTATTTCGGCGGTACCACAACCATGGGACAAATTCTTTGTCTTCTTATGATTGTTTTGAGTTTTGCAATCTACGTTTATGCGAAAAAATTAGCGATAGCTGTTCCTAGAGAGACAGTATAAATAATAGAGGAGAAGTTATATGAGGAAATTTTTAGTTATGATCTTAGGTCTTATTTTTTCTGGTCAAGTTATGGGCAATGGTGCTTGTTATGGAGGTCTTAAATATGTGAAGAAGGTAACACGTTTTAATAACGATATAAACTTAAGAAAAAAAAGCAGTTGGTTAAGAGCAGATAGTGCAGATAAGTGTATTAGAGTTCTAAAAAATATAGAGAAAAATCTAAGAAGCAACTTTAGCCCAAGACATGATAAAGAAACTGCAATCATTAAATATCAATTTATAAAGATGGATTTCTCAATTGAAGAAGGAATTGTTCTGATCAAGCCCAAATTATCTTTAAATTAAGTTTTGCTACCTATACTTATGCTAAAAAGTTAGCGATTAAGGTTCCAAGATCGAACTAATTTACATTTTTTAATTTTCAAAGCGCAATGACCTTCTAAGAGGTTTATAAAGTATTTTCTTACTAATTTATCTTTAAATTTTTTCTCTTTTTTTACCCATACAAGAGGACTAATAAGGCACTCTTTTGTTTGGTCTTCGAAGAAGGTTGGTGACAGGACTGTTCTTTGCGATAACTGATTAATATCAGCAATATCAATAAGAAAATTTACATGTGCTACTTTTGATTTCTCTATCATAAGAGTTAAAAGCGTTAAACTATCTCTATAATTACTTAGAAATGACGGAGAAGAATCATAAAAATAGTTTAATAAATTAATCTCGTATTCAGCATTGTTATAAAAATATTTTCTTTTAAGAGTCGCTCGCATTTCTGTTGGCGTTTTTGCCTTTATAAATTCTTTGAGTAGTTCATCTCGCATTTCATTTTCAATGTTTTTTGTAAAAGTACTCATGAGTTTATTGTTATTTAATATAGCTGCGATTTTTGAGTCGTCTTCATTTGATAAAAGTACAGATGTAATATCAAATACCTCATTTGCTGAAACATCTTTAGAGATATTTCTCATCCATTTGTAAATAATCTCATGTAATATGAGTCCTGCTAAATCTGTTTGTGATTCAAAACTTTTGACAAGTTCAGTTGATAGCTTTAGTTCTTCTAATTCGTCATTATAAAGAGCGGCTGTTTCGAAAGTTAAGTTATCTGTGCTTTGAGGGCAGAATGTTTGAAGAGGAGCTTCACTAGGAGTAAAATCATTCTGCCTACCGAGATTTCTAACTTTAGCGTTCAGGCTAAGTTCATTTCTAAATTTTAAGACCATCTCATCAGCGATAGGTTCTAATTGATTTTTAATTTTTTCTGAGTAGATAATGCTTTTATGAATGGCACGATAAACTTGTTCTTCAGCCGACAAGTTATTTATTTTATTGATGAGGAATTTTTTTTCATTTTCTCCTCGCCATAAATCATAAGAAACTGCTCGTGTTACTTGTCCATTCGTATTTTTACAAACAAAAGCACCGCCACCATGACCGCCAGTACTACCAGCTATGGCCAAGCCTGAAGTTAAAATGAACAAGGTTAACTTTAATGTAAAAAACTTCATATAGTACTCCTATTTTTTTGTAGTGAAAACATTGATACTTGTATTTCAAAAACTTCTTCTTTCGAATCTGCTTCTAAAAAATCCGCCAGCTCATTGAGAAAACTATCTATTCTTCTTTTAGCTTCAGGTATTTTTGATACCTGAATGGGAACTGTCATCGTCGCATGATGGCGTTCTGATACATCTTGCTCATCAATTGCAGCAATCGACATAATCATTATTTGTTTTAATCTTTTTTTCAAAGCACTATTTGTGATATGTCTGTCTTTTGAGATAATTTTATCATGAACTTTAGAAATTATTCCTTGAGAATCTTGTAACAGCTCTAGTGATAATAGTCTTTCTAATCCTAGTTTAGCTTGAGCATGCGTGATACCTAAAGTTTTTGCAATCCATTCAGGTGTTCCTTGAAAATTATTTAAAAATGTAAGCTCCATTATAGCAAAATGATACCAATCAGAAATGATTTTATAGGTTTCAATACTGAGATCTTCCCTTTCATTTTTTGCTGAGCCTAACTTAGTATCTTGTAAAATTTTTTGAAGATTTTTTGAAATATTTTTATTGCCTGTTTTTTTGTGCTCTTCGCTTAATGATATAAAAAAATTTTTTCTTTCAGATAAATCGATATTGATTCTATCCAAAATTTCACAAGCCTTTTTATAAGAGAGGCGTCTTTTCCCAGACAAGATTTGTGACAAAGCCCCAATATCGATATTTAATGATTTTGCGAAGGCTCTCATGGAATAACGGGAATTCTTTTCAATTCTTTTTGAGAACTCACGTAAAAGAACCTGTTTATAAAAAGGAGGCATATTCATAGACCTGATGTACCAATCAATCATTTAATATTCAATTAATTTTGAATCAAAGTGATTCAAAATTGAGTCA
>CALFYV010000201.1 GCA_937952395.1 uncultured Bacteriovoracaceae bacterium | reverse complement strand
AGATTTTTGAAGCCATCATTTAGAGAGTAATTGAGCGAATAAAAATGAACGAACATAATCTGACTTATGCGAACAAATACGTTAAACGGATTAAGGGTGTTATTTTTCAAAAAAATCAGTTTAACCCAGCCATTTCTGAAAAAAGCCCTTATTCAGTTTATTTTCGATGTCCAAACAAGGCTCCCAATTTTCAGGAACATTGGAAGTGGGCGACTCTGGCCATGCGAACTGCGGTAGATAATCCCATGGACTCTCCATTTATCAAATCTAAATGGGAAAAGAAAAACTCAATCCCGCTTGTAAGCCATTTTTATTATCCACTTTCTAAGCAGGCCAGTAAGACTCCACCTGATTGGGCCGATAGAAAAAAGCATCCTCGCGCAGTTTTCCCTGATTTGATGATCCGTGATAAATATATTCCTGAAACTTGTATACTTTTTTTTAGACATGAAAAACCGCTTAATAAGGATGGTCGATGAAAAATTTAATCTTTGCTTTGTTATTTCTTATTTCAGGCTGTAACGATGGTAAGCAAGAAACACTCCGTAGCGGAAAGAAAATAATTCTCAATATTCAAAATGGTATTATCAGGCTTACAACTCATTCTGAAAAAACAGTTATTAAATGCTCTAAGGGAACTTTTCGGCACGAAAAAAGTGATGACGCCATTATCCTTAAGGCCAATGACTCTGATATTGATTGTTCCATTGGAATATTTCAAGCCGAAATTCAGATCAATTTTGAAACAGCCGATATCGTCGTTCATCATGCTGATAAAAACATTGGTCTAACTGGACAAACATTGCGCTTTTATATGCAACAAGAAAAAATATCTTCAAAATATAATTTCTTTTTTCCTGCCAATAACAATTTTTACTTCAGCGAAGATTTTAAAGAATTTGTTCAGTACGAAGAAGCCAAAGATAAGGTCCACATCAAGATTGTGGTCGATCGTGGGGCTGCTGCAGCCATTGTCAGTGAAGAACTACAGCTGAAAAAAAGAGAAGCACTAGAGAAAGCTAAGTAGTTTAGACTCCTCTATCCGCCGGTTAGGGGTGACCATCTTGTTATATAAATAAATTGCAAAACGTTACTTTTTTACCCGTTATTTAGTTCAGATAACGAAATGTTATCTAATGTCTTGAAAGCTATAAATAAATAGCTTATAACCCCTTCCACTATGAACGATGAATTTGATTATAAAAGTATTTTGAGACGTGAGTTGGAAGAGAGAATTAGTGAAAATTCATCTTACTCACTTCGCGCTTTTGCCAGGGACCTAGGTCTTAAAGCACCAAATCTAAGTGGTATTTTGAATGGGAAAAAGGGTTTATCTGAAACCTCAGCGTTAAAAATCTGCCAAAGGTTAGGCTTGAATAATGAAGAAAGTTCTTTCTTTTGCCATTTAGTTAATGCCAAACATGCTAAATCTAGACTTAAAAGAGAAATGGCCATCTCGAAAATCAAAATGCTAGTAACGCCATCAAAATCTAAAGTCATCAACGAAAACAAATTTAAGATTATTTCAGATTGGTATCACTTTGCTATTATGGAACTTATTCATACTAAGGATTTTAAAAGTGACCCGACATGGATTGCCCAAAAATTAGGCTTAAATACTTTTCAGGTAAAAGAAGCATTGAATAGATTACAAAAATTAAAACTAATTAAATTTGAGAATGGACAAATTTTTTCTAGTGGAATCGAATTAGAAACAACAAATGGCACACCCTCGGAATCTATCAGAAAGCTCAACAAACAATTGATTGGAAAAGCCAAAGATTCGGTAACCCTTCAAAATATTGATCAAAGACATCTTTCAACACTTACTACTGCCATCCACAAAAGTGATATAAAAAAATATGGGGATCTCATCGAAAATTTCAAAAGAGAATTAAACAATATTATTGTTAAAAATAACAAAAAAAATCGACCAGATGAAGTCTACTGCCTCTCTGTTCAATTTTTTCAACTGACAGAAAGTAAGGAGTCATTATGAACACTATGATATTAACAGTACTCACAACATTTATCTTCCTTATGCGATTTACTTATGCTGGACAAGGTAGTGGTAACGGTGGTGGTGCCTGGGCATGTATCTATAAAAAACAAATTGTATGGGTCAAACTCATCGATATATGGGAAGCACAAAATAAATACCGTCAAAATTCAAATCCCCAAAATTATTTTTCCATAAATTTAGGAGATAAAAGAAATAGCAATATCTTACTTCAAAATGCTCTGAATAAGCTTTCAAATCAAGTCTCAAAAGAATTGGCTCAACAAGTGCGTATTGAAATTGATACTTTTAAAGCCAAAAGGTTACCGGTCTCTAAAGACGCCCAATTAAGTTATATTGAAGATGCAACATTATCTCACCAGCCTAATAAAGAATCATGCTTAGGGGAAATCAAGCTTGTTCAGATTGTACGCTATGTTGATAATGGCACTATTGAATATGATCAACGTCTACTCTCTTTTTTAAGTAACATAGAAATCGCTGCGCTTGACTTTCACGAAGGGTATTATGCCGTTAGGAGAGATTCTCCCTATTTTGACACAACATCTGATAAAACACGAGAAGCAACCGCTGTGGCTTTTTCAAATCAATCTTTTCATGAAGCTGATTCCGCTATTTTTGAAAATTCGAAAACCCCTTCAGCAGTATTTAAAGATAAAAGAATCAATAGTGTTGAGTTCTACTGTATCTACGTGGAACGCACTAAAGAGAAATTAGTAATAAAAGTTAAGTATAATGATTATTCTGAAATTGAAGCTAAAGAAGGTATTTATTGGAATACAAAAGTAGCTAAACAACTAGAGGATGCTTCAAAACCTAAGCTAAAAACTTGTGAGGAAAGAAAAGAAGAATTAACCATTATGAATCCTAAAGAAGTTGAGGTTTTGACTAATAGGAATATTGAAAAGATAAACGATTATAAGAGAAACCAAACAAGAATTAGAAGTAAGATTGATGAAACATATAGATGCTTATATCATTCTAAGAGCACCCAAATCTTAGTGAAAACTGTTCTTTTTAATGATGGTTCATCGAAAGCATCTGAAATTGGAACTTACCCCAATGATGA
This sequence comes from uncultured Bacteriovoracaceae bacterium, assembly GCA_937952395.1. Lineage (GTDB taxonomy): Bacteria > Bdellovibrionota > Bacteriovoracia > Bacteriovoracales > Bacteriovoracaceae > CALFYV01. The sequence continues at coordinate 1,694 of CALFYV010000201.1, read as the reverse complement.
CTTTAATTTATGGCGGACATCTTGCTCACAAAAGAAAAGTGAATTAGAAAAATTATGGGCCCTGGCACAAGCAAAAATGAAATAAGAAACTAGTTTATAGACCAAAAAGGAAACTATACATGAAAGCAATTATTACCATATTTATCGCTCTTCTAATTAAACATTCTTACTCGGGTGATAGACTATGTAGACCTGGTATGGAAAATGAAATGGCCTGTCTTATGGATATTACTTTTAAGAAGAAGTATTCCTCTACAATCGAAGTCAAAAACTATGTAGAAACCGTTTTAGTTGACCTACTTATTGACCCGCTATTTGAATTAGAGAAGAGTGATTTTAATGCAGAAAATTTTTGCCTAGACAAAGTAACTCAACAGCATTTCGCTAAATTAAAAAGCTCAAAAAAATCCAAGCAAATTCGGTGTAATTTTATTGACTCAGAATGCAGACCATCGTTAAGTAATTTTATAGACTACTACGAAATAACTTTTGGTAAAATAGATTATAGAAATCTTTTAAGTGATACTAAACCTGTCACAGGTTTTCAAATTATCATTAGTTTACTTGAATTCTACTATAGAGAATTCACAGAAACCTCCCTAATTAAAGAACACTCAGAAAAAATTCAGATCTACTTAAAAAATCGCTACAAAGCGAGTGTAAATGTGGAAAATTACGAAAGAAATACACCTTATCTATATAATTTAGATGAGAATGGTTACCCTGAATCAAAAAATGATGGGATTAATCAAAAATTATATAACAAGGCTTACGAGAAATCATTTTTACAAGGAATCGATTGTAAAAAATGATAACAAAAATCAAATTCAAATTCGGAGGTTCTATGAAAAAAACTTATTTTCTTTTTATAATTTTTTCCTTTAGTAATTTCATATTCGCAGATGATTTCTCTCGCTATTTTGATGCAGTAAAAGGTAAAAATATTGTTTTTATTAGAGGGTTAAGTGACGGTCCAGCAGAGGAAATTTATCAAATTATTTCCCAAACAGGATTAAATATAAGTTTAAATCTTGAACCTTCTGTTAAATACAGAACTAAAAATTCATTGATTCAAGTTGCGTTTGAACCAAAAGGTTATAAAGTTAGTTTTACAGATGGCACCATTTGGAAAAAGCACTCAAAACTAGTTCTTACTGATTCTAAAGAAAATTCCAAAGTAAAATTAAAAGTGTATGGAACGATCGCCCAAACTTTATTTAATTCCATTGAGTCACTTAAAAAAGTAGATAAGTTAAAATTAAAATACACTTTCTGTCATTCAAACTCAGATCGAAGTGCTAGATTTTACTACCAATGTGAAATTCATGGTGAATAAGTTTAATCTAAAGATTACGTCGTATAATCTGCATTAATTTTGACATACTCATAACTAAAATCAGTACCCCAACCAGTAGCGTGATTGTTTCCGGCCTTGAGGTCAAGGGTGATAAAAATTTGAGTACTCTTCATGAGTTTGGCCAGCACTTTAACTGGAGGATTTGTAGGTTGACCATTTTGTAAAATAGCGACAGCTTTATTATTGCCTAAAAAAAGATCGAGATTGTCTGGATTAAACTCAACTCCAGCTCTACCAGCAGCCGCAATAATACGCCCCCAATTTGGGTCAAGTCCAAAGATAGCGGTTTTCACAAGGGCAGAAGTCGCAATAGTTCTCACTACTTTTCTGGCATCCT
>CALFYV010000200.1 GCA_937952395.1 uncultured Bacteriovoracaceae bacterium | reverse complement strand
TTGCTGGTGGCACATTGCTTGTAACACCACTAAAGGGCGGTGACGGAAATGTATATTCAGTCGCCAGTGGGGCACTCTCTATTGGTGGATTAGAGCAAGGAAAGAAATTTGCAACGACTGCCAGAATATCCAATGGCGCTATTGTTGAAAAAGAACTTTTAAGTGACTTTAACAGCAAAAAAGCTATTCGACTGGCCTTAAAGGATCCTGATTTCACCACTGCTGCTCGAATTGAGAAAACTATTAATCAAGAGCTGGGAGGCAAGTTTGCCTCGGCTAAAGATTCTGCAACAATCGATCTTGTTATCCCTCCAAACTATCAGAGAAATATTGTTGAACTTGTGGCTATCACTGAAAATTTCAAAGTTGTAACTGACCAAAAGGCCAGAATCGTTATTAATGAACGAACTGGTACAATTGTAGCAGGTGGAGATATCACTCTAAATCAGTCAGCTATTAGCCACGGTAACTTAGTAATAGAGGTCGGCGGTGAAGCTGGTAAAAAATCGTTTCATACTATTGATGAGCAAACATCTCTTAATGACTTAGTAAAAGCACTGAATGCTATAGGTACGAGTTCGCAAGATCTGATTTCGATTTTTCAAACACTTAAGAAAAATGGTGCATTAGTTGCAGATATAGAATTTATATAGGAGTTATTTGCTTAGCTTTAATTTGCAAGGTTTTTGTCGGCAAAATATGGTATAATTGATTATAAGCCTTCTAGGATTGAAGGTTTTTTAGATGACTAGGATGGTTGTTTTATGGAAGCAAAGGGAATATCAACCCAGCCTCGAACACAAACAAGTGCGAAAAGATTTTCTGTTGAAGAAAATAATAAGCCGTCATTTGAAATTAAAAACAAAGAAAAAAATCCTTATAAAGCACAAAAGCAAGCTAAACCAATTCAAAAATCTTATACAAAAGAAGAATTACTCAATAGCCTTAATCAAGTCGCTGAAGGGATGGAAACTCAGTTTGCTCATCATATGATTAAGCAAATGAAAAGCACTGTACCCAAGGATACACCTGATAGTAATGAGGTGGACTATTATAATTCTCTATTAGATTATGAACGTGCCAAAATGATGGCCAGTGATCCAAAGGGTGGTTTAGGAATTAAAAAAATGGTTTTAAACCAAATAACACCTGATTATTTAAAAGAAAAAGTACAACCAAGAATCTTGTCACATAACCACAATGTTTATAAAAATGCCGTAAAGGAGAACTCTCATGAGTAGAGAAATTGATTTAGGCAACCGAGTTCCATTTTTTCCAACCAATAAGAGCTCGCAAAATGTAAAGCCAGACAGAACCAACGACATCGCCCTAAAGCGCAATGGTAGAGAAAGAATGAGTCAACTCAGAGATTCAACTGCAGGGGATGCTAAAGTTGAAATCAGTGATTCGATTAAGGATTTTTCACGAATTAAAAAAGCAGTTGATGCAGCTCCTGATATCGATAACTCTGAAAAAATTGCTAACTTACGAAGTAAAATTCAACGTGGTGAATACACCATTGACTATGATGCATTGGCTGATCGCATGCTTTCAACTGAACTTTAGGAGATGAGTATGAATGAAGATGTATTACAACTCGAGCGATTTTTAAAATATGACCTCTTGGTTCAGCTTTGGCGTGAGTTTTGTAAAGCCCACACAGAATTGTACGATTTGACTTGTGAAGAATATTTACATTTACTCAACAGTGAAATTGAAGAACTAGAAGGCACTCTTAAAATAAAAGAACGCGTATTAGATAAGATTTCCTTTTTAGAAAATAAGCGAAGACAACTGATACAAGAAATTAATGACAAAAAATTATTTAATTCAGAAATATCAAATGTATCCGGCCTACTGGAAACTCTCGAAAACGTTGGTTTAGAAAAAAAGGGAAAGCACTTACAGAAATTTAACGAACTACTTATTGATATCGTTACCAAAATACAAAAACAAAATAAGAAAAATCAAGTTTTTCTCAATAAAGCCATGCTTAATCTACGGGACCTTAAAGAAGGCTTTAGTGGAAAGAAAAACTATAAAACATATACTTCTGCAGGTATGACAAGATAAAGAGGGTAATTTGCCAGTTGATCTTTTAAACGTTGGACGTTCAGGACTTGGAGCTGCGAAGAAGCAACTTTCTACGACGTCGCATAATATTGCCAACTCGAATACCGAAGGTTATTCACGTCAAAGAGTCAATCTTGAAGCCAGCAGACCTATGTCTGAAGGTAATTATGTATTGGGTACTGGTGTTGATGTTAAAAGTGTTAAAAGAATTCATGATGAACAAATTGAGAGAAGGCTTAATCAAGCCATTACACAAAATGAATTTAGCACGGAAAGAGATTTTCAATTAACTCAAGTGGAAGACCTTTTTAACGAAGTCCACTCCGAGGGGCTTAATAAACTGACAAATCGTTTTTTTAATTCTTTCAGGGAATTGGCAAATCAACCTGAAAATGAAACTGTCCGCTCTATTGTTAGAGAGAATGCTCGTCTCATTGTTAACGACTTTAGACATATGCGTGAAACATTACACGATTTGCGTAATAACATGAACAACAAGCTACGCGCGACAATCGAAGATATCAATACAATGACAGGTCATCTTTCTGTTTTAAATAATAAGATTGCCGAACTCGAAGCCGTTTCACAAGAAACAGGTGATTTGCGTGATCAAAGAGATACAATTATTAGAAATCTCTCTGAACTTATGGATATCCACACCTTCCGTGATGAGCGAAATCGCTTTGTTGTTAATGCCACAGACGTGGGAACACTAGTTGTTGGTGGAGAGGTTAATAAATTAAAGTTTGGTACGGTCAACGAAGATAACAAAGATATTGGACGTTATGAAATATTTTTTGAAGGTAAAGGTGTTGGACCCATTTCTCATAAATTAAAAGGTGGAAAGATTGGTGCGATTCTTGAAACAAGAAATCGCGAAGTCAAATCAGTTGAAGAAAAATTAGATGTGATGGCTTTCGAGTTGGCCAATACGGTAAATGCTATTCACCGTCGCGGATTTATTAATGATCCAATTCCAGTAGATGCCAATGGCGAACCTCAAAGTCGCTATTTGGCCAGTGGTCGCGCCATCACCGGAATTGACTTTTTTAAACCACCAACTGAATTATATAGGGCCAGTGAATATCTTGATTTAAGTGATGAAGTTAAAGCGGATGTTAATAATATTGTCACAGGGCTCGAACCCAATCGACCAGGTGATAACAGAATTTCAATTGCCATTTCAAAACTTCAACATGAAAAGATTTTATTCAACGGAACATCGACTTTTGAAGAGCATTATTTAAAAGCAGTAGGAGAAATTGGTCTTGTTTCCAGCAAAACTAAAATTGACGTTGAGCAAACATCTGGAATCTTGGCCCAAGCAAAATCCGTAAAAGAAAGAATATCTGGTGTTTCTCTCGATGAAGAAACCGCTAATATGGTTAAATTTCAGCATGCGTATGATGCCTCGGCAAAAGTTATTAAAACAGCAGATGAGATGTTTAAAGCTGTTTTGGATATTAAGAGGTAGGAGTAAATAGTGGCAAGAGTATCAGAAAATAGTGCGTCAAATGCCATTAACTTTTCCATCGGAAAAGCCAAGACACGTTTAGAAGATTTGCAAATCAAAGGATCTAATCTCAAGCGTATTCAAAAACCCTCTGATGATCCTGTTGGTAACGTAGAACTGATGGCCCTGCGCTCAGTTAATGTTGATAATGACCAATATACGAGAAACAGTACCTACGCAAAAATGTACCTAGAATACACTGAACAGGCTATTGAAGATTTGACCGAACTTATTATGAAGGCTAAGGAAATTGCCATTGGCCAGTCTTCGGATATTTACAATCCAGATGTTAGAAAAGCAGTTTCGAAAGAAATTTCACAATTAAGAACACAAGCACTTGGTATTGCTAATAGAAGAGTTGGTAATCGTTATATTTTCTCCGGTTTCAAAACTTTAACTAGACCATTTGATGCCAGTGGAAAATACAACGGAGATAATGGTCGAATTAACTTAGAAGTTTCCAAAGATTTCTTTATTCCAGTTAATATGAATGGCGCTGAATTATTTTACGAAACTGCTGATCGCTCTCTTTCAACAAAAGAGCCTCTTGATGATACCCCTTTTGAAAACATTCAAGAATTTTCAAAAGATCCGGACTCAGCTCCTGAACTGGCCAAGACATCTACAAATCCTCTTGATAGGAGACCCGCTGATGTATTGAGTGAAAAATATGAAAGCATAGAAAAAACTCAAGATGGCGAAAAACCAAGCGATATGATGCCACTAACAAGTGCCATACATGATGAACCTAGTGAGAGACAAAGTTTATTTGATCATCTACAAACACTAGAAAACGCACTACTGGCCAACAATCCAGACGTGATTCAGGGATTATTAGAAGAATTAGATGGTCACTTCGAAAGACTTGTCACCCTAAGAACCCGCGTAGGGGCACTCTCTAACTCGGTTGCAAACTCTGAACAAAATATTGAAAAAACTAAAATATTAAACGAGCAGTATAAATCAAAAATTGAAGATGCAGATGTAGCTGACCTCTTTTCAAATATTGCGAAGCAAAACAATATTTTAATGGCGACATATAAAGCCAGCTCAGCCTCTATCAACAAAAGTCTACTCGACTTTATTAGATAGTAATTTGTTTATTTCTCTATAAATATAGACCCACGAGCAGTTTTATCTTGCCATTCCTTACAGTTAAGAATATCTATGCTCGAGTATAGCATTATGGAAGTGTCTCTAATTAAGGGCGACACAAAGCACAAGGACAGAGAATGCTGGTACTAACAAGGAAGCTTGGGGAAAGTATTGCCATAGATGACCATATCAAAATAGTTGTAGTTCAGATTAAAGGTAAACAAGTTCGATTAGGTATTAAGGCTCCCAAGGAAACTAAAATTCACAGAGAAGAAGTCTATCAGGCGATCAAAGATCAGAACACCGCAGCGTCTCAGTCCGGACCTGAGCAATTGATGCAACTAGACCAAGAACTTAAAAAGAAATAATTTCCTTCTTGATCTTCTATATGTTTGACTGCTACCATCAATAAATAATGAGGGTCGCTTATTTTGTCATGCGTCTCGGAGGGAAATTGTGAAAACTTCAACAACAAGATTCGGAGAATTGGAAGTTAGGAAAGAAGATATACTGGAATTCCCAGAGGGAATACTTGGTTTTGAGTCTTTAAGAAAATTTTTCATTGTTGATCCAGGTGATAGCACTTTAATTCTTTGGTTACAATCAATTGAAAATAGCTCTATTGCGTTTCCTATTATCGAACCAAAAATTTTCAAACCTGACTACGTAGCAAAGCTTTTACCCTCGGATTTAAACAGCATTCAACTTCAAGATACTGCAGGGGCAAAAATTTATACTATCTTAACCATCCCTAGTGATATTTCAAAAATGTCTGCGAATTTAAAAGCACCAATCGTTATCAATAACCAAAAGAGAATGGCCAGACAAATTGTGCTTCAAGATAGCAAACTGTCCCTGACCCATGAAATGTACAAAGAACTGAAAGGTTATATCGTTGGATACACTTCTGATGACAGCAGAAGAACAACTGTATCGCTTAATCAGGAAAAAAATGAGAATAAAACCACTAGCAATTCTCAAGAAAATTCTAAAACAAATATTTTAGAGCAATAGTCATTAAAATTAAGAAATTAGATAAAATAAAAAAGCCCTCAAAACTAGGGCTTTTTTTATGGATTAAAATTCAAACCGAAATGTTATCACTAAATTACTGCACTTTAGATATTTTGCTCCCTGACACTGTTGATTCTTCAGTCATGATCGCCTGTTTTGTTTGAACATTTCTCAATGAATCAACCAAGAATTTATTACGTTCGTTTTCTGATTTTATCGTTTTTAATTCTTGCTTTAAAGCCTTAACGCTTTGATCTGCGATTTCATTTTGCGAAAATATGAGAAGAGGATTAGTGTCACTATCATTAATAACAATTTTAATAATTTGATCCGGTGATGTACTTTGATAGGATAGAAGTTTTATTTCAAAACGTTTTGCCCAGTGAACTGCCTGGCCATAACTTTGTGGTGTACCGCCCATAGATTTTGAAAAAATTGGTTTTTCCTTAATAAATAACTTCACCGTATGCCAGTAACTTTTTGCTCCAAAGCTTGTATGAACAAAATTTACATCAGAAGCCTTGAAAGTGAAGCTCTCATTGCTTTGTGCATAGGTAAATGAAGTCACTGAAAAAACAATCATAAATAAAAAAAAGAACGATTTCATAATTTTCTCCTTGATAATAAAAATTATTATTTTACGCCTGCATCTAACATGCCAACATAATTTGTGGGTACCAAGTGGTTCCCTGATTTAAAATTGAATATTTTCAATATGTTAGCGTGGATTAGAAAATCAAGACAGAGGACATTTTCTATACAACTGTAAAATCATTTTACAGTTGCAATGGTTAAAAAAATTTTTATAGTTCAACCCCAAGACTAGTTTCAGTGGCTTCTCTGGCAAGGTTTAGATACATTTTGGCTTCTTCGTTAACAGGACTTAGCGCTAAAACATTTTGCCACTCATTTTGAGCTTCAAGCACATCTCCATTACCATAATAAAGTAATCCCAATGCCATTCTGGCTGGTACATATCCAGGGTATTCTGCTTTGACTTTTTTTAGCTCTTCAAAGGCTTTAGAAATAAAGCCTTTTTTAGAATAAACTTTGGCTAGCTTTATTCTAAGCTCTAAATTATTTGGGGCCAAACCAATCGCTTTATTATATTCAAATAAAGCTTCATCGTAGCGTTGATAAGAAAAGTAAAGTTCCGCAAGCTCGTAATGTTTTTGAGAAAATTTATTATTGATATGTGAGTCTTCAATTCCAATATTAGTTGATTTGACTTTTTTATTGGCCTTATCAAATACCTTCTGAGCCTCTTCATAGCGACCAATATCATTTAGTAATACCGATAAACTGATAGAGGCATCTGTATGATTTGAGTCCAACTCCAAGGTCTTTTGAAAAGCTTTGATTGCCTTGCCTATTTCTCCTTTCATGTGAAAAATATTTCCAAGAATAAAATAAGCTTCTGTCTTGTATGGATCTGTATCAATAACCTCATTTAAAATATATTGAGCTTTTTTGAATTCTTTTCGCTCAAAGCACTCTTTACCTTTTTGTAAAAGTTGATCAATACTAAATTGGTTCAAGATGGCACCTCTTGCTTAGATGTTGTTAGTTTATTTTTACACTCTGCTCTTGTTTTTACAATACTATCTTTATCCTTTCCTGATAAATAACTTTCAAATTCATCTGCAAATTTCACACAACCAATAAAATCCGACATAAAAAATGAGCTCTCGACAGCACGAACCATGGCGTGATTTCTAAGCGCGGGAGCGTTGAACTGTTTAATAATATCCAAATATCTAAATCTAGCGGCATCAAAAACTTTGGTTTTATAATAGAAATCTGCGATATATTTTTCTTTCTTTATGATCATTTCTTCACAATAGCTAATTTTCTTTTGTGCATCTATGATGTACTCACTTTTTGGATATTTTTCTTGGAGTTCTTTAAAATACTTTATAGCTTGGTGTCCTGCCGCCAAGTCTCGGTCAAAAGTCTCTGGCATTTGCATATAATAGGATTCCGCTATTTTATAAATCACATAATCAAGCCTTTCATGTTTGGGATGCATATCTCGAAATAGTAAATATACCGCTGCCGATTCAACATAGCTTTCTTGGAGAAAATAAACATCTGCCTGTAAGAGCTCAGCAGGGGTAGCATAAAAACTATATGGATGCTCGGATTTAATTTTATTTAACTTTTCTGTAGCTAAAAGGTAATGGCCGTCTTCTGATAACTGCTTGGCTTCTTTGTAAAGAACTTCCGCTTCTGTTTTACCAGTTGGTTTTTCATGAGAACAGGAAAAAACTATGCAAAAAACCAGTAAAATTGTAAGGAATTTCATGAAGTCAAAACTAACATTTATCGACGGAACTCGTCAAAATTTTATCTATAAAATCTCTAACTTTCTAAGGAATTTGGGTAAATTTCTCGATATATTTCACTAAAAATGAGTTTTAACAAGGCGGCAACCGGTATAGAAATTACCATTCCTAATACACCCGCAAATTGGGATCCAACGATAACACTAATAACAACGATAATGGGATGTAGGTTAACAATTTTTGA
>CALFYV010000199.1 GCA_937952395.1 uncultured Bacteriovoracaceae bacterium | reverse complement strand
TGGAAGGAAACAATAATTTAATTTTTCTTGAACACTCACTTCTGACATGGGCGGAAATTAGCAAAATTTGTGCGTTTCGTAAATGAAAAAAGCCCTCCATCCGGAGGGCCTTTCTAGCGTAACTTATTGATATTATTAACCAATCAGTCTTAGAGCTCCATTGTCTTTCACGTTTGCTTGAGAAAGAACAGAGGTTGCAGCATTTTGAAGAATTGTATTCTTCGTGTTGTTAGCAGTTTCAACCGCATAGTCAACATCTCTTATACGAGAGTTAGCGGCTGATTGATTCTCAACACTGATTTGTAAGTTTTGAGAAGTTGAGATTAATCTGTTTTGCAAAGCTCCCAAAGTTGCTCTTTGTCCGGAAACAGTTGTGATAGCATTGTCGATGTTTTCAAGAGAATCTTGCGCGCCTTCTTTGCTGTCCACAGCCAGTCCATCTAAATCAAGAGCTGAAAGTCCGGCACTGATTTCTCCAGCATCATAAACGATTCTATCTTGGAATTCATCATTGTTAAGTCCGATTTGAAATTCCTTGGCGTCACCTGAACCATCAAGTAGAGATGTTCCGTTAAATTGAGTCACTTGAGAAATACGATCAAGTTCGTTCTTTAGTTGTTGAAATTCTTTATCAGTAAATTCTCTTTCAGTATCACCAACAGTATCAGAAGCTGATTGGATTGATAATTCTCTAAAGCGAACTAAGATATTTTGAATCTCGTTCAAGCCACCTTCAGCAACTTGTATCATAGAGATACCGTCGTTAGCGTTTCTGTCAGCTTGCATAGATGAACGAATTCCGGCTTTTAATCTTTCACTGATGGCCATACCAGCAGCATCGTCAGAAGCCTTAGTAATCCTAGAACCAGAAGACAATTTAGAAAGAGAGTCGGTTTGTACTCTGTTAGTGTTACCTAAAGAGCGTTGAGCAGCGAGCGAAGCAGTGTTTGTGTTAATACGGAAACCCATAAGCATATCCTCCAAAGATAGTTTTTTTGACCTCCTTGTTATTGATTGCTGGGCCCTTCCCCAAGGGTGACCAACATTGAGCGACCTTGCTCGGGTGTTAATATAGTCAATAAACATTTCGGAATATGTGTAAGTTTCATGAGGAAAATTTTGCCTCACATGTTTTTACTTGAGCATTCTTGTAAGTTAAGAAAGTTAACTATGGGAAATTATTTTTTACTAGACTGAAAGAATCTACTAGTTGAAAAACTTTTTAATCTCTTCTCCAACATAAGTTATTTGATCGTCTGTAAGAAAAGGATGCATAGGTAGCGTGAAAGTTGTATCAGCAAAATGATTAGCATGGTTAACTTCACCTTCAAAATGCATTAAAGGTTTTTCTTGCGGTAGTGATTTTTCATAAAACAAGCGAGTTTGAATTTTACTCTTATCTAAGAATGCTTGAAGTTTTAATTTAGTCTCTTTATCTTCAGTTCTTATTGGGAAAAGATGCCATGAAGATATATCTAAAAACTTTTTATCGACTAACTTAATAGGTAAGTGAGACAAACTTTCAAAATATTTCTTAGCTATCATTTTTCTATTCTTATTATCCCCCTCTAAGTCAAAATGAGTTAATTTAAGTTGCAATACAGCTGCTTGTAAGTGGTCACAACGTGAATTACGTCCACTCAAACCATGACCATTGGGGGTTCTTCCGTGATTTCTGATAGAGAGAATTTTATCTTTTAATTGATCATTTTCAAATGTTACGGCTCCCGCATCACCGAATGCTCCTAAGTTCTTGGTTGGATAGAAGGAAAATGTGGTTATATGCTTAGATGAACCAATGGGTTTTTTATTTTCATAAAAACCACCCTGACCTTGAGCTCCATCTTCAATAATTTTTATATTATTGTTTCTACAAATTTTTTCTAATTGAGCGATAGGAGCAGGCATTCCATAGATATGAACAGGGATAATCGCTTTTAATTCATGAACCTCCAAAATACGCTCAAGGGATTCGGGATCCATTAAACCACTATTAGGATCAACGTCTATAAAGACTGGGGTTGCACCACGGTTAATAACACATTCGGCAGTAGCGAAAAAGCTGATACCAGGAATCCCAACTTTATCTCCAACACCAATATCATAAGCCTGCAGTGCAATTTCCAACGCATCAGTTCCGTTGGCCAAAAGTAGACAATGTTTAGCATTTTGATTTTTAGCAAATTCTTGCTCAAACAAAGTATTGTATTTGCCTTCAACGAAGCTATTTGCTTTGATGATTTCTTCAAATCGCTCTAAGACTTGTTTGTATAGCTCAGGTGTATGGAGTTTTTCGAAATTATAAAAATTAACATTCATTTGAAATCCTTTGATTTTTTCTCAAAGGTAGCACGAATGGTGGGGAAAGAGAATAAGTCTTGCTATGTTCTCTTTATTTTTTCTCAGACAACATCTGCTCAATAATATGCGCCGCTTTTTGCGCAGTCTTTTTATCTTTGAGTAATTCTCTAAGCTTGCCCTGGAACTCTTTGACTTGTTCTTTGTGCTCGATAGTCTTGTTATTCTTTTTCTTAACTACTTCTTTAAGTCTAGGTGCTCCCATTAGATAGCCTGAGCACCTGTATAAGACTGAGCTACTTTTTGTAGGTGGTCTTCGATTACAGAGTATAATTCTAAGTTTGTCGTTCTTGGGTCCATTCCATCTGGCATGACCGAGTACACAATTTCAGCATTTACTTCTGTAAAAATATACCAGGTATTTCCCATTTTTTGGAAAAGCACTTCTTTGCTTAAATGTTGTTCTTTCTTTTTCATGAAACCCTCCATAGATTGTGTGATGCAAATTCCTTTTGCTCATCATACTTAACGACCAAAGCAAGAAAGATTTGAGCTCAATTTGATGAAGGGAATAAATTTCCACTTAAATACTTGACTGGAATCCTATAAATAATGCCATTTCAAACGTGCTAGGGATTTCGTAACTATCAGAGGCTGAATTACGCCACCAGCTGCGGTTTTCAGCCGTTTTAGAAGTGCGCATATTGTATGTTAATTCGGTCTGAAGGCTAAGCCCTGCTACAAAATCTAGTGTGTCTATGGCATTATCAAGACGAATATAAGTTGCAGCCTTTGGAATAAAGGAAAACCTTTTATAAACGCGCTTTTCAGATGCTCCTGCCGGTTCTTCTTGTGAGATGGAATTAGTATTAACTAAATTACCAACAAAACTAGTAAGACCAACAAAAGAGATTCGATCTTTTTTCCAAAAATCATAAGTGAGAACGGGGCCGATACCAATTTTAAGCCACTGCTCTCTTGCAAGTCTGGTTTCTAAATTATACTTTCCTTCAAAAGCATTAATACTGAAAAGAGCCCCCCAGTAGTAACGATTATCTTGATCAAATCGAGTGCGTCTACTCCAGATAATATTAACTTCTTTACGGGCAATTGTTCCGGTATTAGTTATAGGTTCAGTATATGGATAAGATTCTGTTGCTTGTGTTCCGATTCCAAGGGTAATGAGTCCACGGAAGCCCTCTTGTTCTTTAATGAAAGGATAGTTCTCGGGAATAGGTTCATAAAGTCGGTAATCAGTTGGGTCAGGCTTGGGAGTTATTTGAGAAAATTCGCGTTCATCTTGATAATAAATATAAATATGTTCGCGTAGAACATAGGCATCTCGGCCCAATTTATCGATAGTTTTTAAAAACTCACTACCTTCTTGATGTTTATATAAATTTTTTTCGATAAATTCATCATTAAATTCTTCTCTATAGCTTTCTTCACTAGCATTAAAATAATGCAACTCTTCTTCATCAGTTAATTTTAAGTCTTCATATTCTTCAGGTGCACCGGTTGAAGGATGTAGATAAACCACATCTCCTTTCCTCAAATGTTGAATAACTTTAGAGGTAATCGAGGGGGTTTGAAAAAGTGGAGCCTCTAAGACGGTGACAACACCCTCAATGGCAAAAGTATTAAAACTCATCATAAGAAATAAAGAAAATTTAAAATTCTTGCCCAATGAATACCCCTAAAGAATCATCTACTTTACTTGTGTCATTAATACTAATATTACCTTGATTAGCTTTTGCCGTTAGCCAGCTTCGCTTGAACGAACCACCCCAGAAAAACTGGCCCCAGCGGTTGTTCTTACTCACTGCGATTGATAGATCAAAGGAATTAGAAGCCAGGCTCACTTCTTGATTGGGTAGGGTAGTTGTTCCACTGATTTTAGAAGCTAAGCTTGTTAAAAAACTCATGCTAATAAAATATTGTTTTTTTTCAAATAAAATCGGATGCCACCTAAGTGTTGGTCCAACAGAGACAGCATAGCGAGTGGCTTTTTCACTATTTTGTAGAGAGAAGGAGGTATTTTCGTATTCAATGGTTGCTCCCAGGTCAAAAGGTAGAGAAAATTTGTAGAGACTTGACCCTGATAGGCGAAAGCCAAAACCTTGTCCCCCTTCTTCTTGATTAACTAAATCGGAAGTGTATTTAGAGACGAGATAATCCATGTGTAATTTAAAAAGAGTTACGTAATGAGGGACATCATCAATTTGCGGTTTGTATTTCTTCTCGTGATCAACTTCTATATATTGAGTCGGAGGGACATCAAGATTGGCCACATCTTCTACGTTATGGACTTTGTTTACGTAAGCCTTATATTTTATTTGGTATTGCTTATCCAAAATATAAATATAGTGCTCAGAATCAGCTACTGCATGGGCCCAGACGTAAATATCTTTGGGCACACTAAATCTTTTGTTATCTGGCACAGAATAAATAACAGTCCCTTTTTTAATCGTAGCTTTAAAAAGAGGGGATTTTATAACATCTTGTAAATCTAGATAATATTTATAATCAATAAATCTTCGATTACGTTTATAGAGATCTTTGCGTGCTTGTAATTTTATTTCTTCACTTGAACGATTAAGTTTTTCTAAATCATTTAAAACAGAGTTGTAAGGGTTAGAGCTTTCGATAGCCTCTGGTTCAGACTTAGCCTTACTTATTTCACCTTTCATTTCATCCAAGACTTCTAGCTCGAGCAATGTATCTTCATCTTCTTGAGTGTATGCGGATAGTGAAAATGCTAAAAGTAAGCTAAGAGCAATATTCATTAATATGCTCCTGGGTTTTTTTGATAGCTTTGAAATTACTTTCATGTTCATAAAGATCTTGGGAAAAACTCTTTAAACTCCTCCACTGATATTCAACATGTTCATTTGCATCGAGTTTTACCTCCCAATTGTGAGTGGTTATAATAAGATAAACTTTTTCTATGCATTGTTTGTTAAACTTAGGACTGAAGTATTCAAACTCAAATAGCTCTTTAATCTCTTTTTTGTTTTGTACTCGATAAGCACTTTCTTCGTTAGTTTCTCTAATGGCGGCATCAAGGAAATCTTCTCCCTTATCAACCGAACCGGTGATATTTTGCCAAAACCCCCCTCGCTTCTTATTGGTTTTAAGAGATAGTACCTCCCAGTCATCCCTGGAGCGGCGCGCTACAACCACTTGAACTTTTCTTTTGAGTGAATCCATTCATCTATTATGAATTTCTTTATCGGTAGTGACAAATTGAAATTTGCGTCATGAGCTGCAATTTGATATTCATACTCCATGGATTTCACCGATATTCTTTTTAAAATTGCTCAATCTGTTCCAGGTTTTTTATTGGCGATTGTCGTGCACGAAGCAGCTCATGGTTATGTTGCCTATCGTTTTGGAGACAATACTGCCAAAGCAGCAGGAAGAGTTTCACTAAATCCCGCCGTTCATTATGATCCATGGGGTACTGTTATGTTTCCGCTTTTGGGAGCAGTTATGGGTTGGGCGATTATTGGTTGGGCCAAGCCAGTTCCCGTTGATGCCAGAAATTTTACAAATTTTAGGAAGGGACTTTTTTGGGTTAGTTTTGCGGGCCCACTTTCTAATTTTATGCTCGGTACATTTTCAGCGTTGTTATTTGCACTAGCTTATTACTATATTCCCCAAGATTTTTCTTATTATAAAATTATTCTTCAGATGATCCGTTACTCTATCTTTATTAATTTTATTTTAGGAGCTTTTAATTTACTTCCTTTGCCTCCACTAGATGGTTCTAAGATGGTCTCATCATTTCTTAATTATAACGCAATGAGGAAATACGAAGAGCTGGCGCGTTATACGCCTGCCCTGATTTTATTGATTTTTGCCCTAAGTTTTATGGGAATTCATGTGTTTGGTCATTTGTTTATGCCCGTTCAAATATTAGAACAGAAAATTATCGTGTTTTTTTTAGCTCTTTTTGCATAAACTTTTGGGCGTTTCAGCAAAAATTAAGTAAAGTAGTACAGTATGTTAGAATCAGCAATTTCAGTTAAACTTGACGAATTTGATGGCCCCCTGGCACTTCTGCTTCACCTTATTCAAAAAGATGAAATTGATATTCAAGAATTAGATATCACCCGTATAACGGGACAATATTTAAATTATTTAAACAAAATGCAGCAGCTTAATTTTGATGTTGCTGGAGAGTATCTTTATTTGGCGGCTTCTCTGCTTTATATAAAATCTAAAGCGTGTGTACTTGAGCCAGAAGAAGCTCAGCTGACAATGGATGAAGAGAGTATTGAAATTGCCAGTAAAGCCGAGCTCATTAAAAGACTTGAAGAGCTGGAGCGATTTCAAAAAATGGGAGAGAAGCTTTGGAGTTTGCCTAAAAAAGGTCACGAAGTTTTTTTGAGACCACGAATCAATCGCAAAGCTATTATTGATACCATTTTAACTCCACTTGAGATTGAAGAATTAACTCTGAGCATGGTCGATTTTCTTCGCCGTGAAAAAAGAAAATTCGCTGTTGTGAAAAGAGATCGGCTTTCGATTAAAGAAAAGCTCATTGAACTTCAGAAAAAACTAACTAAAGGTGATAATTCAAGTTTAAGTAATCTCTACCAAAGAGACAGAGGAATTATTGATTTAGTTATTACTTTTATTTCTCTACTGGAGCTTGCCCGATTGAAAAAAGTGGATCTTTCACAAAATGAAGATCGAGGTGATGTTTATATTAACGTATTGGATAATTTAGAAGAATTTGATATTGAATCAGCAAATGGGTTTGAAACAGAAGAACAAACTCAAATGTACATACAGTAGATAGTGAGAAAAATATGGACACACAAGACATTAACTATGAATGGAATTTAAAAAATGAGAAAGAAGATTTTTCTCTGGATTTAAATTTCTATGATGAAAAACAACAAGAAGATAAATTATGGCAAGCGCGCACTGGTTTAAATTCTGAAACCTTGTGTGGCGCCATCGAAACTCTTATTTTCATGAGTGAAAAACCGATTCCTCTTAATAAAATTAAAGCTCAAATTGATGAAGATCTGCCTTTAAGGGTTGTGCATGAATCGCTTAATCGCTTACAAGAAGAATATGAAGCCAAACATCATGGTATTCGCTTAATCGAAGTCGCTGAAGGTTATCAATTTAGAACTAAACCAGCGTATTCCAGGTTTGTTCAGGATCTTTTTAAGGTGAACTCTCTGGTTTTAAGCCCTACTTCATTAGAGGTTTTGGCCATTGTGGCTTACAAGCAGCCTATATCAAAATCTGATATAGAAAAAATTCGTGGTGTGGAGAGTTCTCATATTTTACGTGCTTTGATGGATAAGCGTTTGGTTCGCATTGTTGGCCGTTCTGAAGACTTAGGACGTCCATCTATCTATGGCACAACACCGGAATTCCTAGAAGTTTTTAATCTTGCCGATATCAGCCAACTACCTTCAGAAAATGAGTTAGCTGAACTAGCAGAGACAGATTCTGTGGGAGAGATTAATGAAATTCACTCGATTGTTTCAGGGCCAAAAAAGAATTTCGAATATGATGAATTGGGAGAGTTGGATGAACTATCTCAAAGTATAAGAAATGTCAGCGCCGATACCAGTTTTATTCGAACTCTTAAAGCAGAAGATAAGAAGCGCAGTGAAGAAGGAGAAAGTTTTAAATCAGCTTTTGATATTCTAGAAGAATTTATTCAAAAAGAGGAAATTGTTCAGCAGAATAAACAAGCCGGAGCTTCTGATATATTAACCACAGTTATGGACGCTCAGGTTGTAAGTCTAGATGACTTACTTGCTATGGAGCCAATTAATTCTATAGAACTGGAAAAAGATGCAGCGGTTGATGAAGCTTTTGCTGGAATTGATCAAGCTGTGGATGATGCTTTCGAGAGACTTTTAGAACAAGCAGGCCAAAAATTAAATGAAAACTCAAAGCAAGCCCAGGAAACGGATAAAGAGTTCGGAATTGATCTGAATTTTTTACAAGAAAATAAAAATAACCCTTCTAATGAACCAGATAACGAGTTAGATTAATCGCGTTATAAACTCCTAAAACAGCTGTGAAGCAGATTAAGTGAGGACCAAATGCCTAAAGCAAGACCCCAGGTACGTCTCCAAAAATTAATGGCCGATGCCGGGATAGCTTCCCGAAGAAAATGTGAAGAAATGATTCAGGATGGAAGAGTTCATGTAAACGGTGAACTGACAATGATCTTAGGAACTAAGGTCGACCCTTTTTATGACTCTGT
Source organism: uncultured Bacteriovoracaceae bacterium (assembly GCA_937952395.1). GTDB lineage: Bacteria > Bdellovibrionota > Bacteriovoracia > Bacteriovoracales > Bacteriovoracaceae > CALFYV01. The sequence continues at coordinate 1,763 of CALFYV010000199.1, read as the reverse complement.
TGAAGTTGATGGAGAGCTCATCGATAAAGATGCGGTTGATAAAGTCTATATAGTTTTAAATAAACCAAGAGGTATTATTACTTCTGTAACAGATCCTCAAGGTCGTCAAACCGTGGTTGATTTAATCAAAATGGTTAAATACAGAATTTTTCCAGTAGGAAGATTGGATTACTTATCAGAAGGTTTATTGATCCTAACTAACGATGGAGAGTTGGCCAATAAGATCATGCATCCTCGTTATCAAATTGAAAAAATTTATGAAGTAAAAGTTTTCGGCTTAGTTAATGAAACTATCATGAAGAAATTAAAGCTTGGTGCTGTGGTTGAAGGTGATTTATTGAAGCCTTCTTCGGTACGAATTGTAAAAGCCTTACAGAATAAAACATGGATAGAGTTCAGATTAACAGAAGGAAAAAATAGAGAAATTCGTAAGCTTTGTGAGGCTGTTGGCTTAACTATTGATAAGCTCAAACGAGTTGCGATTGAAAATTTATCTATAGATAATCTTTCTCCTGGTGATTATAAGTTTTTGAGCCGTAAAGAACTTTGTAAAGCACTTCGAATGGATGAGAATGGTGATAGAATTCCCATCATTCAAAAATACAAATCACCAAAGAAATCAATCCGCTTGGATAAATTAGAAAAACGCACTAGGAAGAATATTCATGCCAAAGACGCCGATAGTGTAGAGTTCACTCGTTATAGGAAAGATCAATATTACGAAACATTAGAAAGACAAAGACTTAATCAACAACAAGATCAATTGTCGTAAGTATTAAGTTTTGGGTCATGGATATTGTTGGAGATTTCATCGATGGAATACTCCAAAGCCTGTTCAGCATAAGAAATATGATCGTAAGGTTTGAAATCATTAAAATTAGCTTGTTTTACAAAAGCTGCTATTTGTTTCATTAGCTCAGCACATGTTTCGAAATAATCGCTTTCATCTTCTGTTACGGCCAAATGAGCTATAAGGGTATTTAAACTTTTAATTAATCGGATTTGTTGGGCCGAGAGTTCACTGACGTCGACAGATATTTTTAGCATTTTGTCTTCTAGCTTAAACCCTTTCATATGACCTCACTTCATATCTTTAGACTAAACCTATTTAATGTATCGACCTATTCCTCAATTAAATTAGGAATTTAAGCTTAAGTGATTTGCTCTAAAGTAAATAAATTGGGTAAGACATGAGGGATACTGGACAGAGTCAATCGATTAATGTAGAAATGGGTTCTCGCTTAATCGCTTGAAATTACATTACCGCGGGATGGAGCAGTCTGGTAGCTCGTCGGGCTCATAACCCGAAGGTCGTTGGTTCGAATCCAGCTCCCGCAACCAAAATAATTATAAAAAAAGCCCAGAATTTCTGGGCTTTTTTCGTTTTAATCACTGAATTTGGAACTAGAATTATCACCTAAAAACAAATATCTTAAAAGAATGTCAAAGAAAGAAGTCATTTTAAGTGGAAGCACGGTTACTGGGAATTTAACTCTGGGTAATTACATTGGCGCAATTAGTAATTGGGCCAAGATGTCTCAAGATTATGAATGCTATTATATGGTGGCTGACCTTCATGCTCTCACTGTTCAACAAGATCCTAAAGAGTTGAGAGAGCGTATCCTTAGTTTTTTTGCTCAATATATTGCCTGTGGCCTTGATCCCGATGAGAACTGCTTATTTGTGCAGTCTCATGTACCTGAGCACGCAGTACTACAATGGTTCTTAACTTCTCTTACACCCATGGGTTACTTAAACCGTAT
>CALFYV010000198.1 GCA_937952395.1 uncultured Bacteriovoracaceae bacterium | reverse complement strand
ACGGGTGGATAAGAAGATAACGGCGGAACAAGAAAAAATTTGGGTGAAATTACTATGTTCCATAGGAGGGATTATCTCTTAAAAAACTTACGAAGTCTAAAGAAGAGGTGGAACAAAGGTTAAATTTTGCTTAGCTATGGCCTTATTAACCCTTGGGGAAGGAAAAGTTAAGCCGTCTAAGATGGTCTTGATACAGTTTTCCAAATCTTTAGTTTGGGTATTAGACTCAACACTGGAATCAAAGACGTTACCTTTTTTATCGACTAAAAAGGAAAGCTTAACAAACTGCCTTTCATTCTTTCCCTCTCGCTCATAGCAACTTCTAAAATTATGTAAATTAGTCCCAATGGTTGTCCTAACATCGCTTGCAGACATCTCTGGTATTTGGTTAGTTAGCTCAGAGGCTGTTACCTTTTTTTTACTTGATGAGCAGCTGGCTAAAAGAATAAGGATAAATAGATAGTTTTTCATATAAATAAGTATAACTGAAACAGGATTTTAATCTAGTTTAAATGTAAAAATGAAAGGGGTGTCCAAAAGTTAAACAGTTTAAAATTACTCGATTTCCAAAAGATACTCATCATAAGCTTTTTGGTTATACTCAATGATGGAGGTTTTAAGTTCATCTAAATAGGCATTTTTTAGATCTCTCAAGATTTCGTTGTGATCAAAGGGATATTTCTGGCTGCATGTTTGCTGACTTTCTCCATTTTTCTTTAAACATTCTTGGTAGAGTTTAAGATTACTCGAGGCTAGATTAGTTGCTAATTCCAATAATTGGGTATGTTTATCTGCGTAAGATTTACTTCTAATATTTTGATTGTAGTTATCAATCAAAATATTAGTTAATTTATTGATTCCCTCTATTCTTTTTATACTTGTGATGAGCTTTTCATCTTTAATTTTTTCTAACTCTTGAATTTTAAGGCAATTCATCGTGTAGTTGGTGGTTTGCTCTTTACTGGCCAGTGAAATATTGGCCCCACGAATAAAGCGCTTATATCTTTTGTAGCTAGCATTAACACTTAACTTGCCTGCGGGCAGTTTGATACTTTTTAACTCTTTTAGGAATTCTTCTCTGGTTTGAGTATTGAAAAACTCATAAGCAAAATAAAAGCCGGGAATATCGATTCGATCTTTTGTGATTCTTTTTTCGTTAAGTGGGATAGGCAGCTTAGACTCTAGCGAAGATGTTTTTTCTGAACTAATAGTTTGGATTTTTCTCTGCTCAGTGAGAGAGGATTTGAGGTTATGATTATAATAATAAATCGCTTCCTTTTGAATGAGAAAACTTCCCACTTTGTTTGGAGAAAAAATAACTTGCGTATTTTTACTCTTATCTTCACACAGTAAATAGCGTTTATCAGATTCTTCACTATACTCAAGTCTAAGGCTTGATTTGATGCCAAAGACACGGATATTTTTTGGAAACAAATTTGTTTCTTCTGCGCCCAGGGTGGCGAGGCTGGCCAAGAATAAAAGAAATAACTTCATGAAAATCCTCTAATTGTTAACTATATGATATTTCAAAACTTAACTCAATGCGCAATGTAATATTTATATATTTTTTAACTACAGGGCAAGTTTTGACACAATTTGTGTCATTTTTATTTTCAATCCAGTTTCATGAACCTATAAATGGCCATGGAAAAAAATACGGCTTTTCGCCACTATTTACAGGATGAACTTTTAAAGAGAACTAAGAAAAATCCTAGTTTCTCTCTCAGGGCCTTTGCCTATCAATTGCAAATTGAGCCTTCATCTCTTTCTCAGATTCTAAATGGTCGAAGAAATTTAACTGATAAAATGGTTGAACGCTTGGCCCAACGCCTCGAACTTAAACCTAAGTACTTAAAAAAATTATCTAGTACTGATGAATTTCAAAATAATCCTTATTTGCAATTTGGTCGTCTGGACCTTGAGCAATTTGAAGTGATTTCAGATTGGTACCATTTCGCCATTTTAGAATTAACTTCCTTAACTCACTTCAAGCCTTCAGTTAAATGGGTGGCCAGTGTTTTAGGTATTTCCTACGTTGAAGCTAATGAAGCAGTTAAGCGATTACAGTCTTTGGGCTATTTAGAAATAACTGAAGATGGCAGATGGCTAGACACTTTAGGTGATGCCTTAAATAAAGGAAATGAATACACCAATCAAGCTTTTAGAAATTTTCAAAAAGATGTGCTTTTAAAGGCCATAGAAGCACTCGAGATGATCCCATATGATAAGAGAGTTCAATCTTCATTAACTCTACCAGTGAAACTTTCAAAACTTCCTGAGGCCAAAAAGAAAATTTTGGCACTGATGGAAGAGTTGAGTGATTTTTTACAAGAAGATGAACCCAATGATGAAATCTATCATATGAATTTTTCCTTATACCCAATAACAAAAACGAAATTAAAGCACCCAGGAGATTTATGAAAACATTAATTTTATTACTGACAATGACTTTTACTCTAAGCACTTTTGCCACAAAAGGCGGCGGAGGAGGAAACTTCGAGTATATGAGAAGTTTGGATTCCTTAAAAGAAAAAGATATTGATAAGATTCTTGAAGAAAATGGAAGTGATTTTATCGAAGAGGTCATTCGGCCATCTATTTTACCTCTTTTTTTTGAAGCGATCATACCAAATCTTAAATACAAAGATTTAACTCAGAAAAGAGCACCTATTTTACAGCAACAACTTCGAGATATTATGACGGAACTCTCTGAAAAATATACTTATGGTGAACTTGAGACGAAAATTGTGAAAACTCAAATTCTTGATTGTTCTTGTGTTGATATAGTAGAAGACGAGTATCAAGTGAGTCATTTTTGTCATAAGAAAGTTGGAAACGAAGATAAAATATGCGTAGATAAAAAAGTCATTTTCGATAGCAAAAATTTAATCAGCATAAATTATGATGAGTTATTTTCTATGATCTGGCACGAATTAGCTCATGCTTTAGAAGTTGGTAAAGTTGAACATTTGAAAGGTATGCCCATTTATCAAACAATGAAAAGACTATCTCAAGACAATCAGTCTTTTAGTTACAAAAAGTCTAAGGTACGTTTTAGCTATTATAACTCAGATGGTTTAGTCGACAGATGCAAGTTTTATAAAGAGAGTGCGATTTTTTCAGATAAATCGCTTACGCTTAAAAAGACTCAACCTGAAGATTGTATGGAACAAGCTCTCTCTTTATTAGAAGATAATAGGAACGTGCTATTAACAGAGAGGTTTTCTTTTGTTGTTTTTGGGGAAAGAATAAAATTTAAAAACACTGACCATGAATTAAATCAAGGTAAGTGTTATGTAAACATCAAGGAAGAATTTATAAACTATATTAATGATGAGTTTATGGGATTTAATTTGGCTATATCAAAATTTGATGGCTTCAAAAATACAATTGAAAAAAAGAAAAAACACCTATTGTTCTCAAGTAAATATGACACCTTAGTTTTAAGCACCAATGATTTCAATTCATGTTATCAGCTTTCTAAACTAAACCACTGGAAATATGGAAACCTTTTTTATGTAAGAAAATTTGAAAACGGACTCATTAAAGTAAAGTTTTAAAAAGTATAATTGGAGAATTTTATGAAAACACTTATTTTACTAATGACAATTATTTTTACTTTTAACACTTTTGCCACAAAAGGCGGAGGAGGAGGAAACTTCGAGTATATGAGAAGTTTGGATTCCTTAAAAGAAAAAGATATTGATAAGATTCTTGAAGATAATGGGGGTAATTATCTTTCAAGTGTTATCACTCCTTCATTATTGAATCTTATTTTTCATGCAAGTCTGCCAGAACGTATAAAATTGATAAATTATGAGATAAAAGAAAACCAATACCCTCCAATGGCAGGCCTAAAAAGTCTTGTTTCATCAATGGTCGGTAATGACTCTATAGATGAAATTGAAAATAAAATAAAATACCTTAAAGTAAAATCTTGTACATGTCGCGATATTAAAGAAGACGGTTATGATATCAATCATTTTTGCTACAAAAATGTGAATGCACAAGATTTTATTTGTATTGATAAAGAAAGTATTTTTAATACAAAGAACCCTGTTAGTATCAATTTTCACGAGCTGACAGCTATGTTTTGGCATGAAATCACTCACATGATGAATGTAGGCGAAAAAGAACATGGAAATAATATGCCCATCTACCGAACAATATTAGAGTTATCTCAGAAAGATGAACTTTTTAAATATGAAGTTGCTAAAAACTCTAAAAGGGTAAAGATAAGAAAAAATAAAAACAAAGAAAAAGTTTCAAAATGTACATTAAGGATTAGTAATAACTTCTATCGTTATACAAATTCATTTTATCATATCACGGATAAAGGTTTTTATTCTTGGCCAGAGAGTGTTGTGCTCTACGCTTTTGATTTAAAGTCAGATTTAGTTCAAATAAAGAAAAAAGCAAAATTTTCTTTCGCGACTTTGCCTGAAAAACTGTTTATTAAAACAAATAATATGAGTTTATGCTACCAAATGGGCCATTTATACCATTCACAATTTGGTCGTATTTTTCAACAAGACTCATTTGAAAATGATTCAATAAAGGTAAAGTTTTAAAAAAAAGCCCCGTTAGGGGCTTTTTTAGTTCCTGATAACAGAACGTTTATTTTTCTCTAATTCTTTTTTACGGATTCGAACGTTTTTAGGTGTGACTTCAACCCATTCATCATTATCGATCCAGTCCATCGCCCACTCAAGAGTTCGGGCCTGAACAGGAGGTAGGATAACGTTAACGTCTTTTCCTGCGGTACGCACACTGGATAAATGCTTTTCTTTAACGCAGTTTACGTTGGTGTCGTTAGTTTTTGTATGTTCACCAATGACTTGACCTTCATAAACCATTTCACCTGGTTCAATGAACTGACGGCCATTGGGAAGTAAATAAAAAAGTGCATAGGGAGTGGCTTTACCACTTCTATCTGAAATTAGTGAACCATTTTGACGGGCCAGCATATCTCCGGCGTAAGGGCGGTAGCCTAAAAATTGGCTCGACATGATCCCTTCACCTTTTGTATCTGTTAAAAATTTTGAGCGGTAACCAATGAGCCCTCGTGAAGGCATTTCAAATTCAAGACGAGTTCTATTTTCCCCCATGGGGTTTAAACTCTTCATCAAGCCTTTGCGCTTAGAAAGAGTTTCAGTCACAGTTCCCACGTCGTTATTGGGTAAATCCATAACCACTTGTTCATAAGGTTCACATTTGACCCCATCAATTTCTTTCATAACAACTTGAGGGCGGGCCACCATGAGCTCATAACCAGCACGGCGAACTTGTTCAAAAACGATGGCAAGTTGTAATTCACCACGACCTTTTAAAATATACTCTTTGGCGTCAGGTGTGGCCTCATACTGAAGGGCCACGTTATGGCGGCAAGCATCTTGTAAGAATTCTTCAAGCTTTCTGGAAGTTAAATATTCGCCTTCTCGTCCTGAAAGCGGGGAAGTATTAACCGAAACAGTAACAGAAACTGTCGGTGGATCGATTTCAATTCTGGGAAGTGGTTCGACCTTACTTGGTATGCAAATAGAATCGCCAATATTGGCATCTGTTACACCGGCGATCATGACAATCTCTCCTGCTTCTGCAGAATCGACTTCTCTTGTGCCTAACTTATCGAAAATTTGGATATTGGTGACTTTAAAATTTTTATTACGTGCTTCCTTATCACAATGAGTGCATTGTTGATTTTTCTTAACAACACCTCTTTGTATCCTCCCAATGGCCTGTTGACCTAAATAAGATGAGTAGGTGAGGTTAGTCACTAAAAGTTGAAGCTCATCTCCTGGAGTTACTTTAGGTTCTGGGAAAAAATCTCCGGCCATAAAATCTAATAAAGGATGTAAGTTTTTATCCTCATCATCATATTCTTTTTTAGCAAAGCCTTGTTTGGCAGAAGCATAAAATACAGGAACGTCTAAATCGTAATCTTCTTTATTAAGAAGTGTCGCCAGATCGAGAAAGAGATCTTCAACTTCACTTTTGACTTCCATGGTGCGCTCATCGGGTCTATCAATCTTATTGATAACAACAGCTGTTTTAATATCTCTTTCCATGGCCTTAGAAAGAACAAATCTAGTTTGAGGTAAAGGCCCTTCTGAGGCATCGACTAAAAGTAAAATACCATCAACCATCATGAGAGATCTTTCGACTTCAGCTCCAAAGTCAGCGTGCCCAGGGGTATCAAGTAGGTTGATTTTCGTGTCTTGCCAAGTAAAGGCACAGTTTTTTGCCGTAATAGTAATCCCACGTTCTTTTTCAAGTTCCCCTGAGTCCATGACCCTTTCTGTGACTTCTT
>CALFYV010000197.1 GCA_937952395.1 uncultured Bacteriovoracaceae bacterium | reverse complement strand
ATCCAAGCCGGAGCGATTATAGATGTCATCTCTGGTTACTCAGGTGGTGACTCGGTAAAGCCCAGCTACGCCGAAGTCAGTACTGGTATCTCAGGTCATATTGAAGTGGTGCAAGTGACTTATGATTCATCAAAGCTCTCTTATGAAAAACTTTTAGAATTCTATTTCCGCCTGCATGACCCGACTCAAGTGAATGGCCAAGGACCTGATATCGGAGCTCAGTATCAGTCAGTTATTTTTTATCACGATAAAAATCAAGAAAATGTCGCTAAGAAGCTGATGGAAAAAATCACTGTGAGTAAATTCTTTGATAAGCCGCTTGCCACCAAGCTCAAGGAATTTAAAGCATTTTATCCAGCTGAAGCTTATCATCAGAATTATTATGTAGTGACAAAGAAAGCACCTTACTGTCATGCCCTTAGGAAGTCGTTTAAGCTTTAGTTAGAGGAAATAATTGAATGGCCATTCTATAAACTTGGTCATTTTCATTTTCTTTTTCTATCAAATCTAAAAATTCATCTTGAAATTTACGGATTAATATTTTTGCTTCCTGCATTTTTCTTGTATCAAATGCAAAAGTTAACCAAGTGTAGTCTCTTTGATTAACGTCATATTCCAGTAAAGCATCTTTGGCCAAATCCAATGTTTCAAAGTGAGATTTCTTTAAGGCCAGATTATTAATATCGTCTGTAGTTCTGTATTTAGGTTTTGCTCTCAGCAGTTTGCCATTTTTTTCAATTAAAAAACCAAGCTTTTTCAATTTTTCCAAAGCTTGTTGAATGTTACTTTCAGATAAACCTAGGCGATGTGCTATCCAAGTTGCATTTGGTTGGAAGTCGTGGGTTTTGACTAAGTTTAAAATGGCAAAATAATACCACTCACTAATGACACGAAACTGATCACTACTTAATTGTAAGTAGTGTTCCTCATTTCCGAGATTAGAAGATGGAATTTGCTCTTTAATAAAAGTACCCAAAACCTCTGATCTCTCTTGAGGATCGAGCATCATGGCATCTGCAATTTTTCTAGCAAGTTTCAAAGATGATTTTCTTTTGCCCAGCATGATGAGACTCAATGTTCCCGCTGAAACACCAAGCTTTCTTGAGAAGGCGCGTAAAGAGTAAGCACTATTTTTAGCTTTAAGTTCCAGAAAATGAACTTTTAAAAGCCTTTGAAGGTGCAACTGAGCATTCATTAGTTATGCCTTAAAATTATATAACGTTAATCAATTTTGAATGAGCTTCTTCTATCGACGAGCGGTCCATATCCATGCAAACTTGGGAAAACATCATCAAATTTTATTTTTCTACTGACGTTCTTACAGTTTTCAACACAAACAAGTTTTTTGCCATAAAAACGACCTTCTGTTACAGATTTTCTAAAATAAATGGCATTCGTTTTTAGATCTTTTACATAAAGAGGATGATAAAGGATAAGACGCTCGACAGAGTAGTCAGAGTCGAAAACATATTGAGAATAATAGCATTTATAACCTAAATCATAAGAGCAGGCATAAGGTTTTATCTCACTTAATAGCTCATAGAGCTTGTCAGATTGCTCTTGCAGTTTAGCCTTAATGTTCTTTATCTGATTATTTCCTAAATCTTCTAATTCAGATGAATATTTCGCAATGAGAGGAAACAATTCATTATGCTCTTTTTCTAGCTTTGGTATTTCTTCTTTGATCTCTTTGAGGATTTTATCGATGCTACGATAAAGACTTCTAAAACCAACGAGATCTTTTTTCTCAATAAAATTTCGTAATTGAGGAGTTATACTCTCGACTTCTTTTTGGATGCTCACGACATCTTGAATTGTTTTTTCAAAGCCGGATAAGAAAACAGCCGCAGTCTTGCCTTCATCTATCCAAGATGTTCCATAATAAAAATAAAATATTTGTTTAAGTTGCGTATCGATATCTTTACAGGCCAAATATCCTTTTTTATCCAGGTCACTGGCTTGATAAGAGCTCGAGGTTTGAGGGATTTGCTTTAAACAAATAGCTTCGAGTCTTTGATAAAGATAATTGATTAATTGATCATCTGAATAAGAATAGTGTTTATTTCTGTAGTAAGCTGTTATGAGGCTTTCCAAGGCTGCATGATTAAGCACGAGGAGCTTTTTTTGCAGTAGGATGTCCAAGAATTCATCAGCAAAGAATGACTTCAAAAAATCAGCTTCATTAGCGAGGGTTTTTTGCATCATAAAATCATTAGGATAGAGGATGTGAAACATATAAAACCAAGAATGAAAGAGTTTATGAATTTCTTCTCCAATCTGATTGTTATCAGAAGAAGTCATAAAAATGTCCTTTAGACTTTCACCTTGCCAATAGCGCAGATAGGTCTTATAAAAACTTTGTAAGATCATATCGTATTTTTCTATTTGAGGAATGACATCGATACGATGGCGACTGACGAGGTATTGGTAGAACTTCATTTTTGTCTTTAAAGGAAGTTCGTCTTGCCAGATGGCGCTTTTAGAAGCACCTCTATCAGTTATTCCTGCTTTATGAATGAGATAAAGAACTTCGCCGATATCAACATTATTAGAATCTAACTTCATTAAGGCCTTACCAATATCAATACGGTTAATAGGCTCTAAGTCAGGATAAATGAGGTTCAGCATCTCATGGATAAGGGCAAAACCTTGTTGTGATTCTTTACTCATTTCCTCTGTATCAGAGATGAGGTCCATATTGGGGAGGGAAATATAAATATTATTTCCAGCCTGGATGGCCAATTTTTTTTCTTCTTGGAAAGTAATAGGCCCGTTGTATTCTTTGTAACGTAAGGCAATTTCGTTATTGATAAAAATGAAATCAGCCTTGCGGGCCACTTCTAGGATTCTTTTGGCCATATTAGGTAGTGGTTTTTTGATGATTTCAATCCATTTTTCAAAATGTACACGGTAGTCTCGCTCACACATATCATTTTCATTGTTTGTTAGAGGTAAGCTCTCAATACCTACAAAGGTTTGACATATAGAGAGGTTTAAAGCGTGTTCATAAATAACCCACTTTGGTTTTTGAGGATCTTGGCTAATATTGACAATCAGTTCGCCATTACCGCCTTTATCGCCTGCTTGCGTATTGGGATTGAATAAGATCATCATTAAAACAATGAACAAAGCTTTCATTTTTTCTCCTTCAAATGATATTTGTTGGATATTTAACGATAAAAAATTGGCATAGCAATAAAAACGAATACAAACTGTATCTGAAAATAGAAACATGTAAAAATTTCAAGAGAATAAAAAGTGCTCTAGTTATAAAGCAATAGAGGCCGTCTAACTTTTTGACATCCCCTATATTCTTTTCAAGTGCCCTCGTTTGCGCTCCATAAGCAGTTTAAAATAAAAGAGAAAATCATCTATCTGGGAGGAGTTTTATGAAAGTATCTGCAGTTGTGCTTCTTATTTTAATGTTGGTTCTCTCTCACGCCAGTACCAACCGCTTTGATAAAGAGATTGACCGAAGCATTGCCGCCAAAAATTCCACCACAGCTACTAACGAACTTAAGGACATTAGAAAGAATATTAATTTAGAAGGTGTTTTTGCCTTAAACGAAGGGGATATCAAACGCTATCGAGTTGTCGAGAAACCTGATTTGATTATTAGCTTTCAAAATTTAAACGGAGATTTATACACTAAGCTTTCTTGGCAAGCAGATAATGGTTTTCAGAGAGTTAAGACAGAGAAAATTGATCAAAAAGAAAAACTTAAGACTTATAGAAAGGTGAAGCTTAAGCAAAGAGGGCAGTATAATGCCAATATTTTGGAATATGAGGGAGTGCTTTTTTATAAAGATTCAGCTCAAAGAGAACTGGAATTAGAGGAAATACTTTAATGCGTTTTTTACTACCCTTTTTATTTATCATCGTTGCTTGTCATCCTGAAGGAAATCAAACTCAGGTGAAAGGACTAAGCCAGATTCAAGACAATGGTTTTGTACTTGAATTAAAAGAGGACGCGTCTTTTTCAAATAGTAAGCGTGAGATAATTGAGCGGGCCAGGGCTTCAAAAAGATTAGACATCGCTCCCCTGATGGAAAGTTTTATTGCTTCTCAAAGAGAAGAAATTGTTAAGCGTCTACCAGAAATTGAATCAGAGCTTTATGAGTCTTACCTGATTTTTGACGGAGTTAAGGATTTTTTGAAAGAAAGAACTGCTTCAAATTGGAACCCGGCTCAACTTAAGCGTAATGCAGTTCTTTATCTTGAGGAAGGCTTTAATCAAGAACTTGTTTATAATAAGGATTTCACAACTCTTTTTGATGTTCCCCTTTTTCAAAGACATGATTCTTTTTCAGGCACGGCACTTTTTTTAGTTTTTGCTAGGGATTATTACGGTGAAATTCAATTTCCTCAAAAAAACCTCGTGGTTATCTATACAGATGGGCATATCAAGCCCGGCTATTTAACTAAAGAAGAAGGAGATTGGCTGTTGCATTCTATTGAAACAACCGTCAGAGGAGAGGGATATTCTTTTGAAGGCAGGGCTTCACAATACAAAGAAGGAATTGTCATTGAAGCAACTCATTTTCTCTTGATGCAAATTTTAAAAGATGATTTAAAAAAGAGTTCGGCTTTAGCGGAGCAGATGAAAGAATTTAGTCGTGAAAAATATGGCTTTTTAAATATCGTGGATAACTCCAGTCACAATTTGCTTGGAAATATTAACACCGACCCTTTCATTTTTGGTCAGTCTAAAACGTTGAATGGTGATATTGCTATGAGTGAAATAGATGTCATCAAAGAGAAGAGCGAATTAAAAGCAAAAGGAAATCAAACTCCTAATAGCTCAGCAGCCAATCTTCAAACTGAGTCTGATTTAATTATTGAGCTTAATCGCAATTTAGAAACACCTCAGGAATTTCTAAGAGTTTATTTCGAATCTAGTGTTGGAAACATCAGTAGGGACAATAAAGAGAGCTGGTATTGTGTTAAAAAAATTATTTCTCCTGAATCAGGAAAAACAGCTTATAAGAAATTCAATAAGAAATTAAATTTAGAGACCGCCTACATTGATATCGAAACTTTTGATTTTCGCTTCCAAGCTTATCTGAAAGATGGATCAGAATGCTCCAACTCTTATTTAGATGGACTTTATGAGAGACGAAATCTAGAGAAAATCTTTTATCCAGAAGATGAGTAAATAACCGACGAACTCAGTCATTTTAATGTCTTCATTTAAGTTCTAAAGCTAGGCAGGATTTTCCCGAAAAGGAAGATAGAACAGTTAATGGAGGTTCTTCAATGGATATCAAAATAGAAGCTACACCTAGAGATCCTAGTGTTAAGGCAGTACAAATTAGAAAACAAGGTTTTGTTCCTGCTTGTGTCTACGGGCATGATATGAAGTCAACACCAATTCAAATTCCTTATGCAGTTATGCATCGGGCCCTTGAAACAGGCGCGTTGAAGATTGAAGTAAAGTGGGGCAAGAGCAGCCAACTTGTAGCGATTGAAGAAGTCCAAGTAAATCCAAGAGACAGAAAACTTGTTCATGTGGCTTTCCATGCTCTTAAGCAAAATGAGAAAACTTGGATGTATGTTCCTCTACACCTGGTTGGTGAGGCCAAAGGTAAAGAAGAGGGCGGTGTACTTGCTCAGCAAATTAACGAACTTAATGTGTATGGATACCCCAAGGATATTTCCGATGAGCTTGTCATTGACGTAGCTCATTTAGAATTAGATGAATCAATCCATGTTAGTGACCTTGTATCAAAATTCAAGGTAGAGTTTGACTCGGATGATTTAGAAAAAACTGTTGTTGTTTGTCATTATCCTCGAATTCAGGAAATCCCAGAAACTGTGGTGGAAGAAGTGGCAGCAGCCGAAGCTACACCTGCTGAAGGCACTCCAGCTCCAGCAGCTCCTGTTGACATCGATTCCGCTAAGAAGAAAGCTCCTGTTGAAGAAGTTAAGAAGAAAGCAGCTTAATTTAAAGTTAAATACTGTGCTTAATGAAGGGCCCCTGACGGGGCCCTTTTTTATAAGAAAACTCTATAATCTGTATTAAAAATCTTTGCTAGTTTTTTGGCCAATGAAACGTTGACTTGTCTTTTTCCCTGCTCAATTTGAGAAATATAGGACTGGGCCATATTTAGTTTTTGTGCCAATTCTTTTTGAGTCATGCCAACTTTTGCTCTGGCCCCTCTCAGAGTCATGGCCTGCATGCTGCTTTCTGCTAAATATTCTTTATAGCCATCTGTCCACGAGACTGTTTCATTTTCCTCTAAGATATCGGTGATTGCCTTGGCAATCCTAGAAGAGACGAGATAAAGCTTCGGTTTATTCTTTCAAATT
>CALFYV010000196.1 GCA_937952395.1 uncultured Bacteriovoracaceae bacterium | reverse complement strand
ACCCATGATGTTGGAATGAAAATCAACGTCCATAAATTGCATGCCTTGGATATGCGCTCTAATGCCGTCTTTTGTTGTATTAAAGTCTAGTGGAGAGATATAAAACTTAAGCCCACCTTCAACTCCATCTACCAGAGATGGCCCAGTCGAAATAGAGTTACTAGTTAAACAATCATTTAGAAGGTGAATATCTTCTTTGCTGTCTTGTTCCTGACGGTTGCAATACATTTTAGTTTTTGGGAAAAGAATTTCGTATTGGCTAGATTTATTGGCATACCAAATTTTAAATAAGTCTAAATTAAACTTACCAATTTTTGCGTTTGATTCCACTTCATTGACATTCATAATAACATTAATAATGGTGTCATCATTAGTCTGCTTCATCTCAATCTTGGCCTGAGAAGGTTTGTCATCCTTGCGCTTAGTGATTTTGGCTTCACTTAAACAAGTGTTGATGATGGCCGTATTATCAAAGCTAGAAAATTTCGAATACTTAGGGCATTTTAAATCTAAATTAAAAAGGCCAAAGGCGAGTCCTGATTTTTGCTCGATATTAAGCGCGTCGATATTGGCCAGAAGTTCTCGTGAAGTAGTTTCTACCTTGGAGTTTTCTAAATTAATCACCATATTGGTCATTTCTGGTCTTGGATCTTCTTCTGTCGCCTCTGGTGTATAAAAATAAGTGATTTGTGTATTGTCTTGTGTGATAGCAAATTCATTTAAGCAATTATCTTGAAATTGGTCGACTTTAAACTCTCTTCTTCTTGAGTGTTTACACTCAAGGCTTATGGGACCAGAAGTGACTTGAAAAAGATTATCCAATCCAGTTTCAAGATAAGCGGTAGAAAATTCAATAATTTTATCTTTGGCATCTAATTTAATATTTTTAATTCTCGAATAAAGCTTAAACTGGCGTTCATCCTCTAATAAATAGTTTAAACCCATATTAAGGGTATGATCTTTTTTATCACTTCGTGTGGGTCTTATCTTCCCATCACTCCAGCAGCTGTTGGTAATTGAGCTTAAATCGTTTTCATTAAGCATGGCCTTTTTGTTACAAAAAACATCAAAATTTTCTAGTCTCATATCAATAGACGGACTTTGGAAGTCAAATAGATCACCTGTTAGAATAAAACGTCTTGAATTAATATTTGTTTTTAATTGTTCTATAGTTGCTTGCTCTATCGTTCTGACAAAACTATCCTGCTCAATAGGTGGTTTAAAAGTAAAATTTCGATTAATTCCTTCAAAAATAAGTCCATTTTCTTGTAAATAGATATTGGTATTAAAAGTGGCCTGTCCATCTTTGTACTGAGAATTGCTTAAGTTAAAAGGCAAATCGCCAAAAACGACATCAACATCACTAAACTCGAGCCTTCCAAAGGGTATGTGAATGTCTTCACCTTTTTTGTAATGAATCAAGCTAATTTCAGAAACCAGTTTTTTAAGAGAGGTTGTATCGTGCTCTTCTTCTGAGTCTTGGGCACGGGCCAGGCAGGCCAGAACTAACCAAAAAAGAACCAAAATGTATTTAGCTAAACTCACAGCTACCTCAAATTTATTGACGCATAGTATCAATTTTCTCAATTAATGTCTGTAAAGAAGGGCCAAACCTGTAAAATTTATAGAATTTTCTCATTTTAAGACAACTATTCCCATAATGCGTTAAAAGAATTTATCAATTCATTGAGGGTCTATTTTGAAATTATTAGTTTTACTCATTCTATTTTCTTCCTTTAGTGCTTACTCGGTTTGTGATGAGCATTTTCAACGACAACTTGATGCTCTTTCAATTGATATTGATAAGACGCAACTACTTTTAAGTATAAAAAAAGTTTTGAACAAAAAACTTGAAGATCCCACCAAGTTTCAAAAAGAAATTTTTGATTTGTTATTTAAACTTGAAAAATCTCATGAACTAGAAAGTTCTCTCTCAGAAGTTGTTAAATTGGTTCGTTCTTCAGAATACGGTGTTCATATTGAGAAATTAAGTGATGAGATGATTATCGCTCAACTCAGCACTATTATACGAGCTGAACTTTATGGCCGTGGTTACTATTCAGCTTTTAAATTTCAAAGTTGGAAAGAGATTGCTTTAAGAAATGAAGCAGTTTTAAACACTGTTCCCAATGTTGATTCATTTTTAAGTCCATATTTTCAAACTGTTTTTAAGGCCCTAAGTGGTCATAAATTTCATGACTATGAAAAAATTCAATTATTAAGTGATGCTCAAAGCGCTCTTGAAAAAAGAATTAAATTAATCAGAGAAGCTCAAGAAAAAATTCACTTGATAGTATGGGGATTTTATGACGACTCAGCCGGTAAGCTGATTGCTGATGAGTTGATTGCAGCCTATAAAAAGAAAGTAGATGTAAAGATTATTATTGATGGTCATAATGCTCGAAGAGCTGGTTATCAACAAGAACTAGAAAGAATGCAACGAGCGGGAATTTCTTTAATCAAATGGTAGAGTCAAGAGAATCCCTATTTTGGTAATCATGTCAAAATGCTCTTAGTTGATGATAAATATACGATAGAGGGTGGAAGAAATATAGGGACTGATTATTTAGGACAAAATCAATGGAGTGATTTAGATCTGTATTATCAAGATGGGACTTTAGCTGAAATTGAAAATCCTAATATTTTTGCTCGTATGTGGAATCAACAGAATGCTCAGCAGAAATTAAATTATCTAAATGTAGGATTAAAAAAATCGAAATGGAGTGCTAATGCAAAAATCGCTACCATCGTTAATATACCCAGTGAAAAATCACTTGATCGTATTTATCTCATGAAGCTTTACGCCATTAAAAATGCCAAGAATGAAATTGATATTGCTAATGCTTATATTATTTCTACTCCACAAATGAAAGCAGCACTTATTGCTGCCATAGAGAGGGGAGTTAAGGTAAGAATTTATACTAACTCTTCTTTGAGTGTCGATGAACCTATTGTGAGTATTCCGATTATGAAAAGTGTCCTGGAGTTACAAAAAGAAGGTGCCCAAGTTTTCTTAAAAAAAGGCAAAACTTTGCATACAAAAATGATGAGGGTGGATGATTTAGTCATGGTTGAAACTTATAATATGCATCCACGCTCAACTCGTTATGAAGTAGAGAAGTCCACTGTTATCACCGATAGAAATATGGCCAACGAAATGAAAATTCTCTTCGATAACGAAGTTAATTCAGCTCATGAGCTGAACAACGCCGATGAATTTAATATCCCGGAGTCAGCTGAGTTAGATTTTTTCTTTTCACTTATTTTTGATCAGCTTTGAGATTGTAAAATATGAATTTTTTCTTTAAAGGTTTTAAAGGGATGTTACCTATCACAACGGGAATTATTCCTTTTGGGGCAGTGATGGGAACAGTTTGTGCTGAAGCAAAGCTGGAGCTGTTTCAGTCAGTGGCTATGAATTTGTTAGTGTTTGCCGGAGCAGCTCAGTTGGCCGCAGTTGATTTGATGAATAAGAATACTGAAAGCTTTGTTATTATTTTGACGGGTATGATTATTAATCTTCGTTTTATGCTTTATAGTGCTGCGGTTTCTCCTATTTTTATGAACTCAAATTTTTTAACGAAGCTTATGGCCGCTCATAGTTTAACCGATCAAAACTATGCGGTGATGAGTGCCCATCAAGATATACTCACTACAAATACTGAAAAGATTCCATTTTATTTTGGCGCTTCTGCTTGCATGATGATCGCTTGGCATGGTTCTGTGATAGTGGGGTTCATATTTGGTAATTTTGCTCCCGCTAGTTGGGCTTTAGATTATGCAGTTCCTTTAAGTTTTGTGGCACTCGTTATGCCGAGTTTGAAAAACTATAAATATGTTATGGTGGCCATCTTCTCATCTATTTTTTCCCTTATTTTAAAACCGCTACCGTATAATATGGGGCTCATCACCACCGCCGTTTTAGGTATTTGTTTAGGGGCTTTTTTATCTAGGCAAAAGAGCGATAAATGATAAACTCAAGTTATTTCTGGCAAAT
Source organism: uncultured Bacteriovoracaceae bacterium (assembly GCA_937952395.1). Classification (GTDB taxonomy): domain Bacteria; phylum Bdellovibrionota; class Bacteriovoracia; order Bacteriovoracales; family Bacteriovoracaceae; genus CALFYV01. The sequence goes on along the minus strand of CALFYV010000196.1, from coordinate 5,187 downwards.
TATTTTTTTATTGGCCTTAGGAACTATTGGGATTCGTCTGTCGATTATTGCAATTTCATCTAGGGTTCAAATTTCTTCTCGTGTTAAAGAACTTTTTTCTTTTATTCCTGCAGCCATTTTGCCAGCGATACTTGCTCCAATGGTTTTCTTTCATTCAGGACAAGTTGATTGGATTTTTGGCAAAGAGCGCTTATTCATTCTAGTCCTAGCAACCGTAGTTTGTTATTTCACTCGTAGTATGGTGATGACAATTGGCTTTGGTTTGATTTCGCTTTATCTGATTACTCAGTTTTGATTCATTATTTTAAACAAATGAGAACCACCATAATGAGCACTGGTGCCTACCTTATGAAAGCCACATTTTAATAAAACCTTTTCTGAGGCGATATTTTCGGGATTGGTGGTTTCAAAAATTTCAGATAGACCCAAGCTTCCAAATCCATAATTAAGCATCGCACGCGCCATTTCTGTGGCATAGCCTCTGTTCCATTTGTGCTTTGCTAGTCTATAACCAATTTCATATCCATGATTATGAGGGTTAAGTTCAAGATGGATGATAACAACTAAGCCTACAAATTCTCTCGTGATTTTTTCAAAGACCATGAATCCACCGAGGTCTGGATATTCTTTCATATACTCTATATAACGATTAAAAGTTTTAAGCGCATCTTCTTTCGTACCATGAGCTCGTGACCTATAATACCTCATGACTTTGGGGTCCATATCCATTTGACAAAATTCTTCGAAATATTTCTGTGATAAAGAATAATAATTGAGTCGAGTTGATGTTAAGGTTGGCATAAATTAATTTTTTTAGTTTATATTTTAATCACCATAATCTTCCGCCACAAAATGAAAAAACACCATTTGGTAAAAATTATCATTTTGAATTTTATTACGTCAATGGAGAAGCTGAGTTCCGGAATAAAAGAAAGCTTATCTAGTTAAATCTGAAGCAGGAAGTCTTGCTGCTAAATTAGTGACTGAATTAATGTCTGATTAACAAGTGACTAGGAGTTGGAGTCTATCGCTATTTTTTCTTCTCAGTGAGGATTTTATAAGCAAATTCAGCACCTTTTCTGTGTTGTTCAGGTGTGACTTTAAGGATCAGTAAGTTTGTCATAAGATTTGTATAGGTTTTCATGATGAACACTTCTGCATCAACCTCTGCAATCATTTGGTCCACTTCAAAATTCCTAGATGATTTATCAAGACTATCTTTAATTTCATTTTTTATTTTTTTTATCAAGTTTAGCTGAGAGAACTCTTCGTAAGAGATGAACTTGGTAATACCAGAATTATAAGCCTGTAAAGCATGGTGATCTAAATACCGAGTGAGCATTGTGTGGGTTTTATAAAAATAGGCCATTGATTCTGCTATATAGATAGGAAGCTTTATACTCCAGACTTTATCATATCCGGATTTTATAAGTTCAGTTGCCAAGAACATTCCACCATAAAAGTGGTATTGACCTAATCGATAAGCAGAATCAAAAGTTGTATCATAACTGTCCTCTTTGTACGCACGAAGGCGTGTTTGGTAGAATTCTAAGTCTGGCGAGGTTAGATTTTTATTAGTGATTTCATTATAGAGTTCAGATCTTAATTGCTGGGCACTCCTATTAAGTTTTTCTTCTTCTTTTTGAACAACACTGACCAACCTCATAGTTTCTGAAGAAAGACTTAATCCTTTAATGGACTCCGGATGATATAGAACTGATTGTTCATGAGGGATATAATTTTGTAACTGGTTTAATTTTAATCTAAATTCAAAATCATAAATGGGAGAGGTTGGTATAAATTGCTCTATATCATCGTGCCCAAAAAGAGCAATGAGCCGAAGTGCTCTGTATGGGTCTTCTTGTCCATAGAAATCTTTGGTTGTTTTTAAAGCAACCTTCCAAAGGTCAGGTAGCCCTTCGATGGGATCATCAAAGAGGTAAATGGGATTTTTCTGATTACCTTTCATATCTCCTACTGATAATGTTTTAAATTCAATATCTAGTCGCCTGATTTCTTCATAAAAAATTTGACTTAAATCTAAAAAACTAGGGTCCTTATAAAGGATTTCATCTCTCATATAATTGATTAATCCAGAGTTAGCTGATACCACATCTCCTTTTTTATAATCGTTTCCAGTTTTATAAAAAACAATTTCCTGAGTTTTATCGAGTGTTCTTAAGATCTTATCTAGTCCTGTTCCGTCAGGCGTAAGCTCATGCAGAAGTTCTTTTATCCGTGTTATGAAACTGTAGAACTCCGCATCTTCGTTTTTGGCTTGCAAGAGCGATGTATTTGAAAAATCGATAACGTTCGACTTCATCGGTTCAAAAGGAACTGAGGGGATTAATCTAAACCTAGAATTTTTTTTTAGATCTGATAAGATTTTTTTAAATATAGAGCTAGTTTGTCCTGAAAGCTTTGGTTCATAATCCACCAGAGAAAGAAAGTTTTTCATTAGAAAGTAAATTTTCAAAGTTTCTTCATCACGTGGTTCTATCATTTTATCTTGAACTTTTTTATTAATAGTTTCAGAAACTTTTGTTAACTTTTGTAAGAAATCATCTGCTGTTTCTTTGGTTGAAAAGTTTTCTTCTCCTAGTAAAAAGAGGTATTGAATGTCGTTAATAATTTCTTCTAAGGTATTTTGCGACAATTTAGGACTGTGATTTTGAAATATGCTTTCCAATAAATCATTTTTTTTTGCTGCTTTAAAGTCGATATGAGAAAAAAAGCGCCCACAAATATGCAAAATTGTTTTCGCCGAAGGCTTTAGCTTTTGGTTTTTGACTCCATCGACTACCGCTTTGCGGTAAACAGGTAAATCCTGTGCCCTAGTATGAAAACTAGATAATATGAGAATGAACAAGAAAAAAAAATTCATTCCTACTTATACTATAAAGTCACAAGATAATTGAATATTTCTATTAAAATTAGAATTTTTTACAAACGACTCTCTTTTCGTGTTGGTGGTACGATGTTAATTTGCATTTAATAAGAACGATAAAAAAACGTTATAAAGAAGAACAGATTTTAAAGCAAAAAAAACGTACCAATAAATGGGGGAGTATGTATAAAATCAATCTTGCCCATGAATTTAATATCCCAGACTCAGGTTATTTTTGTCTTAAGTTACCACTTCTGCGTACATAATCAATTCCGCCTCTAGTGTTTACACCAAAGCTTTTGTTATCACGGGCCAATGAGATGAGGTTCTTTCCTGAACGAGGCAAGACTAATAATGGAAGATTCAATTTTTTCCCCTCTGTTGCGGTGTAACCTAAACCTAAACCACCACCACCGCTCTCTTCTATTTGGTATTTCGAAAAGCTATTTAACCAAGGGATAGCAAACCAACCAGGAGCAAAGTTATCTCTATCTGACACCGCAAAGGCACCGACTAGCCCAGCAATAATTTTTCGATGGTCAGAATAAGTAATACCTAAGGAGCGAAATTCACTACTGGGGTAATTCGTTGCCAATTCAAATACAGCTGTCAAGCCTAGGCCAACTCCAAAGCCAATTAGTTTATTAAACTCAATCCAGCGATTACCTCTAGTGTCTTCACAATAACCAAATGAAAAGCTATCCGAAACAGCGACTCCCAGAGCGATAGATAAACCAAGCTCTAAATAATGACAAAAGCTTTCAGGCAAAATTTGACGTTCAACAAAGCGGATAGTTTTGCTGGAAAGTGAGTCATACCAAGACTTGAACTCTTGTTGAGTATAAAGGGCCTCAAACTTTTCTACTGTTATAATAAAAGGGATATTTCTCGTAAACGGTGTATTTTTTTTTATCCCCTCGCAAGAAGAAAAGCCAGCCAATCCATTAATTTCTTTTTGTTGCATCTTTTCAATAATATTCACGGCTTGCTTAAAACCTTCAAGACCTCCTATGCCTTGAACGATGGTGTCGCTCAGACAAATGTAGGCTTTTTCTTCGTAACTAGAAAATGCATTCAAAGATATGGAAAGGGATATCAAGGCAAGAATATTTTTTTTTATCACAGAGACCTCCAAGCTAAGTACGTTTTCAATTTCTCCAGTTACCATAATTTTGCAATGTGGCAAACATGTAAAAATTGCAATATGAAGGTTTTTTCTAGTGAACTCCAGTGATATCATATGGATTTGATATATTGGAGTACTATGTTAAACATGAAGAGAAAAGTTCTTCAACTCTAGTGGGATGGATCAAGCGAAAAAAATAGGCGATTGTCGTAATATGTATTAGTTTCACTCACCAACTTCTTTTATTCTCATTAATATTTAATCTTCATAGTCTTTTGCGACAAAATGAAAAAACACCATTTGGCAAAAATTATCTTTTTGAATTTTATTACGCCAATGAGGAAATTGAGTACCGGAATAAAAAACAGCGTCACCCGGATTTAATAAGTATTCTTGCCCAAGCTTTTTATAGTCCTCTTGTCGCCCTTCATATTGGTCAGCAGTGACATTTATATCAATACCTTCGTGAGCGATATAAAGAGGCCAGGGTTTATCTTGGTTGATACATAGATCGATGGTTCGGTAGCACTCTTTGCGATCAACATGATAAGGACAAATACTTTCGTTTTGATCATAAAGCGCCACAAGTGAGTAGCTTGGTTTGAGATCTTCATGAAAATATTTATTGGCCAGAGGATTAAATAACTTCACATGAAGTAAATCGAACTGTAAGACGGTCCAAACTTTTCGGTAAAAAGTTTTATCTTCAAATGTTGAGGCTGCTTTATCTTTAGATAATTTTGCGCAAACATCTTGCATATATTTAAGAGTCTTATCATCGATTAAGTTTTTTATGATAAAAGGTTTGGGACAGGGTTTTATGGACATATATAATCTCTGAGCGGATTTTAAATGGTGCCCAGGACGGCTGAGTCCTCAAGCACCTGTAATTATTAATATCTTAGATACTACAAGTAGCAAAAAGTAGCAAACCGATTTTACTTCACTAAAGAAAGCAATTTTCCCTCTTCTTCCGAAGGAATAGAGTAACCTAATTTTTCAGTCCCACCTTGAACATCGACACCTGCCTTTCTGAGATAGCAGTTGGTCGTTTTAAGCTGTGTATGGCCCACTATAGCCATGACCCTAGCTAACGACTCACCTCGTGCTAGGAGGTTTGTTATAAACGTAGCTCGAAGGACATGAAACTTTACTGGTGTAATTCAAACCGCCG
>CALFYV010000195.1 GCA_937952395.1 uncultured Bacteriovoracaceae bacterium | reverse complement strand
TACAGCTGCAAAAGTAGCAAGAGAGACACCTAAAATCTCTTTTCCTTCAAATAACCCTTGTGAGATAGCTGAATAAATATCTACATAATTAACATTTCCAACAACAGACCAAATGGCAAGAATTCCTAATAAAAGAAATACGTCACCAATTCTAGTTGTCATAAATGCTTTAATTGAGGCATTACCTGCGGCTTCTTTTTTATTATAATAACCAATTAAAGAATAAGAGCAAAAGCCCATGATTTCCCAAAAAACAAAAAGTAACAACAAATTATCTGACAGAACTAAGCCCAACATAGCCGAAGTAAACAATGATAGATAAATAAAAAATCTACCGTAGCCACCCTCATCACCCTTCATGTACCAAGTTGAAAAAAGATGTATTAAAAAAGCAGTTGCTGTAACCATTAACAGCATAATGGCAGTCATGTTATCGATATAAATCCCCAGATCTATTTTAAAAATCTGCTCACCATGGGAAAGATCGATCCAGTTAAATACTTTATGAATATAATAATCCGTAGAAAACTTCGAAAAAATAAAATCAGAAAAAATTCTGAAAGAAAATAAAAAGGATAGAAATATAGCACCAACACTTATCCAGTCTCCTTCACGTGGGAGCTTTCTACCCCAAAAAGCATTAATAACAAATGCAATAAAGGGAAATAAAAAAATGGGTGCAACGGTAGTAATTGTATATTCCATTTTAACTCTCTTAATTTCTCAGCTGAGTGGCTTCATCAATATGTATCGTTTCCTTTAATTGAAAGAAACGAATAACTATTGCCAATCCAACAGCTGCTTCTGCTGCCGCAATCACAATAATAAAAAGCGCAAATATATGTCCGTCTAAATTGTTTGTAACATAACGAGAATAAGCAACAAAGTTTAAAGCCGCAGCATTGAGAATAAATTCAATTCCCAAAAGTATGGCAACAATATTTTTTCGGGACATCATTATTACAAGTCCGATAATGAATAAAAAAACAGATATTCCCAAATAAGCAGCTAAAGGTATCATAACTATTACCAATCCTTCTTTCTGGGCCGAGCTATTATAGCCGCTCCAACGAGCGCACCTAATAGAAGTACTGAAGAAATCTCAAAAGCCAATACATGTTCTGTAATAAGCAATTTTCCCAATGCTTCAATAGTGCTTTCATAAGGTTCAACTTCTTTAATTGATAAATGGCTGACAATATTTAAAATTAACTTTGTCGCAATTCCACCAAAAACCAAAGCACCTATAACACCAAAAGAATAACTCCATCTATTACCCATTAAGGGAATGAGACCAAGTAGTTTCTGAGTTTTACTTACAAACTCCTTTCCGCCAGTCAACATAACTGCAAAAAGCATAAGAATAACAACACCACCGACATAAACCATTATTTGAGTTACCGCTACAAAATCAGCTCCCAATGTTATATAGAGACCAGCAATTCCCAAAAGCGAACCCAGTAAGTAAATACATGAGTGCATTATATTTTTGGTCACAGCGGCCATCACGCCTGTTCCTAAAATAAGAGCTGCAGATAATAAAAACATAATTTTAATAAACATAATAAACTCTTTTAATGGTGAAAAATTATCTCAATTAATGACTTTCCATCAAAAACAACCATCCAAATAGAAACACCCACTAAATTAAATATGGCAATTGGGGTTAAATATTTCCAACAAATCGACATCAATCTATCAACTCTAATTCTAGGTAGTGTCCATCTAACCCAAATAACAACGTAATAAAGTACAAGTGCTTTAATAAAAAATACTGAAACTTCCCCCGCCTGTAATGCCAAAGGCGGAAGCTTGCTAGCAACTTCTTTAGGTACAGGTAGATGATACCCACCCAAAAATAAAGCAGATGCAACGGCACATAAAACAAAAACTTCAACATATTCAGCTAAGGCAAACAGTGCGAATCTCATGCCCGTGTACTCTGTATGATAACCAGAAACTAATTCTGACTCTGCCTCGGGAAGATCAAAAGGGGCCCTATTTGTCTCCGCTAAACCGGCAACAAAAAATATAAAAAAACCAAGAAATGTAAACGGATTATGAAAAAGAAACCACTCATTTGGTAAACCACCTTGATTGCTTATTATTTTTTCAAAAGACATCCCACCAGAAAGCAAAGTGATCGCTAAAATACTTATTGTTATTGGTATTTCATAACTAATAATTTGTGAAGCTCCTCGCATACCTCCAAGCATTGACCACTTTGAGTTAGATGCGTAACCACCAAGAAAAACTCCCACGCCGACAAGCGAGGAAATAGCAATTACATAAAAAACACCTACATTTAAATTTGATAAAGCTAAACCACTAGAAACTGGCAATACAGCAACAGTAGCAAAAACACCGAGCACAGCCAAGAAAGGTGCTAAGTAAAAAAGAAACTTGTCTGCATTTGCAGGGAAAATATCTTCTTTTGTTAAAAGCTTTACGGCATCGGCAAGTGGCTGTAGTAAGCCGTAAGGACCGACTCTATTGGGACCAACCCGTGCCTGCAGATCTGCTGATATTTTTCTTTCGGCATATGTGCCATAACCACCGATAGTAGCAAGTATTAGTGTCAATACAGCTGCTGTAGCCACAAATATCAATAACGAAATTAATGGAAAGGTATTGAACCCAGCCATTGTATTCAATGATTCCATGAACGTTTTAAAACTTTCAAATTGTGCTAAATAAGAAACAACTGTTGAATTCATTTCCTACCCTTATTTTCCAATTGGTAACTCATAACCCAATTGAGATCGCCTTTTTTCCAGCAATAAGCAATACCCTCAAGCAATACAGAGATAAAACTTAAAAAGATAATAAGTGCATAACCACCATGTCCAATCTCATTTAATTCTTTAAAGACTGCCGCTACTGGAAACATTAAAACTGATTCCACATCAAAAATGATAAAAATTAGCCCAACAACATAAAACCTAACGTTAAATTGTGACCAGGCTGTTCCAACAGGTACTTCACCACATTCATAGGGTGTTTCTTTCTGATTACCAGGTTTTTTATTGGCCAAAATATTTGAAACAACAATTGCTCCAACAAAAATAACCACTGCTATTGCTGACATCAATAGGACAGGCAAAAAGACGTCAAGATTTTCAGATGACATTCACTGTCTCCAGGGATAATAAATGTGTTTTTGACAGGTTACAGGATACATAAGATGTTGAAAATAGCAAAGATCTTATTGTTTACCTCGTCCATTTTAATTAAGCTTGCTATGGTTTGATCTACGAGGAGCGTTATGAAGTTTTTTGAAATTCTTCATCAAAAAATATCCAACTGGCTTACACAACAAAGTTCACAACTTTCTATATCAGGTATTTCTGACTCTCAATGGGGGTTCATCTTTGAACAACTACTAAACAAAAACGATTCCGAATTAAAAAAATATAACAATGTGCTTATTGCCGCAACTGCCGAGGAGGCTGAGGAGGTTTATGAGGATCTTCGCAACCGCCAGAATTGCTTGTTTTATCCAGGAAACGAAAACAGTCCATATAACTCGATTATAAATTCATCGCACAGCACGAATCAACGCTTCTTTGCTCTTGCGCAATTAGTAAATCAAGAGAAGCCTTTTTTATTGGTAACTTCAATAGACGCTATGTTTCTCAAAATTCCACAAAAGGATTTTTTTAAAGAAAATCAAAAAAAAATAAAAATAGCAGATATTATTTCACCCAAAGAACTATCCCAAAATTTAATCAATTTAGGCTATGAAAAACATCCAATGGCCGATGAACCTGGTCGATTTAGCCAAAAAGGGGAAATTTTTGATATCTACCCAATCTCCAGGGGGCCAATCAGAATTCATTTTTTTGATGAATTAATTGAAGAAATTTATGAAATAGAGAAAATCACACAAAAGACGTTGCGCGATAAACCTGTTGACGAAGTTTTACTCGGCATTTGTCCCAACAGTCTTAGGGATAGCTCTTTTGTTAACAACTTAAGACAAAATATCCCCATGCCACAACCTCAATATAAAAATAAGTATCAAAGGCGAAAGGAAATATTTGAACTGATTCAGAATCAAGAACTTTTTGAAAACTATACAAGTTATCTACCTTTGTTTTTTGATAAAACAACAACAATTTTTGATTATTTATCAGATAAAACACTCTTTTATTTTTTCAATAAGGAAAAATGCATTTCACAATTTCATGACTTCATTGAAACTTGTGTGGCGACATATAACGAAATAGAGAACGATATTGAATCTTATAACATACTTCCCTCCATTGAATCATTTTATGAAACTGATATTGAATTATATTTTTCGAAAATAAGGGAAATTAATATTACCAACATAGATCACAATATTTCTTTAGAATCAAACAGTATGAGCAATATCCCATTAAATTTGATTGATCTTAAATCACTCTTCTTGCAGGAAAATATTTCACAACAACAAGCGGGAAAAAATATTTTTTCCTACATACGCTCTAAGCTAGAAAGAAATGGTCACTTACTTATATCTGCTCGATCTAAAAAATCAAAAGAGGAAATTAACTACCTCCTTGATAACAATCACTTAAAATCCCTTCTAGGTGAAAGAATTAGCTTCATTGAAGGCAGTATTGATAAAGGCTTTTACTACCCTAATGAAAACTTATTTGTCTTAAGTGATGGAGATCTCTTTTCCTCAAAAAAGAAAAAGGTTAGAAGTGTAAACACTAATCCGGACCTTTTTGCTGAGCAAATTGCCACTTTAAAGGTCAACGATTACGTCATACACAAAGACCATGGGATTGGGATTTACAAAGGATTACAAGGCTTAGAGGTCGCTGGAAAGAAATCAGACTTCATTGTCATACATTATCAAGACGATGATAAAATATTTTTACCTGTTTATAAAATAAACCTTATCCAAAAGCATGCTGACTCAGAAGCTATTATAAAAATTGCGAGTCTCAAATCAAAAAAATTTGAAAATGAAAAATTAAAAGCCAGAAAATCAATAAAAAAACTTGCCTTTGATTTACTAAAACTACAAGCCGAAAGAAAATCACAGAAGGCGTATAGTTTTTCAGCCCCAGACCACTTGTATAATGAATTTGAGCTTTCGTTTCCTTTCACAGAAACTCCCGATCAAGAAAAAGCCATCAGTGATGTCCTCATGGACATGCAAAATGAGTCACCAATGGAGAGGCTAATCTGTGGAGACGTAGGGTTTGGCAAAACGGAAGTAGCAATGAGAGCTTCTTTCAAAGCAGTACTAGATAAGAAACAGGTCTGTATTTTAGTTCCCACTACAGTTCTCGCACTTCAACACTATCAAAGTTTCAAAAAGAGATTTGAAAAATTTCCTGTCAATATCGATTTTTTATCACGGTTTAAATCAAAAATCGAAGCTAACAAAACTCTCTCAGAGCTCAGTGAGGGTAAGATAGATATTATTATTGGTACACACAAACTTTTATCAAAAGAGGTAGGGTTTTCAGATCTTGGTCTAGTCATCATCGATGAAGAGCATCGCTTTGGTGTTGGACATAAAGAAAAATTAAAACTACTAAAACAAACAGTTGACTGTTTAATTATGACAGCAACTCCCATTCCAAGAACACTGCAACTTTCATTCTTAGGCATCAGAGATTTATCACTCATCCAAACCCCTCCCCCGAAGCGACAGTCGATTAAAACATTTGTAATTCGTGATGATAAAAAAACTCTAAAAGATGCGATCGAAAAGGAATTAAAAAGAGGTGGTCAAGTTTTCTTTGTTCATAACAGAGTTCAAGATATAGAAAAATATAGTTTTTTAATCAATGAGCTTGTACCCGAAAGTAAGATTGTTGTAGCCCATGGACAATTACCAGAAAAAGAGCTCGAAAAGAGAATAAAATCCTTCTATCTAGGAGAAAAAAATATTTTAATCAGCACAACCATTATCGAGTCCGGAATTGATATACCAACTGCCAACACTATGATTATTAACCGCGCAGACAATTTCGGACTTGCACAATTACATCAACTCAGAGGAAGAATTGGACGTTCAGATAAAAAAGCCTATGCCTATTTGGTTATTCCCCAAAATAAAAAAATATCTAGCATTGCGGAAAAAAGACTACGAGCTTTACAAACATGTGCTGATATCGGCTCAGGTTTTGCCATTGCATCCACTGATTTAGAGATCCGCGGCTCTGGAGACATTTTAGGAGGTGAACAATCAGGGCATATTTCAACAATTGGACTTGAACTCTATATGGAACTTTTAAATGAAGCCTTGGCTGAGCTTAAGGGACAAGAGAATAGTGCAAGCTCTGATATAGAAATACAAACCAATCTTTCAGCGTTTATTCCTGATTCATACATATCAGATCCAGCTCAGCGCTTGAAATATTACAAAAAAATTGCCAATTCTCGCTCTAACGAAGTACTTGATACAATCAAAGGCGATTTGATTGATATCTACGGAATAATTCCTGATGAATTAAATAATCTTTTTTATCTGCTTAAAATTAGAAATATTCTTCAATTTACTGGACTAAAATCGGTTAAACTGGCCAGTAAATCGATCCATCTGGCCTTTGATCAAAAAACTCTCGAAGAAAAGCCCGAGCTAAGAAATAAGGTACTAGATTTTTTTCTAGCAAGACCTAAGGTCTACAAGCTCCATCCCAATTATAGCATTGACTGTTTTTTTAATGAACAGATCTCCAAAGATAAATTCTTTGAATTTTCTAATCTTATTGCACAGCAAATATCTTCCCCAGAGTAAAATTTCTGTTAAACTAATAATAGAATTTATTTAAAGGAAGGATTTATGAATATTTTTTCATTGTTTATTAGCTGTATTTTCTCATTTTCTGTTTTCGCTGCTAAAAAGGAAGTGGTAGCTACCGTGAACGGAATTGATATTCATAAAGATGAACTTATAGAATACTACAAACAAAACGTTTTAACTGTAACCAATAGAGACATTACAATTGAATCAAGTCTTGAAGAGCTCATTAACCGTGAGATTTCAATTGAAAAAGCTAAAAAAAATAAATTAGCTGATGATCCTATCGTTAAACGAAAAATCGAAGATGTTTTATTCCATGCACAAGTTTCAAAAGATCTAGAAGATAAATTAAAAAAGATTGGTACTATTTCAGATGATGCTGTTAAAAAATATTACGAAAACAACAAAGAATACCGCACGAGTCATATATTATTTCGCTTACGTGCTTTCCCTAGTCCAGAAGAAGTCAAAACAGCAATAGACCAGGCTGTAGAAATTATTAACAAGCTTAAAGACAAACCTGAACTCTTTGAAACTTTTGCCAAACAATACTCACAGTCAAGCACGGCAAACTCTGCTGGAGACCTCGGATTTCAACCACCAGTGGCATATACTCCGAACTTCTTTAAAGATATTAACGGCAAAAAAGTTGGCCAAATCGTAGGGCCAACCAGAACGCAATACGGAGTTCATGTCATTAAAATTACCGGAATTAAACCTTTTAATGAAATAAATATGAATACATATAAAAAAATTCTTTATGACCAGAAGCGTGATAAAATTATCAGCAACTACTTTGAAGACTTACGCAGTAGTGCAAAGATAAAAATTAACAAGCAATTATTGAAATAATTTTGTATAAAAGATCTCATGAGATCTTTGCTATTTGTTATTTTTCTATCATTTGGGTTAAACGCTAAAGTTTTAGACAAAATCGCAGGTGTTATTAATGAAAAGATTATTACCCTGTCTGAATTGAAACAAATACAAAAAACCCTTCCTGCTCGAGCAGAAATTTCTCCACTAATCTATGACAAAGAAGAAACAAGTCCAGAGAAGATTTTAGATAAAATTTTTTACACTTACATAATCAGGGATAAATTAACTCAGCTTGGTTACGTAGTGTCAGATGATAGCGTTGAAAACAGAATTCAAATGACAGAAAAGAGAATTGGCCTAAAACGTGAGGATCTTATGGCCTATTTAAAAAAACAGGGGATTGGATTTGAGGAATATTTTGAAATCATACGTGAGACAATGGAATTGAATATTTTCAGTGCTCGCATCATTGCTCCACTCGTATCAATTACTGAGCAAGAAATTAAAAATACATTTTATAAAAGAAATAAAAATAATAAAACTTTAGGTTTTAAATATTCGCTAGTTGATTTTTACTTACCTGAAAACAAAGTAAATAGTAACGACATAAAAGAGCTACCACAAATTTTAAAAACTTACCGACTAACCGGTAATATTCCTGATATATATAAAGAAGTTGAAACAAATTATATTGAAAGCGTTGCTGAAGAAAACTTAAACAAGATCTTAATGCAAAACTTAAAAGATACCGACGAAGGATCATTTTCTTCACCCATCTCCATGGATGGATTTATTCATACTTTTTTTGTTAAATCTAAAGATCTTAAAGAATCTGAGGTTTTTCAAAATGAAAAAGAAAAAATTAAAAATGAACTTTTTTTTGAATTTTCTAAAAAACTTAGTCAATCTTGGTTTGAGAAAGAAAAAAGTAATTATTTCATAAAGTATACCCTTTAATTATGATTTATATCTCTCAAGGACATGAACACTCTATCGGCTTAGAAGTGTTTATAAAAAGTTTTATTTTGCTAAACTCTAAAGAACAGAGTGAATTTAAATTATTTACTTTTAAGGATTCTTTATTACAAATATTGAACTCTATAAATGTAGATTACGAAATAAAAGAAGAACATATCATTTTTAATAATTGCAAGCTGGCATGTTCATTTTTAAATAAAATCCAAGACACGCAATCAAACACCTCGTTATTAAAAATTTTACCCATGCTTACCAAAGATGATATTTTGATCACGCTTCCTACAAGTAAAGATCAATTGTATCTTGATGGTAAGCAAAAGAACGGATATACGGAATTCTTTAGAAGTTACTATCAAAACAGTGAAATAGGTATGGCTTTTCTTTCAAACGAAAGCAACTTTCTGCTATTGTCAGATCATATCCCTATCTCAAAAATCAGTTCATTTTTAAATCCTAAATCTATTGTAAGAAAAGTACAACTTTCAATTGATAAACTAAGAGACAATAAAATCGAAATAAACGAGGTCTATTTTTCCGGTATAAATCCACATTGTGGTGAAAATGGATTACTTGGAAAAGAAGACGGTATGATAAATGAAAGTGTACAAACACTTTCTCAGCAATATGAGAAAATTAAGTTCCATGGACCAATCTCAGCTGATGTTTTATTTCATAACCAAAAAAACAAAAAACAGCTTTTTATATACGCATACCACGATCAAGGTCTACCTTTATTTAAATCACACTACGGATTCATTGGAGTTAACATAACCCTTGGTCTACCTTTTATACGTCTAAGTGTTGATCATGGAACAGCTTTTGAAATTTATGGTAAAAACACTGCACTTTATCAAGGATGTCATTATTTACTTAAACAAGCGCTATTTTTCCATCGAGGTAAAAATTGAATTTTATAAAAATTAATGGTGCTCGTGTTCATAATTTAAAAAATATAACTATTGATATTCCAAGAAATCAGCTTACCGTTGTTACAGGACCATCTGGTTCTGGAAAGTCTTCCTTAGCGTTTGATACTATTTATGCCGAAGGTCAAAGACGTTATATTGAGTCTCTCTCATCCTACGCCAGGCAGTTTTTAGGTCAAATTGATCCACCAGATGTGGACAGTATTTCAGGACTTTCACCTGCAATTGCGATTGATCAAAAATCAACATCTAGGAACCCTCGTTCAACTGTAGGAACTGTCACTGAGGTTTATGATTATTTACGAATTTTATTTGCCAAAACCGCGCAAGCTCATTCACCGATAACAAAACAACCATTAGAGGCACAAACGGCACAGCAAATCGTTGAAAATATTCTTGGCTTTAAAGCAGGTTCGAAGATTATGATTATCGCGCCTGTTTTAAAAAACAAAAAAGGAGAGCACAAAGAAGAACTTTCTAAGTATCAGTCTATGGGTTTTTCTAGAATTAGATTAAACGGTGAGATCCTTTTATTAAACGATGAGATAAAAATAAATAAATCAAAATTTAATGACATTGATCTTGTTGTAGACAGAATTGTTGTAAAGGATGATGCCAAAAGCCGTATTACAGATTCAGTAGAGTATGCCTTAAAACTGGCAAGAGGAAATGTCATTATAAATAAAGATGGTGTGGATCATTTCTATTCTGAACATTATTTTTGTCATGAAACTCAAACAAGTTTTCCTCAGCTAGAACCTCGATTATTTTCCTTCAACTCGCCACTTGGTGCATGCTCAAAATGTAACGGACTAGGTGAATCTAAGGGTTTTAATAAAAAAACATTAATATTGGATGACAAACTTTCTATAGAGGAAGGCGCAATACCACTTCTAAATAAACGTTCTTTTTTGTTGCAAATGATTCGCTCTATAGCAAAAGCAGAAAAAGTTTCTCTTGAGGAACCTTTCAATAAATTGCCACAAAGTTTTATTAAAATTCTTACAGAAGGCTCATCTAAAGTTTATACTTACAGATTTGAATCAGAAAATTCACAGTTTAATTTCAAAAAGAAATTCCCAGGCATAATCCAATGGCTTGAAAAAAAATACAGCGATTCCTCCTCCGAGAGAGTAAGGGCCAATCTCGAAGAATATATGCAAATAGAAACCTGTAGTGACTGCAAGGGTAAAAAATTAAATCCTTATGCACTATCAGCAACAATTAATAATCAATCGATTTTTGATATTTGTGATTTGCCATTGGATGAAACATTTCTGTTTTTTTCAAAGTTAGAATACAAAGGACATAAAGCTATCATCGCTGAAAAACTTCTAAAAGAAATTCAAGAGCGAATACAATTTTTACTCAACGTTGGATTGAATTATTTAACCTTGAATCGTTCAGCTGCAACACTTTCTGGCGGAGAAAGCCAGCGCATTCGACTGGCAACACAAATTGGCTCTGCATTATCTGGTGTTATTTATGTTTTAGATGAGCCAAGTATTGGCCTTCATCAAAGGGATAATCAAAAGCTCATACAAACACTTATCTCTTTAAAAAATCTTGGAAATACAGTAATTGTTGTTGAACATGATGAAGAAACTATGAGAACTGCTGATTATATTATCGACATGGGACCAGGAGCAGGTTTACATGGTGGTCACGTTGTTGCACATGGAACCCTAGATAAGGTAATGAAAAATAAAAAATCTCTAACAGCCTCTTTTTTAAGCAAAACAGTACAAATCCAAACTCCAAAAAGTAGACGCTCCTCCGACAAGTTTATTGAACTCAAAGGTGCTCAGGAATTTAATTTAAAAAATGTTGATGTACAAATACCACTGAACAATCTTGTTTGCATAACAGGAGTAAGTGGTTCAGGTAAATCAACTTTAATTCATAAAATACTAGTACCTGCTATAAAAAATTCTCTTAAAAACTCAACCGGCTCGAATGTAAATTATAAATCAATTAAAGGCACAGAGTACATACAATCAATTATTGAACTAGATCAAAGTCCGATTGGAAGAACACCGCATTCCAATCCAGCTACTTATACCGGATTGTTCGATAGTATTCGTAAAATTTTTTCTAATACTAATGAATCAAAAGTTCGAGGTTATACTCAGGGTAGATTTAGTTTTAACGTTAAAGGTGGAAGATGTGAAACATGCGAGGGTAACGGCTCATTAAAAATTGAAATGCATTTCTTACCTGATGTTTTTATTACCTGCAGTGATTGCTCTGGTAAACGTTACAACGATGAAACACTCTCGGTTCTTTACCGTGGTAAAAATATTGCCGACATTTTAAGTATGAGTATAGAAGAGGCAAAAGATTTTTTCTCGAATCATTCTAAAGTCTCTAGAGCTTTAAATACACTTTTTGATGTAGGTCTTGGCTATATGAAACTAGGCCAACCAGCAACAACTCTTTCTGGTGGTGAAGCACAGAGACTAAAATTAGCAAGAGAATTATCTAAGGCAACGAGAGGACATTGCCTTTATGTTTTAGATGAACCGACAACTGGATTACATTTTCAAGATATTGATATTTTACTTAAGGCTATAAATAAACTTATTGAACAAGATAATACTGTTGTTGTTATTGAACATAATCTTGATGTTATTAAGACAGCAGACTATGTAATAGATCTGGGTCCAGAAGGTGGGAAGTTTGGGGGAGATATTGTTGCTAGTGGAACTCCAGAAGAGGTTGCTAAAATTAAAGCATCACATACTGGTCATTATTTGAAATCATTACTATAAAGAGAAGAAATGAAATTAAAAATTTTTGTATTATCGATTTGTTTATTGTTAAATCTTACACACGCCGACGATAAAGGCTATCTTGTCGCCAAAAAATCTCAAGAGGCTAACAATGGCTTTATCGGTGAAAGAAACTTCATGGAAATGCATTTAATCAATGCTAATAACGACAAAATAATCAGAAAAATGAATTCGAAGATTCAAGAGAAACAAAATGAAGGAGATCGTTCAATTATTTCATTCGAATGGCCATTAGATGTTAAAGGGGTCAAAATGCTAACTTGGAGCCATAAAGAAGATGATGATGACCAATGGCTTTATCTCCCATCAATAAAAAGAATAAAGCGAATTTCCTCTAGCAATAAATCTGGTTCATTTATGGGTAGTGAATTTTCTTATGAAGATTTCAGTTCACAAGAAATTGAAAAGTATAACTACCGATATATTAAAGATGAAGAATTTAATAAACGAAAAACTGAAGTTATTGAGCGAACTACAAAAGATCAAAACAGTGGTTACACTAAACAAATAATTTGGATGGATAAAGAATATTTAAATCCTATTAAAATTGATTATTATGATCGTAAATCTGAACTATTAAAAACTGCTCATTTTCTAAAATATAAGAAAATTAAAAAATGGTGGCGAGCCATGGAAATGGAGATGATTAATCATCAAACAAAAAAGCGATCTATTATTATATGGAACAAACGAGATCTCGAAGTGACTTTTCAAGAACAAGAATTTAATAAAGATAATTTGGTAAAATAACTAATGTATTTTTTGTTATGTTTTTTTTCTCTTTCTCTGCAAGCATCATATAAGGGTGAAATTATTTTTGAAAGCAGAGTCTTTACTTCAGACCATAATAATTCAACAAAAGATCAAGGTTTGGCCATGAGCCCACACTTTGAGTTTTATCATGAAAATGACAAACTCAGTTCAAAGCTTGCTTTTTTTGCTCGTCATGATTTTTTAGATGAACAAAGGAAAATATTTATTCCAGAAGATATATATGGGTCTTATCAAATCAAGAATTGGAAAATTTTTGCTGGACTCAAGATCCTTAACTGGTCGGCAACTGAGGCTTTTCATCCTGCTGATGTTATTAATTCGCGAAATTTTGACTCCAATCTAGAAAATGCTGAAAAAATTGGCGAGCCGATGCTTCAAATAACATATTTAACTGAAAATGGATCTTATAATTTATATTTTTTACCTTATATTACTAAGCCCAACCTGGCACAATCACAAAACAGGTTAAGCTTTGCAACTGCACCCATACATATTGAAGACCCTGTAAATATTGATAAAGATGGTAAAACATTGAGCGATAGCTGGACTCCTCAGTGGGCATTCAGATGGGAGAAGAGCTTTAATAATACTGATATCGCTATTTACGCCTTAGAACAACAAAACAAGTATCAACCTATTTATGTTATTAATAATAACAAGTTAACACCTTATACATTACCTAGTTCTCAATATGGAATTATCCTACAGCATGTTATTGATTCGGCAGTATTAAAACTTGAAACTGCAACTATACATTTTAAAGATGAAAATTCATTTATAGGGCCTGTGCCACTGAAGCAAGAAGATCATAGCTTGGTAGCGTTTGGTTTTGATTATACTATTAATCATTTAAACAGCAGTGAATCAACTCTCATTCTTGAAGGTCAAACCATTACCGATACGGGAAAAGTCAAACGTAGTACTTTAAATGTTTTTCAAAAAGATCTATTATTTGGATATCGTTTTTCATTTAATGATATTTTAAACAAACAGATCTTTGTTAGCTTGATTAGTGATTTAGAAAGAGGTCGTGAGCATTTGGTCACCTTATCTTATTCACAAAGATTAAATGATAAATGGAATATTAAATCTTTTCTTCGCTATATTGATGCCCCTCAGAAATCTTTTGTTCCAAGTGGACTTGAGTTTTTAGATAAGGATAATCAGGTTGGGCTCAATCTCATTCGCTATTTTTAGATAAATAAAAAAGGCCCTCGAATCGAGGGCCCTAAAATGTTTATTTTTATTTAAAATTAAACAGTTGGCTTAATTAAGAATGCAATAACAAATGCATAAATAACTAGAGACTCGATTAGGGCAAGAGCAATAATCATTGGAGTAAATAGCTTGTCTGAAGCGGCAGGATTTCTTGCAATCCCTTCAAGGGCTACAGCTGCTGCTTTACCTTGAGCAAAGGCTCCACCGATAGCGGCTAAAGAAATGGCCCAAGCAGCAGACATTGCAAAAGCTGATGCGTCTGTAGTTTCTGCAAAAGCTAGTGAAGGAACAAGAACAACAACAAGAATCGATAAAAATTTCATAATACTTCTCCGTATTAAAAAGTGTTAATGGTGAGCCCCTGCCTCATCATGATCGTGATGTGCAGTTGCTAAACTTATATAAACCATCGTTAGTAATGTAAAAACGAACGCTTGAATAAAACATACAAAAAGCCCTAAAATCATAAATGCGATAGGAACTATATAAGGAAGTAAGCCAGAGAAAATTGATAAAACTAAATGATCTCCAAACATATTACCACGCAGTCTTAAAGCCAAGGAAATCGGTCTAACTGCATGAGAGATAAGTTCGATAACGAAAATCAAAGGAGCTAAGTACCAAACTGGTCCGGCAAAATGCTTTAAATGACCGATTAGTCCCTGAGCTTTAATACCTTGGTAGTTATAATAAAGGAAAACAAACAGCCCTAAAGCTAGTGTCGTATTTATATTGTCCGTTGGAGGCAAAAAACCTGGAATTAAACCAGTTAAATTGCTCAAAAAAATAAAAACAAAAATCATACAGATAACTGGAAAATATTTATGTGCTTCTTTTTCACCCATGGTAGAACGGCATAAACCATAAACAAACTCACCAAAGGCTTCCACAATATTACGAAATGTCGTCCCCTTATCAGGAATAACTGATTTATTTATATCCTTGGACTTCATTCTATAGATCAGACCGAAAAGACTAATAACAAAAGCAATAATAAGAAAAGTAATAACATGCTCAGGCACATGCCACTGATGAGCAAAGTGTGATAAAAAGGTATAACCTGAGGCCATTGAGTTTGAGGCATAAAAGCCAAACAAAATGGTTAAAAACAACTTCATAATGAATCCTTCCAAAAATAAAAAAACCTACTGTGCTTTTTTAATACTTAAGCCTAAGATTATCAATTGAAAAATATATAAAATCAGCAGGTAAATGATTTTCTTAGAATCATAATATGTTGCAACATAAAATGCTATCCCTAATAGAATGGTTTTGCCGCCAATAAACAAGGCAATCTTAAATCCTTTTTTTTTATGCAAATTTGTTACGTCTAAAGTTAAAGATATACCCTTAACCAGCATATAGTGATTTATAATAACAATTACCTGTAAAGCTAAAAATGTTAGGGCATCATTTAGATTTTTGACCCATAAAAATAACATCAATGTATAGTTAGCAGTTGAGCCTATTAGATATTTTTGTATATTAATTTTTTCTTTTATTAACATATCGAATCATTAGGTAAAGTATATTGATAATGACTAAAATTAAAACAGAAAGGGCGATATTCCAAGATATAACCCCTTTTTGAACTAATTGATACAAAACTGCAAACAATCCTAAAATTGTTGATGGTAGACCTAGGGCTAGGGCCAAAACTGCAAGGTATTTTTTCATCTTTTGCGGGCCACACGTCTTGCATAGAGAGATTCTAATCTATTTTTTATGACATCAGGATTAGGAAAATCATTCAATATAGAATAATAAATATTGTAAGCTTTTTTTAGCTCTTCATTTGTTTCATAAGCATTCGCCATTAGAAATTTTGTCATAACGATATCATTCTTATTTTTTTCTCTCACAATGTAGTCTTTCCAGTAGGCAATCGCTTGTTTCCAGTTTTTCATATAAAAATAACTTAAACCTATTTCGTAATAAGATTTGACATGAAACTCATGGGTCGTCTTATTTTTCATTTCTTCAAATAGTTTAATACTATCTTCATACTTGCGCATATTTTGAATTGCTTGAGCATACCTAAAAGAATAAAAATCTTGCTTTTCTAGCTTGGGAATAAAATCGATAAGAGTTTTATAAGCTTTGGCAGATGCTTGAAAATCTTGAGTGAATTCAAAATTAATTTCTGCAACTTTCTCTAACGATTTTACTTGCCAACTTGGCACGTCAGCAAGTTCTATTACTTTTTGAAAATTATCAAGAGCCTTTTTAGTTTGATTTAAATAGATAGAGTAAATTTCACCTAATTGAAAATGAATTTTAATTTTTAAATTATCAGAGGGTTTACCTTTAAGAATATCTTCATATTCATCAACTGCCTTTAAATATTCTTGTTCTTTAATATAATCTTGGGCCCTCAGAATAGATTTATGTAAACCC
Organism: uncultured Bacteriovoracaceae bacterium; assembly: GCA_937952395.1. Lineage (GTDB taxonomy): Bacteria > Bdellovibrionota > Bacteriovoracia > Bacteriovoracales > Bacteriovoracaceae > CALFYV01. The sequence continues at coordinate 14,053 of CALFYV010000195.1, read as the reverse complement.
GATGTAAAATCGCACGAGAATAAAAATAGAAGAAGACTAATCTTCGTCAGATTCATCAGCTTCTGCAAGTTTTTCAACTGCAACAACCTTTTCTCCTGCTTTTACATTAATTAAGCGAACACCTTGAGTATTACGCCCTAATAAAGAAATACCAGAAATTTTTGTTCTGATAACTTGTCCCTTATTAGTTATTATCATTAAATCATCCTTATCTGAAACTTGACGAACTTGTATAATATCTCCATTTTTCTCAGTTAATTTCATAGCAATAATACCCTTACCACCTCTAGATTGCTTTCGATATTCTTTAGAAATAGTTCGTTTACCATACCCATTTTCTGTTACGGATAATATTTCAACATTATCGTCAATAATTTCCATTCCGATAACTCTTTCATCTTTAGAAATACTAATTCCTCTTACACCTTGAGACACCCTTCCCATCGGACGACAGTCTTCTTCTGAGAATCGGATAATTTTACCTGAGCTAGCACAAAGCAATACATCTTTCTTACCATCAGTGACTCTTACTGAAACAACTGAATCACCATTCTGAATTTTAATACCTTTTTTACCGTTTTGATTAATTCGATCATATTCTTCGAGCGGCGTTTTTTTAACAGTGCCATTAGCGGTGGCAATAATTAGAAATTTATCATTAATATCTTTAGGCTTAGAAATAATTTGATTAACACTTTCCCCTTTAGGAACTTGTATTAAATTTATTATATTTCTGCCTTTAGTTGTTCTTGAACCTTCTGGGATACTATAAACTTTTAAAGTTAAAACCGTGCCTTTATCTGTAATAAACATGAGATCATCATGAGTATCTGCTGTAAAAATACTTGTAAAAAAGTCTTCATCATTAATTGCACCCTTAACACCCTTACCGCCACGTTTTTGCGCTTTATAAGTGTCTAGGTTCATACGCTTGATATAGCCTTTGTGGGTTATCGTAACGATTACTTCTTCGGATTTAATTAAGTCTTCAGTTAAAATTTCATCAGAGTTGGCTATAATTTTTGTTTTTCTTTCATCACCGTAATTTTCTTTTATTTCTTTAAATTCCTCTTTGATTATACTGAAAATAAGTTCATCAGATGATAGAATTTTTTCTAACTCAGCAATTTCTTTCATGATGACTTGGTAGTCCGCGATAATCTTATCTCTCTCAAGTCCTGTTAGCCTTTGGAGTCTCATATCCAAGACAGCTTGAGCCTGTTTATCACTTAAACTATAAATTTCAATTAAAGATTTTTTAGCTTGTTGTGGCCCTTCAGATTTTTTTACCAATTCAACTATGGCATCAATATTCTCAACGGCAATTTTTAGCCCTTCTAAAATATGTGCTTTTTCTTTAGCCTTTTTTAACTCGAATGTTGTTCTTCTAACAACAACTTCTCTTCTGTGATCAATAAAACATTGAAGCTGTTCCTTGAGATTCATAACCTTTGGTTGACCGTTATGAAGAGAAAGAAAAATAATTCCGTAAGAAACTTGCATTTGAGTCATTTTAAATAAATTATTTAAAATAATATTTGCTGGTTCATTTCGTTTAATATCAACAACAACTCTAATACCCAGGCGATTAGATTCATCTCGAATATCAGAGATACCTGTTATGAGTTTTTCATTAACTAAAGAAGCAATCTTCTCTATAAGTTTAGCTTTGTTAACCTGATAAGGTAGCTCTGTAATGATGATACTTTCCTTTTCTTGCTTCCCACTGACTTCTATTTCAGCCTTAGCTCTGATTTGAATAACTCCTTTACCAGTGTAAAAGGCAGATTTTATTCCGACAGTTCCATGAATTTCTCCGGCTGTAGGAAAATCAGGCCCTGGTATAACTTGAACCAACTCATCTATCGATGTATTAGGGTTATCAATTAACAATATTAAACCATCCATGATTTCGCTTAAATTATGCGGAGGTATATTAGTCGCCATACCAACGGCAATTCCAGTTGAACCATTGACTAATAAATTTGGAATCTTTGTTGGTAACACAATAGGTTCTTGTAAGGAATCATCGTAATTGGGCTGCCAATCAACAGTTTCCTTATCAATATCTTTTAGCATTTCTTCAGCGAGCTTCTTCATTCGAATCTCAGTGTATCTCATTGCTGCCGCTGAATCCCCATCAATGGAGCCAAAATTTCCTTGACCATCAACAATAATATATCTCATGGAGAAATCTTGAGCTAATCGAACGATTGTACTGTAAACAGCAGCATCTCCGTGTGGGTGGTATTTACCTATAACATCCCCTACAACTCTTGCAGACTTTAAAAATGGACGATTATGATAATTATTAAGCATGTACATGGCATAAAGAACTCTACGGTGAACAGGTTTTAAACCATCACGTACATCTGGAAGTGCACGGCCAACAATAACAGACATGGCGTAGTCTAAATAACATTCTTTCATTTCATCTTGAATAAGAAGAGGTACGACATTATTCATTGGTGTGTTTTCTTGTTCACTCATAAAATACCTTTATTAAATATCTAAATTTCGTACATTTAAAGCATTTGTTTCGACAAATTGCCTTCTTGGTTCTACTTGATCACCCATAAGAATCGAAAAAACTTGATCGGCATCAATTGTATCTTCAATTTTCACCTGCTTGAGGACTCTATAAGCCGGGTTCATTGTTGTATCCCAAAGTTGTTCTGGGTTCATCTCTCCCAATCCCTTATAGCGCTGGATGTATGCCCCTTGTTTACCTTCAGTAAAAATATAAGAAGAAAAATCTAATAAGTTTTCAAATGATTTCGTGATATCATTTTTTGTAATTGAAAAACTTGCATTAATAAATTTATTAAAACCATCAAAATAGTTTTTTAAATCAGCAAAATCTGCTGAATCTAATAAATAATTATTTATTTTGAATTTTTTTAGTTTCAGACTTGTTTTTACGGTAACTCGGATAAAATATTTTTGTAGTCCAGGGTCTAATTCAACATCGAAGGTATAGTTACGTAAAATATGCTTTTCTTGTGCTTTAAAATATTCATCAAGTTCTCTAGCCGCAGCTTCTGTTTTGTCTTTATCTTTAAGCGTATCACTGCTTAAAAAATTTGATTCTATTATTTTCTTTAATAAAAATGAATCAAAATGCCTATCATAAGATTTCACTGTTGAGTTATAAATTTTAAATTTATTTAAAATTGCCTTCATCTCTTCATTTTCAACTTTTTCGACAGAACAACCTACTGTGGCGTCATCAAAACACGTGCTAACTAGAAATTTTTCTAGTTCACGTTCATCTTTTAAATACTTTTCCGCTTTGCCTTTTTTAAATCGATATAACGGAGGTTGTGCAATATAAAGGTGTCCTCTCTCTATTACTTCAGGGAACTGGCGGTAAAAAAGAGTAAGTAGCAGTGTTCGAATATGTGAACCATCCACATCCGCATCAGTCATAATAACAATTTTATGATATCTTAATTTTGAAATATTAAAACTATCCTTGCCAATACTCGTTCCCATGGCTTGAACTAACATTTTTATTTCTTCATTAGAAAGCATTTTATCATAGCGTGCTTTTTCAACGTTTAAAATTTTCCCTTTCAAAGGTAACACCGCTTGATACTTTCTATCTCTACCCTGCTTAGCTGAACCACCTGCGGAATCACCCTCTACAATATAAATTTCACAAAGCTCTGGATTTTTCTCTTGGCAATCAGCCATTTTACCTGGGAGCCCACCAAAATCTAAAGCGGTTTTTCTTCGGGTAAGTTCTCTTGCTCTCCTGGCAGCTTCACGAGCTGCTGCAGCGTCTACTGATTTTCTAATGATCATTTTAGCAGAAGCAGGATTTTCTTCTAAAAATGTTTTTAATTTTTCACCAATAAGAGAGTTAACGATACCTTCTACCTCTGAACTTCCTAGTTTTGACTTTGTTTGCCCCTCAAATTGTGGGTTAGCTAATTTAACAGAAATAATAACAGTTAAACCTTCGCGCATATCATCACCAGTTAAACTAGTTTTGATATTTTTTAATAAATTATTATCTTTTGCATAATTGTTTAAAACTCTTGTTAAAGCTGTTTTAAAACCAGAAACATGAGTTCCTCCCTCTGGTGTGTTGATATTGTTTGCGTATGATGTAATTGATTCTGTATAACCATCTGTCCACTGCATCGCCACTTCGACTTCGTAATCTTGCTTAGAATCAATAAAATAAATAGGTTTTTTGTGAATTGCGGTTTTGGCCCTATTTAAATAATTTACAAATTCCGCAATACCACCTTCATAAAAGAAATTATCTGACTTTTCGTTACGCTCATCTGTAATAGAGATTTTTAAACCACGATTTAAAAAAGCCATCTCTCTAAAACGATTAGAAAGTGTATCATAATTAAACTCATGTACTTCAAAAATTTCATTATTAGGTTTAAATGTTACAGCAGTACCATTTTCATTTGGCGGACAATCTCCAATAACTCTTAGAGGTTCTTTAGCAATACCATTCTCAAACTTTAATTCATGAATTTTACCACCCTTCTTAATTTCTAGATTTACCCATCTTGAAAGGGCATTTACAACTGCTGCTCCAACTCCATGAAGCCCGCCTGAAACCTTATAAGCCCCGCCTTCTTCATTAAATTTTCCACCGGCATGTAATTTTGTGAAAACAATTTCTGCTGCTGAAACTTTTTCCGTTGAATGCAAATCAACTGGTATCCCTCGTCCATCATCAATAACGGTAATGGAATTATCTACATGAATAATAACTTTAATTTCATTGCAATAACCAGCTAGTGCCTCATCAACTGCATTATCCACAATTTCGTAAACGCAATGGTGTAAGCCACGGAAACCTGTGTCTCCTATGTACATTCCTGGACGTTTTCTTACAGCCTCTAGTCCTTCTAAAATTTTAATTTTATCTGCTGTATAATCAGATTTTACTTTTGAAATTGATTCTTGGCCTTCCATCTTTGCTCCTATTGCACAACATGAAAAGCTCCAGCCTCAACTTTAATTTGGTTTATAAGAGCGCTTTTATGTAGCTCATCTTTAAAACTTTCATTAGCTGTTGTGATGAGAACTTGAAACTTTTTCGTTTGCAAATATTCTATCAAATTGGCCCACCTTCTCGTATCTAATTCGCCTGAAACGTCATCGATTAAAACAATTGGGTAAGCCTTAAATTTATACCTAAAAAGCTCTATATAGGCAAAGATAAGACTCAAATAACTCATTTTTTGTTGGCCCAATGAACAGTATTCATAGGCATTCATACCATCAAAAAAAAACTGATAATCATCCTTATGAATTCCGTAAGAAGTATGACCTATAGCTTCATCTTTTTCTTGATTTTGGCGGTAAAATTCCCAAATAAAAGCCTCGTTTTGACCAGAAAAGCGAGTTGAAAGCTTAATATCTAAAAAATGCTCCTGAGAAAAGATTTGATTAAACGTAAATGAGCAATAATCTCTTAAATCTGAGATAAAAGACTCTCTTTCTTTGGTAATAAAAAGAGAATATTGAACAAGCTGCTCATCTAAAGCCAATATTTGTTCTTTGAAGCCATTTTTTCGCTGGGATAGTAAAGCATTTCTATTTCGAAGAATATGCTGAAATTTGGCCCAATTCTTGGCATAGAGCTTATTAATCAAACCCAAGTGATGATCTACCCAGTGCCTTCTAAAACTAGCTGAGTTATGAAATGTGTATGAATCGAAAGGATTAATGAAAATAGAAGTGGCTTCAAGGCGCTTTTTAGTCGGCTTGCCATTAATACTCCAAGTTGATGAACCATTTTGTAACTTAGTACTTAAAGAGAGCTTGTCGCCATTCTCATCTAAAAATAATGAATTAATAATAATTTCAGTACTATCTCCATCAATACTTAAATATTGGGGAAAACTTGTATTTTTACGAAAGGATTTTCTTTGAGTAAGTACATAAAGCGCTTCTAAGAGATTTGTTTTACCATTTCCATTTTGACCAAATATACAATTAATTCCTTGAGAAAAATTAATAATATCTGGCTGCAAATTACGAAAATTTGTGACTTGCATTCGTGAAACTTTAAGTTCGCTCATTTTATAATTTTAAAGGCATGATAATGCCCAAGAATTCTGGAAGAGTTTCAGATTTAACAACAACTGGACTTAATTCATTATTAAATTCCATAATAACATCAGAATCATTAAAAACTGATAAAGTATCAATTAAGTACTTAGCATTAAAGCCAATTTCAATATCAATCCCTGAGTAGTTAACTGGTAAAACCTCCTTAGCTTGTCCCAAAGAAGGATGACTAGAAGAGATAGTCATATTATTGGCACTAAGACTTACCTTAATTCCATTGGTTTTCTCGTTAGCTAAAATCTTAATTCTTTTAACGGCATTAGTAAGTGCCATCTTATCGACATTTAGTGAATAAGTTGTTTTATTCGGAATAACTGATTGATACTTTGGATATTCTCTTGCAATTAGCCTAATAGATAAAAAATATTCATTCTTAGAATTAATATAAAGAAAAGATTCATCAACTGATAAAATTAATTCACTCTCAGGATAAGCTTCAGCAATTTTTTTAAGTTCGTTAACACCTTTTCTAGGTACGATGATTCCGTCAACAAGTGCCTTACAATCACCTAGGTATTCAGTGGTTTCTAATAAAGCTAATCTATGACCATCTATCGCTACAGTTCTTAATTTTTCATCTAGAAGTTGAAAGTAAATTCCATTTAAATAAAGCCTTGTTTCATCTATTGAAATAGCATGGGATGTTTTGTTTATAATTTTAAGAACTTCAGTTGTTTGTAATTTAAATTCATTTGAATTATTTTCAAAACTTAACTGTGGATATTCTTCAGAATTAGTTACTAAAAGTGAGTAATTTATTTTCTTACAGTTAAGTTTTAAATAATTTTCTTGCTTATCAACAAAAAGTTCAAGTTCTTCATTTGGCATCTCTCTTAAAATATCAAAAAAGTTTTTTGAATTTATACAAAAACTTCCACCTGACTCAATTTTTGCATCAATATGAATTTTAGAAGAAACCTCTAAATCAGAAGCAATTAAAGTTAATTTATTAGGTAATTCAGAAGTTATTAAGCAATTGGTTAGTATGGGTCTTGAGTTTTTTCTATCAACTACAGTTAAGATTTTATTTAGTCCCTCACGTAGCTTTTCTGATTGAATTAAAACTTTCATAAGCGCCCCTCTATAAATACACTTTTGTTTCTTTTTATTAGCCTTAAGAGAACATTAAATCAAGTCAGTAAATGGGGTCTAAGTTTTGAGCTGTTTTAATATATTTATATATAAATATAAGAAGAATATTAAGAAGCCAGGAAATTGTGAACACTTATAGGGATATGAAGTGATTTTAAGTAGTTATAGGAAATTATTAAGTGGATTATTGTGTAGAAAAAAATTGAATATTATAAGAGATATACGTATATGATGGAAATATTCCATTTTTTACAGATTAAAAATGCCAAAATTAAGAGCTTTATTCACACAAATAAAAATGTTTAATAAAACATCCTATTTTTCATTTCCTAAATAGGCATTTATCCTCATTTTTACTCACATGTGGATAAAAATGAATGAATAACTAATGGCTACTCATATCAACATAAGTGGATTTTGTGAGTAAAAAACATAATTTCAGCTAGTTAAGGAAGTTATAGTTTATTTTCAATTTCGTAAATTTGTTGTTGAACTTGGACTTGAGTTAGGAGTTGTTTTTTGATTTTATCAACAGCATGAATGACCGTAGTATGATCGCGGTTTCCATAATAGTTACCAATATCAACAAGTGTGGCTTTAAGGACATGATAAGATAAGTACATGGCAATATGGCGTGCTGTTGTTACTTCTTTAACCCTGGCTTTTGAACGTAAATCGCTAACGGGTATTTTAAAATGTTGGGAAACGGTTTTTGCTATGGATTCGAGACTATGAATTTTTATATCAGTTTGTTCATCAAGTTTTAACTGTTCTTTAGCAATTTCAAGGTCAATATCGACTTTGAATACTGAAGAGTAGGCTCCAAGACGAATTAATGAACCCTCTAGTTCTCTAATATTACTTTTAATAGAGCGAGCAATCAGATTCACTACATCATCAGGTAAGAAAATATCTTCTTCTTCAGCTTTCTTTTTCAAGATAGCAATTCGAGTTTCAAGGTCTGGTTGTTGAACATCAAGAACTAAACCCCAGGAAAGCCTGGTTTTTATTCGCTCTTCTATCCCATCTATTTCTTTAGGATGTTTATCAGAGGTAAAAATAAGTTGTTTTCCTTTAGAATGGAGTTCATTGAAAACATGGAAAAATTCATTTTGAGTGCCTGTTCTATTTTTAAGTTCATGAATATCATCTACCATGAGGACATCAATTAATTCTGAATATTTTTTTCTAAACTCTTGAATTTTCTGTGCCTGTATAGCTGCCACCATTTCAGCCATGAAATCATTGGCAGTTGTGATGAATACTCGTTTTTCAGGATATTTTTCTAATATTTAATTGGCGACAGCATGCAATAGATGAGTTTTTCCTAGACCTGAATTTCCATGTAAATATAGACATGGATAAACTTTGCCAGGATTTTTGGCTACTGCAATAGTAGAGGCATGGGCCATATTGTTTGATGGACCAACTATAAAATTGATAAATGTTTTTTTCTTATCAATACTATGGCCGTAAGTTTTTCCTTCTGAATGTTCGATTACTTTACTTTGAACCTCATTGATAAGATCTTGTTGAGTAGGTATAAGGTCATTAAGTGTAAATGACATGTCTCTTACAGATTTGGCTTTTTTTATAACATATTCGTTTTTTATAGCAGTTGAAATATTCTCTGTTTGAGTAGTATTTAAGGCTGATAAAACCTCAACGATGATTTTAAACTTTCTTCCTAGAGTGCTTTCAACAACTTGTTCAATTATCTCCAGATAATGTGTATCGATCATTTTTTTTATAAACGGAGTTGTTACTGTAAATATAAAAGTATCATGAGTAATATTTTTGACGGTGAATGTATGAGCAAAGAATGTATTAAATTTTTGTTCACTGATAGTATTTTTTAATTGCTCTAAAATTTCAGTGGACATTAATTCTAATTCATTTGAAATATTTGAACCATTCTTCACTTCTACTTGTTTTTTGTTATTTTGAACTTTATTAGGAAATATAGGCGTATGATTATTACTGCTTCTTATAAAATGCTCGAAAGGAAACTCATTTGACATATATAAATACCTTCATTTCTTACTACATAAGATGGGTGGTGGACGTTAACACGTGGCCGTATTAAATTCAAGTCATCTAAATAATCTGTGTAATTACAATATATTATAAAAAACGCGATGCAACAGGAGAGCTCATATTGGTATTTAGATGAAGATTTGCTACCAGGTTGCAGCATTTCCTTGACCTTTAGTTCTATTATTTAGTATGTACAGAGACCTGTATCAATAAATTGACGACACGTGTAATGAGGATCATATGAAAAGAACTTGGCAACCAAAAAAATTAAAAAGACTTAGAATCCATGGTTTTCTAAAAAGAATGTCTAGTCCAGGCGGAAAGAACGTTATTGCCGCAAGAAGAGCGAAAGGTCGTAAAAGACTATCGGTTAGAACTGGAACTAAGTAAGCAGCCTGCATATTCCATTATGAGCAATGATTTTTCAAAAGAGCGTCGACTCTTGAAGAAGGAAGATTTTCTAAAACTCAAACAAGGTTCTAAGGTTTTTCAGAATAATTATTTCAGAGTTATTTACCAATCTAATAGTAAAAAAAATTCGAGAATAGGAATAGCGATATCAAAAAAGTGTGGAAATTCTGTTTATAGAAATAGATTCAAAAGATTAATTAGAGAGTTTTTTAGAACCCAGAGTGAAATAAAAAATATTTCAAAGGATTTTTTAATAAGCTTGAATCCTTATGTGCAGAAACTAGATAAAAATCAACAAAAGCATTTGATCAATGTTGTGTTGCCCGAGGCTTTCAAAAAAATACAAAAATAATGAATTTTTTAGCCCTTACTATTATAAAGTTTTACCGTAATTTTCTCTCTCCGCTTTTAGGGGTGAATTGCCGTTTTCATCCAACTTGCTCGAAATATGCCCTTGAGTGCTTTCAAAGGTTTTCTTTTTTTAAAGCTTTATGGTATTCAACAAGGCGATTAATTAAATGCCATCCGTTCCATCCAGGGGGAGATGATCCCGTTGCTTAGGATATTTAAAGAGAGGAAATTTCATGGGTGAAGATCAAAAACGCATGTTTCTTGCGATCGGTTTATCAGCTGCTATTTTATTTGGTTGGAATTACTTGTATCCTCCAAAGACAGATAATATCAATAAAGTTAAAAATACACAGTCTACTAAGCAGTCTATTGAAAAAGCACAAAACAACTTAGACTCGAGCAAACCTACGTCAGCAGCAAAACCTGTTAATAGTAAGACTTATACATTTACCAATGGCTATTCTAAGATCGATTTAAATAGTTTTCTTCAAGTGACTCATATGAGTTCCCCAGAGTCAGTTTTTGATTATACTGAAATAACTGGTGAGAATTCAGCAATAGGGCTGGAATTTGAAATTGACGGACAATTTCAATCTTTAGTTTTCGATTTTAATAAGCTTAATGAATCCTCTTTTGAGGCGGTAAATAAAGAAGCAGGTGTAAAAGTAAATGGTCAATTTATTGAAAATGGAAAATTTTTAATAAGTGCTAATAGTTCATCACCAAGGCGTTTTCGTTTTTTACTTAAAAGTTCAAGCAAATCTATTGATAATGGTGGTAAACGTAATTTTGTTATTTTATCTGAGGATTTAGAACATTTTGAAGTTGGAGATAATGAAAATTCAGAAGGGAAAATTTCCTGGTTAGGAATTGATTTTAATTATCATATCTTTGCTATTACTTTTGATAAGAAAATTCCCGGTTTTTTTGGTTCAAATGAACAAGGTGAATTGAGAACAACCTTCAATGAACCTTCAAATACGTTCGCCTACAATCTTATCTTTACAAAAAAGGAATATGATAAATTAATTGCTCTTGGTGATAAGCTAGAACTTTCGGTTGATTTTGGAATTTGGTCAATTTTAGCAGTACCAATGTTGCGAATTATGCAGTTTTTTCACAATTACGTACCTAACTGGGGTCTGGCCATAATCTTACTGACGTTACTAATGAGAACCATTATGTTTCCTCTTCAGTATAAGTCATTTCAAGGCATGAAAAAAATGCAACTTATTCAGCCAGAGCTAGTTAAAATTCGTGAAAAATTTAAAGATGATCCACAAAGATTACAGCAAGAATCAATGAGTCTGTTTAAACGAGCAGGAGCGAATCCTTTAGGTGGTTGCTTACCTTTAATTATGCAAATGCCATTTTTCTTTGCTTTTTACCGCGTTCTCTATAGTTCAGTAGAGTTAGTGGGAGCTCCTTTTATTTTTTGGATTCAAGATTTAAGCGTTAAGGATCCTTACTACGTATTGCCAGTACTGATGGGACTTGCCATGTTCTTCCAACAAAAAATGACCCCTTCACCATCAGCGGATCCAACTCAACAAAAAGTTTTAATGTTTATGCCTGTTGTATTCGCCTTTATTATGAGTTCTTTACCAGCCGGACTAACTCTTTATATTTTTGTTTCAACAATTTTTGGTGTGGTTACTCAGGTTTATATTTTTAAGCAAGGACCTGAGACTCAAAAGCCCATAGTCGTATAAGTTATGGATTTTATTTACTCTGATGGACCAATTATTGCTTGTAGCACTAATTTTAGTCAAGCCAGTGCTCTTAACATAGTCCGTTTGTCAGGCTTTAAAGATTTTGGTTCTATAGGACCACTTCTTTCAATAGACCCAAAAAAAATTAAGCCCCGCTACGCTCACTACTGCTCTATCCTGGATAAGGGAGTTGTGATTGATGATGTAGTGATTACTTTTTTTCCAGCACCCCACAGTTATAATGGAGAAAATATTTTAGAAATTTCAGTCCATGGCAATCCTTTACTAACTCAGAAAATTATTTCTCTGTTTATCGATAAAGCAAAATTTGAATTGGCCAGACCTGGGGAATTTTCTTATAGAGCTATGAAGAATAATAAACTCTCTCTTTCACAAGTAGAAGGGTTAGATTTAATTTTAAACGCCAATAGCGAGTATGCTCTTGAACAGGGAAGAAGTTTTCTCTCTGGAGAACTACAAGAACTTTACCAAGAACTATTGACTCAATTTCTCAATCACAAAGCCGCTCTCGAAATATTAACTGATTTTTCTGATGACGTTGGTGATGAACAAGCTAGAGAGCAGTTAAAAAATTCATTCGATGCACTTAGTTTTATGATCAATAAATTAAAGACAAGAGTGAGTGATCTAAACTCTGATTTACTTAAACCGGAAATTGTATTAGTGGGATTACCAAACGCCGGTAAGAGCTCATTGTTCAATTCATTTTTAAAAAATGAACGTGCGATTATTAGTTCGGAGGCAGGTACCACTAGAGATTATATAAGAGAGAGAATTTTTATTGAGAATAACTATTTTTTATTAGTTGATACGGCTGGAATTAGAGAGAGCACAAATAATATAGAGCAAGCGGGAATCTTAAAATCACTAGAACTCATCAAAAATGCATTTTTTAAAATTTTAGTGATTAACCCCTTTGAATGGGATGATGTTTTTTTTAAACAAATTTCAAAAATTAAGTTCAATTGTATCGTTTTCACCCATAGTGATATGAATAATTTCAATACTCTAAAAGACTCAATGATGGCCAAGTTGCCGAAAATACCAAATTGGAGCGTGAATCTTCATTCAATGCATAAAAGTGAATTAATTCAATCACTTGAATCAGAAATTGCTAATCATTTCAATAGGTTAATTAAAAATAAACCTATTTTATTGGAAAGACATATATATAAAATCAATAACTTAGCTAATTCACTTGAGGAATACACTCAGGTTTTTAAAAACGAAGTGGATATCGGGATTCTGGCTGCCGAAATACGCTTACTAGAGAAAAACATTAATGAATTAATTGGAATTGTCTCGCCAAATGATGTTTTGCGCCATATATTTACCCACTTCTGTATTGGTAAATAATTGTTCCACGTGGAACTTTATAGGGTATAAAATTGTTTGATCTAATTGTTATTGGCTGAGGTCACGCTGGAATTGAAGCTGCTCATATTGCCTCAAAATTTAAATTAAATATTGCTCTGATTACTATGCCTGATGTTGGCTTAGCATCGGCTCCATGCAACCCTTGTATTGGCGGTGTCGGCAAAGGACAAGTTGTAAGGGAGTTAGATGCGCTTGGGGCTTTAACACCTATTTTAGCTGATAAAACAGGAATACAGTTTAGAACCCTTAATGAATCCAAAGGATTTGCCGTTCAGTCAACTCGTGTCCAAATTGATAAAGAACTTTATTCACAAGAGGCCGAAAAGGAAATCGATAAAAATGAGTTTATTCAGGTCATTCGTCAGAAAGTAAGTTCTGTAAAGTCATTAAATGGCATTTTTCTGGTTAAATGTCATAATCAACAACAATTTGAAGCGAAAAAAATTATCATGACTGTTGGAACTTTTTTAGGCGGTAAACTCCACACGGGCGAAGACGTAAAAAGTGGTGGAAGAGTTGGCTGTGAAGCAGCTGAATCTTTAACAGAAATCTTTTCTGAGATTAAAAAAGCTCCTAATAGATTTAAAACAGGTACACCTCCTAGAATTTTAGCTAGCAGTGTAGATTATTCTAAATGTGAAGAGCAAGCATCAGACAGTGAAACTTTAAATTTCCATTGGGCCCACTCAGAGAACCAGGCTCGTTTTTCAAAACAGGTTTCCTGTTATCTCACTCGCACGACAGACAAGACAATGAATATCATTAGGGAGAATAAAGAAAGATCTCCTATGTATAACGGACAAATTAAAGCGATCGGTGCCCGTTATTGTCCAAGTATCGAAGATAAAGCTTATCGCTATCCTGATAAGCAGATACACCATGTTTTTATTGAGCCAGAGGGTCTAAATCTTCAGACGGTATATCCCAGTGGTATTTCCTCTAGT
>CALFYV010000194.1 GCA_937952395.1 uncultured Bacteriovoracaceae bacterium | reverse complement strand
CCGTAATAATGAAAATATTTTCCCATCTGGGCCAACATCATATAGATCAGCTGCAGATTAATATCGTTAGCACGACGGCTTCCAAAAGCAGCGGCACGGCCAGCACTATTAGGAGTTGTTAAATTACCGGCATAAAGCAGTAAATTAATAGCAGTTAAAAGATCTGTATAAGATGAACTATCGGCAGCAACTTCAGTTGAAGTGGAAAATTGAGCAAGACTTCGAATAATATCTGTTTGTGTAGTGGCATTAATAATAGGAACATCATTTGCAAAAAAATCTAACTCTCCAAATCCAGCTCGACAAGCGTAGGCAGAAGCAAGTGTGCGGACATAATCATAATAGAGTAAATCGCGTCCAGCACTTTCTAAAATATCTATGGCTGCCTGGCAATTTCCCGAACTGAGTTGTAACTTTGCTGATTCAACATCCAGTTCACGAAGATCAGCGGCATCTTTACTACAGGAAAATAAAATTGATAAAATAATCAAAAAGAAAAAGATGAAATTTAATTTTAAATTCCTGAGCATTAAACTAACCTTTAGAACATCAAATAAGACGCTCAGTCTTTATTTTATCTGACAAACTAAAGAGAAAGTATGGAGCAAAGATTGTCTAACTTTGAGAAAGAAAGTCAGTTAATTTATCCATGGCTTCGATAAATGGCCCCTCTTCAAGTACTAAACTCATCCTAGCAGTATTATCAATACCAAATTGTCCACCTGGAACTAACGCTACACCAGTTTCACTGAGAAGAGTTTCAGAAATTTGAGCTGACATATCTGTAGATGCATCAGCATATTTTTTTTCATAATAGGGAGTTCTTTTATAATCGATCATGAAATAAAAAGCCGAGGTCGATTGGTACCAACATTTTGATAAATTTTGAGCACGAAATTTTTCTCGTAGAATTTCAGCATTTCTTCGTAGGTGCTCTTTAACCGGTTTTAAAAAATGCTTTAGTTGATGAAAATCAAAATCAATGAGTGCTCTTTGAATTAAACTGCTGGCACCTGATGTGGTCTGGCTTTGAATTTTATCAACGGCTGAAGTTAATACTTTTGGTCCCACGCACCAGCCTACCCTTAAGCCTGTACAGGAAAATGACTTTGAAATTCCATCGACAATAATGGTTCTCTCTAGAAGCTTGGGATTATATTTATAAAAATAAACAGGTTTAGGGTCAAAGTAGGAAAGTTCATGATAAATTTCATCAGATAGAACAATTAAATCTGTGTATTCCTCCATCAGTTTAGCAAAATCCTTCATCCAATTTTCGCTATAACTAACTCCCGTAGGATTATTTGGGCTATTTAAAATAAGAACTTTTGTTTTAGCTGAAATGACTTTTTTGATATCTTCAATATCAGGAATAAAACCATCGTAAGATTGACTTGTAACGACTTGTATTTCCCCTCCCCAAAACTTCACCATTTCAGGGTAGGAAACCCAGTAAGGAGCTATAAGGATAACTTCATCTCCTGGATCCACGAGAGCACCGAGAATATTATAAACTGTTTGCTTGGCCCCGTTACTAATAACTACATCAAAGGGTGTAGCCAAATCTGAGAATTTAATTTGGCGCGATTGTTCGGTATAATCGATAATTTTTTTCCTTAGTTCAGGAAAACCTGCCACCGGTGAATACTGATAACTTTTAAGAAAATTCGTCTGATTATTAATTTTCTCAACAAACTCTCCCATAGGTTTAAATGGGAGTTGACCTGCTGTCATGTTGTAAACATTTTTTCCCTCTTCTGAGAGTTGAATAACCTGTTGATTTATCTTTAGAGTAATACTGTCGCTTGCACTTTTAACTCGACTGCTGAGAAACATGTTTATCCTTTTAATTTTTTTAATTCATTAAAAATATTTTTAGGAACAAACTCTGAAATATCACCACCATGTTGGTGAATTTCTTTTACCAGTGAAGAAGAAACGTAATAATAATCTTCCCCCGTTACCAAGAAAACTGTTTCTAATTTATCCAGTAATCGATTGTTCATGGTGGCCATCTGAAATTCACTATCAAAGTCCCCTGTTGGGCGTAAACCTCTTACTAGAAAATTGACGTTATGTTTTTTGGCAAAATCCACAATTAAGCCATCCCAAGAAACAACACTCACTTTAGGATCATCAGCAAACAATTCTTGAATCAGTTGCATCCTTTTCTTGGCCGGGAAAAAAGGCTTCTTTTGCGGAGGAGCTGCTACGATGATGATAAGTTCATCAAAAAGCTTTCTGGCACGCTTAACAATATCAAGGTGACCCAGTGTAAAGGGATCAAACGTGCCTGCGTATAATGCTTTTTTTGTCACGATACCACATCCTTTTTTCTTTACTGTATCGCGAGCTCATATCTTCTGTAAATGCATCAACCTTTGTCTATGATAGATAAATAACTTGTGCCCTGGGTAAAAACTTTACGAGGTGAAGGAAAAAGTAATTCTAATTCCTCTTGTTTAAAACCTTTTTGGCGATCACTTTCGACCCAAAGTTCAATATTGCCTTTTAAATCTTGAGTTAGCAGCGCTAACTGCTCATAAAGCTGCTTTTGTTCATAAGGGGGATCGAAGTAAAGAATGAGCCTTTTATCCTGATTGGACTGAATAGGGAAAAAACCAGTAAAATCTTGTTTAAAAATATGAATGACCTGTTCTGATTTAACACGAGAACGATAAGCTTCAATATTATGCTTAAGTATATTAAACACTTTAGAATTTTTTTCATAGAACCAAGCACTATAAGCCTTTCGAGACAAAGCCTCTAAACCCATGGCACCAGTTCCGGCACAAAGATCAATAAAACTGTAATCTTCTAAATTTTGATAGCTATCAAAGAGCTTCCTGCGAAGTAAAACCGATGTAGGACGAATCATATC
>CALFYV010000193.1 GCA_937952395.1 uncultured Bacteriovoracaceae bacterium | reverse complement strand
TGTTTCAAGAAATTTCTTTGGGGAAGACTCAGAAAGTCATCGTCTCTATTTTGACTATGGCTTTGGTTTTAGGTGGTTTTCACCTATCGGAGTGTTGCGATTTGAGTTTGCCTTCCCTGTTAATAGCGTAGAAAGACCAATCGCTTCTAATCAGTTTCTTTTTGATATAGGACAATTATTTTAATATGCTTTAAAGGCATGGAGGATTTTATGAAAATAGTAATAGGTTTAATTTTAACGTTTATTTCAGCTCAGGCTTTAGCTGCCAAAATTGGAATTATTGATATGCAAAAGGTTATCAATTCAATTAAGGAAGGAAAATCGGTTATTGGTACTTTGGAGAAATCTTTTAATGAAAAAAAGGCTAAATTAAAAAAAGAAGAAGATAAAATTATTAAAGCTAAAGAAGAGTTTCAAAAACAAAGCATGGTTCTAAGTGATCAAGCAAAGGTAAAAAAGGAACAGGAACTTCAACAAATGATTGTTGGCATTCAGCAGAAAACGGTTGAATACCAAAAAGAAATTCAAGGCCTAGAACAAAGTTTAAAAAAACCACTTTTGGATAAATTAAAGCCAATTGTGGATGAAGTTTCCAAGAAAGAGGGAGTTGATTTAACTTTTGAAATTTCTTCACCAGTTATCTATGCAAAAGATAAAGTTGATTTAACAGATGCCATCATAAAAGCTTACGATGCTAAGCATAAAAAATAAAAGTCAAAATGAAAATAAAAGAACTTAAAGAATCTGATTCTACTTTGGAGATAAGGCTAGGTGAGGACTTCAGTGATGAAGTTCTCACTATAGGCCATTTTTTATCTCCAAAGGATAATGCCGTATATTTTTGCAAGAATAAAAAATTTTTAGAACGATTGGCTTCCTCTTTTTCTAAAAATCCAGTAAAAAATATTGGCCTCATTGTTGATAAAAAATTTTATGAAAACGAAAAAAATAGTAATAAGATTTTTTCAAATTTTAGTTTCATTTTTACATCACCTCATGTCGATTTGAGCATAAGTAAAATTTCGAAACCATTCTATGAAGAAAAATATAGAGAAATGAATATTCAAGTTGATGGTCGTCAACTTGGAACTGCCAAAATTCACCCGACTGCGCGGATTGCTCCTCATGTTTTTATTGGTGATAAAGTAGAAATTGGAGCAAATACCATAATCCACGCTAATGTAACTATTCTTCCTTATTCAAAAATTGGGGATAACACAGTTATTTATCCCAGTGTGAGTATTTATCACGATGTAAAAATTGGTAATAATGTCAGAATTCATTCTTGCGTTGCTATCGGGGGAGATGGCTTTGGTTATAACTTTGCCGATGGCCAACATCACAAGGTATGGCATTTTGGTGGTGTTATTATCGAAGATGATGTTGAAATTGGGGCCAGCTCTGCTGTGGATGCCGGCGCCTTTATTCCAACCCGCATAGGTGCTGGAAGCAAGATTGATAATATGTGCACGATTGGTCACAATGCTCAAGTTGGTAAAG
>CALFYV010000192.1 GCA_937952395.1 uncultured Bacteriovoracaceae bacterium | reverse complement strand
AACACCTCCAAAAGTTCCTACCGCAACTGAAGGCCATCCACTAAATTGAATGGCGGGCCACCCCTCAAACTGTAAACGAACATGCCTACCGGGATACACTAGGGGTAAATCATTCCCACTTATATATACTTCGGCTGCGGGAACTAAAGTATCAGGAACGAAAGCTGCCAAAACATCACCTTCTTTTACATAAACGGAACCCGAGCCATGTAAAACACGCAAAATAGTTCCATCTCTAGGTGCAGTAATAAGTTGGCTTTGTTGTCTTGAATATTTCACTTCAGCAATCGCCAGATTGGCGGCGGCAGTCGCTTCATTTGCTAGTAATTTTTTATGCTCAATTTTTGCTTTTTCATATGTTGCTCTGGAGCTTAGGCCATGCTCAAAAAGATCTTTTTGTCTTTTATAATTAATTAGAGCAGTCTCACTAGCAGCTTTTGTGGCTTCGTAGTTTTTCAATATCGCATCTCTTTCAAGCTTCAATCTATCAATAAAATTAGGATCATTGTCGACTAGTTCGACAATAGGATCTCCTTCCTTAACTTTAGCTCCATCACGCACAAACCATTTTTTTATCCTCCCAGGAACAGTTGA
Source organism: uncultured Bacteriovoracaceae bacterium (assembly GCA_937952395.1). Lineage (GTDB taxonomy): Bacteria > Bdellovibrionota > Bacteriovoracia > Bacteriovoracales > Bacteriovoracaceae > CALFYV01. Next base: position 4,694 of record CALFYV010000192.1, on the reverse strand, counting down.
GCTAATATTTTGCAAACGATCATTGGGGTCATAGGCAATAACAAGCCCTGTACCTTGAGAAGTTTGTTGCCAAGGAGTTATCGCTAAAAGCAAAGTAAAAAAAAGAAAAAAGCAACTTAGAACTTTTGAAATAACCTGAGTCCAATCAGGTATTGCTGTTTTTTTTAAAGCGGTTATTTTATTTAAGTCAAGTGATTGCTCAGTCTTCATTGTGAGATATTTTCCCTTAGTTTTGCTAGCGATGGATAGGCTGTTATCATGTCCCTTTCCATCATTAAGAATTTATCAAATTTAAAGTTGTAAATTTCTTTGTGAGAAAATAAAATCAAGGTTCTCTTTTCAGATATAATATAATTTAAGATTTTCTCTCTTCTTTTATCTTCTACCTGATCAAATATTTCTGTAATAATTAATATTTTAGCAGGACTGAGTAAAGCTCTTGCGATTTCAAGCCTTATAATTTGAGAAGACCAAAGTGGATAACCACTAGGTATTAATTTTGTTTGCAAACCTTCTTTGAAAAAATCTTCTAAATGGGCCAAGTCGACAAGCTCGAGAACCGTCCTTAGCTTTTCATTATCCAGCTCACTATTACCAATTCTTAAGTTTTCAATAATACTTGCTTCCAATATTGTAGGACTATCCACTATATAAATTAGATCTTTTATGTTGAAAACTGACAATTGACTAAAACGGGCATTTCCAATTTCAATACTACCACGTTGTGGCTTTATTAAGCCCTGTGCAAGTTCCAGAAAAACTAACTTCGACGAATAAAACTTTGAATGAATAAAATATTTCTTACCTGCCTCAAAATTGTAATTAAAATAAAAATCATAACGAGATTCTTTTACTTGCGCTGACAAGAAATTCAAGTCGTAATCATCGATAAGTTGAGTTTTTGTTTCTGAAGCCAACTCTAAAGGCATATTATAAAAATGAGATAACTTATCAATGGCAGCGTAAAGATCATAAAATGATTCTAAATACTTTCCTGCTTTTGAAAAACTAGCAAGGATAATAGTCGTTACTAGCTCAGCGGCTACTAATTGGCCGATAGTTAACTGGCCTTTAATGACAAGAAAACCTCCTAAGCCCAAAATCAGTGAACTCATAACTGCATAGATTGCTAATAATAAAATTGTCTGAAGAAAAACTAAACGAAAATGTTTTCTCCTCTTTAAAAGATATTCATTAATATAAAGATCCGATTTTTCAACCGCAACCTCTTTGCGTGAACTGGTTTTAAAAAATAGATTTGAACGGGCCAGCTCCTCTAACCAACTTGCAACTTTGTATTTAGACTTTGACTCCATCGTTGCTGAGAATAATGCAGAATCAGCGAAAAAAATCCAAACTAGCCATAAACTCCCTAGCAATAAAACATCGAAAACTAAAAAAAAAGGATGATAAAATGCTAACAAAACTAGACCAACAAATGTTTGTAAAATAATTGCTGTTCCACCTGTTAGCAAGGTCGCTACACTTTTTTGAACAGTCATGACGTCAAAATAACGGTTAACTAACTCTACCCCGTTAATCTTCCCTAGATGTTTATAATTTGCATTAAGAAGTTTGACCGCAATATCAGAAGTCGTTCTGACATAAAAATGTCTTTGGAAAAGTTCAATGATATATGTTTGAAGAGCATTAAAAACACCCGAAAAAAGTAATAGTGCGAATAACACAATACTTAAAACAATTAAGGGCTGCGATAGAACACCAAAAGTAACAGTATTAACTAAAGACTGAACAGATATAGGTATGGCCAGAGTGAGCACACTTACAGCGATTCCATAAATAATTGAAACCGAGTAAAAAGACAGTTCTGGTTTGAGAATTAAGCTTACTTTCTCTATTACTTCTTGATAAGAAATTTTAGTGTTTTCCATATAATTTTTATTCTCAATTAGTTTTCTACCATTGTCTATAATCGAGTTAATCTATTATCAAACTATATGGAAAACACTGTGGATTACTTGAAGGAGCCACCTCGATGCTCCCTCCAGTGAGCGTGTTTTTCTTCTAAGGAAGTTACTTCATTTTCCCTTTCAGCCTTAGATTCCTGCGCATTTTTTAATGATGCACAAGAAAAACAAAGCATCAAAAGAGTTACACTTAGAATTAACTTTAAAAATCCTTGCATAAAAACTCCTTTTGAAGCCATCTATTTGCTTCAATTACTTAATAAACAAGTTAACATATTTTTTAATTTGATAAAAATAAATAATAACGAATCATTGATTTGATAAAATCAAAGTGAGCAGGTATTAAATCTTAATTGACTTTGATATTTTTTAAGCACTTGCTGGCACGCAGTGCCGAGAGGACGTTTTTTATAGTGGGCCTCACGTAAAATACGAACGAATGTAGCGGAATGAGTATCATTAGGAGCGCCTTGAAAAATAAAAGCATCTTCTGCGTAGTCCGTATAAAGTCGATTTGGATCGAGAAGTGAGCATTCGACTAAATGATTTTGGTTTTTGGTCATTAAATAAGAGAACACATCAGCACTATCTTCTTCTGTTAAAAAAAGATCCCCTAAGTGATGTTTATAGTTCCCCTCCCCTATCTTTTTGGGAGCTGTGTAGTCATGCGAAACACATTTCCTAAAACTTCGGTATTTATTGAGCTCTGTCAAAGGTATATCCTTCTCATTAAAAATATTACTGAGCACGTGGCCGAATTCATGTAGAAAAACTTGCTTACTCTCTTTAGAAAACAGGGCCGTCAAATTAGATATATAGAGTTGATAGGTGCCATCACCTGATAAATTTTTACTATTAACATAATCCCCTTTATCAATTTTCCTGGGAGCTGAACAAATAGTGCGATAATTATAGATTGAACCGTTACTTTCAATATCATGGATTATTTTGTCTAATAATCCTTGCTCATTAAGATTATTAAACTCATTGTATTTGATCTTTTTGAATTCATACTCAACAAGATCTTTTATTAAGCTTGTTTGATCAGCTTCTCCATACTGTTCCGATTTAATTTTATAGACAACTGATTGCATATGAGACCAAATTTTATTAAGGGCAGAATGAGAAAAGCCTGCTTCTTTTAAATAATCTAAAATTTCATCTTCAACATAAGGTATTTGTTTATAAAAGTTTCGACGTAAGCTTAAACTAGAAGAAGCCTTCTCTAAAAAATCTTGAGAACAATTGGCCAGCTCTATTTTTTCAATATCTGATCTCAAATAATAATTTTTAAGGTTATTAAACTCGGAAGAAAAATTAATATTCATCAAATATTTTCTTATAGTTTCAATGCAATCTTTGTCACAAAACTTTCGAATATCGCTGGTATTTAAATCAGGAAGTAATTCATAGGCTAGTTTATCATGAAGAGCAACAGCTTCTTCTGTAGAAGACTTAAGGGCCTTCTCAATTAAGTCCAAGTTATTTCTTGTATTAGTTTTTACTTTAAAATCTTTAAGTGATTTCTCTAAATGAGCTCTCAACTCTGTTTCTGATTTGAAGCTTTTAAATAAGGAATGGCTGAAAAATAAAATAGTATTATATTCTTTGCTCCTAAAAGCTATCAGCTTATTTAATAATGTTTTAAAACTTTGACTTTCATTATCTCGAGTCTTGGCAAGTAACATTAAGCGCTTACCGATGGGAAAGGCACTATCTGTGTAAGTGGCATATCTTGTTTCGAAAATTTTTGGCAAACGATCTAAAATATCTTGGTCTGACCAATTCTCAAAATCAAATGTAGCGGCTTGAACGGCTTTTGCGTATGTTGTGATATGTTTTTTACGTGCTTCCACGATATTTAAAACTGACTGCTTAAGTTCACGCCAACGCTGAACTTGAACAATATCTAAAAAACTCTCAAGCTTTTCTTCAGGCATGAAATAAATGGGACTATCTTGAAATTTACCACAGAGCTGCTCAACACATTGGCGCTCTAAAGAGGTATCTGAGAAGACCGATTGAGAGAGAAAAAATGAAATGATAATCAGCAATAAATGCATGATAAGCTTGTAAATTTTAAAATCTTATAAGCCAAGGACTGACAGATGATGTTAGGAAGTACTAAAAGAATATGTCAAAATTTCATAGTAAAAATAACTAATTGATAACACTCATTTTCTTCCATTTTCCACCCATGAAACGGCTACAAAAAACTAAGGCCTGAACAATCCCGAAAACACTTGCCGCTCCCCAAGCCCAATATACGGCCCCATCCCAATCTTGGACATACCAAGTCGGCAATACCATTAATGGCCAAGGTAAAATAAATGTCATGAAAGAACCAAAACGTGTGTATCCAGATCCTTAAAGAGAAAAAGAGAAAACAAAATTCATACTGTCAAAGGAAGTGAAAATGGCCACAAAAATGAGTAAATAAGGAACAATGATACTGACTTCCTTCCAAAGTTCAGCATTATTGGCATTATAAAACCAACTTAAATAAAAACTGGGAAAGAAAATATAACTAAGTCCTACACAGACAATATAAATAGCCGCTACCTGAAATCCACTCCAGGTACTTGTCTCTGCTAGTTCGGGTTTTCCTTCACCAAGATGTTGACCAACTAAAACTGCGACAGCTTGAGCAACTCCGAGTGCTGGTAAAATGGAGAGCATCATGACAGTCACGACGATGCTACTACTTGCAAGGGCTGCACTTCCGTTGCTCATACATCCTATAAAAATAAGATATACAATGAAGGC
>CALFYV010000191.1 GCA_937952395.1 uncultured Bacteriovoracaceae bacterium | reverse complement strand
CTCCCGGCATGGTGCCAATGGAAATTTCAGGTTGACCGAACTTGGCTTTGTCTCCCGCGATGATGAAATCACAACTCATGGCCAATTCACAACCACCACCCAAAGCAAAACCATTCACGGCTGCAATGATAGGTTTAGTGATAAGTGAGAGCTGTTTCCAGGAGCGGAAACGATTATCTTGAATTTGATCGATGGGAGTCGCTGTCACTAGTTGTGCTATATCAGCACCAGCTGCAAAAGCGCGATCACTGCCAGTTAAAATAATCACTCGAACTTCTTTGTTATCTTCTAGTGAAAAAAAACAATCAATCAGCTCGTTCATTAGTTCAGTTGAAAGTGCGTTGAGAACTTTAGGGCGATTAAGAGTGACCAAGGCTATATGCTTATTTTCCTGGTAAGGATACTCACAAAGTATGTTTTTATAATCTTTCATGGTTTAACTACTGTTTCCTGGGCAAAATGAACTGAAACAAGCTTGCCAGCAAATTTCATAGCATCCTTACCATACTCCTTCATCTCTTGTGTTTTCATAGCTTCTTGCCATGAGTCTTTATCAGTGAAGCACATTTCAGCAATCATATAAAGATTGGATTTTCCTGTTGGAGAGCCAAACACTTTATTGACTCTAAATTCAGTCATCTTAGGAATTTTAAGAGTAATAGGTTCATGCACTTCTTTATAGTGGGATTCAAAAGCCTCTTGATTTTCAGGTACTTCATAAACAGCAATAACTTTATACATTTTCTCTCCTTAGTTTAAATAACCACGCTCAAGTTGATCTCGTTCAATGGCATCAAATAGCGCCTGGAAATTTCCTTCTCCAAAACCCCAATGTTTTTTTCTTTGAATAAATTCATAAAATAAAGGTCCTACATAGGTATCAGTGAATATTTGTAATAAATAACCGTCTTTATCACCATCAACTAAGATTTGATTTTTTTCCAAAATGGAAACATCTTCGTTAATTTGAAAGGGTCTGTTTGGTATATCCTGATAGTATGTTTTTGGAACTTTTAAAAATTTGATATCACGACTTCTAAGTTCAGAAATGGTGGTTACGATATCGGTAGTTGTTAAAGCGATATGTTGAACGCCA
>CALFYV010000190.1 GCA_937952395.1 uncultured Bacteriovoracaceae bacterium | reverse complement strand
TAGAATATTTTTTTTACTCATTATTTTATTACTTTCTAGCTGTAGCGTTGTCGTTAGTACACCATCCTCACGTTTTATAAGTCCAGAGGCCAAAGGTAAATTAGGGGCCCATGATATATCTCTAGGGGTTTCTGGTTCCACAGAAGTTGTACTTGTAACTTCAGGAGTCACTCCAGGTCAGCAAATTAAAAATCCGCTCAAGTTAGATAGGAGTTATACAGGTTTGGCCGGCGGAAATATGGGAATTTTAGAAAAGTTAGATCTTTATATAACAGCCCCGCTTGAATCAACTCCCATGTTGGGATTTAAATATCAAATTCTGGGAGATGCCGAAAATAAGGCCAAGAAAGGTAATCACTCCTTGGCCATCACAGGTGCATTTGGCCAAGTTACTAAAACCGTGCAAGAACTAGAACTCTTCAATATTCAAACTGATGAAATTAAAAATACTAATCGCCAAAGAGACACTTCACTTATTTACGGTTACCGCATGAGAGAGCATAATCTTTTTTATACCGGAATAAGTTATTCTGAAGTTAATTTGGATGGTTATGTGGTTCAAGGTCCTAATGTCGGATCTAATTATGACTATGACACCGAAATTTTAGGAGCTCACCTAGGTTTCATGAATCACGGGGATAGTTATTTTGTCAAAGTTGAAGCTTCCGTTCAACAAACCCAATGGACCAATACCGGCAAGCAAGCCTTCGGTTTTATTGGCGCCCAATTCGGTTTACGTTGGGGAAATGAGTAATTTTTTTTAAACCTGTCTAACTTCTTTACACCACTAAAAATAATTCAAATACCCTACTAACAAATCTGTTTGTAGGGTAAAATTGAGTGCAATAAAAAATACCAGGAGTTTTATGAAGTTTTTAATACTTGCTCTTTTAAGCAGTTCAATTGTCTTTGCTAGCGAAAATGTACGCTTCTTAGTGACTAAATCATTTAAGGATAGAGAGCTGAGCGCTAAAGAAAGAGTTGAAGTTCCTGAAGGTGTTGTGCTTGAAAAAATTCATTTAAATGGAAAAGTAAATAATTATAAAGTGGTTGATGGAAGTTCAAATTTGATTGGAAAAATCTTTCATATTGATAATAGAAAACTTGTGAATAATACCAACCCCGTTTTTGCCCCTCTCATTTTAATGCCGGAACTCGCGGTGGCCGAGATTGAGAAGAGTACGAGTGGAGCATTTGCTGATAGCTGTATCGCCAAAGAAAAAGAGCCGGTTATGACAACAATTGTCGTTGAAGATAAACCAGTTGAAGTCAAAGCTGAAGGAGCTAAATCAACTCTCGAAAAACTTTGCTCTCTTGAATATAGTGGTGCAGCCTTAGTCAAAAGCCATCATGGTCTTGGTGGAGTCTCTTATAGCGATGCGGATTTGGATATGGATAAGCATTCACTTTCGATGAGTGACACAAAAGGTAATGTTCAGTCTTATCAAAATGTCGATAAAAAGATCGTTACATGTATGGAAAAGATGAACCTACAAAGCAACTCAAAAAGATATTTCGAAGAGGGCCGGATTATTATCACTCTTGATGATGAGGCCAAGGGACAATTTGAGCATATGATTATTACTCCAAAAGCTGGCGTAGATAGCGTTAAAATTATCCGTGAGAACCGAGAACAAAGAAATGCCCGCGAAAACGATTGGATCCTGAAAGGATTACCACAGTTTCCTGCGCAATAGTGATGATTAAGCCAGTGTAAGACTTTTTTTGACTAAAATTCGGGCCTTGCTCCCCTTAATTATTTAAGTTTTAGGCGCCTTCAAATAATGGAGAGATTATGAGAAGAGTTTTTGTATTTCTATTAAGCCTAACTTTCACAAGTCAATCATTTGCTTTCGGGCTTTATGAAACTCAAAAATTTTCTACTCCCATGTATGCTTTCGAGCAAAACCTAAGTAATCAAGTTTTAACTAGCTATATTGATAAAACCTTACAACTTAATCGCTTTCAAAATAAAATAGAAAGTTATGAACTGGCCAATATTATCACTGAAGTCAGTAACTGTTTTGAAATCGATCCTTTTATTTTTTCTGGCATGATTTTTTGGGAATCTCGTTATTATGTAGAAAATACTAGTCCTACAGATGCTGTTGGACTAACTCAAATGACCTCAATCGCTATTAAAGAAGTTCATGATCAGATGGGCTATTTCTTGGGCCCACATGCTAAAAAAAGAGGGTTCTACAATCAAAGAGAAGCCAGAGAGGAAACTAATGAGCAAATTGATGAAATTTTAACAGGATGTGTGGCGGAACTAAGAGAAGATAAAAAATGGCAATATATTTGGGAAGAAGAAGGATTTAGAAATTGGAAATTTTATAAAATTTCTCATTACAATAAAACATCATACGGGAAAAGTATTCCAAGCTACCGCTGGGACAATAATTGGATCGTAGAGCAAATTAAAAATAGGCTCAAAGCTGATCCGTTGATGTCGGTAGTTTACGGTGCTGTCTTATTAAAAACAATTATGGCCTATTCTCTAAAAATTCATCCCAAGTACACAATGATTGAACATTATAAATATTCTGTCAGAAGATACAATGCTTCTAGTGAAGACGAAAGAGATAAACTAGAAACAAATACTTTCAAAGTAGCCTATGCTCTACTTAAGGAAGAAAAAGACAAAATTCTCTTAGGGCCACAGATGATGACGAGTTCACTTTTAAATCCTTCGCCTTTTTCTCAAGACATATCAGGTTCTGAAGATTAAAATAAAACTATGAAAATTCTTTTTATTGGATGTGGTGGTTTTGTTGGTGCACTTTTGCGTTATGCAATTACTCATTTTACTAAGCTTAGTACCAATCATCATTTTCCTATTGCAACTTTAATTGCAAATGGTCTGGGTTGTTTGATGGCCGGAATGTTACTGACTTACTTAAAAACTCGTACTCACTTATCACCAGAACTTGTTGCAGGACTTAGCGTGGGCTTTTTAGGCGCTCTTACCACTTTTTCTGCTTTTAGTGTGGAGACCTTACACCTTATGGAAAATTACCATTTCTTTTGGCCGCTTTTCAATATTGTGAGCAATATTGTTTTGGGCTTTTGTGCTTTATACTTAGGCCGTTATTTAATGGGACTAGTTTTAGTTTAGAGATTTTTGAAATTCACTATCAGTCATGAATTCATTTTTATATTTCACATAACTTTTATAATGATTGCTCGCCTTGTCGATTTCATCGGCTGTAAGCGGCCTCACGACTTT
>CALFYV010000189.1 GCA_937952395.1 uncultured Bacteriovoracaceae bacterium | reverse complement strand
GAATTAGGTTATAGTAATACTGTTTCACTTACAACTCCTCCAGTTGCTTTAGTTAATTTAGGTGAAAAAGCTGTTCAACTTTCATCCGGTAAGGCCCATGTTTGTGCACTTTTGGCTTCAAATAATGTTGTTTGTTGGGGAAGAAATTCATTCGGTCAATTAGGATATGGAAATACTAACTTTATCGGTGATGATGAACATCCATACACTGCCGGTTATGTTAGTCTCGGAATGGTCAGCTCACAAATTGCCTTAGGTTCAGACCATAGTTGTGCTCTGGAAAAAGATACAGGTAAAGCAAAGTGTTGGGGTATCAATAACTTTGGTCAGCTGGGGCAAGGAAATCTCAACAATATCGGTGATAATGAATTACCTTCAAGCATACCTTTAATCTCAGTTCAATAATCTAAACTTAAGAATTTAAGTTAGGAAGGAAGGGCCCAAGGAATTGGGCCCTTTTTATTTTCTATTTTATTTCGCTTCTTCGTTTTTCTTCGCTCGTTTTGCTTTTCTCGTAGCTTGTCTGATTTCTTTTTTTGTATAACCTACAGTTAAAAGTGAGCTTTTTGAATAAAGAGTCACAAAATCTTCTAAAGGATAAGCCTCTTTTAATTCATATAGTTTAAATGAATCTTTTAATTTTTTAGCTTCAATTCCTGCTGCTCTGAAATCAGAAGCCGTAAGACCTGCTTCTTTTGCTTGCCTTAAGCTTCTACAATTTTTTAAATCTGCAATAGCTTCTTGGCTAGAAGGGTAGCCTCTCTTTTTTTTACCAAATTCATCAGTCACGACAAAGCGATTTTGCTCACGATTGCCCCAATTGATAAAATAAATACAAGACTTCTTACTTTCAAGAGAGCTTTCATAATCTGAATTAGAATATTTTGAAGCCACATCAATCAGATAATGAATGATTTCAGATCTTATCTTTGGGTCGGGTTCAGTTTGAACAAGTCTTTTCAGTGTTGTGATTCCACTTCTCATGAGTTCTTCGACAGGATACTCTTTTAATAATTCTTTAACAGAGTAAGCAGTACTAAGCCTGTCTAATTTGATTCCCTTGGATTCTTTTAACTCTTTTAAGCTATAGGTTTGTTTCAGATCTTCTACAGAAATTCTGGGTTCTGAAGCTAAAATACTTAGAGGATATGCCACACCTAGCTCATGTAAGTTATAATAATATACTAATTCTTTTAAACTATATGCTTTTGATATTTCATTAATACTGTAATGAGGTTTTAATTTATCAATCCTTATAGCTGCATTTTTTAATTCTTCTAAACTAAAACCACTTTCTTTGATTTGAGCTACGCCAATTTTATTCGTCAGTCCTCTTAGTAAAGATGAATTAAGTATCTTATTTGATTTTAGTACTGATATCACTTCTTGTGTAGAATACGTTTCAAGAATTTCTTTAATAAAAGCTGTGCCAGCAGCCAGTTTCTCTAGAGAGAAGACAGTTTTTAATTCGTCAAATGTATAAACCTTGCCTAACTCATCGGGTCCATACTCCTTTGCTAATTTAGTTAATGGGAAATGAACTTTTAATTTATCAATACCAATGCCAGCAGCTTTGAGTACATCAATATCATAACCACTATCAACAATTTCTTTTAATCCAACTTTGTCTGAAAGAGCTTTCATTAAAGCTAAGTTAAGTGGTTGGCTTGCTTTGATAACACTCATAACGTCTTTGGTTGAAAAATTTTCAACTATTTCTTTAGCGAATGCACTAGTTTGAGAGAGTTCTTCTAAAGGAAAAACATCCTTTAAATCATTAAAAGAAAAAACATTTTGAAGTTCAGGTAGTGTATAGCCAATGTTCTTAAGTTCTTGTACAGAAACACTATTTTTTAATTCGAATAGCGTAATACCAATTTGTTTGAGTTGTGCTGCTAGTATTCCAGCTTTTACGAAATGATGAGCTGGAAAATGATAAGTTTTATACATGCGTTCATAAAAAACAGAACCGGAAACACACTCTTTTTCAAGATGTGAGCGGGCGTTTTCTAAATCATCTGAACGATAAACTTGTTTGCCCAAATAATCATAGGCTTGATAGCGATAATAGTCTTGATTATCTTCGTAAATAGAACACTTAACTCCCGGCTTTACCGCCATTATTAGTTCTGGCTGAAGTCTACTTTTCACAGCTTGAAAAATTTCTTCAGTAGTTATCTTACCCTCTAAAATCTCATTATAATTAGTATTTTGGGCAAGGTTGTTGGCAATAATATTAACTATATTGTAGTCTTTATTTATTTTTTCAACTAAAGCGCGGTCTTTGTTTAAAACGATAAGGGTTAAAAGTTCTTTACTTAAACGAGTTTTCTTAATTTTTGAATCAATTTTTCCACATTTCCCTTCTTCGATTAAAGCTCTTAGTTCTTGTCCTACCGCTTTTTGCTCAGCTAGAACAAGTTCTTTTTTATCTGATAGTGCTGTTCTTTGCACCAAGGTTTCAATAGGGTATCTTGTATCTCCTCTTCTTAGACGTTTTATAGACGCTATGGCATGGCCGTAATTGATATCGAGATCAATATGACACTGACCAATGACTTTTTCTTTTGCCAATTTATATAATTGCTCATTATTGATAAACTCTAGGCTTTTGAAATTAGTAAAATAATTTTCAGATTCATAACCAAACTTGTCGATCGAGATTTTACTACAATCGGCATAATGGACACCATCTAAGGCCACTTTAAATTTTATGCTAAAACCGTCAGAAGCTGAGCTAACTTGAATAGAATGAAGATGACTCGAAATCTTTTCACTATCACAATTCACGTAGTCATCACTATTGCCTGTAAAAATGGTTTGGTACTTAAGGGTCGCAGGAATTCTGTTCTGAGAAGTACATTCAATGACATCAGCGATGCTCATAACTGGCATGGCCAGGCTTAAAAAAAGTGTTAAAAAGTTTTTCATAAAAAGCTCCTATATAGTTTTATATATCTAAAGTGATAATTTTTCCTTTTCGCTTAAAATAAGGTAATCCCTCACGATACTTTCGAAGGTATGTTTTCGCGTAGGTTCAGCTTGTACCTCACAAACTCTCGGTACCACAAGTTGAACTCCATTATGAATATCTCTTTCTAAAGGGATCATTTCGACCTCAATAGTTTTCTTTTCATCAATATTTTGTTTTGAATTTTTAAAATTAATAGTGATAACACCTGAGAGTTCTCTAAGAGAGCAAGTATCGGACTTATCAAAGTCTTGTATAAAAATTTTTGCTTGTAAATAATTATCTAGATTCATGGTTTTGCGTTCACATAAGTAAGAGTAGAAAGCATATTTTCTTCCCTTCTTCTCAAGAACAAAAATATCTCCCTGAGCTGACTTGGCCAAATAGATTTTTTTGCTTTTTACAAATTGATGATTTTTGACCACAGGAAAAATATCTTCTGTGTCAAACTTTATCATTGACCCAGCAGAAATTTCATCAATACCCATGCCGACAATCATTCTTTTTTTATGACCTTCTGAACAGGATATATCTTCTAGCACTTGATTGATTTGAATTTGGGAATCCTTTAAAAGGCGTTTAGGAATTTCGGCTTTTACTGTGTGTAAAAAGAGTAAAGCAAAAAATAGATACTTCATAAATTTCCCTCTTTTATCTTTGTCTGATGTTTTTCATCATAAAAACTTCAGCATCAATTCTTCTCTCATATGCTTTCTTTAAATCTCTATCAGAATCATTTATTCCAAGTTTCAGTTTCTTGGCCATTTTTGAAGTGGATTTTTTGCATACAGTTTGAGGAACTTCATTACCAGCTTCACCAGCTTGTCCGTAAGGATCAACATAATTAAGTCTAACTATGCGAATAGGGGATAGAGCCGTATGCTCTTTTTGTGTGTTATAAAGCTTAAGTTGAAAATCACCTTCAAACTGTTTAAGTTTACAATCAGCCCGCTTACCAGCTTTGGCAATAAAGCCATCAAGTTCTGTTCTTTTTGTCATGTCATAACCTGGACGCTCGCACAGATAAGCATAGACGTTCTGATGAGTTTTTAAGCGCTCAATTACCACGATATCTCCGGCCATAGATTTTGAAATATAAATATTTTTTTTGTTTTCTAAATAGTTTTCTGGAATTTCTCTTGGCAATAGGGAATGACTTGTATTGATTTGCTTTTTTCCGGCTTGCGCCAATTCATAAGAGGACTTACCCAGATTAATCAGCACCCGCTTATTATCGGTATTGGAAATACAGCGGATTTCATTTAAAGCTAACTCTACTAAGTACTGCGCCTCTCCACTTTCTACTTCGTCAATACTGCCTAGAGCTGGAGCGCGATCTTGACAGTAAAGACTTTGCATAAGAAAAAGTGTAACGATTAAGTATTTCATTTATTCTCTTGTTTAAGTTGTTTTTTAGTTTTTCGTATATCTTTGTTCTTGAAGCCAGCCTCTTTGAGTTGTTCTTTGCTGAAATCAGCGCGAATAAGTTCTTTTAATGAAAAGTATTTTCTTAATTCTAAAGCGCTGTATAGCTCCTTAAGTTCTTTAGCGCTATAAAGATGGACAAAGTTTTTTAGCAAGTAAACTTTGTCCATCTCTTTTAAATGAGCACCCATCTCTTTGGCTTCTGAAGGAGTTAAGGGAGCGTAAACATTCATGATATCTAAAGAGACATCATGATTTCTTCTGAGTTCTCTTAGATTGTAAAAACGAGGACGGCATTGCTGTACAATGGATTCTCTGGCTTCTTTTTCATACCAGAATTTACCACCAATACTTCCATCTTTGTTGGTTGAAACCCATGCCTGATCCCATTGATAGACCGTACAAGGAACTTTCATTTCTGGGGCCTTTTTAATTTCTGTATCTTTCAATTCGCCGACGCCACGTACTAATTCTCCTTTGGCAAGATTAGCATTTGGAGAATTTTTTAAAATATAATTAACATCAGCACCTTTTTTAATTATATCAGCGACAGTCACACCATTTTTGAAGAGAATATCCATTTGAAAAGCATCGACAACTTCATATATGGAAGGGTTTTTTTCTAAGATTTCCGCATGAGTAAAGGTTGGATAAAGTTCTCGTAAAAAATAGGCTCCCGACTTGATTTCTTCGAAACCAAAGCCAATGTCTCGCTTATCTTGAGTAGTCAACTTCAACTCAGGGGCTTTAGAGAAATCAGCTTTTCTTATATTCATCTCCTTAAGAAGCTTCAAGCGCTGATCACACCCTTTCTGAATGAGAAAGTCTCGAGCTGCTTGGCGACTAGGGAAGATCGAATCTCTATTATTTTTGTCGTAGGCCCGATAAACTGTTTCACCTCTTATCATATAGGTATCTTTTGTGATGACACATTTTCTATTATAATTCTTATCTTCTTCGTCAATGCCATCGTTGAAATTAGTTTGGGGAACGGCTTTTAAAACCTGCTCTTTTGCAAAAACTTTTAGGACATCATATAAGTCTATTCTATCTTCTAAAATTCTTGGCAGAGTGTACAAACTCTTAATTTCTTCGATAGAGTAAGAGCTGAACAACTCTGAAGGCGTGAATACTTTTGCAAGATCCTCTTTTGAAAATTGGTCTTTAAGATCCGAAACAGTAAAGTCACTATCACGTAAAACATTAAGAGAAATATCCTCTTTTAAGAAGGCACCTAAAGGGGCTCCTATTGCTCTTAAATTTTTATAAAATGCAGAGCCTGTTTCACAAGACCCTTTTATAGCATCTTTAGCTTCTTCTAAATCTGTAAAATAATATCTGTAATTACTGTCACGAGCTGCTTCACCGTGAGAACTATATGCGACCCAATAACCATCATTACGATAGCTGCTTCTTACAATATAGCAAGTGGCTGGATTGGGAATACTCTCATTAGCTTCGACGACACGAATACCTGGTTTTACTCTGAGCTTAACGGCTTTTATAATATCTTCATGAGAAAAACCAATATCAAGAAGTTTACTCATATCACTAGTCGAGTCACCTTCCCTAATTTGTTTCGAAATAATTTTTATTAAGTCATATTTTTTCTCTAAAGTTCCAATAAGAGATCTGTCCTTTCTCTTTGTTTGAAAAAGAATTCTCATTAGATCATTTTCAAGTTTTTGTTTTTGAGTTTCTTCTGAAGTGTGTCCACACTGGCCATCTTCAATGAGCTTTTTTAGGTTAGTGAGGATATCTTTTTTTTCACCTTTCTTTATACCTTTTTCGTCGGCAATAACTGAACGTGTATCTAATATTTTTATTACCTCATCGCTCTTATCTCTTCTCACTTTTAAAATATTAACAACAGCATGCCCTGTCTTTATTTCAGTACTAATAAGACACTGACCAATAATATTATTTTGGGCTGTTTGGAAGAGTTCATCGGTATTCAGATAATCAAGAAGTTTGTGATTAACAATAAGAACATTGCTTTCATAGTTATACTTATCAATAGAAATTTTTTCACAATCAAGAATTTCTTTTCCATCATCGATATTTACTTTAAAACGAACTTGTTGCTGACTATTTAAGTAGCTGCTGACAACAATGACATCTTTATGATGAGAAATAAGATTGCCATCACAAGTGACGAAGTCATTACTATCACCCTCAAAAACAACGCCATAGTTTTTATTAAGGCGAATCTCATCAACATTGCAGCTTATGACATCGGCCCAGGCTGTAAAGGCTGAAGAGATGAAAAATAAAGTGGTAAAAAATAGGTGTATCATGTCAGAATCCTTTGCTATTGCCCAAAATTTTTACATTAAAGGGCAGCTAAGTTATTAAAATAACAAGTTAATTCATTTTTCTATGAACTTAGAGAGCAATCAGCGTGCCAACTTGGTTAGAGGGTCAACAAATTAGAAACAATATAAACTGGCTGACCTTTGTGTGGGAATTTAAACAGGTCATTTCACTTTCGT
>CALFYV010000188.1 GCA_937952395.1 uncultured Bacteriovoracaceae bacterium | reverse complement strand
CTCGGATAAATTCTAAGGCTAGATTTCTGTTCATGATTGACTCCTGATATTTGCTCATATCTTATGATCATACTCAGGAATAGACCAGAAAAAATCTAATTCTTGTGCGCCAATTTTAATTTGATGAATTCAATGACTTCATGAGGCAAATACTCGGGTGGTAAAAAACTAAGAAATTTTAAGGCCAAATCTTCTTTGGCCGTATCGATATCTTGATCAATACTAAAAATAAATTCATCTTCCGTGATGAGCGGTGTGTCTAAATCTCTTTTAGAAAGCAATTTTCCCGTTTTAATGCCATGGATATCTTCCCACTCAATAAACTTATCTAAAATAATGATTTGAAAGATTTTGAATTCACCACCCGGATGAGTCCAAACAAAAAGCTCTAATGGGCCATCTGCTCTTAACCAATATTTTAAGCTAGTTGGGGTTTCAAGTTCATAATGAGGATTGTGCAAGGGCTTAATATGTTTAGTTATTTGCTCTAAATCTAAAAATTTATTGATATCCTCACGTAACTTGACTCCCTCATCAAACTCCACTCCTACACGGTGAGGAGTTACCCATTTTATTCTTCCCTGTACCTCAATTTCACTGCTGATCCAATGCAAAGAACCAATAAAAGTGGAAGATTTATGAAAGTCGTGTTTACCTTCTTTTATACCCAATTGCATACCAGTTCGAGAAATATCTTTGACTTCGAAAACTTTTGCTTCGCTTCTTTCTTGATCTTTATAAGTTTTAAAGATTAAGTAGCAAAAAGGAAAGCGAGGCAACACTCTCTTTTCATTAATACCTGTTTCATTTTTGATCAAATTGAGGTGACGCTCCATTTTAACTCCCTGTCGATTTTTCAGCACTTATAGGATAACTTAGAGATTGAAACAGTGTTAGCCGGAAAAGTCGCCTATGAATGCAGAAAAAGATGATTTAGAGATTGATAACCTACCCAACCGGTTAACTATTTTCCGCATGCTGCTTATTCCATTAGTAGTGGGCTCTCTTTTTATCGCAGGCCAAGACTTTGTTTGGGCGATTCAAATTAAAACAAACCTCGGATGGTTTGCTGGTTGGATTTTTACTATTGCCTCAATTACCGACTTTTTTGATGGATATATCGCGCGTAAGAAAAATATTGTTACGGTTTTTGGCTCTTTCTTGGATCATATAGATGAAAAATTTTTAGTCGTCTGTTTTTTGATCATGTTGATTTACTTTGGAAGGGTCCATGCCTTGATTGTTATCATTCTTGTTCTAAGAGAATTGTACATCACTTATCTTCGCCTCTTGGCCCACTCTGAAGGTATTAGTGTTCCGGTCAATTCTATGGGGAAATGGAAGACTGTTATTCAAATGATCGCTACCCCGATGCTCATGATTTATGAGACTTGGTGGATTATCCCCTTTGATCTTCTTGGCACGGTTCTTATCTATTTAGCTTCTGCAATTTCCATTGCTTCAGCTACTATTTATTCACTCGGGGTCGTTGTTAAACTAAAAGAAGTAAGAAAGCAAAAAAGACTCTTAAGAAAACAAAAAAAACAAGAACAAAAAAATCAGGAGAAAATATGAAGCCGCTGATTCTCATTACAGTCACAGGCCCGGATAAACCCGGTATCACATCTCGGCTTATGAAAATTATTGTTCAAGAAGAAAAAACTATACTCGATATGGGCCAATCGGTAACTCACGGATTGTTATCTCTAAGTATTCTCATTGATACTGGAGCCGAAGGACAAGAGGACTCCTTACTCAAAGATCTTCTTTTCGCGGCCAAAAATATGGGTATGGAATTAGAATTTAAAGTCTTAGAGAACGATTTAGTTTTAAAAAAACCAGAAACAAATGAGCGCTTTATTTTAAGCTGTGTAAACTTGAATGGTCTCACGGCAGACTTCGTTAGCCAAATTGCAGAAACTCTGGCACAGAATAAAATGAATATTAGCCGAATCGATAATGTTTCCGAGGCTGAGTTTTGTTCAGTGGATTTTACCACCAATACGACTACAAAAAAAACCAATTGGGAAAAGCTAAAATCAGATCTATTTTTGATTTCAGATATACATAAAGTGGATCTGGCCTTACTCAAAGACAATGTTTTTAGACGTAATAAAAGGCTTATTGTTTTTGATATGGACTCAACCCTTATTCAAGCTGAAGTTATCGATGAAATTGCTGAGGTTCATGGAATTGGCAAAGAAGTCAAGGCCATCACAGAAAGGGCCATGAACGGGGAAATAGATTTTGATCAGTCACTCAAAGAAAGAGTTAAGTTACTTAAAGGCTTTCCTGTTAGTAAAATGAAATCAATTGCAGAAAACCTTCCCTTAACCGTTGGAGTTGAAGATTTTGTTAAAACCACAAAGGCTTTGGGCTACAAACTGGCCGTCATCTCTGGTGGTTTTCAATATTTTGCTCAACACTTAAAGAATAAATTGGGACTCGACTACGCTTTTGCTAATGACCTGGAAATTGAAGGTGAGTTTTTAACTGGAAATATAAAAGGCAATATTATTAATGCTCATCAAAAAGCTGTTTTGCTTGATTTGATTACCCAACAAGAAAGTATTCACTTAGAGCA
>CALFYV010000187.1 GCA_937952395.1 uncultured Bacteriovoracaceae bacterium | reverse complement strand
CTCCGAAATTGCCGTTCAAGAGAGTTATATCGCCGATATTGGAGATATTATAGGGAAGGCTGGAATGACAGGAAGAGTTAGTGGACCACACTTACATTGGGGTGTTAAAGTCCAAGGGGAAAATGTATCGGGCTTTTCATTGGTTGAAGCCAGTAAAAAACAATTTAGGCAATGATTAATTATACACAAGAGACTATCAATGAAAATCACAAATTATCTGTTTTCATTGATGCTCATTTAAAAGAGCAGGATGAAGAGTCGTATCAAATATTGTTAAAACAAATAAAGAGTCATTATTTCAGAGTTATTAAGGATAAGGCAGATTTTTATAAAGAGAAGAAAAATCAAGCCAATTCAAATGAGGTTTTTTTAATTTCTGCTGAGGATTCCTTATCTAATTTTTCGGATTTAAGTGAACAGGCGAAAATTTTCTACTTAGAAAAAAAAGAACTTTCTTTGTTTGAAAATCCTCATTTATCTCAAGATAATACAGCGATAAAAAAAATTGAGTTAAATCAACTTGGAAACTTCAATGATGAGTTAAGGCGAAGTTATTGGGATGCAATTGAAGAAAAAAGATTAAAAACGAGAACGCAATCATTTAAGAATTTTAAAAAGCTTTTAAGATTAGAAAAAAATTACTCTAAGTACCTTCAGGAAAAACTCACTATTTTAAAAAATAAAACCCATGAGGTTCAAGTTATTGAAGAACTAAACTTCTTCGAAGAATATTGCTTTCAAATTAAAAGCAAAGATGAGCTGAAAGTTTCTCTATTGAATTTTTGGTATGAATATACTCACTCTGAATTGGTTTTTCTACAACCGGAACAACTCGAAGAAGTAAGTGCATGTAGTTACACTATTCCGGTTATCATCAATACCGAAGTGGAAGAGTATATTGGCGTCAAAAATCCAGAAGTTGATGGGCAAAAAGCTTTTCTTCTCATGCACTTGTTTCGTATTTATTTAAATACATTCATAAGACGAAACTTGATCAACCGATTTGAAGAAGAGCACCAGATCTGGGAGGACTCTTTTTTTAAAATTAAAACACCCATGGCGCTTTTTAACTTAAAAGGGGATCTTATCCGTCATAATGCTCAATTTATTAATTTAGAATTGATGGGTAAAGAATGTTTAAAGCTAGATCATAATCAAACGATTAATATCAACTCTAAAACTTATAAAGTTTTTAAAAAAGAAATTGATTCTCATGAGACTGCAAATTTATTTTTTGTATTTGTTTCAAATGACTATGAACAAGCAAAAACACTCTTGGCTCCTTCGAATGAGGAATTAGGTATTGTGAGTAGTTCAATAGCTCACGAACTCAATAATCCATTAGCAGGTATTTTAGCCGCTCTTTCTGTCTTTGAGCTTGAAGATAACTTAAGTGATGAGACCATATCTCATCTTTTAGAGATGAAAAAAGGTGCACGACGCTGTCGTGACCTTGTTCAAACATTCTTAGGTTTTTCCAAAATTAAACCCATGGATTTGAAAAATACTTTTAAATCTTCTGATAAAAAGTTAGTTGTCGAATCATTTGAGCAAGCTTTTCATTTATTAAGATTTCGATTAATAGAAAATAATATGAAGCTTAATATAGATATCAAACGTATTGAAGCTTTTGAGCAGCCACTTAATCGCTCCGTACTGGCCATGATTTTTTATTTGATAATGGGTGAAATCATTACTTCTTTTTCTCACTATCTTCTTATTTCTCATGAAGAAAACAAAACGCTTACAGGAAGTATGTGTGAGAGAAAAGATTTTATTGAGCTACTGATCAATCATGATTTTGAACATCAAAGCAGAATTACAGATTCTAAATTGATAAGCCACCTAATAAGTTATTTAGGATTAGAAATTCATTTAGGAAAGACCATTATGATAAAATCATCAACGGCCCCATCATTGCTTAAAGATGTGACATAGGAAAGTCATAGCAATTCATATTTTTCATCAGAAAGCTATCAATTTTATTTAGTTGTTCTTGCGGGTTTTCTTTAAAAGCGGCTCTTGATATAAACAGGTATCTTGAACTTTCTTTGATTTCATTAATATAGGTTGATAGTAAGGGAACAAGCTGAGGTATAATATTGCTTCTTTTGCGGCCTTTTGCGTTTTTCTCGAAACGGCTAATTTGATTTCTCATGTATTGTAAAAATTTCTTTTTATGTCCTGGGAATTTAAAAATAAGTTGATTTTTTGTATTCAAGTTAAAAAAAGAATAAACGGTCAGTTGGTTAGTGATGAGATGAGGGGCCATCATGAAATCAATTTGTTCCATTTCATTTTTATTATATTTTTTATCATTAATATTATACTGTTTGTACAAATAATTAAGAATCAGTTTTTTATTTTCCTCAGGGAGTTTTGAGTAATGAGCATTAAGTTGTAATAGTCCTTCGAAAAATGGCCCCACTAATTTAATAGTTAGAATATTCCAGTCAATTTTTTTGAGCATCAATTTAACGATATCTAGTTCTTCTGCAGCTTGCTTCAATGGCAGTGTTGCTTGCAGTACACCTTGTTCGCCTTTAAAAGTTAAAACCACAGGAGCTCTTGTACTTTTTAATATTCCTAAAATTTCTTCTTCCGATGTGCCTTGTTCAATATGCAAACGGTCGAGCTCAAATTTATTTCTAGGATAGTAAAGCTGATTAATTTTTCTAATATTTTTTTCAATAAAAATATCTAAGTACTTAATTAGTAAATAAGCCGTTGCTGTGGCATCTTCTATGGCCCGGTGAGCTTTCAAATGCTCAATATTAAAAAGCTGGCTCATATAATTTAAATTGGAATTCATGATCTCGGGTATTAAATATTTAGTCATGACGTTGGTACACAAGACACGATTAGGAAATGGTGTCTTGCCAATTTTTTGTAAAATTCCATTCAAAAAAGGAACATCAAAAGAAGTATTATGAGCAACAATGATATCACTGCCTACAAATTCTATAATTTCATCAATAACATCTTCAATCTTAGGGCAATCAATTATATCTGATTGTTTAATAGAAGTTAGTTTTTGAATAAACTCTGGGATTTGTACACCAGGATTAATTAAAAAATTTTTACTTTCTTTTATTTTTCTTCCTGCAATTTTGACGAGGCCTATTTCGATAATTTGATCAACAGTGGGGTTTCCACCAGTTGTTTCGAGGTCAATAACGCAAAAATTAAGAGATTCAACTAACTGTTCTGATTTAGATAGGCCCATTTCTTCCCCTGGAACATTCGCTCCATTAATTCATGAAACTCAATATCTTGAATAAAAGTTCAGAGAATTTCTCTTTAACTTTTGAAGCAACCTCTTTGACTTCTTCATGACTCAACATCTCTAATGATATACCAGCTGCCAAATTGGTAACACAGGCAATTACTGCAACCCGCATACCTGCATGGTGAGCCGCTATGGCCTCCATGGCAGTACTCATACCGACTAGATCTCCACCTAGGGTTTTTAGCATTTTGACTTCTGCTGGAGTTTCAAAGCTAGGGCCTAATACGGCTGAATAAACACCTGATTTGAATGGTATATTGCAGCTTTTGAACGCTTTCTGGATAATTTCTCTCAACTCTTTATTATAAACATTGCTGAGATCAGGAAAACGAGCTCCTAGCTCGTCCAAGTTAGGACCAACTAAAGGATTTCTTCCTGTCAGATTAATATGATCGGAAATACACACCAGGTCACCGGGATTGTAGTCTTTATTAATTCCACCTGAAGCATTGGTCAGAATAAGATTTCTTACTCCCAGTGTTGCCATCACTCTCACTGGTAGTACGACATCAGCAGCATCATGTCCCTCATATAAGTGGACCCTTCCTTTTAAAATGATAACTTCATGTCCTTCTATTTTCCCACTAATGAGCAAACTTTCATGTCCGGGAACAGTTGTGGTTTTAAAATGAGGGATCTTATCAAAGTTCAAAATTTTAGCATTTTGAACTTTGTCGCCAAACTGACTAAGTCCGGATCCTAATACGATAGCAGTGGTTGCTTTAGTCGAAGTATTCTTTTTAATATACTCGCAAGATTCTTTTATTTTTTTTAGCATTAAGATTCCAATTTTTCATAAATAAGTTCAGGCGCTTCTATTTTAGTTTTTGCAATTTTAATAACGGAGTCTCTTAATTCTTGTGCGATATCTTTGGCCAAGTCTTTTTGTTTATCTAAATGATATATAGTTACCAGTGATTCGCCTTCTTTTATACTATCGCCAATTTTTTTATGGAAGCAAAAGCCAACACTATGATCAATAATATCTTCTTTTTTCTTTCTTCCTCCACCCAAGTCATTAAGCAGATATCCAATTTTTTCCGTTTCAAAACTTTTTACATAACCATTGATTGGAGAGAGAACTTCTGTTGTTATTTTACTCAGAGGTAACAGGTCATAATTACCAATAACTTTTGAATTTCCACCTTGGTACTCAATTAATTTTCTAAATTCATCTAAAGCTTTACCGGATTTTAGAACTTCCTTGGCTTTTTGCATGGCCTTAGAAAAACTTTCACTTTTCCCACCAATATGAATCATGTGAGCAGCGAGCTCTAGGCTCAATGTCTCTAAATCTTTTGGACCTCGCCCTTTTAGTGTTTCGATGCTTTCAATAATTTCCAATGAGTTCCCGACACAAAAACCGAGAGGTTGGTTCATATCTGTAATTAGGGCTACCATTTTGCGATTAAATCTTTTGGCAGTAGCAATAAGGCTTTTGGCCATATCACGGGCGTCTTTTCTGGTTTTCATAAAAGCCCCATTGCCGACTTTTACATCCATAACAATTCCCGCAGCACCTTCAGCCAATTTTTTACTCATAATGGAGGCAGTGATGAGCGGAATATGATCAATGGTGGCAGTCACATCTCTGAGTGCATATATAGCTTTATCGGCAGGAGCAATTTCTCCTGTTTGGCTAACCAGAGCAATGCCGTGACTGAGAACTTGATTTTTAAATTCTTCTAAACTCAAATCAGTTTTAAAGCCTGGAATTGATTCCACTTTATCGATTGTTCCCCCAGTATGTCCGAGAGTTCTTCCCGCCATCATTGGAACTTTAACTCCTGCAGCGGCAGCAATAGCAGCCAGGACAAAAGAAGCTTTATCACCAACCCCACCTAAGGAATGTTTATCAATGACATCAGTTCGTTCAAAATCGATAGTTTGACCTGAATAAGTCATTATATCAGTGAAGGCTGCTGTCTCTTGAGAGCTCATTCCCTTAAGGTAAAGGCACATAAGGAGTGCGCTCATTTGATAATCAGGAATTTCTTTGTTGATAAAGCCACTCAAGAAATACTTAATTTCTTCTTCAGAAAGCTCAAATCCCTTCTTTTTCTTGTCAATAATGTCAAAAGGGTAGAATCGTTGCTGCATAAACCTCGTTTAGATTGAATATTTCCGAAGAAAAATTTAGAATAATCATAGGGTAAAGTAAGTGAGATGAATAGGCTCATATGACTAAAATACCAAGGAATTATTATGTATAGGCTTTTTTTTCTGACTCTCATGACATTATTGCTTTCAAATAATATCTTGGCCCAGACCAATGACAGCAATGCATCGCTAGTTGAAGACACCACACGGGATTTGTATATCATCACTGGTGCCGGCCTTGGCGGGGCTGTTCTTGGACTCTCAACTCTTTCTTTCGTCAGTGAGCCAAGTGATCATTATAAAAATATTATCGTAGGGGCTTCTATCGGCATTATTGGTGGAGTTATCGTTGTTGCAATGCTTCAAGCTGAGCGCACGAATCAGTATGTCGCTCCTGAATACACAAATGTGCGATTTGAAAATCTAGAAGAATTTGACACAACAAGTAGAAAACAATGGCATCAAGAAAATTTTTCACAAAACCTCCAAGGAAGCTCTCTTGCACTCTTTGGTTATAATAAGTCTTTTTAATTTTCCACCTTCTTTAATCTTTCTTGCCTTTAGGCAACGAGCTTGTTAATTCAGATCAGTTGATTTCAAACCGGAGAAAAAATGGAACAAATGATTTCCTTCTTTGGGCTTTTTGCCATGGTGTTTTTCGCCTACTTATTAAGTTCTGATCGCAAGGCCATTAATTGGAAGCCCGTTATTACCGGTATTTTGTTACAGGTTTTTTTCGGCATTATTATTTTAAAAACAACCATCGGAAAAATTGTTTTTAGTGGAGCAAAAGCAGCTTTTGATACGATTTTAGGTTACTCCGCCGAAGGTGGTAGCTTCATTTTTGGACAGATTGCTGACCCCTCTAAAATGGGTTTTATTTTTGCAACTATGGTTCTACCTACAATTATTTTTACAAGCTCACTTATGGGAGTTCTTTACCACATGGGGGTTATGCAAAAGGTTGTAGCCGTTTGTGCCAGAATTATGCAAAAGGTTCTGGGAACTTCAGGTGCAGAATCTTTAGCAGCCGCAGCCAACATTTTTGCTGGTCAAACAGAAGCACCACTTAAAGTAGAAGCTAAAGAAGCTGAGGTGGTTAAA
>CALFYV010000186.1 GCA_937952395.1 uncultured Bacteriovoracaceae bacterium | reverse complement strand
GGCGGTTATTGATCCTATAGGTTCCATTCCCATTTTTATGGCCGTGACCAAAAAATATGCTCAACAAGATAAAAATAAAATAGCTACTAACGCTGCTCTTATTTCTGCCGGCGTATTACTTTTTTTTCTGGTTGTAGGTGAGATTATTTTAAAAAAGATGGGAGTTTCTCTCCCCGCTTTTCAAGTGTCAGGGGGAATTATTCTTTTCCTCTTCGCACTCAGCATGATTTTTGGTGAGAGTAAAACTGATGAAGAAATGAGAATCATTGATAATAAAAAAGACACAGCCGTGTTTCCTCTGGCCATGCCTTCAATTGCTTCCCCAGGAGCTATTTTAGCGGTAGTTCTCCTTACTGATAATTCACGCCACTCCATTGCCAATCAGGCTATAACTGCGATTATAATGCTTGTTATTGTTTTTATTACCTGGGTTCTCATGATTCAATCCAAACATATTTATCGCTATATTGGTGATTCTGGTGCCAGCATTACCAGCCGAATCATTGGTCTTATCTTAGCCGCTATCGCTGCTAATAATTTCTTAGTAGGGCTTAAACAGTTTTTTCATATCTAATGTGGAATATCATGATATTCCACAACGCTATCACCGATTTTAAGCAAAAAATCGTGTAACATACTGACATTTAGTACAAAGCTCTTCGATTAATTTGCCATTTGAGAAGCCTATGCGCATACGGGAAGCCCTCTCACTTTCTAAAATGGCGGACAAGGGTGTCTCAAGACAATTGCCTAAGTTGATAATAGCCTCCTTATCTAAGCAACAAGGAACCACCGTGCCATCGGCATGAATTCCGATATGAGAAGTTAAGGCGTGGCAGCGACCTTGATGAGAAATGACCTCTCTATCCAAGGTGGGCCACTCAAAACGAGAATCAAAATGCAGATAAACCTTATTCCATATTCTTTTGGATTTAATATTTTCAACTTGAACCTTGCGATTTATTTTGACCTCAAAAGCGTTATCCAAGTAATCAAAGATTTCTTCATTTTCATTTGATTCAACTCCCATATTCCAAAGGCGATAATTAATATACATCTCTGGCCTTTTTATATGTGCTTCGTGAGAAAAAGTTATAATGGGCTCAAGATATGTTTCTAATTTTTTATGAGGAAAATTATCTTTGAAACTTTGCAGGGAAAAATTGATTTGACGAACACACCCACTTGATAAGATCAACTCTTTCTTTTTCTCGATTAAAAGCCCATTAGTTGTAAGTTGAATTGGCACTTGATACTTTTCACAAATCTTCAGCACTTCTTCAAAATTAGGATGGGCCAATGGCTCTCCCATCAAATGCAAACAAACTTCCTGAGCGATAGGCTTAGCTTGAATAAGTATCTTTTCAAAATTTGAAGGATTTAAAATTTGCTTATCACGCTCTACGACAGGACAAAACGAACACTGAACATTGCAGATATTTGAGATCTCAATATAAATACGCTTAAGCATGGCAGCTTGTAGCATATTTTTTTGTAAAAAACAGCAAAACTTACTTAAGACCTTTCACAATCTCAAGAACTTCGCTGGGTTCAGCTCTCATCGTGTAATCAGGATTCAAAAAGGCAAAAACGATTTTGCCTGATTTATCAACCACATAAGTTCCAGGCATCGGTAATGTATTTTCAGAATTGCCTTGAGAGGCTTCTAGATCAATTCCAAATTTCTTATAAACCTCAATAACTTTACTATCGACCTGAAAGGCCAATCCAAGTTTTTTAGCCGCTTCATTATTTGGATCAGAGTAAAGTTCAAATGAAAGTTTGTTTTTATCCTTTGTTTTCTTAGATTCCAAAACAGTATCAGGAGATATGGCAATCACCCTCGCACCTGCTTGAATAAAATCTTCCAGCAGTTCTTGATAAGTTTGCAACTCCAGTTTGCAATAAGGACACCATCCCCCTCTGTAAAAATCTATGACTAAATACTTATCTTCATAAAGTGTATTAATCATGACCTTTTCACCACTAGTACTCAAGATTTCAAAATTAGGTAACTTATTACCTTCAGATAAAGCATTTTCTGCTATACCCGTTTTGGCTAAATCATCTGTGGCCTTTGCAAACAATTCTTTTATTTCTTCTGGTATTTTACCTGTTGAAGCTTGTTTATGTTCAGCAATTTTCTGAGTTAGAGACTTCGCTGGTTCTTTATTACAACTAAAAACGAGTGCTATTAATAATAAAAATTTCATTTATTTCTCCTGATATAATACCAATCTTTATTTTCATTTTTTACTAGGTAACCATCTTACATAAAGTGCGTGGCGTTAATCAAAAATGATTCACGTTTATTTGGAAAACAAATAATAGACTATTCAAGTCGTCGAAGGCACCGCTTTTGAAAACATAATCGTAATGCTTGTGCTCATATTTAATTTCAAAGAACGCTCCTACACTCACTGTTGCCTGGTCAAGAACTCGGAATGTGTCCCCTGCAGCAGTCG
Organism: uncultured Bacteriovoracaceae bacterium; assembly: GCA_937952395.1. GTDB lineage: Bacteria > Bdellovibrionota > Bacteriovoracia > Bacteriovoracales > Bacteriovoracaceae > CALFYV01. The sequence continues at coordinate 3,339 of CALFYV010000186.1, read as the reverse complement.
CATCAGGATAGTCGCCTTTACGGTAACGCGTAGCTAGTGAGAATCCCACCGGAACTTTGGGGTGAAAAAACTTTCCATAAAATCCTGCGTTTGCTAACAGGCCATAAACAAAAACAGATTCTTCATAGTTAGCATTGGAAGCAAAGCGACTGCCTTCCTTGACATAACTTTGTCCAAAAAAAGCGCAACTTTGAATATTATATTCGTACAAATAATTTCTGTAAGCAAAACCGGCTCCAACACAAGGAGCAATGGATAAAGCATCAAGATCATGCTGGGCCAAAGTATTTTGATTTTTCAATGCCAAATCATCTACATAATATAGTAGAGCATATTGAGCAAACCAGTTGTAACGAAATTTTCTTTTTTCAACTTGGCCAATATGGGACTGGGTTTTTTGTATGATCTGACTAGATTCGTAACAGGTATTCTCTTTGAATTTTTCACAAAGCCCCTGGTAAAAATCAGCTTTCTTTTTATACGATTGAAGAAGTAATGGCTTTTTGTTTTCTTTAACTTCTAGATATAACTTAGAAAAAAGCCTGGCTTTTTTCTCATAGGATTTCACAAGTTTTCTATTTGATTTATCATAATCAAAATCTTTTTTTTTATTTTTGTAAGCGGCGAGATTTTGTTCATGCTGATATTTAAATTCACGGTTAATATAATAATTTAAATATTCAATTGATTTTTTATAGTCACCTTGTTTTTCATAATTATCGGATACAATTAACAGGACAATAGCCGGAGTATTAAGCTTTCGTTGTTCATACCTAAAGGATTTTTGTAAAATTTGATTACTCTCATTAAACTTACCTTCTTGATTGGCCATCCGCGCTTGTCTTATTATTTTTCGAAATATTTCTTTCCGTTCAACATTATTCTGTGAAAAAAGCGGGTTGCTTATTAAAAAAATTATCAAACTCAATAAGAGTCTTGAACACGACATGGAAGATCCTTTATTTCATCTTAATATGAAACAAAGAGACCTACAAATACTAAAGGCTAAATATCTTGAATGCTCATTGAGTATGGTGCTGTTGCATTACCTCGTCCGTAAACCTTCACATAATAAAAGCCGGGATCTAAGTTCAGTTCTATGACTTCATCATTTGAACGAGATTTACTTTTGGCTATTTTCCGCTTTTTTGAATTAAAAATCTTTAAATCAAGATTACCGACAGTATGAAGAAATTTTAAGTGAAACCTTATATTTTGAGTTTTCTCAACTTTTATTTGATAGTAATCTCTGTCACTACCTTTTGAAATTTTTCCGGAAAAAACAACTTCGCCACCGTAATTAATCCATACGGCTCGCTTTTTTAAATTATTGTTTTCAAAATCGGCCCATTCACCTTCTTGGGTCACAGGCAACGTATAGCTAAAATAAGTAGAAATGTCGGCATAAATCTCACTCGCCGGTACTGCGTAGTTTTCAATTCCCTCTCCTGTTTGTACATTAGTTCTGCCGGCGTGGTGAAGACCAATGAGCTTATGAGAAGAGTTGAAGACCGGGCTTCCTGAAGAACCTCCCAATGTGTCAGCATTATGGACAATATCTGAATTGATTTCTACAACATTACCAAAAGCTATTTTTTTTGAATAATCACAATAGTCGTCATTTCTCCAGTCACAGTTTTGTTGTATCACATACAAAGAATCTGATTTTTTAACACTTTTTTCTAACTCAAATTTTACGTAACCATGATGAAGTCCAGGAGAGCCTTTACATTTTAAAATGGCATAGTCCAATATACGACTATTAGTGACAAATTCATCACAAAGATAACGGTGCCACTGACTACTACTCACACCCTTTTCATGATTAAAAATGGCCAATACCCCTCGGGCATCACTACTTGATTCTATACAGTGTTCGTTAGTTACAAGATAATCCTCACTAATCATAAATCCTGTACAGCGACTGGAGGCTGCTGGAATTCTTAAATCAGCGACAAAGTGAGAATTAACTCTTTCTGGGGCTGAATCATCTAAGTCAGTAACATCTTGCCAATCGACTTCTCCGATAATGACCGCTTCACCCCTAACTTGAGCTAGTTGTGAATTATTTTTTCCACAAGCGGACAAAATAAAAAGTACAAGAAAAATTTGAGTTTTGTGTGTGAACATTCGCGGAACTCCTTTCCTTTCTCTCGAATAAAGGTCGTCCTGACCTTTATTTTTTTATTATAGAACATTTTTTCTGTTTTCTAAGAAGAGGACAATTTTTATTAGAAAATGAGTGAAAAACTTCAATAATCAGTGGCAAAATGCTCCCACTTATTTTCAAAGTGAGTGTTTTCTACATAAATTCTGGATAAGTTCGGTCAGGTTATTTTAAATTTAAACAAATAGGCTTTTTCAAAGCTAATCCTAGTCCTATCTAGGAAAAATTGATAAATTAGATAAAAAGAAAAGGAACAATTTGTGACCACTGAAAATGTTGATTCTAAGAAACAAGAAGCACTCGATTACCACTCTAAAGGCAAGCCTGGTAAAATTGAAGTTAACGCCACTAAAGCTTGCTTAACTGCCAGGGATCTCTCTCTGGCCTATTCACCTGGGGTGGCAGAACCCTGTTTGGCCATAGCAGAAAATCCTGATGATGTTTTTAAATATACTGCTAAAGGAAATTTAGTCGGAGTTGTCTCCAATGGGTCCGCTGTTTTGGGCCTTGGTAATATTGGTCCGCTGGCAAGTAAGCCTGTTATGGAGGGTAAAGGTATTCTTTTTAAAAGATTCGCAGATATTGATGTTTTTGATATTGAAATTAATGAACCTACTGTTGAAGGCATGGTTAAAACCATAAGAGCATTAGAACCAACTTTCGGTGGAATAAATCTTGAAGATATTAAAGCTCCTGAATGCTTTGAAGTTGAAGAACAACTTAAAGAAATTATGAATATTCCTGTTTTTCATGATGATCAACATGGCACTGCAATTATTGCCACGGCTGCTTTTATCAATGCATGTGAAATTACCAAAAGAAAACTTAATAAGGTAAAAGTTGTTTTCAGTGGAGCAGGTGCTGCTGCTGTTGCTATTGCTAAACTTTTTCTCCACATCGGGGTAAAGCCTGAAAATTTAACTATGTGTGACTCAAAGGGAATTATCTTTCAAGGCCGTAAAGATGGGATGAATAAATATAAAGATCAATTTGCCATAAAGACAAATTTGAGAACCCTTGAAGATGCCATGAAGGAAGCTGATGCTTTCATGGGATGTTCCGCCAAAGGACTTGTAACCAAAAAAATGGTCGCTTCGATGGCCAAAAATCCTATTATTTTCGCTATGGCCAATCCAGAACCAGAAATCATGCCTGAAGAAGTTGCCGAAGTA
>CALFYV010000185.1 GCA_937952395.1 uncultured Bacteriovoracaceae bacterium | reverse complement strand
TAAACTTCCATCTTGTATAAATCCATTAGAATATTAACTCCCCCTTCATTATCGCCTCCTATGGTGAAATAACCAGTGAGCATTTCTGCTCTGTTACCATTAGACATAACAAAAGATCTGTTAATAACATTCGATTGTCTAAGTAGAATATTGGCCCGTAGACTTGATTGAATATTTTCTTCAGCAACATTACCGACAAATTCAGGATTAACTTTTAACATAGCTTCATAAGCAGGAACAATAGATTTAACCTGAAAATTCTTTTCAGGAACTTTTAAAACACGAGCTTGGTTTCTGGCAAAGTCTTCACTTTTTTGATCTGAATAGGGCCCTGGCATAGCAAAAATATGAACATTTTCTGGACCTAATGCTTTAACGGCAATTGCCGTTGATAAAGCCGAATCAATACCTCCACTAAGACCTATGATGGCCTTATTGTGACCAGTTGATTCAGCATAGTTTTTTAGAAAGTGAATTTGTGTATCAATGATGTAATCAAGATCAGCCTTATTTAACAAAGCTTTACTAAAACTCAATATATTGGCGGTGGAAGAAAAAAGATCATGATTTATTTTTCGTGCATGAAGGGCCTTAATAGCTTTTGAATCTTTAGAGTATTGAAAAGTTAAGTTGTCTTTTTCAAAACCTTTAGCATGTCCAATAATTTCTCCGTTTCTATCTAGAACGAAAGAATAACCATCGGTAACGATATTGTCGTAGGTTTGTACTTCATTAACATAAATGAATGGGGCATCAATTTTTTTTGCCACATCTTTATGAACATCAAATCGTCTAGAAACTTTTCCCAGACCAGCAGGACTTGATGAGAGAGAGATGGCCAAATCTGGCTTAAGCTTTTGAAAAGCTTTAACTGGATTACTCTTATATCCTTCTTGACCATTGGCTTGTGTAGTATTTGCCCACCAGTCTTCGCATATGGCAATGGCCAGCTCAATATCTTTAAATCTTATTGTTGATGGTTTTTTATTCGAAGGTTCAAAAAATCGATAATCTTCAAATACATCATAAGTTGGCATTAATGTTTTATGTACTTGCTTAATGATTTCACCTTTATAGATTAAAGAAGCAGAATTAAATAAAGGTTTACCCTTACTTGTATTTTCCACTATATGACCAACCAAAATAGCCGTTTCCGAGCTTTGAGTTAATTTTTTTAACTCTCTAAGAGCTTTCTCAGTTGCGTTTATGAGTTCTTCAGGTCTTCTATAAAAATCTCTTAGACCGTAGCCAGAAAGAAAGAGTTCAGGCGTTACAATAAGGTCTGTGCCAATTTTATCTGCCTTTAAAAATTCTTTCTTTAATTCATTTAAATTTTCACGAACATTAGCAGGATTTGGTTTTAGTTGTAAAACTTCGATATTAAGGTCGTTTCCAGCAAGGACAATCGATATATTCAAAAAAGAAAAAAAGCTCAGAAGCAAAAATAAAAGAGTATTATAGATTTTCAAAAGGACCTCATTTATTATAATAATGCTTAAATTTCTTCTTATCGATTTTTTTTAATTTAAGAATGCCCTCAAAAGAATGAAACTGAGCGAAGGTATTAACAATGAATAAAAAAGTTAAACTGACAAGAACTGCTTTCAATTCTTACCTCTCATTTTTTGAACTTGTTCAAAAGCACAAACATCATCAGTGATATCGTAGAGAACTCTGTATCTTCTTTTTTTACCTTTTCGCTCTTTTGGAAGTGGATTGTCGCTATTTCTAGAAAATGTTTCCACTTCAATTTCTTGCTGGTTATTATCTTGATAAACAACTTGTGATTTGACTTGGTAGTCATTGTTAATCTGATTCGGAACACTTTCTTGTTGATAATTCTGATTATTGTTATAGCGCTCATAATTGCCATAATAGTCTGGGATTTCACTGCTATTATTTGCAATATTTTCTACCACTCGTTTAGCCGGATTTTGGCAGTCATTTTGCCATTTGCTTTGAGCAAATGAGCTTAGAGAAAGAACTAATAAGAAGATTGCAATTTTCATTTTGACTCCATTTCTTTTCATTTTTGACATGTTAAATAACATAAAATGGTAGCAGTTTGTATAATTAATGACGCAAAGTGTAAAAAATTCATTTAACTCTAATAAAACTACTATTTTCAACAGGATATGCTAGAAATGGGCCATGAATACACCGTACCAATGGACCATTCAAAATGGGGCCTACCAGAAATTCCAAAAAGGCTCTCCCTGGCTTTATCTAAGTGATTTAGCCGATTACCCCAAGGGAACACCACCTGGAGCAGTGGTGGAGCTCTTAGATAATCGTGGACAATTTTTGGCCTATGGCCATGGCAATTTGATGAGTCAAATTAGTTTCAAGAAGCTCTCGCAATTTAAATCGGAACAGATAGATAAAAATTGGCTCGTGGCCAAGATGATAAGCGCTTACCATTATCGCTCTTCTTTAAATTTAACTCAGCAGTCTTTCCGCTGGATTTTCGCTGAAGCCGATGGTCTACCAGGTCTAGTGGTGGATTACTTTCTCTCCCCAGATAGCATCGCACTGATCAGTTTTCAGGTCAGTTCTGCTGGAATGGAGCAATTAATCGGTAGTGGGGAAGAAATTTTTAAGCAAGTTTTAAAAAATTTAAAATTAGATGAGAGTAAACATATTCTTATTCGAAAAAATAATAGTTCAAGTCGAATTGAGGAAGGACTTTTAGTTGAAGAAGCACAAATTATTTTTAGCTGTGTGGAAGTTAATAAAATACAAAATTTTCCTTTTTTGATTAAAGATAAAATTGTTTTACGTGCTGATTTATTAAGTGGTCAGAAAACAGGTTTCTTTCTTGATCAAAGTTGGAATTTGGCCCTTGCTAAAAATTTTCTCACTGGTAAAGAAGTGAAGGTTTTAGATCTTTTTACTTATATAGGGCAATGGGGGATTTTCTTAGGTCATAATCTCAAGCAATTGGGAACTAATCCGACAATTGACTTTGTTGATTCTTCGCAATCTGCACTAGAGTTTTGTGGCCAGAACGCCGGAGAATTAAATCATGAAATTCATAAAGTTGATATCATTCATAAAGCCGAAATGATACCAAATGGCCCTTATGATATTATCGTTTGTGATCCCCCAGCGCTGATTAAAAAGAAAAAAGATTTTCAAGCCGGGCGCCGGGCCTATGAGAAATCTAACCGTGAGTCTTTAAAACGAATCAAGGATAACGGACTTTTTATTACTTGCTCATGCTCTCATCATTTAAGCGAAGAGGATTTGATGGCCGTTGTGAGTGAGGCTGCCCAACTTGAGCGCAAGAAAATTATTTTACTCGCCAAGGGGCAACAGGGGCACGATCATCCGGTGGTGATAGGATTTCACCAGGGTTTTTATCTAAAAGCACTCTTTTTCAAAGTTCAATCAATCTAGCTACTAAAAAAATGAATGATTGAAGCTTGAACTCAGTAGAAGAGAAAGAGCAATTTGACGTAATGGGCATGAAGATATTTTTTAAAATTTTGTTGCTTTAGGCTAATAAGTTCAAAGGTAAGCTCTTTACAAATTTCTTGGTATTTTTGATTTAACTCATCATCCTTTGCAGCACCTATATTCACACTCATAAGACGATAGCTTTCAGTATCTTCAAAGAAATCATTAGAAAGTTTCTTTTTCTCGCAAGCTTGAATTAAAATACGGGCATCAAATTTCTCTGAAATCTTGTTAACGTCATGTGTACTTGGAGTTCTGGCCACATAAGCATCTTCAAAATGCCTGAGAACAAAACTCGTGGCCATAGCGTATTTACCTTGTTGAAATTTGATAGTAGGTTTTTTGCCTAAACTTAAATCAATATAAGTATCAAAAGTATTATATCCATCGACTTTTTCATAAAGATCACTGAACTGAAAGGCCATACGAGGGTTGATTTCAATAATACTAATTTGATTAGTTTGGGAATGATAAAAATATTCAATATTATAAAAACCAAAATTAAACCCAATTTTAGAAATAAACTCACGAGTGATTTGTAAAATTTCTTCTTGAATATTTCTAGGTAGTCTCGAGGGGTAGTTAAAGCGCTCAAAACTGATTTTGCTTTGTGGGTACATAACAGAATCGACAATGCCTACAATGCTATTTTCCCCTCGGTAAACAAAGCCTTCAACTGTGACTTGCTGGCCACTCATCAGTTCTTCTTTAACCCAAGGATTTCCCGTCAGTTTAAGATTAGCATATTTAACAGTTAAACTTTCAAACTGTGAGAGTAGTCTTTTTAAAAACCATTTTTTGATAAGCGAAACATTGGTGGCCCTTCTTAATTCATCTTTATCATGAACTGCATAAGCTAAAAGTGAAGCTGAGCCTCTGATGGGTTTTATAAAAAAAGGAAAATCTCTTTCTCCACTTATATTAAGTAGACTGAATTTGGGGGTGTAGCGGGGAATAGTTTCAAATTGCAATTGTCTCGAGTAATATTTATGCTGCAATTTTAAACAAAGGGTCAAATCGTAATGGGGGAGGCCAAGTATCTCGGCAGCTTTAGCGCCAATGAGTGAGCTAATGAATTCATCCACAGCTAAGATAGCCTCAATTTTATTTTCTTTAGAGAACTGGACTAATTTATGCACTTCTTTTTCAAAATTAAGCCCTAAAATTAAGCGTATTTTATTAAAAAGAGATATTTCATCATTTTGAAAATCAGACTCATAAAAAACGAAATGATATTTCTCTTTTCTAGCTAATATCTCTTGGTAGGCCCATGGATTAGGTGCGACGACTAAAATTTTTTGCATAAGATTAAAAAACCCACTTAAAACTTGGTAATTATCTCCAACATAAACTCGGGCATAGCACTGATTAAAAAAGCTTCAATCTTTTTATCAAATCCACTTAAAGTGGCAACAGAAAATTTAATTAGTAGTGCCTCTGAGGGTTCCACCAGGCATCATTTGAGGTGCAGCGATAGGTTGTTGCAATTGAAGCATTCGACCGTCTGAAGGCTTTGGTTCTGCACTAATGGTGATAGTTTCAGAACGACATTCATGAGTTTCATTCTTAAAGACGGCATAAAGTTTATAATCTTTTTCCATGCGATCAGGTTTGATGGCCTTAGAATCAATTTCTTTTTCTTCTTCCTCGCCTTGGGTCAAATCAACTTCACCGTCATCTTTACTATGGATATCTTCATCTTTGTTATAAGCTTTTTTGGCCTCAGCTGAAGCGGCGCCGACTTTATACCAAGTTAAATTCGCATCATCGATTTCATCTTCACCAATAAGAACTTTCGCTTTAAGATCAAATTGAGTTTTACTAGAGCTACTTTCTATTTCGATTTTGCATGTTCCTTTCTCTTCTTTTTCTGGTTGCACTTCTTGCTTAGGATTAACAAATTTTTCAGTACAATAGTGTGCTTCATCATATGTTAAAGTAGCACTGAGCGTTGCTCCTTCTTTAACCTCGATATTCTTATTTTCTTTTCCATCAGCCGAAACTTCTCCAGTTAGTGACCATTGGATCATCTCTTTTTTGATAACAGGGGTTACCACGCCATCGATTTTAATATCACTAATTATAGCTGTGCCTTTTTCTTTATTTGATTCATCGGGAGAAAAAGCGATGGTAAAACTACAACCTTTATCTTCTTTGGCTAGTTCCGCTTTTCCAGAACACTCTTTACCGTCAATGATGGAACTAACAGAGACTTTAGTTACTTTCTTATCTTTGGCAAAAGTCACACTAGATTTCTCTTCTGCACTTGGATCCCATGTAAATTTGGCTTTTTCAAAATTGAGTGCATCATCACCAATACTGACAGATTCTACTTCGGCACTCACCATTTCTGTTTTGGGATCTTTGTTTAGTTTTACTTTGATAACACATTCATGTTCACTGGGAGTATCGATTTTAAGACCGTTTAGACAAATATCATTTTGTCCGTTGGCAGGAGCTCTATCGACTTTGCCATTTTTGATCCAGGCT
>CALFYV010000184.1 GCA_937952395.1 uncultured Bacteriovoracaceae bacterium | reverse complement strand
GGTACCCCTTCGGGATATTGTACCAGTGGTCATCTTCGTTTATACGCGGCCGTTATATGAAATACATTTTTGACATATTCAATCACCCCTTCCAAAATCAATAACAAGAATTTGATTTCTCTTTTTTATGAGGGGGTATGCCTGCTTAAAGCAGGCATTTTTTGCGTGAGATATAAAGAAAAAACAAAGATCAAAGACTAAGCCCTTTTGACCCTTAGCGCGGCGCGGAACGATGCATAGTCAGAATGATCGTGCGCACCGTGCCGGAAGATACCATCGCGGTTGCCATAGAACGCATTGCCGACTGGTAGTTTGGCAGCGTCACATTTAAGCCACGCAAAACTATATTCACCGATTATTGTTGCATTTATTAATTGCTGATGGAAATTCGGATCCGCTAGGTCAACACCCAATGCTGTTGCAATATCTACCGCATTACCATTGCATAATTCATTTGTTGGATGTAGTTTTGCCAAATAATCCTGCCCCGCTTTGTCGAAAACAATATTTCGATGGTATTTTGACACTTGGTTATAATCATTCCATCCGGAAACAAAGATCAGTTCACCATTATCTTCTCCAAAAACATTCATGGCATGGCCCTTTTGATCTAAAGCGTTCAGTTTTTGCATGGCTTCAGTATCTGCTTTGAGTGATTTTTCAACATCTGTCCAGCTGATACCTTCATGAAGCTGAGGCAGAGCATCAAAACGTGACTTTAATCCGCTTAGAAATGATTCTTGTTGTTCAGGCGTCAATGGTTCATATAGTTTAGAAGCGGCCTTTGCTTTTTCCTCAAATTCACTCCTTAGGCCATTGAGTTCAGCATTTGCTGCTTCAACAAGTTCTGGATTCTTTGCAGCAAGCCTACGCAAGACCTCAGCCATATCTTTATCTGGAGCATACTTTAAGGCTGCTTTTCCGAAATCATTTGACATAACATTTCATGTTACAATACAAGAATTCACAATAACTGCTTTTTTCATTTTGTCAAGTGGCAAATACCGATACAATATCTAACAATGATACAATTAATATACTTGATATTCTCCAAATCCATGTCACCACAAAAAAGAAAATCCCTCATCCAAAAAATCCTTCCTATTATAAAGCGGCACAACATTAAGTATGCTGCACTTTTTGGTTCATATGCTCGTGGTGAAGAAACGAAAAAAAGTGATCTCGACATTCTAGTGAGTTTTTCAAAACCGGTCTCATTTTTTGACATAATCGACATCGAAGAAGAAATCTCTAAAAAAGTAAAAATCAAGAAGGTCGACCTGGTCACTAAACAGGCACTCCATCCTGCTATTAAAAAACACGTAGACAAAGACCTAAAAGTTATTTATGACGCCAAACGATAATGTTTATTTGGACCACATTATTGAATCCATTGATTTTATTGAAAAATATTGCGCCGAATTAGGTGCACGCGAATTCTACAAAGATGAACTTTTACAAAATGCAATTGTTCGGCAACTTGAAATAATTGGTGAGGCGGCAAATCGAGTCTCAAAGAAAACCCAAAGCAAAATGAAGAAAATCCAATGGAAGAAAATTATTGGAATGAGAAACAAACTCATCCACGAATATTTTGGAGTTGATTTAAAAGTTGTTTGGACAACGATAAAAGAAGAGTTGCCGCTGTTAAAAGAAGAAATTTCCGAATACCTGAAAGGCTAGTTTGGCTCGGGGCATTCACCCCCTAGCCCCCTCTGCCCCTCGCCAATTGTTGAAATCAAATTCAAAAAAATAATAAGGTAGCCCTAAATCTACTCCGTCAAAATGTACATCATATAACAGCGCCTCGTGCGGTTCGGGGATTCCTCTCTGGCTGGCTTCGCTCAGCCTGAATCCCCTCTCCCAAGTTGCCCAGGTGTCCGCCTTCGGCTATTCTACACCTGCGCAACTTCGCACAGGCGCGGCCGTTAAATGAAATACTTACTTTGCCATAAATGAAAACAAGAGAAATTATTGAAACTGAAAGGCTCATACTAAGACCTTTCAAATTATCAGACGCAAAAATTGTCCAAAAAAAAGCCGGCCAACCTGAAGTGGCTGACACCACACGTAATATTCCGCATCCTTATCCAGATGGAGTTGCCGAAGAATGGATTTCAAACCATCAAGCTCTTTTTGAAGCAAATGAAAGGATAACTTATGCAATAACTGTTAAGGGTAATGATGAAATTATCGGTGCGGTTGGCCTCGGAATCGAAAAAAAAGAAAATCACGCTGAACTTGGCTATTGGATCGAAAAAGATCAATGGAGCAAAGGTTATGCAACTGAAGCTTCACGTGCTTTAGTTGGATATGGTTTTAGTAAATTAAAACTCCATAAAATTTTTGCTACCCATTTAACAAGGAACCCAGCGTCCGGAAAAGTTATGGAAAAACTAGGTATGCATGATGAAGGTCTTTTTAAAGAGCACATAATTAAGAATGGCAAATACGAAGATTTAGCAATGAAGGGAATATTAAAAGCGGAATGGGAAAGTAAGTACATCATTTAACAGCAACTATGCGGCTCCGCTTCGCATTCGCTCGCTCCTCCCAACTTTGACGGCTGTTCGGCTTCGCCGTATGATACAGCCATCAAAGTTCGCATAAGTTGCGGCCGTTATATGCCATTCGCTCTAACTTTAATATGAAGCAAGTAATCATTCTAAACGGACCAGCTGGAGTCGGTAAAACTTCGGTCGGCAAGCTCCTCGCACAAGAATCTGAAAATAGTGTGTGCATCTCGGGAGATGCCTTCAAAGATTTTATCGTCAGAAAAACTGGCACTGTGAAAGGCCGTCTCGGTTACAAAAACGGAGCGAGTCTGATTCGCAACTACCTCGATGCTGGTTATGAACTCGTCATATTTGAATACGTTTTTCCAAGTAAAAAGCAAATTGATTATTTCTTTGAGGAGCTCAAAGTAGACGTCCCAGTTTTTCTTTATACCCTTTGGGCACCATTAGAAGTAGTCAAAGAACGTGAATCTCGTAGAATAGAACGGATATCTCTTGGCGAGCAAGTAACAAAATGCCATGAGGAGCTTGCCTCAAATCTGAATGACCTTGGCGAAATCATTAACACAGACCAGCTGGCCCCTAAGGAAGTAGTGGAAAACATATTAAAGTTATCAAAGAAGGAGCGAACAGCACTTAACAGCAACTAAGTGGCTCACTCCGTTCGCTCAAATGGCTCGTTGGTGGTACCACTGTACCAACTCGCCTCTTCACTTAGTTGCCGCCGTGTACGAAAAAATTTGCTAGAAATTACATCAAAAAATGTGACAACCATTGAAGACATCCAAAAAGAACTACAAGAAATAAAATCTCGCAACAAGCGCGTTGAAGCTGACAAGGCATGGGAAACAAGCTGGACACGAAAAGTTATAATTTTAGTGCTCACATACATTGTCATTGTCATATTTTTCTTCGTATCAAATTTAGGAAATCCTTTCATTAATGCAATTGTGCCTACAATAGGATTTTTCCTTTCCACATTAACAGTACCAATTATCAAAAAATGGTGGTTAAAAAAACAAGTAAAAGCGACATGAAGAAGAATTGACAAATATAACATAGTATGATATAAGTACATCGCGAAGGAGGTCCATACATGGCCAAGTACAAGGGCGGAAAAAGTCGAGGCAGCCACACGACCTACCTCGACAACCCGTGGGCAAAAAAATTTGTCCGTATGGCTCGAAAAGAGCCAACGGTCCGGGGAATAAATCTTGGACCAATAAGAAGACTGAGTGGCCGGACAAAATCGGACTACTCGGCAAAGATAGTTCCGGTTGGAATTGAGCTGACAATTTTCGACTCTTCCAGCAAGCAGCTGGTGATCATTCACACCACCTGCCCTGAACGGACAGCACTAGCCCTCGGAATTGCACTCAAGAAGTAGCAATGCCCATGGGGCTGCACCCTATGGTGAGGATAGCAATACCATCGCTACCCTCACCTTTTAAAAAAGTTTAAACATTATATAACACAGAATATCGGGTTCCGCTTCACTCCACTGAAATTTACTTTCCACTTCGTTCCAAGTAAACTTCAAATATTCTGGAACGTTATATGAAAAATTCATTGCTCTGTTATTTGCCTTAAAAAGGCATTTATTATAAAATCCCAACACTGTTAACAAATCTACTATGAAAATTGAAAAGAAATACGCTGGCAAGTGGGTTGCAATAAAAAACAGCAAAGTAGTTGATAGCGGGAAAACACTTACAAAGTTAACGAAAAAAGTAGAAAACCGCAGTGACAAAAAATCACTTCGCTACGCCTTAGTTCCTAGCGGTTTGATTGCAGGCTAATGATGAATTTCCCTTTTATAGAATTTGTCGGATTGAGTGAAGACAGGGTATTTCGTCCAATGATTCCCGTAACATTCAAAGCCGACAAAGAGGCATTTAAAGCCTATGCTTTGGTTGACTCTGGAGCTGATTATAGCATCCTACCTATTGAAATTGCCGGCATATTAAATCTAGACCTATCAAATCAACCGAGATTTGACATCCTAGGTGCCGGGGGGAGCACCTTCAGAGTATACAAATCACCCATAGAACTTGAGCATTCCATACAAAAAAGAGGATTCAGAGAAATAAGATGGCAAGACACCGTTTACTTTGCTGAATCTGGCAGCACTATTCTACTTGGACAAAATGGCTTTTTTAAACATTTGAAAGTAACACTAGACGGAAAAAATCGAGAGATACAGATTTCAAAATCACAATGAATTAATCACACAACAGCAACTAAGTGGCTCGCTCCGCTCGCTCAAATTGACCACTGGTACTCCTTCGGGATATTGTACCAGTGGTCATCTTCGTTTA
>CALFYV010000183.1 GCA_937952395.1 uncultured Bacteriovoracaceae bacterium | reverse complement strand
TAAATATAGTTTTTTTAATTTTATTTTGCGATGAGCGACACCCACTTGATGAGTGATAACTTTGTTGATGCTTGCTGAACTCCAATCTAGTTCCCTAGATAATCGCTTCCAATTCTCTTGAGCAAGGTTTACTCCTGCTTGTAGCATTTCTTCTGATTGCGTCTCCATCATCAGAGTATTGGTGTTGCCGTTGCCCTGACATAAGATATTGGCACTAGTATCGGCCAAACTCTGTGAGGCCAATAATTCATGAGTGGAATTGGTTTCATCTTTATGAGTTAAAAGAATGGCGACAGCTGCAGAACCGATCGTTAAGTTTGCTATATATTTTTTAATGCCTTTCCTGGTTAATGACTCATCTGTGTTTAAGAACTTTATGGTCTCCAATAAAAGTGGGCCACCATTTTCTCCAGAGACAATGAGAGCATTTTTTATTTGTCCCGATTCAATCAAAGCAGCACTTAATTCCATGGCACTCAAAACACCCAAACAGGCATTGCTTAAATCAAAATTTTGGCAAGTTTTAGCAAGTCCTAAATTGGCGTGTACGACACTGGCACTAGCTGGTTCTAAAAAATCACGACAAACTGAAGCAAAAATAAGTTTTTCTATTTTCTCTTTTTTTATACAACTCTTCTCTAATAATTTTTTAGCCGCTGCTGTTGCAATTTGGCTGGGCCTAGTTCCCACAGGCCAAAAACCACGGCTTTTAATTCCTGTTTGTAATTCTAAACGCCCTTCAGGAAGTTTTAATCTGGAATAAACAGGGCCTAATTCTTTTTCAATTTGCTCTGATGTCAAAAATTCACTGGGTAATTCATAAGCAAAAGAGTCAATTCTGACATTTTTAAATTTCATTGCACCTCCATTAGGCCGTAGCTATTGTCCATAGAGATACCCGAGAGCATTGCACCCACAATACCTAAAAACCCTTGATCTGTACCAATGACATAGAGATTATCAAAATGTGTTTTCCCATTACGAGATTTTTCTGTGCTACCATAAACCGTGCCAGCTTTATGCCAAGTATAGCGCTCAATAGTTGTGGGAGTGAAGACATCTTTAAAACGAATTTCTTGATTAAACTTAGGAATCAGTTTACGAGTTAATTTTAAAGCAGCTTCATAAACTCGTTCTTTTTCTTCTAAATATTCAGAACGTTCCATTGCTTTCCACATTTCATAATTGGCCATATAGGTTATACGCAACATCCCCTCACCTTCACGTTCTTCTAGATCATAATTATCTGGGCAACAAAAAACTGCGCTACTTGTATCAAATAACGTTTGGGGTTTTTCATATTTGTATATGTTAGAATCATTATAAAAAATAATAGTGCTATCAAAGTCTTTTATAGGAATTTTTTTATCCAGACAAAGAATAGTTTCGGTGAAACTTAATCTGCCTAAAGCGGCTGTTTCTTTTTTTTCAGAACAAAGGCCATAAGTTTCAGGTAAACCTGCTGAGGAGAAAATATTCTCTGCCAAATACTCTGCTTTATCCGTCCTTACTCCGATGGCCTTATTATCTCTAAGGATAATTTCCTCAACCCCTTCTTTGAAATGTAGTTGGCCTCCCAGGCTTTGATACTTTTCTAAAAGCATATTAATAATGGTGCGAACTCCACCCTTGGGTTGAGCAAAGCCTTCTAAATAAATGAATTTAATTATTACCACAATTTGGGCAAAATCCATATCATTTTCCCAAGCCGAACCATAAATAAGCAATGGGGCCAAGAGCATTTCAATTAATAGTGGATCCGAGATAATAGTCTTTAATTTTTCTCGAGATGAAGAATAAGCCTGGTTTAAATCCAACTCATTAAAACTTTTCACCACACTTACTAAATAATTGAACTCATCCATATGCTTTGGAAAAACTTGGTGCACTTCATTTTGTAAAAGAGAAAAATCATTGGAAAATTTCAACTGAGCGTCGGGAAAGTTTATTTCTGAATAGTTCTGTGGTTTAAGCCCGAAACTTTCATAGGGAAGCCGCAGTTGCTTAAGGAGCTTAGCAAACGGTTTGGCCTTCTCACCTTTTTGCATAAAATTAGTTAAGGCGTGCAGACCAACATCAAACTTACGCACACCTGTTTCATGTAAATTTTTTCTTTGATAATAAGAATTAAGCCCACCTGCGATAGAGTGCTTTTCTAAAATTAAAACTTTTTTATCAAACATCGCGAGGCGGATACCAGCGGCCAAACCAGACATCCCAGCACCAATAATAATAGAATGGAACCCCGCATGACTCATCAGTTATCTCGGTCTGTGTTCGATCGAATATTCAATCTTATTGTAGCAATTTTGGAGTTAAGTAGCTGACACAACTACTTAGTGAAGCCAGTTGAGGATAATCATCAGCTGGAACTTCTACTTTGTAGCGTTTTCTTAGTTCCATCACAATATCTAAAAAGTCCATGGAATCCAGATCCAACTGCTCTCTTAAACTCACGCTGTCTTTAAGCGTAGTTAAATCTTCATCTGGAGCAATATCGGCAATAATATCAATAACAACTTGTCTGACTTCTTGTGGCGTCATTCGCACTCCTCATTTACTTATTATATTTTTTTACAATTACTGTTGAGTTAATACCAAGCATACCAAAAGAATTATTCAAGATGCTCTCGATATTGCCAACTAATTTCGACTCTTTAATCACTAAATTTTTCATTTCGCAATCAGGATCAATCTCTTCTGCATTTTTTCCAAAGTGGACAATACCATCATCAAAGCTCCCCAAGTTCCCTGCTAGCTCTAAAGCTCCGGCAGCCCCCATCGAATGGCCAATATGACCTTTGGTAAAGTTTATATAGGTCGAACTGCTTTGAGAAAAAACTTGATTCAC
>CALFYV010000182.1 GCA_937952395.1 uncultured Bacteriovoracaceae bacterium | reverse complement strand
TGGTGTGGCCATAGAGGGGTTCGTAATAGACGGTGGCACAGTTAAAAAGGTGATTACCAGCTGGGTGAGTACTCATGTAAGGAGGCTTGTTAATAACTAAAAGATCTTCATCTTCAAAGATGATCGAAGGTGAGTCGAGTCTTAGCTTCTGGCCTCTCCAAAATTCATCCTCCAAACCTTCTTTATGAGTGACTATTTGAACACTTTCTCCATGATAAACTTTAGCCGAAGGCTTGTGAGGAAAAGGACGACCTGGAATTTTCACTTCGCCTTTTTCAATTTTTCTTTTGATAATTTCACGAGAAAACGTAGAGAAGTATTTTAGAACAAATTGGTCTAGTCTTAAACCATCGTGTTCTTGGGCCACGGGGTAAATGATTTGGTATGTTTGGGTGCCAAAGCTTTTTAAAATTTGAGACATATTCTCTAATATCTTTTTTGGATTAAATATTTGAGATTATTAATAGCACCTTTTTCTGTATAGTGGAATTTTTTCATTAATATTGAAATTATTCCACGGATTTGTTCTCTTGTTTCCACATTAAGTTGAGCATTTGGTATGTTTTTCCCTTCTTTCTCATCAGTAAAATCTTGTAGGTAGATTATCAGGTTTTTAGATACCTTATTAATAATTTTTTTCTGCTCATTTCGAAATGACTCTTGCAGCAGTTTTACCAAGTCATCAAATACATCGGCATACAGAATCCCTTTGCCTGGGTTATCTAAATAATAAGCACCCAAGCGTGAGATTAAATGAGAACGGAATTTTTCAGGAGCTTCTTTCAGATTAATATTGCTCTCAAATTCATTAATAAAGTACATATCACTAGGCTCAAATTTACCGGTCACTTTATTCTTAATTTTCTCACCTTTGATTAAGGCATTAATATTCATAATATAGTTAGAAATATATTCTTCGTAAGAGCGCTCATCAACCAAGCCAAGTGATTCTCTTACTTCTGAGTCAAACCGATCAAGACAATGATTTTCTAATAACTCAATGAACTTTTTAGGATTATGATAGTCCCCCTGAGGAGCTATATTGAGAAAATCGTATTCCATTTTTTTCTCGCCTAGTTCTTTTAGAAACTCGATGACCTCTACGAAACTAATATCACGATGCTTTGAAGAGAGTTCATAAATAAGTTGTTTTAATTCACGAGGAGAAATTCCAAATTTTCCTTCATAGAGCCCATCATTGCGATATTCTTTTAAAATTTGATTCAAGCCGGATTTTAGAATTTGTTTACCTTCACTATCGAGATTTTCAGGAGCCTCTTGCTCTGCTATTAAGAGCGCTTTTTGTAAGGGGTTTAACATTGAGGCGATCTTTCCTAGGCGAGTGTCTCGATAGTTTTTTCCCAGGGGAGCACGGAAGCGAGTCATGACTGCCCATAGACAAAGGGTTTCAACTGACATTGGTTCAAATGTTGTTTTTTCTTTTATATTTTCTAATTGCTCAGTATAGATTTTTTGTTCATCGATGTAGTCCAAAAGATAGGGGACTCGAATAAAATTAAATCTGCCTTTGAAAGAATTGTAGTCAGGGTGTTGTTTGAAAGCACTAAAATGTATTTCGTTTGAACTACCAATAAAAAAGATATCCAGTTCGGTCAGAATTCCTTGAAGATTAATAGTTTTCGATTCCATGGTCATTAAAAGATATTTAAAAGCATCTAGTGGGCGCTTAAGTAAATCAGAAAACTCTAAAATACCCCTATTAGCCAAAACAACCTCTCCATTTAGATTAAATAAGTTTAGTGATTGCAAACTCGGTGGGAGGTTGGCCAAGCGCTTGTCCATAGTGATTTGCTGGAGTCTAGCATCCACATGTTGCTGGGGTTCAATGGTCGCTGCACCGATGGAATATCTTTTATCAATATAAAATCTGTCGATACGAATATGTTTAAGTACTTCAGAATAATTACCTTTGTAATTTTTTAAAAGTGCATCAAATATCATGCGATTTTTTTTAGATAAGTCGCCATTATACAGATAGGTTTTTTTAGCATAATCAAGTGATTCAGGTTCACCAGCTAGGTATTCTTCAATTAAATGCTGACGTGCCTCAAGGGGTAATAAGAGAAGGGGGTGATCTTTAAGTTCACTGGTTAAAATAGCACTGATTTCCTTATCTTCTAAGTGAGAGTAGCTGGGAACATTTCTACTTACTGGTTGATTTCCTAAACCGACAGATCCTTTAACAAAATTATCAATTGGAAAAACCCAACTAAAGGAATAAAGAGCGCCCTCATCTGTACGAGAGTAATCTTCAGCAGCTCTCATGATTTTTTTTATGATGGATGATTTAGAAGATCCATTAGGTCCAACCAAGAGAATAAATTTGTTGTTATAACCTTCTTCGAGAAAGTTGCTGATATTTTTAAATATTAACTCCTGTGTTTTATACTGACCGTAGACAGGCGGAGCATCATAATGTTCTTTGAGGAAAAAATTGTAACCACCTTTTTCATTTTTTCCATAGTACTCGAACATATCTTTCAAATAGCGACTTGAAGTACGAAGTTCTCTTTGGCAATTTTTCTCAAAATTGCTCATATACTCTTCAAAAGAGAGGGGGGCATTGAATTCGCTATTTTCTCGATTAATTTCTTCTAACCATTTCATAAATATTTGAGCTCCTGGTTTGTCGGGCGTATCATTATTATTTTATAATTGTTTAATGTTTTAGTCACTTAAGGGAAAATTTTTTGAATAAAATAATACTGATTATCCTCGTTATTCTTGGTTTGGGCTTTTTACTTGGCCAATATGGGAATTTTCAGGATTATGAAGCAAGCTTGAATTCACAACGGGCAGTATCTGAGTATCTTCCTCAATTACTTGAGCGTTGGCAGGAGGGGGATAGAGAGAATAATTATAAAAAAAATAAATTCAACTGTTTAATGATCCCCAATGGTCTTGAAATTGATAATAAATATTTTGAATGTAATCCACTTTATTTAGAGTGTTTTATAAGGGGACAAGTTGGATTAGAAGCTGATCATAAAATTAGATTTGAAGGTGAAGATTATTCTGTAAAATTTAAAAAAAGAACGCCTAATTCCAAAATCAATTTGCATTACTTAGAGCTTAATCCCAAGGGTCACCTATTAAGCCTCTCAGTCGGAAACACGGAATATGATATTTTGCTGTCCAATACTTGCAATAATACGTTTTTACCACAGCGTAAGTACAGTTATGGCCCAATAAAAATCGAAAATGTCAGCCGTCGCAAAAAAATTGAGTATGAAAAATATGATTGGTTTTGGGATAACCGTGGTAGGAATATCTATCTTGATAAATATCTTGTTTCAAATTTTCAAGTTTTACAGTGGCAAGACAAGATAGGAGCTCAATTTGACTCGATTACTTATGAAAAATGGCACTTACCTTCGACCTCATTAAGTTTAGAGCAAATGAATAAATACTGTGAATATCATAATAAAAGGTTAATGCAGGCGCATTTTATGGATGCAGCGAGTTTTATTCCAAGTGATGAAAAAAATATAAATCCTATTAAAATTTTTAAAAAACCCTATCCATGGACTAGAAAAAAAGAACTTTTTGAAATAGAACAAATACCTAAGTATTGTGGCAAGATTTATTCAAAAGAATGTTTAGCTAAAGACTATAATCCTTATCATGATGATAGTGTGACATGGATGGGATTATTTAGTGTCTTAGGCGGTCCGTTAGAGGCGTACAATAACCTCATCGTTCCAGATAAGAACCTTAAATTAAGCAGTTATTATTTTTCTTTGAAAAATTCAATACATGAAATAGGCAAGAGGGCTTATTGGGATGGACAAAAACAAAGAGCTGAACATGTTTTCTGGGATTCACATTCTTATAGTCCGTTAGAAGAATTAAAAGATAATGTTGAAATAGGATTTAGATGCTATACAGAAGTTTATTAATAATCATATTCATATTTTCTTGCAACCAAGAAGACCAATATGAAAAATTTTGGTCTCAAGTTTATTCGTTTGTGGTCAGTAGCGAAAAAATAAAAATACTTAATAGTGACATAAATTCAGGAAGTGTTATTTCATTCCCACCCAATGTATGGTTATCTCTTTTGCAAATCACAAATAAGCACCAGGACTTTTGCCTCCTTTACAAAACTCCTTTTAATCAAGGGAAAATAAAAAGTCCGGGCATTCTTAGATGGGTCGAGATAGGTAGTGAAGAAAATTGCATTGATAAAAAACTTGATCAAAAAGTCATTATTGAAATGAATGTTTTATACTTAAGCATGTATTTTGAAGGGTATAAGAATAAAGAAAAATTTAAGCCTAGATTAGAGATTAAGGGTGAATATGAAAAATTAAGTAAAAATAAAACATTTCACTTAGAAATACCTTTGTTTAATATTTTATATTCTCAAAATAGTTTTAACAAAGGAAGTATTTTAAAAAGTAGTAGCTTGAACCAAAAGTTTTCCTCATCTAGCCCGATTAGCTTTTTTCGAGGGCTAAGAGTTTATAAAGAATATAACGAAGGCATGTTAATAGGTCAGGATGATTTTGACCTTCAAAAACTTTGTCATGAGTTGAATAAAAACTGTGAGAATGAAATAGAGTTTAATTGTCACAGATGTAAAAATGCTTGGACTGAATTGATTGGTGGGAAATGTTCATCAAGTAAAAATAAAGTATGTGGTCATTGGCCCTGTGATAAAGTTGGAAATCCTGCATGTTTTAGAGGGAGAAGTTTTCTTCCTTTAAAGATCAAAAGTTGTAAGGATTATTTAAAAGCGTCTTTTTGCGTTGGGGATTTAAAACCAGTTTGTTATAGAGATTATGTATTATGTCAGTGAGTTTGAAAAATAACGCGCTTTGTTTTATTGTACTTATCGATAACAGATTCAAAAGATGTTTGTTTCTCTAGTTCATTTGCGATCAGGTCTCTGTAGTTAACCTCTATCATTTCTTTATTTTTATGATGAATTCTGTTTAAAACTTTTCCGAGTGAGAAATCAATATTTTCTCCGATATAGTCAATTGTTGCCAATTCATAATATTTTTCATCTTCAATGCCGGAGCCATCTTCTAAGAAAATAAGAATGTCTTTCTCCTTTTTCCAGGGTTCGTTATGATTTAATTCATTATCTCGACCCTCTTTGGTAGCAATGACAATATTAATCCCTGAAAAGTAGGCTTTAAGAAGAGGTTTAGTTTCAAATGAGAGTTTAATCAATTCCTTTAATTCGCTTCCCTTGATTTGGACTTTCATTAAGTTATTTTCAAAAGGCAATGCCTTGAAAAGCTGACCGTAAGTCAAAATACCTCTTTCCAATCCGAGCTTAATGGTATTGGAATAAACTATCCCAATTTGCGCTTTTAGATTCTTGGTTATGATATCCACCACAAAACTAGCAAAGGGTGAGTTGAAATCATAGGAGTGAGTAAAGTTTTCTGGTAAGTTAGTAATTTTTTTATCAGATAATTTATGAATTTTTTGCGCATAAGAAGAGAGTATTTTTTCTAATTGTGTATCTTTTTCTATAGGCACTCCAAGGAATTGTGCTCCGATGATATTGTCATGATCAACAGAGTTATCTTGACTATAGCAATCTTGAGTATCTCTAAAAAAATTATGGCAAATTGCCGTAGGTTGATAAATATTAGTTTTCTCATGAATAATTCGGTTCTTCTTTTTATTAAAGTATAGTTCCATTCTTGAAAAGTACTTACCAAATCCAAAGTTTTGCATAACGGGAATACCGTTTACAAAATTAGCAATTTTATTTGGCTCTCCCCCAACAATAACAGCATCCACTGTTTTATTAGGGAGAGACCAAAGAAGTTCTGAAAGTTCATCTTCATTTTTGCAGTGATTCGAATCGGAGGGGACAAAGTTAACTTTATATTTACTCAGGTTCTTCTCCTGCATAAGTTTGAGCCCGCATCTCAATTGTGCATGGGCCAGCAGTACAATAACTTGAGCTCCTCTTTTACGTAAAACATGGGCATTTTGTATAATATTTTTTTTTAGCTCATCTATGTACAAACCAGTCAGAATCTCTTTGGGGTGACGAGCAAGTAGATTTTTTGAAGTAACTCCAATGAGTCCAACTTTAATACCGTTAACCTCTTTTATAATATTTTCTTTTGCTTTCGGTATATCAAGAGTTTTTGCAGTTGATATATCGTAAAGATTACTTACTAAAAAAGTAAGCGAGGTTGACTTGAGTCTTTGTTTCAATTGGCTGATGATATTGAGTTTTTTTTCTTTGTTTTGATTAGATGAGTCAGTCGAGAAAGAAAAATCATTGTTTCCAAAAATTAAAGCATCATAATCAAAGTACTCGTAAACTTTTAAGATAGGCTCAGCATTAAAAGAATTAGCTAGAAGTGTTCCTTGTAAAGCATTTCCTGAGTCTAAAAGAAGGACTTCATCAGGATATTTCGAACGCAAAATTTTTAAATACGAAGAAAAGTAAGCTGCCCCACCAGTAAAGTAGGGAATAGACTGATTTCGTATTTGAGAAAACATTTGTTCGGCTTGCTCTTCAACATG
Organism: uncultured Bacteriovoracaceae bacterium; assembly: GCA_937952395.1. Lineage (GTDB taxonomy): Bacteria > Bdellovibrionota > Bacteriovoracia > Bacteriovoracales > Bacteriovoracaceae > CALFYV01. The sequence continues at coordinate 9,262 of CALFYV010000182.1, read as the reverse complement.
TCCGTAGAGATCATTGGTACTGATGATTACAATTCTTTTTATATCAGGATCTATTTCTTCAATTTCGACTGCAGCTGGATGAGAATATAGTTGATAATGGCCATTTTGAATTTCATTACGGGCTCCACCTTTTTTAAAAGTGCAAGAACTCATTGCGAGTATTAATAAGAAAAAACATAAGCAATTTTTCATTAATAGTTTTTTATTTTTGCTAATTTGTTATAGGCATTTTCTAATGCAGAATAGATTCTATCATAGGCATCGGGATTTTGTCCTAGGCATAGAGAAATTCTCACAACTCCCCGACCGATATCATCGGTTACGTTCATAGCTTTTAAAACCTTAGAGGTTGTTGGTTCGTTGTCAGAGCAAGCTGAAGAGGTTGTCACAAAAATATCTTGAGATTCTAATTCTATTTGAACGCCTTGACCGTGAATACCCGGGTAGGCTACTAGGGTAGTTGAAGCAAGTCTTGGAGCTTGTTCACCGATAATAACAATATTTTTAAACTTTTCTTTTAATTTTTTTTCGAAATTTAATCTTCTCTCTAAACATAATCCCATCTTGTTTTTTTCTTTTTCAAAGGCATCAAGAGCAATTGCTAGCGTTTCAATTCCAATATAATTTTGTGTACCACCTCGGCATCCGTTTTCTTGTCCACCTCCAAAAATATGAGGTCGCAGCTTTTCGGGATTTTTTACTAACAAAATTCCACTACCAATTAAGGCACCAACTTTATGACCAGATAAAACGGCGTAGTCCATTCCGGATTCTTGAAAATTAAAATCATGTTTACCAATAAACTGTGTTGTATCAGAAAAATATTGAACTTGATATTTTTGACATAACTTTGAAATTTCTTGATAAGGCTGAATAACACCAGTTTCATTATTGGCTGCCATGATAGAAACAAGAGCGATATCCTGAGCTTTCTTTTTTAAAACTTGTTCAAGTTCTGAAATTTTAACCACACCATCAGAGTTAACCGGAATCACGATAACTTCGTAGTCTTGACTCTGATAAAATTTAGAAGCATTAACCACAGCCGAATGTTCTATGCTGGAAATAACGATGGTTTTTCGTTTTTGATTTTTATCATGTAGCAGGCTAGCAAAAACGGCTGAAATTCCTTCGCTAGCACCAGAATTAAAGATAATTTGATTAGTATCCGCTCCTAACACCTTTGCGCATGTACGACGGCATTTACTCATACCGGCTAATATCTTTTGGCCATGCCCATGTATAGCATTAGGATTGGCAAAATAACCTTTTTCGAATCTTGTGCTAAGATATGCCTTCACCGCTTCATGGGGAATGGCACTTCCGTTAAAATCTGCATAAATCATATATGAACCTTTTAGCATAAGTTATGCAGTTAGGAAATTTCTAGCATACGCTGCAAAGCAAGAAGTGAGAATTCTTTTATTTCATCTGTTACTTTTATGATGTTAATAGGTTCTTTTCGCTTAATTGCTCTAAAACTTTCCAAAAGCCAACGCGGTCGAATTCTATACATAGTCGTGCATAAACATTGATAGGGTGAAAGGGATTTAATCTCAAGCTGGGGGTATTGATTGGCCAATCGATTCACAAGATTAATTTCAGTACCAATAGCGAACTTTGTACCAGTCTTGGCCTTTTCAATCTGTTCAATAATATAGGAAGTTGAGCCTGCCAAATCCGCCGCTTGAGTCACTTCAAAATTACATTCAGGATGAACTAAGATAATAGTGTCCGGAGAACTTTTCCTCATTTGTTCTATATGATTAAGCTGAAAACCTTGATGAACAGAGCAATAACCATACCATAAAATAACTTTAGCCTTGGCAATTTGATCGCTCGTTAATCCACCATTTTGTTTCATAGGATTATAAACCACCATTTCTTCAAGTGAAATACCAAGCTTGAAACAAGTATTGCGACCTAAGTGTTGATCAGGAAAAAATAAAAGCTTTTCTCCTTGCTTAAAGGCCCATTTGATAACTTTTTCTGCATTACTGGAAGTACATATGGCCCCATCATTTTCTCCCACGAAAGCTTTTAACTGAGCATCACAATTAATATACGTGATAGGAATAATTTTATCGTTAGTAGATTTTTTTATATAAGTCCAAGCTTTATCAATATCATGCCGATTGGCCATATCGGCCATTGAGCAACCAGCTTTCAGATCGGGGAGGATCACTTTTTGATTTTTAGAGGTCAGCATGTCAGCTGTTTCAGCCATGAAATGAACCCCACAAAAAATAATATATTCTTTTTTTAATTTGGCTGCTTCTTGCGCAAGCTTAAGCGAGTCGCCAGTGATATCGGCAAAGGCAATAACATCATCTTGCTGATAATGATGTCCTAGCACAGCCACTTGCTCTTGAAGTTCTTGCTTTAGTTGTGCGAGCTCAAGCAAAACTTCATCATCACTCAATTCTTGTTGGGTGATCGCGGGAACGTGTTGTTGCTGGGATTCTTCGTAGATTTTTAACATGGACGCAACATAGCAATTTAGCTTGAAAAACTCAAAAGAAATAAATCATTACTTGAAGCTTTCCATCGGTTATTAAGTCAGTTTTGACGAAGTGTTATAACTTTACCTAAACTATTAGAAATAGGAAGTTTTCTCAACGTTATGGAGGACCATTTCATGAAAATAATAACAGTTGCAAATAACAAAGGTGGCGTGGGTAAAACCATGCAATGTTATCAACTGGCTACATTTTTGGCCAACAAGGGTCATAAAGTTTTAGCCATAGACTTAGATTCACAGGCAAATTTAAGTTCAACTTTGGGTGTAAATGTTGCCAGAACTCTTATACCAGAATGGTTAATTGGGGATGTGAAATCAAAAGATGTTATTGTTCCGACTGAAGGCAAATACGATTTTCATGAAAATCTTTTTTTAATACCTTCATCTCGTCATTTGGCCAGTCTAGCAAAGTTACTTATTTTGAGTGAAAGTGAAGTCCGGAAAAACGCTGGTAGAAAAGAAAGACTTTTGAAATTGAGACTGAGTGAAATTGAAGAAAAATTTGATTATGTTGTTATTGATACACCTCCGATGTTGGGTGATGAACTCATTATGTCTTTAGTCGCTAGTAATCATGTGCTTATTCCTACTCAAGCTCAAGATTATTCAATTGATGGCTTGGAAGAATTAATGGATACATTTGAAATTATCAAAGATACAGAAAACCCAACTCTTCATTTCTCAATTATCCCTTCAATGGTGAATATGAGAAGAAAAATTGAAAGAACTAGGATGGAAGAACTTTCACAAATGTTCAATACTACCCCACCGATTCGAAACTTAGTTGAAATGCAAGAATCAATTTCTTTGCGCAAGCCTCTTTTTATGATGGGAAAAAGAAGCAAAGGAAAAGAAGACTATTCTCAACTATGGGAATCGATTGGAATTGAGTAATTACTAGCAAGTCAGGAGTCAAGGATGGCAAAAGAATTTGCACCACGTGTGTCTAAAAGAAAATTAAAAAAATTGGATTTAACAAAGAATCTAGAGACGTCTTCAGATATCTTTAGAAGAAGCGATGACTTATTATTAGAAGGTGCTCGTCTTCAAAACGTTAAGCTGACCGATATAGAAGTTCGTAAACAGGTGCGAACGAAGTTCAATGACAGCTCTATTAAAGAGTTAGCCGATAATATTCGTGCTAATGGATTAATTCAGCCGCTTGTTATTCACAGAGATGGTCAGAAGTTTGTTCTTATTTGTGGTGAACGCCGTTTCCGTGCTATGAGCACCATTACAGAAATGTACGAAGCACCATGTTTTGTACTTGAAAACAAAACTAAAGAAGAGTTAATGGCGATTCAATTCTCAGAGAATTCCGCCAGAGAAGAATTACACTATATTGACCAAGCGGATAGTATTTTTGGTTACCAAAAGTTAACAGGTGCCAGTGAGAGAAAGATCCAATCTTCATTAGGCATTTCAAAATCTGAAGTTCATCGTTGCTTACTTATTGCTAAACTACCGAGTGAGATTAAAGAAGCTGCTAAAAAATATAATATCGAAAAATATGTTCTTCTTGAATGGGATGCATTAGAAGAAACTCCTGCAAAAGATAAAATCTTAGATGGAATCATCAAAGGCAAGATTATTAAACGAACTCAACTTAAGCGTGCCATCACGGCTAACAAAGCTTTACTTAAGACAGGCAAGAAATCAACGGCTAAACGCCAAGGTAAAATTAGTGCCAATGTTCTTTTGAAGGCGCTACAGTCTAAAACAGAAAATCTAGAAGTTGACGCAAAGACGAAAAAAATTCTAAAAGAATTAATGGAAAACGCTAAAGATATTATAGAGCTTTAATTTGCATTTTCTACTTGTCTTATAAGTCCTTTATAAGCGATTACACCCTATTTTATTGAGTGGTATCACACTTGCAAATCTAGTAAGTGAAGGTTTTTGTATTATTTAAAAAACCTAGCAATTACAGGGCGTTAAGTCTAATAGGGAGAACAAATGCGCAGGCATAAATGTCAAAGATTCAGTCAAATCTTTGCAGCTAGACAGTTGTTTGTATCTCTATGCTTTCTTTTCTTTAATTTTATAGTAATTTCAACTAGTTATGCTCAGCTACGAAAGCTTGATTATGAGCGCTCTCCTGCCAGTTTTTCTCCCGATGATGATGTTATTGTTGCCCCTGTTATTGTGCGAGAGAAATACATTGATACTCTGGTTAAAGATAAGGATGGAAATTTAAAACCGTTGGTCTTATAGATGAAATACACAATGGATTTATGGCAACAGCAGTATGAATTTATCAATAATTGGTCATTACAAGATACAGGATACACTTTACCTGATCAGGCCCAAAAAAGAGACTTTTTTAAAAAGCAGTTTTTTAGATACCTAACTAAAGAAGGAACTGAGCCATATAAACGAGATTTAAAAAACTGGTGGGAGCAGTCTACGAGTGCTCAATCTGAGGTGGATGCGGTCACCAACGATGATCTTTTTGACACGCTATCTAATGGAAAAAAGCAGCCGAACAAGGAAATCAATATTTCTAAATCAAGAAGATATAAATTGAAATTTCGGGCTTACTTGCATAAAGCTCGTTTTGAATTGATTAATCCGTATATGGACAGCCAAATTCAAGCGGGGTTTAACGGTAGAACGGAATTAAAGCTATCCAAATCCTATAAAACAGGAACATCAGCTATCTACAACTACCGTATTGATAATGGAGTATCCTTAGTTGTTTTAAGCCAAGAGTTAACTGACCATATAAGTGTTAGGGTTTCAAACTCCCATGAACCCGAAGCTGAAACTACTGAGCTGCGCAATAACGGAACTATTGAGTTTTTATATTATCGCACTTTTTAATTCAATCTATTTCACAATGAAAAATAATAGGCGTATACTGCCAGAAAATTTTCTGGAGTAAAGAATGACCAATATGTCGAGCCCGTTGTTTGCGAGTCCATTATACCAAGATTCTTATTCACAGTTAGAAACTGCCGCAGGAATTATGGATCTAGATCCAAATATTCTAGAAAGGTTACGTTATCCTAAAAGAGCAATTCAAGTTTCGGTTCCTATTCGTCTCGATGATGGAACAGTTAAAACTTTTGAAGGATACCGAGTTCAGCACAATATGACATTAGGCCCTGGCAAAGGTGGAATACGTTTTCACCCAGATGTTTCTCTTTCTCAGACCGCTGCACTTGCTATGCTTATGACTTTTAAATGTGCACTCGTAGGTTTGCCATTAGGAGGGGCCAAAGGTGGAATTCGCGTTGATCCAACTTTATTGTCTCGCCAAGAACTTCAATCATTAACAAGAAGATATGCCGTTGAGATTGGACCATTTATTGGTCCTTCTAAAGATATTCCTGCTCCAGATATTGGAACTGATGGGCAAATTATGGCGTGGTTTATGGATACTTATTCACAGCAAACAGGTTATGCGTAACATTTAGTCGTTACTGGTAAGCCGATTGTCGTAGGAGTATCACTTGGTCGAGGAGATTCAACTGGTAAAGGTGTCGCTTATTGTGTGAATTTTGCTTATCAAAAAATGAATAAAAAAATTGATTCTTCTACCAGAGTTGCGATTCATGGATTTGGTAAAGTAGGGATGCCTGCCGCTTTAGATTTAGCCGCACAGGGGGCCAAGATCGTTGCTGTAAGTGATGTTTCAGGTGGTATTCATAATTCAAATGGATTGGATTTAAAAAAAGCAATTGAATGGATTAAAAAGGGTGGTTTACTGAAGGATTTACCAGGAGCTGAATTAATTAGTAACGAAGATCTTTTAGCTTTAGACGTAGATGTTTTAATACCTGCGGCTATTTCGGGAGTTATTACAGAAGCTAATGCGAATAAAGTGAAAGCAAAAATTATCGCCGAAGGGGCCAATGGGCCACTAACGAAAGGTGCCATCGAAATACTTTCAGAGAAGGGTATTTTTATTATCCCAGACATTTTATGTAATGCTGGAGGTGTAACAGTTTCTTATTTTGAATGGATTCAGGGCCTACAGCATTTGTTTTGGGATTTAGATCAAATTAATAAAAAACTCCATGACATTCTTCATAATGCTTTTCATTTTGTTGTCGGGTTCCAAGACAAATATGATGTGGATATGAAAAAGGCTGCTTTAATGGCGGCTCTTGATAGATTGCAAGGGGCAATGAAGCTTAGAGGTATGTGGCCAGGTTAGAAATATGTTGAGATTTTTATTGGAGATTTTCATTACAGGCCCAGTGGCTTTTCTCAGGTGGTTAAAAGCTCCAAAAGAAAAAAGTTTTGTTGAGTTCTTGCGTGAAGATGAGAGCGATAGTTTTAAGAACTTTTTTTTGGGAGTTATTTTCTGGCTTTTCATTTATGGTATTTATTACTATATCCGTTTCCAAAAAATTCCTTTTGTTGATCAGTAGCCTCATAATTTAAAATACTTACCATTTTTATGTTTGAATCTCTATTTGCATAGAATCCAAGTATGGAAACTTCAATCAAGGTTGTCATTCCCACGGCCAAAAACTTTGAATTTAGTACTCTTTTTGCTTACACCACCCATGGCATCCCAGGAATAGATATAGTGGGCATGGGCAAGTACACAAAGGCTGTTAAAGAGAAACTTATTTACCTTTGTCGTTGTCGTAAAATAAAACTTCCTCTGAAGCGCTTTGTTTTGTGTCTTGAACAAAGTGAAGATATCTTGCGACTTGATTGGGACGAGCTGCGCTGGTTGGAGTTTCCCTATTTTTTACTTTTATTACATTTACTTGAATTACTACCCATTCATCATTTGGATGGATGCTTAACCGCAGGAACTTTAAATAGCGACGGGGTTGTTTCTCAATTTCTTTTTGGCCATAAAATCTTAAATAGCGCTCAAGAGAGAAACCTAAGTATCATTCATTCCATGTCATTAAGTTATGATAGGATGATTTCCCTGCAAAATCTCTTGATTCATGTCCCTTATATCAAAATTAAATCGAGAGAATCTGCGCCAATTTAATATGATCCGCTTTAAGATAGTCTGTTTTTGTTAAGCATTCAGCAAGAGGAGCAAGCTGAACTTTCCCATCTCGAACTACAGTTACTTGATTAGGCTTGCCTTCAATTAATCCCATGACGGCATAGTGACCCATGATAGAAGAGACATACCGATCTAGTGCCATTGGACTTCCGCCTCTTTGAATATGACCTAAAATACAAACTCTTGAATCAAGAGAGTATTTATCCTTAAGTTCATTTTGAATTTCATAGCTACGTCCGGCTACCTTTCCCTCGGCTACAATAATAATCGATGAAGTTTTTCCTCGCTTATTTCCTCGTGAAATAGCTTCAATAATTTCTTTATAGTTTACTTCCATATTGGGGACCACGACATTTTCTGCTCCAGTGCAAACAGCAACTTTCATAGCGATAGAAGAAGAGCTTCTGCCCATGACTTCAACCAGAAAGATACGTTGATGTGAAGAAGCAGTATCTCTAATTCTGTCCACAGCTTCAATAGCTGTTTGAACAGCGGTATCAAAGCCAATTGTATATTCAGTTCCTGAGATATCATTATCAATAGTTCCTGGAATACCTATGACGGGGAAATCATTTTCTTGTGAAAATAACGAAGCCCCATTGAAAGAGCCATCACCACCGATAACAATTAAGGCATCAATTTTATTTTTTCTTAAAATGTCAGCAGCTTTTTTTCTGTATTTAGCTTCATGAAATTCTTTACAACGTGACGTTTGTAAAATTGTTCCACCACGTTGAATAATATTACCAACACTGGAGGCATCCATCTCTTCAAAATCAGCTTTAAGTAGTCCTGCAAAACCTTTTTTAATACCAACGACTTTCAGTTTGTGAAAAATCCCAGTTCGTACAACCGCCCTGATGGCACAATTCATTCCTGGAGCATCTCCACCGCTACAAAGTAATCCTATCTTTTTTATTTTACCCATCACTCACCTAATTATGATAAGGGTGACCTTGTTCAATGGTCATGGCCCTATAAATTTGTTCAACCATGATAATTCTAGCTAATTTATGAGGAAACGTCAGTTTGGAAAGTGAAAGTTTTTCCTGGGCCTTATTTCGAATGAATTCTGCGTGTCCTTCAGCGCCACCTAAGACGAAAACAAGTTGCTTGGCTTGGGACATTTTATCAAATATCCATTTTGAAAAATCCACACTTGGCATTTGAGAACCTTTTTCATCCAAAAGAACAATATAAGGAGATTTGAGGTTTAAGTTTTGAATTTTATCCCAAACATCCATTCCTTCTTTTTCTGGATTTTGTGCCTGGGCCTTAAGTTCGATAATTTTCAATTTTAGTGAAGTTCATCTTTTGAGTTAATCGTTTTTAATAGTTTCTAAGCTTATATCTTTGAGTTTTCCAAGACAGATAAGATGGATAAGCATGTCTAGAAATATCCGGAAGAGTCATCTTTTGAAGCAGATTCTACTTCCATACTGTTCATGTAATATTCATTTGGGATGGTGAGCTGTTCATACTTTGCCCAAAGAGTATCAAGGTCAAAAATATCGCGAGTATACTCAAGGAAGATATGAATAATTAAGTCTCCCATATCGAGTAATACCCAGTCTCCGGTATCGAGTCCTTCGATGGAGAGTGAGTTTAGATTATGTCTTTTTAAATTGGATAGGATTTCATCAACCATAGCACGGGCCTGGTTGGGGTTGGCTGCAGAGCCAATAAGATAATAATCAGCTAGTGAGCTGGTTTCAGAGACATCAAAAATCTTAATATTCATGCCCTTGAAATTAGCT
>CALFYV010000181.1 GCA_937952395.1 uncultured Bacteriovoracaceae bacterium | reverse complement strand
ATGGAAGTGATTGATCAAATATCTCGTGACCAAAAAATGGAAGAGGAGATTGAACTCACAACCTTGTTCCAATATCTAAATAGGGGCTTTTATGCAGTGGACGCCGCGCAAATTGCAGGTCGTGGTTTAACTCAAATGGCCAAGAATCCAGAAGTGATAAAGTCCATGAATGCCCTGCGCTCAAGGCTCGGGCTTTCTAGTAAAATGACTTACGCTGAATTAGCTGCTGTTGATAAGGCCTTACTCAATACAAAAAGTTCTGCTCGTGTCTACGCTCAGATTGAAATTTGCATGAAGAGCTCACCTAATAATTTCACAAAATGTATGAATGAAGCCGGTGAAGAAGTGGTCGCGCTTGTTAAAGGATTTAGTGAAGAGTCTAAACAAGTCAAGCAGATGATTGATCCTAATATGAGTGATGAAGCTTTTGTGCTTTATAAGCAAAAACTCGCCAAAAGACCGGCTTATCACTCAATCATGAAAGAACTCAATGAGTCGGGCCTTAAAGGTGCTGAGTATTTGGAAGCAGAAAATATTCTTACTGATATTATAGCTGTTCAAACTTATAATAAAATTCCTCCAGCTGAAATTGCTGATGGACTGCGGGGAGTTCTAAAATCTTGTGGTCTTAAGAAGCCACTTTAATTTTTTGCTTAATTAAATAAATAACCAGCAATGAAATTTGTGCCAGAAAGAAACTTCCTAGAAAAATCGCACCACCCTCGCTAAAGCCATAAGAATGCAGTCCACTGGCCAGAATATAATTGACTCCAAACCATGCCATCATGACGCTTAAAAAAGCAGCTGCCACCAAGGGTACAAAATTATTATGGTTAATCCAATTAGTGTATTTACCATGGAGAATGGACATATAAACTAAGAGTACAATGAGACTCCAAGTTTCTTTGGGATCCCAGCCCCAAAAACGTCCCCAAGAATAATCGGCCCAAACGCCACCTAGAATAACCCCGGCACTTAAGAGCACCACTCCAAATTTCATGCAAGTGTAGATGAGATCGACATAATACTTACGATCATTTTGAGTCAGTCTTTTTTTAAGCTCTGTGATAATGACAATATTGGCCAGCATCCAACTGAGCGCCAAGGCGGCGTAAGAGAGAATAATTGTTGTGACATGAGTACTTAACCAGAAATTATCACGAAGTACGGGCACAAGAGTTTGGATAGAAGGATCGAGCATATTATTGGCGAATTTCATCATCAGTAGACATAGAAAATTATAAGCAAGACCTCCAATAATAAAAAAGCGATCGCGTCTAATAAAATAAATAATAAGAGAAAGTATCAGAGCACCAAAACCAGAAAACATAACTGTTTCATACATATTGGTGATAGGAGCACGACCAGAAATAAAAACTCGCATAGTAATGGCAGTAATTTCAAGGAGCAGAGTCACTACTACAAAAGAGAAACCCCAGGTGTTTTTTTGGCTTAAGACAAAAGCAATAATGGCAGCCAGAACACTGAGCATGGCCCAAGTAAAAAAATTGGCCTTGGCATAAGTTAATTCTATTTGATAGCGATCACCTTGGGTCTTTTGGTAATCATTTTTTATCTGCTCAAAAAATATGGGAAAAGCTTCCCTGTTATCTTTTTGAAAATAAGGTTGCATTCTAGCTTCGGTCAAAAAATTGGGTAGAGATTTCCATTCAACTTTATCCTCCATAATTTCAGGTAAAGTCCATAACTCGCCTGCGATCATTTGCTCATAAAGAGTTACGCGGCTCAATACTTTATTGAGCTCTTTCTTATAAGAGTTATTTTCCTTCTGCCCCATCCATTCAGATTTAAGGAGATCTTTATTTTCTAGCGCCTTCGCACTCATAATTTCTTCGTTTTCCTTAAGCCCTAGGAGTTCTCGAACTTGAATATGTTCGACTTTTAAAGGTAGTTTTAGTTTTGATTTAAGTCCGAGAGATTCTACTGAGAGCAAACAAAAAACCGTTGTGGCATTAAGCTTATTGATAGTGGAATTTCCACTGATATACTTGATCGTTTCATGGGCCAAAACATAATAGGGTTTAACTCGACCTGAGGCTTGGGTTGGTAGTGCTTCTAAATTTGAATCACAAAAAAAGAGTGAATTTTGGGCACTAACGGAACTAAGTGCGAGAAGTAACCAGAGTATCTTGAACATGGGTTTGCCTTTTTTCTTGTTTCATTCGTTTATGTCTTACACTAAAATGCCAAGCACTTCCAAAAACTAGGAGCAGGGCCCCTAAATACTTCCAGGGCCGGCCGGGATCAAA
>CALFYV010000180.1 GCA_937952395.1 uncultured Bacteriovoracaceae bacterium | reverse complement strand
TGAGTCTGTTGCAGTTGTTCCTGCTTTCATATGCCCGTTTAATTTGAAACCCACCACTTCAGGGATAAGCATAGTTACCGCCTGACCTAACATAGCGGCTTCGGCTTCAATTCCACCCACTCCCCAACCTAAAACGGCCAGACCATTAATCATGGTTGTATGAGAATCAGTTCCAACCAGTGAATCACAATAAGCTAGATTATCTTTTGTCCAAACTACCTGAGCGGTGTACTCCAAGTTCACTTGGTGAATAATTCCTGTTCCAGGCGGCACAACTTTAAAATTATCAAAGGCACTTTGCCCCCATTTTAAAAATTCATAACGCTCATTATTTCTTTCAAACTCTAATTTCACATTTTCATCAAATGATTTATCTGTTCCATAATGATCCACCATAACTGAGTGATCAATAACTAAGTCCACAGGGACCAGAGGATTAATTTTTTTAGCGTCTCCTCCCATATTTTTCATGGCATCTCTCATAGCCGCTAAATCTACAACAGCAGGAACTCCGGTGAAGTCTTGCATCATCACTCGCGCAGGATAAAATTGTATTTCATGATCAGATTTTTTCTTCTCTACCCACTTATCCATAGCAGTAATATCATCTTTTTTAATAGTAAAATTATCTTCACAGCGCAGAAGATTTTCCGCCAAAACTTTAAGTGACTTGGGTAATTTATCTAGATTTTTCAAACCATTTTTTTGAGCTTCTTTTAAACTAAAGTAATCATAAGTTTTACTCCCAACTTTTAATTTTTTCTTTGATTTGAAAGAATCAATTTGCCCGCTCATAAACTCTTCTCCAAGTGTTAAAGTATGATAAATGAAATGTAATAAAAGGGTATCACAAACACCAGCTTCTGACCACTTGCGAGCACTCAACTAAAATCAAAAAAAGCCGATATGTAAGCGATGAGTCGATTTGTAAAAAACATCGAACATAAAAATCATATGAGCCACTTAGTCGTGGTGGTACCCATTTTGGTTTTCTTTCTCGTGGCGCAATTTTTTGTCATGAAGTCGCTCTACCCTCAAGAACTTCTTGGGGATTACTTTATTTTCTTGAGTGCTAGTCTTTGCTTATTTTTAAGTGGTTTTATTTATTATGACTCTTACCACCGCCTGCTTATTTTTGAAGACTATATCGTTTTAAACTCTCCCTTTTCTTTTAAAACTGAAAAGATTTTTATGTCCGATATTAAGGAAGTCTTTAATCCCAGTGGCCAAGGCAGTTTTGGAACTGTCATCGTGCAACTCAATACCAAGAAGAAGCGAACTTGCTTCTTTATTGATAATCCGCATGAG
>CALFYV010000179.1 GCA_937952395.1 uncultured Bacteriovoracaceae bacterium | reverse complement strand
TCCAATCGAGCTCATAATATCTGAAAATTCTTGGTTTTCTAAAACTTCAGAAATATTGGCCTGGGAAACATTCATGGGCTTCCCTTTAAGAGCAATCCCGCCTTGATTGAGCTTATCTCGAGCTGAACGCAAACCACCAATAGCCGAATCCCCCTCACAAATAAAGAGTGTACATTGAGAGCGATCCCGTCTTTCATTAGCATCTAAGAGTTTTTCAACTCTTTGCTTCTTCTGTTTTTTGCCTAATTTATGCGCGTCCTTAAGAGCAGAAAACTTAATTCTTGAGCGCGCTCTCTCAACAATCAAATCCATATAGTCTTGATTGTTTTTAATAAAATTTTTCATTTGCTTTTCCATGAAGCTTTCGATCGCCTTCTCAAGCATCATGTCTCGCACAAGCTTTCGCTTAGTTTGAGATTCAAAGCGCGGATTAGGCATGATAATGCCAATAGTGAAATTGACTCCACCTAAGACATCATTATCGGCCAGAGTAATTTTTTCTTTGCGAAGTCCACGTTCTAATTTTTCTTTAATAATATTAATAAAAAGTCTTTTAATTCTGTCGTGATGAAAACCACCATCATAAGTAGGAGTTGAGTTAACAAACGATATAAATTTCTCGCGCTCTTCTGATCTCATATCGATATTAAGCGCCACAATTAAATCGACCTTGGCCTTATAGTTTTTTTTCTTCTTATTAATACCTTTAAAAGTAAAGCTGTCTTCTCCAAGAAGTTGTGCTGTCTTGGCATCGATCCTCTCGGCCAGTTCATAAAGACCTTTCTTGTAAAGATACTTTTCACCGTTAAAGGTAAAGGTTAGGCCTGGATTATTATAAGCTAAGTCAATAATACGTTTTCTTAGAAGTTCTTCATCAATATTGTTATCTTTGTAAACCTCTTCAGAGAGTTTAAGTTCAACAGTAACTCCTGAATCACCTGTAAAACGTTTTGGTTTACTTTTTTTGATTTCCAGGGCCCCATCTATAAATTCAAAAACCTGCTCTTTCTTAGTATTGTGATGCTTAACTGTAACCTTAAAAATATCGGAGGTTAAACAAGTGGCTGAAGCCCCCAGTCCGTTTTGTCCGAGAGTTCTGTACAGATAGCCTTTACTATCCACTTCCTCATCTTTAAATTTGGAACCTGTTCTGAATTCTTTATAAACGATTTCGGCTTTATCTAAGGGAAAACCAATCCCGTTATCAGAAACAATGACTGTCTTGCCGTCTTTTAAAAGTTTGGTATCAACGCGAGTTACATGTCCGCGGTAAAACTCATCGATACAATTATCTAAAATTTCTTCTATAGCTTTACTTTTTGCTTGATGAAATTTGACTGTTTTAAATTCAAGTGAATCTTTGGTATAAACATAGGTATCAAGATCTTCAATATCGTTACTTCCAAAAACCAGAGTAACTCGGTTTCTGCAATGCCAACGTTGATCTTTACTCTCTATTTCGGCTTCTTGAACTTTTCCAGCTCGTTTCGCGGCCATACCCACATCCTTTGCTTATATTTAAAGGTAAACGCGCTACTAAACTCTTGAAAAGTCGTCTTGCGTTAAATTCCATGTCATGTTTTACTTAGAAAGATGAAAATTTTCTTTATTTTACTATGCTTTTCAACCCCACTTCTGGCCGATGAAGAGCTCATCAAATTCTACTCAGATAAACAAAAATTATCTGAGGAAGAAATGAGCAAAGTCAAAGCAGGAGAGGTTATCTCATATTCTTTGGTGGAGAGCGCCAAAGAAGTTAATAAACAAAAACTCTATCTTTATGTGACCGGAATTCACCCTAAAAGCTGCTCACGGGCCTTACGTAAAATTCAAATGTATGAAAGTTATAAAGATTTTATCGATTTTGTGACCGAGAGCACTTATGACGAAAAAGAGAACCGGATTAACCTTTTATTCGAACATTCAGTCCTACCCAACAAAATGCGCCTTAAGTTCAAAATTCCACGTATCAAGGCCCCGGGTCGCTACCCCTTCCTCTTTGACTGGGGAATTTTCACAGGGCTTAAAGGCACTATTTTTGTGGCCGACTATCAAGATAAATGTGTTCTTATGATGGTAGCCGATTGGATGGGCAAAGATACGGGCTACTCCGACATTGTTATGGGAGCGTTCACTCAAACTTTGAGCCGTATGGCGCTTGAGAAGCTGATTCGGATTTCACTTATTTAATATTGAGTCAGCTCATGCCTAAAATCACTGCGGTGACAAAAGGTTTTACTGCTGGGATCGTTAACGAGAATTTCTACAAATTTATGGCATTGCTCAGTAGTTGAGTATTTATTGAAAACCACACAAGGCCAGCTTTTTTGTTCACGCTCTTCACTCTTGCCTCGATTTTTTTGGCACAAATCCACACTACTTTGAGCGGCACAAACCCAATGACCTTCTTTGCAGTCATACACTAAGGTCTCTCCCTCATAGTAATTGGCCGCTATACGATCGTCTTTATATTCACGGGCCGATAAATTTGATAGAAAAATTAAGACAAAGATCCACATTTGAAGAAAACTCCTTTATGATACCTTTATCGGATAAGATTGCTCAAAATTGAGTGGGAGGCACATTGTTTTTTATTAATTACGATGAAGTAAAAAATGAATTAGCAGGCGCTATTGCGACTGTTTCAGGGCTTCAACCTGTTGAAATTACTAAGTTATTGGTGGCTCCGCCAACTCTTGAAATGGGACACTTGGCCTTTGGTTGTTTTGTCTTGGCCAAAACTTTAAAAAAAGCCCCGGGGCAAATTGCCATAGATCTGGCAGAAAAATTGGGCAAAGAGAAAGTTAAATATGCCCAAAAATGGGTAGCTGTGGGACCTTATTTGAATGTTTTCTTGGATACTGCAGCTGTAGCTCAGAATATTTTAACTCAGATCAATTCGGGGAAGTATTTTAAGCAAAAATTAACCGAAAAAACCCCCAAAACAATGATTGAATATTCCCAACCCAATACCCATAAAGAATTACATGTGGGGCATATGAGAAATCTCTGCTTGGGAGACGCTATTGTTAAGTTACATCGCTATTGTGGTTTTGAAGTTATCGCTTCTACTTTTCCTGGAGACGTGGGAACCCATGTCGCCAAATGTTTGTGGTACATGAAAAAGCATAACAAAGAAAAAGTGCCTACAAAGAAAAAAGGCGCCTGGTTAGGAAGCCTCTACACCAAATCAAATAATCTTTTAGAGGAGCAGAAGGGCACAGAGAAGGAAGAAGAAAATCGCCAAGAATTAACCGCCATTTTACATCAATTGCATGATGGTAAGGGTGAGTATTTTGATCTTTGGAAGGAAACTCGCAAGTGGTCCATAGAGCTGATGCAAGAAGTTTATGACTGGGCCGGAGTTAAATTTGATAAATGGTATTGGGAAAGTGATGTGGACGCTAAATCGGTTTCTCTGATTCAAGAATATGTGAAGAAAGGATTATTTGTTAAAGATCAAGGGGCGATCGGCATCGATTTAAGTCAGTATAAATTGGGCTTTTGCTTACTTTTAAAAAGTGATGGTACAGGTCTTTATGCGACTAAGGATATCGAATTAGCACGCATGAAATTTGAAGATTTTAAAATTGAAAAGAGTGTTTATGTCGTTGATAAACGCCAGGCCCATCATTTTAAGCAAGTTTTTAAGACCTTGGAGCTCATGGGATTTAAAGAGGCGCAAAACTGTTATCACTTGGCCTATGATTTTGTGGAACTTCCTGAAGGGGCCATGAGTTCGCGGCAAGGTAATATCGTGCCCTTGCAAGATTTGATTGAACAGATGACCCAAACTATTGAGAAAGAACATTTAGAAAAGTACGCGACTGATTGGAAAAGTGATGAGATAAAAAAAGTCGCCAAAGATGTGGCTGCTGGTGCCATTAAATTTGGTATGAATAAAATTGATCCCATGAAGAGCATTGTTTTTGATATGAAAGAGTGGCTAAAGCTTGACGGGGAGAGTGGGCCTTATATTCAATATGTCCATGCGCGAATTAATTCCATGATCGAAAAAATTAATCCTAAAATTGCTACTGAGAAAATTGATTGGGGACAGTTAGTTAAACAACAAGAAACTTATCTCATTTTAAAACTGGCAGAATTTCATTCGGTGATTCAAGTGGCGACGGAAACTTACCGCACTTCTCATTTGTGCAATTATCTTTATGATCTAGCAAAGCTCTTTAACTCTTTTTACGCTGAATGCCCCATTGCTAAAGCCGAGACTGAAGAGTTAAAAAATGCTCGTTTAGCACTCTCGCTCTCTGTAAAAACCATCCTGGCACGAGGTTTGGAACTGCTGGGAATCGTTGCTCCTCATCGCATGTAATCTATTTTATGGCCTGGTTGATCTCTTCAAAATTCTTATTGGTGCGCTTGCCTATATAACTTAATTTTATAACTCTATCTGTATCGATTAAAAATGTAGCTGCATTAGCAAAATCATTAGGAACAATATGAACACCAAAGTAATTGGCCAAATGATAATCACTATCGCTGGCAAAAATATAAGATGATGGATTTTTAGCTACCCATTCTTGTATAACTTCTGGAGTCTCCGTCGAGACGATGATAACAGTCGATTTTTTGTTTTGCAGATTGTTCATCCAATTTCTTAAGCGGGATAAATGCATACGACAAAAAGGGCACCATGTTCCACGAATAAAGACCAAAATTAATGGGCCATTTTGGATAATAGTATTAAGATCGGTCGTACGCTTATTAGAGAGTAATAAGGAAAAATTTTCAACAACTACCCCCTTGGCCAAGGCAGGTAAATCTTGATTCACGCTAGGATCTCGAACGGCTAAAATAGCATTTTGAATTAGATCTTTCATAAACCTAGCGAGAGATAAAAATCAACTTAGGCTTAGTCCAAAACCACCTGGCATCGTAACGGCCCTTGAAAATAATATCATAATCTTCGTCGATGCGAGCTTTGATATCAAGCTTGCGGCTATAGGCTGAAACCTGATTAATATCTAAGTGAATTCTTTCGACTTCGCTATCATTTAATTTTTTGGCCTTTTTAAAGCTTAACTTAATACCTTCCCAATTTTTAATCCAAACCCATTCATAGCGAAGGCAGCCTTCCCAACTGTTGGGTGACCACCATTGGCAAATCAGATCAAATTGATGAAAACTTAACCAGAGGTTAACTCTCTTTGGAGTAGCAGAGGTTCTTTCAAGTATTATTTGGCCCTGCGCCGCTTGTTCATTGGCCTGCTCTAGTTTTCCGATAACCACATTTCTACTATCTAGTGAGATTTGAGCGAATGAGCTATTTGCAAACATAAGCAATAAAGAAATTTTTAACCAATATTTCATATAATTTCCGCCTTTTCTGTTTATCTTTAAGCT
>CALFYV010000178.1 GCA_937952395.1 uncultured Bacteriovoracaceae bacterium | reverse complement strand
CTATTAACAATAGAAACACAGAAAGTTCTCTAGGGAAGCTGGCGTCTGGTTCAAGAATTACTAAGGCTGCAGACGACGCGGCTGGTTTGGCGATTTCAGAGAAATTGAGATCACAAATCAAGTCAACAGTTCAAGCGGATCGCAACGCTAACGACGGTATCTCTATGATTCAAGTTGCCGAAGGTGGGTTGAACGAAGTTCAAAACATCTTAACTAGACTTAGAGAACTAGGTATCCAATCTGCTTCTGATACAGTGGGAGACACTGAAAGAGGCTTTACAGATATGGAATACCAACAATTGAAATTAGAACTTCAAAGAATTTCTGAAGTTACTGAATTCAACGGCAGTAAGCTACTTGATGGATCAGGCGATATTTATGATTTCCAAATTGGAGTTCATAATGATGATTTTCAAGATAGAATTAAATTTGATGCTGGTTTCACAAACGCTTCTCTTGATAACCTTGAAATCGATAGCTTAGCGGTTGATTCAAAGGAAGGCGCTCAAGAATCTTTAGAATCTGTTGATAGTGCCATTGAGAGTGTTTCTCGTTTCCGTGCAAACTTGGGAGCTATACAGAATCGATTAATTTCGACTACTCAAAACTTGCAAGTTTCTAGTGAGAACTTACAAGCAGCTAACTCTCGTATCAGAGATACAGACTATGCTCTTGAAACTGCCACTAACTCAAGAAACACTATCTTGAATTCAGCTGGTACTTCAGTTCTTGCACAAGCCAATGTTAATGGCCAAAACGCCTTAAGACTTATTGGTTAATAAATAAAAAAAGGAACACCTCTGAATAGAGGGTTCCTTTTTATTTAATCTAAATTAATTTTCCTTAAAAGTTGTAAATACGCCCCGAGAATTCGGGGCATTTTTATTTACCCGCCGGTTTTCTATCATCAGCAATTTTCTTATAAACGATTTTTAAATTGGGTGAATCTGAAAATTGTGGATTTGAATTCCAAAACTGTTTATTTTGCTTATACAGATCTATTAGTGACTTATCTCTCAACCACTCCGACTGTGCCTTTCCTGCAATACTATCAAGGTGATGTAAAAAAGCCTTACGATTATCAGGAGAGATATTCTCTAGTGGCCAGAGCTTAGTTAATTCCACTAACTCATCTAGTGAATGCCTATTACTGAGAACACGAGTAAAGTGTTTTTGTTCTAAATATGGATAGCGTTCAACCATATAGGAAAAGTTATTAGGATGGATCACCGTTAAATAA
Source organism: uncultured Bacteriovoracaceae bacterium (assembly GCA_937952395.1). Taxonomy (GTDB): domain Bacteria; phylum Bdellovibrionota; class Bacteriovoracia; order Bacteriovoracales; family Bacteriovoracaceae; genus CALFYV01. The sequence goes on along the minus strand of CALFYV010000178.1, from coordinate 1,950 downwards.
AAATGCTCTTGTTCTTGTTGCTTAAGTGGCGCAGAGAAAAACCATAGGAAACGATGTTCAGCAATCTTCTCATCAACATTTTCATTCATCCGGTAGTTAATTTTTGCAAAAAAGATTGAACATAATAGCAATGTGAAAAAGAGTAGAAGTGGAACAATCATTTGCCAACTGTTGAGTTTTGGCTTAAATAATTTAAATGTACTGTTACAGGCTATGATTAAAGCTAAGCTGACCAAAGCAACAAGGATTGGAATAACCAAAATTTTCATATTTAAAATTGCCATAAAAATGCTTGTATCTTTTAAGTAAAGGAAAAGTATCATTACAACAATTAATCCGTTATACCAATAATTCTCTTTAGAAAACTTTTTTTCAAACTTAAGCCTTATAAAATATGATTTAATTAACTCTGCTCCGTAAATCGTAGAAAAAAAGATAAAAAATGCCATAATTGTCTCTAATGCCGATTCAGTACTTGAATAAAAATTTTGAGGTATAAAATGGTTCGTAAGAAAACTTACTTGCTTGGTTTTATCTCCTTCCCCAAATGAATCGAGAATGCTCGTGCCAAGATCTTCTTGAATTAAAAAGTAAAAAGTAAACAAAAATGAAGAAAAAAGAATAAGTGCAAATAATACGAAAAAAAAGATAATTGATTGCTCTAAGAAATAATAAGCTAAAAGTTTACGATTACTAAATGCAGAGTTTTTCAACCATTCTACATTTTCAACCATATGTGAATTCAAAAGATTGTAAGTAATAAACATAAATGCTAAAAAGCAAGAGAGTGCCACTAGCTCCATTTGCTTGGTTATAAAACTTAAACCTAGTAAAAGAAAACTCAGGGTCAAAAGAAACCCGATGTTTTTTAAACGTGGTAAAAGAAAAAGATTAAGCAGCGTTTTCATTTTTGTACTTATAGAGGTGTAGAAAAACATCTTCGACACTAACAGGAACACTCCTGCAGGCTGGAGGTAGTTTATCTACCATCATGTCCTTTTCAAAAAGTAAGTAAGAAAACTCTTGGGTTCTCTCGATTAATGTTGCTTTCACATTGTTTAATTCATTATAGCTAAATAACGTGTTTGGTATTTCTAATTTTAAATATGGCTCGAAAAATGTCTCCTTATTACCAGCAAACTGAACATGCCCTTCTTTTAAATAGACGATTTTATTACAAATATTCTGGGCTTCACTAATCATATTCGTGGTAAGAATAACAGTGGTCCCCTTGAGTGTAAGATCTCTGAGTAGAGATAAAAAATATTTTTGACCTGCAATATCTAAAACCGAAGTCACCTCATCAACTAGTAGTAACTCAGGTTTGCGTGCCAAGGCCATAATCAATGCCAATTGCATTTTCTGACCGCGGGAATAATTACCATAATGCTTATCTAGAGGAATTTTTCTATCCTCGATCATTTTATAAAAAAAATCATTATCCCAGTTTGGAAATTCTTGTTTATAAATCTCCACCATCTTATTCATGTGAAAAGGTACTTTAAAATTTATTTTTTCATGAACAAATCCAATTTTTTTATCAAAAAACTTAGCCTCTCTTTCCAAAGACATTCCAAACACCTTGATAAGCCCATCATCATGGAATTCATTTTGCGTAATAAGATTTAGAATTGTTGATTTACCAGCACCGTTATGACCTATAAGAATGCAGAAATCACCTTTATCCACGCTAAAACTCACGCCATTTAAGACTCTATCTCTTTGAAATTTCATGTGAACGTCGGTAAGCTCAACTATTTTCATAGCTATTCTATCGGCTATTGTGGGTTAATTATTGAGTTTTTTTATCGGCTTAAATCAATGAAATTATGGAGCCTCTAGTATCGCTGTTACTCCCATCCCGGCAACCTTACAGATTTAAATTAGTGCTCGACCACTGCCCTTTTTATGAAGTAATTGTGCGGTGGTAGCTTAAATTCTAACACAGCT
>CALFYV010000177.1 GCA_937952395.1 uncultured Bacteriovoracaceae bacterium | reverse complement strand
AACTTATTGGTGTGACTCAAACTATTCAAGTCGCAGCATCATTAATCGCAGAAAAAATTGAAGCTAAGTGGATCTTATCTGTTACTGAGACTGGTCGTTCTTGTTTTAAAATGACTCGCTTCAGGCCGTCTAATAAAGTTTTAGGAGTCACAAAATCTCTACAAGCAGTGAGAAGAATGTGCCTTTATTGGGGAATAGCTCCCTTTTATCTAGAATCTAAAGGCGAAGAATCAATCGAGTACCAAATGATAGAGCTTCTTAAGGAGAGAGGATTAGTTTCAAGAGGAGATAAAGTTGTTATTACTCACGGTCGAGGAAATTTCTTTGAAGAAGGCTCGACCAATTTAGTGAGAGTTGAAGAGATAGACTGATATGTCTTACTCATTTCTTAAGAAATCCTATTTAGAATCATTGGGTATTAGTGACTGGGGCTATACTGAAGAGTCAAATGCTAAAACTTTTCACTATTTTCAAAATTGGGTCGAATCTGGAGACGTTGGAGTTTTAAATTACCTAAAAGATGAGCGTGCTCAGAAACGAAAAAGTATAAAAAATTACTATCCAGAATTTCAATCAGCTCTGGTTTTTATGTTTCCTTATTCTCAAACCAAGAAAAACTTAGAAAGCAAAAAATCAAAATTAAAACTTGCTTCTTATGTTTTTGGTTTTAACGGTGAAGATTATCACCAGCACTTAAAAAGAAAGCTTTCAATCCTAAAAGATGAAATGAAAAAGCAATTACCAACCATAGAAATAAAATTTACTCTAGATACTCAGCCAGTTCTAGAAAGAGACTTAGCTTATCGAAGTGGACTTGGCTGGTTCGGGAAAAACTCCATGCTGATTAGTCGTTCAGAAGGTAGTTACTTTATTATTGGCTCGCTTTTGCTCAATCAAAAATTAGATATTCATGCTCAAAATGTTTCAGTTGATCATTGTGGCAATTGCACGGCATGCTTAGATGCCTGCCCCACAAAGGCGATAAGTGATAATAGAACGATCATCGCCGATAAATGTATTAGTACGTTTACTATCGAAATCTTCAAAGAAGCACCTCCTCCAGAAGGTTATAATCAATCTAATGGAGAAATCTTTGGCTGTGATATTTGCCAAGAGGTTTGTCCATGGAATGAAAAAAAATTAAAGACTTTAAAAGCTCAAAATATAGAAGGGCCTCTTATTGATTTTTTCTATGAAAGAGAGAAGCAAGTTATTATTGAAGATTTGGAAGCTATGACAAATCGTTCTTTTAGAAAGGTTTTTTCCAATACTCCGCTCGAGAGAACAGGTCGATTGGGACTACTTAAGAATTTAAAATCTCTTTTTTAATAAATGAGTAGACGTGAGGCGCGGCGCTTTCAGGTTCGTGGTGCGGTAGCTTTTTAGGTTTATAGCTCGTTACGGTATTTCCACTTCTTTCCAATAATTCTATTAAATTCTCCATACCATCTGGCCCCACCACAACATCATCTTCTCCAGTAATTAAGTGTAGCCTTTTATTTGTGATTCTGATTTTTTCTTTTTCATCTTTGATCCAAGCAAAGACAACATCAGTATCCAAGGCAGGTGAGACAAGCTGGCGTCTAATATTAAGAGTTTTTTGATAAAAGCTAGATTCAAAGATATGGGTTTTTTCTGTATCGAGATTCAATCCCAGCCCCACACATACAGAGAGTCTCTCAAGCTCAGCAAAACGCTTATCATCAAGGGCCCAGGCTGATAGAAGT
>CALFYV010000176.1 GCA_937952395.1 uncultured Bacteriovoracaceae bacterium | reverse complement strand
AAGTGTAACCTATGTGTCCGGAATAAAGTGTTACCTATGTTTCGGGAAGGTCAAAACAGTATATTTTTATCAAAAATAATGGAGGTGGTTTTTATGAAATTGTTTGTATTTTCACTATTGATATTAACAAGCGTTACTTGTTTGGCAGATGGAATTTCAGGTATTAATTTAGACGCGGATCTGTCAAAGAGTATCTATGAAAAATTGGATGTAGAACTCATTCCAATTAAAGACGAATACCCTGGTGGTCAATACGAAATAGTTGGCTATAAAAAAATCGTTGATCAATTGACTTGTATCTATCTCATTAATGGTGATTTCTTTTCAGGGCAAAAGTATAATTGTTTTATTGGAAAGCCAGATACTTTAAAATACTAGTTTTCATCTTGTGATTTCAGCACTGAAATTATTTTCGAATATGATTATTTCCACTTACAACAAAACGAGTGGTTGTCATTTCCTTAGCTCCCATAGGGCCATAGGCATGTAGTTTTGATGTTGAAATGCCGAGTTCGGCTCCTAAGCCTAATTCACCTCCATCATTAAAGCGGGTTGAAGCATTGAGTACTATACAAGAAGCATCAATGCTCTTTTGAAATTTTTCCAAGTGAGCCTTATCTTGAGAGAGGATAGCCTCGGTATGCCTACTTCCATATTTTTGAATATGAGCAATAGCTTCATCAACACCACCGACAATTTTGACTGCAAGCTCGGGACTTAAGTATTCTGCATGCCAATCTTCTTCTGTGGCTTCCCGTTTCATTAAGCCTCTAAATTCCTTCATACATTTTTTACAGCCATATAAAATGGTACCTTGTTCTGATAAGTTGTTAAAAAAATTCTCTAAATTCTTAATATGACCTTTATGAATAAGCAGAGTTTCTAAGGCGTTACAAACCCCAGGTCGTTGCAATTTAGAATTGATGATAATCTCCAAGCTATTATCCAGAGGTGCTGATTCATCAATATAGAGATGGCATACCCCTTTATAATGAGCAATGATAGGAATTTTTGATTTTTCATAAACCATTTTTATTAAATTTTCTCCACCTCTAGGTACGACTAAGTCAATAAGATCATTCATCTGAAGTAATTCTTCGATAGATTTTCTATCAGTGGAATCCAAAACATCGATCGAGTTTTCAGGTAAGATACTCTGCATAGATTTTTTTAATATATCTGCAAGCACTTGGTTACTATATTTAGCTTCTTTTCCACCTTTAAGTATAAGAGCATTGGAAGATTTGATGGCCAGGGCTGCGGCTTCAATAATAACATTAGGACGTGACTCAAAAATCATAAGAATAACTCCGAGAGGAATTCGTTCTTTTTTTATAAGAAGTCCATTTATATGTTCTTTCTGGCTTTCAATAATACCAACAACTTGTTCGAAGTTCGCAATCGCTTCTACGGCAATGGCCATCTTTTCAATACGATCGGGATTTAAATTGAGCCTGTCTATAATTGCAGAGTTTAATTTTTGTTCTTTCGCTTGAATTAAATCTTTTTCATTTTCTTTAAGAATTTGTTTTACTTCTTTTCTTAAGAGCATTGCCAGATTAGTCAAAACTTGGACTCTCTGTTGTTCCTTTGTGCTAAGTAATAAAAGAGAAGCCTCTTTAATTTTTTTAATTTTTTCTCTCATGATTCATCCGAACATAAAACTAAATTGTCTTTATGTATAACTTCTTTAGAAATAAGCTGAGGGAAAATTTGCATAATTTCTTGGGTCTTTTTGCCCTTTATTTTCTCTATCTCTTCTTGGTTATATTCAGAAAGACCGACGGCTATGCATTTACTGTTATAATAAACTCCAATAACTTCACCTCGTTTAAAATCTCCCTTTACAGACTTTATGCCAGCGGCAAGTAGTGAAGAATTACTCTTTATTAAGGCATTACAACAACCTTGATCAATAATAATTTTACCTTTTTCATTGTAAGCAGAAAGCATCCATTTCTTTTTAGAGTTTTGTTTGTTTTTGGCTTGAAAAAAGGTACCTACCTCTTGAGTCAAAGAACGCTGTATAAAGTGAGGATAATCTTTTCCGCTAATAATTACTTCAATACCAACTTGCGTCGCTTTCTTCGTGGCTGCTAACTTGGAGCTCATTCCACCTTTTCCATTTTTAGTCTTAGAATCAGTTGAAACTTTTAACTTTGTTATATCTTCTACTAAAGAAATAGTTTTTGCTTGAGAGTTCTCAGGGGAGTGGCTCATGACTCCGTCTACGGAAGTGATAAGTAAAAGTAGATCCGCTTCAATCATTTGCGCAGTGAAACTGGCCAGTTGATCGTTGTCACCCAAGGTGATTTCATTAAAACTAACGGCATCATTTTCATTTAAAATAGGGATAATTCCTTCAGAAAGCAGTTTTAAAATTGTATTTCTAATATTTAAATAACGTGTTCTATGTTTAAAGTCTTCATGGGTAAGGAGAATCTGAGCACATTTAAGAGATAATTTATCAAAACTATTCTGGTAAGCTTGCATTAACTTTGGTTGACCAAGAGAGCTTAAGGCCTGAAGAGTTGTAATATCATTTCCTTTCCAGTTAACTTCACTGCGAGCAGTATTAATCGCCCCGCTGGAGACGATAACAGGATAAATGTTTTGTGTGGTAAGTTCTTTAATATCTTGAGCTATTTCATCAAAAACCTCAGAGATAATACCGCCGTCCACTTTAGTAATGACCTGGCTACCAAGTTTAATCACCAACTTTGAAATTTTCTTGATATCTCGACGCAAGCTAAGCTCCTGTTTCTAAATGAGCTTCTTTTCGAATGGCCCTTGAAAGTTCTTTGATAATTAGTAACCATACGAGCAAAAGAGCAGCAAAGACCCATTCTTTGTAATCATTGATAAAAGTGGTGATTAAAGTTGATAAAAAATAGCTGATTGTAATGACAAAAGTACAATAAAGAATGGCTACAGGTGCATGGTATTTGATAAAAAGTTTATAGCCAGGTCTAAAACTCCCAAAAGCCAGATAGGTAATTGGTCGTATGATGGGAGTAAAGCGAATAGAGAGTATAAGTCTTAGAGGTATGCGTACCACCATTTTTCCGATTCTGTTATAGCGCTCTGGTGGCATGAGCTTTTTTACAAAGGGTAAGTTATAAATTTTAATTCCAAAGTATTGTCCAACTAAAAAGACAAGGCTCTCACCAATAATCATTCCTATAGAAGCGAAAATAGTAGTTAATACAATATTTCCATGTCCTAAGGCAGCGAGAGAGCCTGCGACGACCATATTTAAGTCATTATTAGAAGGAAATAAACTAGTTGAAGTTGCCATGACCAAGAAGCCAATAACAAAACTTATTTGATGTGGAGGATAGGAGAACAAAAATTCTTGAATATTCTCCATGAATATCTTAACTAACTCGATGATACTTTGAGTTTTCTCTTTCCATTTCTTCAGCAGCTGCTATACAAAGTCTGGCCCATGGAGTTCTTTCAAGTCTCTTCATTTCAATTGGGTCACCAGTTTCTTCACAAACACCATAGCTACCCATTTCAATTTTTTGTAAAGCTAACTCTATTTCACGAAGTTTTCTCAAGGTAACTTCATGCACTCTTAAAGCTAGATCTTGGTTGGTTAAGGTTTGAGCAATCTCCCCTTCCTCGGAAAGATCTTTCTCCGAATCTGTAATTTCAATTTTTACTTTTTCACGAATATCATTCATTAATTGAGTTTTAAGTTTTAATAACTTCATTCTTTGAGCGTCTACAAATTCTTTTTTCAATTTTGTTTGACTCATCTTATTCCTCCATGAAATGGAACTATTTAGTATCCATCCTAATATTTTAAGATTGATCTTTTTTTTTTACAAAGCATAATATTATGCCTCTTTTAATGGAATTTTTTGGTCAAGTTTAAGAAAAAGAGTGAAAGTTGTTATGAGTTAAGAGTTCTTTCATAGTTATCTCTTTTTGGATTCCTTTGAGATTGGCAAGATAGATCATGAAGTCTTGAGCAACATGCTCGGATATGATTTGTCGGCAATTACCGCAAGGAGCGACAGGGTCTTTCAAATCAGTTGTAACCACAATAAAATCCAGGTTGCTTCTACCCTTGTCTGCAATGGCTGAGTGAAGTGCTACTACTTCGGCGCAGACACAAGAAGGGAAGGCTACATTTTCAATATTATGGCCAGTGTAGATTTTATCCAAGTTTTTGAATTTAACTGCAGCTCCGACTTTAAACTTAGAGTAAGGAGCATAAGCCTTTTCTCGAATCAACTTGCTCATTTCATAAGCTTTCTGGACATCTTTGGGGTAATCACTCATAAAATTAATCTAACTTAAAAGTATTGAGCTGTCTAAACAGGAAAAAGAGAATTTTTTACAGACCCTATAACATTTTAAGAACACATATGTTTAAAAACGATATGGCCGGTCAAACTGAATTTACCAAAGAAGTCATTAAAATAGTAAAGAAAATTCCTAGAGGAAGGGTGGCCAGCTATGGCCAGATTGCTAAAATGGTAGGCAATCCACAGGCAAGCCGTGGAGTTGTTTGGATACTCCATTCTTGTTCAGATGCTTACCGTCTTCCATGGCATAGAGTTTTAAATTCCAAAGGAATGATTTCTTTTCCTGAGATGACAGAGTCTTATATTAAACAAAGGGCCCTTTTGGAGCAGGAGGAAATCAAGTTTGATTCTAGTGGAAGAGTCAACCTCGATGTATTCAGATGGAAGAGAATGTAAGTAATTAATGTATTTGCTCTGAAATAAGTTCATACTCAAGTTTCTCTTTCTTGGCGCTAGAAGCGGATTCATTTAATTACAACTCATGAGAACCTTTTTCACTTTAGTCTTACTTACACTCAACTTACATAAAGCTTACTCTCAAACCTCAAAAGATATTTACCAACAAACTTGCAAAAAAATTCAAAATATTTATAAGCAAGAATCAATTGAAAAGAACTACTTTATATCTGTAGATTGCCGTTGGGAAGCCAAGGAGATTGCTTTTGGTTTCTACAGCCAAGAAAATAAAGTTGTGCGTTTCGGAGTGTCTGGGGATTATGCCAGAAGAGTTGGGATGACTTCAGATGCTTTAGTCCTTATATTTTGTCATGAACTTGGGCATGCTCTGG
>CALFYV010000175.1 GCA_937952395.1 uncultured Bacteriovoracaceae bacterium | reverse complement strand
CCGAGCTTGTTGGCCACAGGCAAGGCAAAAGCGTTTGCTAGTACAGCGCCATAAAACGTTGTCAAAAGGGCAACGGCCATAGCAGGACCGATCGCTGAAGGATCCGATAAGTTTTGTAACATTTGCACCAGACCAATAAGCGTCCCGATCATACCGAAGGCAGGGCCATCCCCTCCAATCCCTGCTAAAATAGCAATTCCTGATTTGTGCCGCTCGGCCATGGCATCAATTTCGAGTTGTAGTATGGCCTGAATAACTTCAGGGGGGCGGTTATCCGCTGCTAAGGTCACTGCTTTTTTCAAAAAACCATCTTCGATAGGAACTTTCTCTAGAGCAAAAACTGATTCACGTCTAGCCGTTTCAGCCAGTTTTTGAATTTCTTCAATCATGGCCTTGGGATCGGCTGGAGTAAAAAATAAACTTTTCATGAAGACTTTAACCAAGGATGTTACCTGCTCCATTGGCCACTTAATAAATTGTGCCGCTACAACCCCTCCACCTACGACGAAGATTGAAGGAACGTCGACAAAGACCATAATGGACCCACCTGAGAGGATCGAACCCAAGATAGAACCTGAAGCGAGAACGAGACCAATGACGGTTGCAATATCCATAAGCTAACCTTGAAAAAATTTAGTAATTCAATATATTTATCGGAAAGCAATAAGGCTTCTTTAGGAAGAATGAAGAGATAAGTTGAAGTTTAAAATTGAGTTTATTTATCGGATAAAGACGATTGCAACAAAGTTTTATCTATAAAACCAAGCATCAATTCTCTGAGTTTTTCGATCGGAATCAAATCATCATCAGAAATCTCGCTCTCAAGAAAAAGCTCTTTCTTGATAACATCTAGTGGAAATCCCGTCAGTTCTGATAAAGATTGTAAACTCACAGCACCCTCTTGGTTTTTCATCCCTGATTTATCGACAATTATGTCATCCATAATTTTCCCCTTTACCTATCCTTGGTAACTCTTTGCAAAAAAAGCATATAAATTGTGTCATTTTGCTGTCAACAAACAAGCATTAAATGTAAGAAATTATTAGTACCAAGTTTAGCTGTTAATTTTTGGCAAAAAACTAATCCAAGAGCCTGATAAAACTTTTTAATTTTAGATTTGCTTCTTCATACTCGCTGTCAGAGCGGCTTTGCAAAGTTATCCCACCTCCGCAACCATACCTGAGTGTTTTCATTTTGAAGTCCAGGGTCGCTGAACGAATATTTATAGATGCGCTCTTGTTATGTGCTTGAAGCAAAAGAGTACTACCGCAATAAAAACCACGAGCTCCATTTTCAAAACTTGAAATGAGTTGCATAACTCTCTTTTTGGGGGCCCCTGTAATACTTCCACCGGGATAAAGCGAGTTTAAAATTTGGAATAAATTGATTTTAACACCAAGCTTGGCACTAACAATAGAATACTGGTGTACAATGCCGGGCACTTCTAGCATTTTTTTTGTCTCTAGTATGTGAGCATCAAACTCACTGACTCTTGATAAATCATTTCGAACTAGATCTGAAATCATGTAAAGCTCTGCCTGTTCTTTTGTATTTTTACTCAAGATGTTCCAGGCGCGTTTCAAGCTTAAAGATTTCAAGGATAAACTTCCTTTTATAGGCATAGAAAAAATTTGAGTTTTATTAGTTTTAAAAAGACACTCTGGAGAATTGCTTAAATATAATTTTTTTAATATATCAGAATATGTCGCATGAGCATAAGCAGCTCGATTCTTTTTTGACTTCCAAATTTTGGCGATCCATTCCTGGGGGAGATAATCTTCTTTCCAACTAAAATCACATTGATATGTTAAATTTAATTGATAGCAATTTCCTTTGAAAAGTTGTTCATAAACTTGTTCGAATTTTTTTTCATATTCAGAACGTGATATTTTACTTTCGAGTTTTACTTTTATTTTTTTAGGACAAAGAAATTTTAGTTTTTCATAAGGTAAAATTTTTGTTTTTGAATAATCAATAAATATCGCCAAAGCTGGGTCACCCGGAAGTTCCAGCTCGCCGAACAAATAACCTAGCTCATAAAAAAGATGGATGACCTTTCCTCGCTTACTTTGATATTCTAAGTTAATTCCCTTTAAATAGTTTATAAAAAAATCAATTCCAACGAGTTCTTTTGAACCTGTGATTAAATTAATACGATAATTCTGATGATAAAGATAAGCCTCTTGCGCTTGAGTAAAAACAGCAAATTGATTTCTTTTATTTAAATAAAAGATAGAGAACAATTTTTCAGCAACTGACATATCTTATGATGATGACTCATCAGAAGATAAATTGGCAAATTTTGTTTGAGATCCAATCCAAGCTAATTTTGTGACACCAGTTTCACCTGAACGGTTTTTTCCAATCATCACTTCCGCAATTCCTTTGTCTTTTGTCTCTTTGTTATAAACTTCATCACGGTAGATAAGCATAACAATATCCGCATCCTGCTCAATTGAGCCTGACTCTCTTAAGTCAGAAACCATAGGTCGCTTATCAGTTCTAGATTCAACAGCTCGATTTAACTGAGAAAGAGCAATAACTGGGCATTCTAATTCTTTGGCCAGGTTTTTCAAACCTCTTGATATTTCAGAAATCTGTTGTTCACGAGAAGGGTTACCTGTATGAGACTGCATTAATTGAAGATAATCCACCACAACTAATCCAAGACCTTGCTCAACTTTAATTTTTCGGCACTGGCTACGAATATCAACCAAGGTGATATCTGCTGCATCGTTTATATAAAGTGGAAGATTTGATAAACGTTGAACAGCATGGGCAATATTTCTAAGATCACTGTCTAAATAATTTTTCGTTTTAAGCCTATGAGAATCAATACTAGCCTCACTGGCCAAAACCCTCATACTTAATTCTTGCGCCAACATCTCTAAAGAAAAAATGGCGACTGGTAAACCAGAACCTCGGGCTGAGTTAACCGCCATATTTAGAGCTAGTGCTGTCTTTCCCATAGCGGGTCTAGCCGCAAGAACAACTAACTGTCCTGGTTGTAACCCTAATAATCTTTTATCTATGTCTTTGAATCCAGTGGGTAAGCCTGAGATTTCACCTTTTCCACGGTTCATATTTTCTAATTCTTTTAAATTTAACTTTAAAATATTCTTTAAATCTTTTAATCCTGTACTTTTTGTCTGGCTGGTCAATTTAAAAAAACTACTTTCAACTTCATTAATAAAATCAGCAATGTCTCCTGCGTAATTCGAACCGCTTTCAATGACTCGCGTGGCAGTTCTAATAATCTCTCTTAAAATAGATTTCTCTTTAACTCCTCTGGCATAGTAATGAACATTAGCAGAACTGGCTTGATCTTCTATTAAATTTAAGATTGCCGATTGGCCACCAATCATATCAATTTTGCCTAAGTCATTAAGCTTCGAACAAACAGTAACTAAATCAATGGGCTCTGAATGAAAATGAAGATCTCTGATGACTTTGAAAATCGTACCGTACTGGGGATGATAAAAATCATCTTGGCCTAGGCTAACATCACTGATTTCATCATAAGAATTACTATCAATGAGTAAACACCCTAAAAGTGATTTTTCTGCTAATAGATCATGTGGTAATTCTGTCGCCATTAAGTCTCGCTAATAAAAATTCCAGCAAGTGCGAAAACTTGCTGGAATAATTAATAATTAAGCTTCTTCGTTTGTTGCTTCAGTACTTACTTCAGTAGTTTCTGCTGCAGCCTCTTCAGCAGGTGCATTTTTCTTCTTAAGTTCAGCCTTGGCTTGAGCCTTTTTAAGCTCTTCAATTTGATTGTGGTCCATCTCAACTTTTACTTTAAAAGCTGCTTCAACCCCTTCAAATAGCTTTACTTTAACGTCAAAATTACCTGTTGATTTGATTGGATTAGGAATAACGATTTGCCTTCTTTCAACAATAACTTCTTGAGCTTCTAACTCTTTTGAGATGTCATTGGCTGAAATGTTTCCAAAAAGCTTACCGTTAGCCCCAACTCGCTTCGTAAAATAAAGTTGAATCCCATCAATCTTGGCTTTCTTAGCTTGGGCATCAGCTTTAGCTGCATTTACCTTTTTGCTAAGTTTTTTCTTTTCATTTTCCAGTTTCTGCTTGTTCTTATCATCAGCAAGAACCGCAAATTGGCCTGGAATCAAATAGTTTCTTGCATACCCAATAGAAACATTTACGATTTCTCCGATGTTTCCTAGGGTCTTCACTGGTTGTGTCAAAATGACTTTCATTGATCACTCCTTTATAAATCTTTTTTTTGAAAATATTTATTAAAATTAATCCACAGATCGAAAACCCCCATTAAGGCCAGTAGCCAAGGAGCAATAAATACCGTGAACATCACTAAAAACGTCCGTAACAATCCACCTACATTAATAAAATTGAGAAATTTAATATAGAGTCCAAAACCTTGAAAGAAGTAAAACAGTCCCAGGCATTTAACTAAAGTGTAACCTACGTCACTTAGCAAAGCTGATTGAAGAAAATCTTCCCCCACCAACGCAAGAACTAAGGCAAAAATTAAAAACCAAACTGCATTTTCTGGTACCTTATAATTAAGTAAGGTTTTTTCCGTATAACGAAATTTTTCTCCAAGAAAAAGCATTCTTCGTGATTTTAGAACTAAATACAAATTCGCCCATAAAATAAAGAAGACAGAAATGAAGAAATAGCCAGGAAAAACTCTCATAACTTCTTTAGCTACCAGTTCTGGTTGAGATAAATAAGCCATGTTTTTAAAGCCTTCTTGCCATTGGCTATCATCTAACTCTGCTAATGAGTTATTCTTCTTTAACTCTTGAGCACTTTGTTTAATATTCTCAACAATAAATTCTTTCACGTTAATTTCTTGAGTTTTAAAAACGCCATATATACCTAAGGTTAAAAGCGTAAAGAAAACGATTCCATAACGTATAAGTCCTTTCATGGGAGAAATCCCTCTTAAAACAATCTCCGAAATTAAGATTGAAAGAAAGAAAACACCACCAAAAAAGAAAAACATAGTTGATTGTTTAAAAATAAAAACTGAAACAATAAGAGAGATAACTAAGCAAGCTACACCTAACAAATAGCCAATTCTCCTTCCATAAAGAATGGAAGCTAAGGCCAAAGGAAAAGGAGCAAAAACCGACATAACAAAACTCATACAAAGAAGCATCGAAGATGACCCTAAGAGAATAATACGTCCTGGTTGTGCTTGTAGTTTACTAGTCATTATCTTTCCTATTTCAAAATCCTAGCAGACATATAGCTAATCATACCCATAGTACGGCCTCTTTTGATTGCTGTAGTCGCCGAACGTTGATACTTAGGTCTTAAACCTGTGATACGAGCTGGAGAAATTTTTCCAAACTCATTTACAAGCCAAGAGTATGTACTAGGATCTTTCCAATCTGGTTCTGTTTTCTTAGCTGAAAACCAACAAGATTTTCTTTTTGCAAAAAGTTTCTTTTCTTTTTCGGCATCAAAACGACCTTTTCCATCTTCAGCAGGTTTGCTGTTTGGATTACGGTAAGCACCTTTGATTTTTTCAAGCTCTTCGTCTTTACCTAACTTAATGACAATAAATTTAATAATGTCTTCAGTGATTCCGTAGCGACGCTCTAGTTCTGCATTGGCCTTGCCATCATCCTTATACATAAAGTAGACGTAGCGACCATTTTGAGCACCTTTCTCCGTAGTTTGGGCAAAAGACTTTAGCCCCCAATCATCTTCAATAAGGACTTCGCCCTTATTGGCCTTGATGACTTCTTTAATGAACTTTTTTGTTGATTCAATTGACGATTCTGTGGCCTGCGCACGCAAGACTACTGCTGTCTCGTAAATCATTGTTACCTCCTGGGTTATATTAGCCCCTGGACGCAATTGCCGGGAGCGAGTTAGTTT
>CALFYV010000174.1 GCA_937952395.1 uncultured Bacteriovoracaceae bacterium | reverse complement strand
CTTACGTATTGACGTTTACCGCTCTGGCGGTTCTGGTGGGCAATCAGTCAACACCACTGATTCAGCCGTTAGGATGACCCATTTTCCTTCTGGCATTGTCGTTACATGTCAAAATGAACGTTCACAACTTCAAAATAAACAAACAGCGATGAAGATTCTTAAATCGAGGCTTTATGATAGAGCGATGGAGGAAAAGCGGGCGCAGGCCTTGGGAATAAATGCCACGAAAAAAGAAATTGGATGGGGCTCACAAATACGTTCTTATGTATTACATCCCTACAAGTTAGTGAAGGATCACCGTACCGGTTATGAGACCTCCAATGCGGAAAAAGTTTTAGATGGTGATTTAGATGATTTCATGAGCAGTTTCTTGCAATGGTCAGCTCTTTCAGAAGTTTCTTCATAATTTGCCAATAGCCCTCATTAAAAGCTATTATGCGTAGTAATTTCTAATGGAGTTTTCATGAAAAATACGCACATCGATCGTTGGAGAGAACAATTTTCTGAACAAATGAATATTCGTTTGGAAACACGTGAAAAAATGTTAGCAGAAGGTAGCCTGCACTATAAAAATGGTTACAAACCAAATACAACTGGAATTTTGCTTAAAGAAAAATATGAACATCTCTCTAAAGAAGAAATTGGTCAAACACCTGACTATAAATTTGCTGGACGTGTTCTGATTGTTAGAGATTTTGGTAAAGCTGCTTTTTTGCAATGTGATGACGGAACTGGGAAGTTTCAAATTTATATAAAAAAAGGCGTGGTTAATGATGTTGGATTTGCTGAATATAAAAAGCTAGATTACGGAGATATTGTTTACGCTGAAGGTGATATTTTCAAAACGAACAAGGGAGAGTTGTCCCTTAACGCCAAAAAATTCACTATACTGACAAAGTCCATAAGACCGCTACCCGAAAAATTCCATGGCTTAACAGATACAGAACTTCGTTATCGAATGCGCTATGTGGATTTAATCATGAATCCAGAGGCAAGGGAAAAATTAAGAACTCGTTCAAATATTGTTCGCTTTATTAGAGAGTTTTTTTACAAAAAAGATTTCTTAGAAGTGGAAACACCGATGATGCATTCTATCGCAGGTGGTGCTGCTGCTAAGCCATTTAAGACTCACCATAATACACTTGATATGGATCTCTTCATGCGGATTGCTCCCGAGCTTCACCTGAAAAGACTTTTAGTCGGAGGTTTTCCTAAGGTTTTTGAAATGAATCGCTGTTTTAGAAATGAAGGTGTCTCGTATAAACATAATCCTGAATTTACCTCGATTGAATTTTATTGGGCCTATGCTACCTATGAAGATTTAATGGATTTAACAGAAGAGCTTATGAGCAGCTTAGTTAAAGAGGTTATTGGGTCAAGTAAGTTAACTTTTGGAGAACATGAAATTTCTTTTGAAGCCCCATTTAAACGAATGACAATTAGAGAAGCCGTTCTGGCCAATACTGATTTAAAAGAAGCAGACTTAGATAACCCTGATAAAATGATAAAACTCTTAAGCACATTACCTGAAATTGATAAAAAGGCTTTGACTAAAATGTCATCAGCAAAATTAATGGTAATGTGCTTTGAAGAATTTGCAGAAGCCAAGCTTATTCAGCCCACTTTCATTACTCAATACCCAACGGAAGTTTCACCTTTGTCTCGTCGTAATGATGAAGACCCTCGATATGTTGATAGATTTGAGTTTTTTATCAATGGTTGGGAGATGGCAAATGCTTTTAGTGAATTGAACAACCCAACTGATCAGTTGGAACGATTCGCTGAGCAAGCAGAAATGAAAGAACAAGGAGATGAAGAAGCTTGTGATGTAGATTACGATTACGTAAGAGCTTTAGAATATGGAATGCCACCTGCAGCCGGTTGGGGACTTGGGGTCGATAGGCTTTGTATGATTTTAACAAATTCTCCTACAATTAGAGATGTCATACTCTTTCCTCAGCTTAAAAAGGAAAACTTTTTTGAACAAGAAATTGTTGAAGAATAAAAGTGAATATGAAATCTACAAAAACTCCCTTTTTTGACTTAGTCAAAATAGTCTTGTTTGGACGTTATTCCCTATTTTTTTTCTTGGCTACAGTTTTTAGTTTTGGTTTTTCCATCGCCGTTATTTTATCTACAGTCGGTCTAATGGATGGTTTTGAAAAAACGTTACGCACTGGTTTGCAGAAGGCCACTGGAGATATAAAAATAATCAGTCGCTCAGGTTTTTTCGATCTTGACTCAAAATTAAATGAAATTTTAAAGTCTGATGAAATTAAAGAATACACTTCTATACTTCAAACGGAAGGGTTTTTTATGAAAGAGGGAAAAACCAAAGGTGTTCTTTTTAAAGGTATTGAGCCAAAAACTTTTTCTAAAGTGACTGGTTTAGAATTAAAATCAATTGCAAATAAAATGGTTATAGGAAAAGAATTAGCTAAAGAGATGAGACTCAAAATTGGTGATTCGGCAGTCCTCGCTTTTGGTAAAGGAAATAAGGGTATTAGTTCTTTACCCTTACTAGTACGATTAGAAATAAGCGATATTATTGAGCATGGTATTTACGATAAAGATGTTCGTTTTGTTTATTTAAGAAGAGACGAATTACAAGGCTTTCTTCAATTGAAAGAAAATTTAAACTTACTATTAATTAAATTAAATGACAGCTCGGCTGATAATATTGAGAAAGTACAGGGGCAAATTCGGGAAAAACTTGAATTTCCGTTTTTAATTAGACCATTTTGGAATGAATTTGCCTCATTGCTTGAAGCAGTACAAATTGAAAAATTATCTATTACGCTGATACTACAATTAATTGTAGTTATCTCGATTTTTAATATAGCAGCTTTTATCATTTTCATTTCTGAAAAAAAAGCTCAAGACTTTTTTCTTTTTCAAGCTTTAGGTATGAATCCCAAAAGTCTTTTTTCTTTTTGGGTATACTTAGTTTTTTTTATTTGGGCCCTTTCATGCTTCACTTCAGTTGCTCTGACATATTTATTTGATAATGTGCTTTTGAAATTGCCATTTTTGCAAATTCCGGGACAAATATATGTTTTGGGTAAGTTGTCATTAAGTTTACAGGCCAGTGATTATCTTATTGTTTTTTTATTAAGTTTACTTTGGGTCTTTTTAGTGACCTCATTCGGTTTTTTACGTTTGAGGAAAAAATCGATACTCTATGGACTTAGACAGGAGTTTAATTGATGAGCTTGGTTGAAATTAAGGGTCTTGAAAAGAAATACGGTAAAACACAAGTACTTAGAGGCATAAATATTTCCTTAGAGGAAAATGAGCAATGTGCTCTTGTTGGTTCGTCAGGCTCAGGTAAGTCTACCTTGCTTTATTTGCTAGGGGGATTAGAAAGGGCTGATAATGGGACTATTGAAATTGGAAATCAAAACCTTGAAAAAATGAGTGATGAAAACTTAGCTTATTTTAGAAACCGCTATGTTGGATTTGTTTTTCAATTTCATTTTTTACTTTCATCCATGAATTGTTTAAATAATATTTTGCTTCCTGCTAGAATTGGTAATGTAAAGACCAAAGAATTGGATGGGCTGGCTACGCGTTTAGCCGAAATTCTAGGGGTCACCCATTGTTTAAAAAAAATGCCTTATGAACTCTCAGGTGGTGAGCAACAGCGAATCAATATCATTCGGGCCATGTCTTTGCGACCCAAGCTTCTTTTATGTGATGAACCCACTGGTAATTTAGATTCGGCTAATTCACAAAAGGTTTCATTGCTTATAAAACAGCTGGCGCAAGAATTTGGAGCAACACTTCTAGTTGTTACTCATGATGAGAAAGTTGCAGCGCATTTTTCTCGTAAAATAACCATTGAAGATGGTCAGATTATTGACTAGAATCACTTGTTAATTAATGTGCATTGAGACCAGGAGAATGATGCCACGAGCTAAGCTGGCACTCAGGCTGCTTTATACCTATATTTTGTTCGTGCTTATAGCAGGCCTCTATCCCAAGTCAGTAATGGCAGCAGAGGACATCGGACCTATTGTCAATTTTTTCCAAGTCAAAAAGATTAAAATTGAAGGTCAAAAAAAAGTTGAAGAAGAAGCTGTCTTAGAAAAAATTGAAATCAAAGAAGGCATGCAAGTTGATAACTATTTAATCCGCGATTCTATAAAAAAAATCTACGCCATGAAATATTTTGAAACCGTTGAAGCCCACCAAGATGGGGATGTGCTTATTTTTAAAGTGACAGAAAAGCCGCTTATATCAAAAGTCTCAATTGAGGGTAATGATGAGATTGATGATGATGATGTTAAAGAACAGATGAAAACTAAGGCTTATAATATCTTAGATATAAATACACTTCAGGCAGATATGAGTAAAATTCAAAAGCACTATGAGGAGAAAGGTTTTTTTCTCGCAAGTGCTGAATACAATTTAGTGAATTTACCTAATGGAACCATACACGTTATTGTGAATATTAAAGAATTTGATAAGGTTAGAGTTAAGAAAATTACATTTCTTGGTAATAAAGCATTGGAAGATGAAGAACTAAAAAACTTTATGCAGACCAGAGAAGATTCTTTTTTTGGCTTTTTTAGTGGTTCAGGTAATTTCAAGGAGTTTAACTTCCAAGGAGATATCGAAAGAATTAAATATCTTTATAAGTCACGTGGATATTTGCAGGTGAATGTAGGAACCCCGACTATAACAGTTACCGAAGATAAAAAATGGGTTTTTATAACGGTTAAAGTTAACGAAGGTCCAAAGTTTAATATTAATAATATTTATTTCGCAGGAGATTTGATTTTTACAGACTCAGAACTAAGAGAGAAAATTTCTCTTAAGAGCAACGATGTCTATTCAGAAGAAAATCTTAGGAAAGATATTGAACTTTTAACAGAAATGTTCCAAGACAAGGGATATGCTTTTGCAAACGTTCTGCGAACACTTGAGATCGTACCTGGCGAGAATAAAGTGGATATTCACTTTTCTTTTGAAAAGGGAAAAATCGCCTATTTTGGAAAAATTATAGTTAAGGGTAATAGTAAAACCCGTGATAAGGTTGTGCGACGAGAACTTAAAATACGTGAAGGTATGAAGTACTCGGGCTCTTTACTTAAGGAATCTAAAAATAATGTTATTAGACTAGGATTCTTTGAAGCAGGAAGTGTTATTTTCAATACAGTCTCACCTAAAGGAAAAGATAATATTCTTGATGTTGAGATTTCTGTTAAAGAGCGACAAACCGGTCAAATAAGTTTGGGAGCAGGGTACTCAACGGCTACGAAAGGATTCCTACAAGCTTCTGTTGCACAGAATAACTTCAGAGGACTTGGTCAAAACTTAAATTTCTCTTTATCGTTATCTGATCAGCAAAATCTTTTTAACTTAGGTTTTACTGAGCCTTACTATAACGACACAAAATGGACTACTGGTTTCGATTTGTTTAAAACCAGAAACAATAATATCTCAGCTTTTTCATATGATCGTTACGGAGCAGACATTCGTGTTGGTTATCCTATTTATGATTATACTCGAATTTTCGTGACCTACCAGTGGGAGAAAACTACGATTGAAGGAACTCCTAGAAACGTCACTATTGATCCGAATGTTGTTAACGGTGTGGCTTCATCAGTGACCACCTCTTTAGTCTGGGATAAGAGAAACAATCTTTTTGAACCAACAGATGGACATTACGTAAGAGGCTCAATCGAGTACACAGGACTTTTTGGTGACCAACGTTGGTTTAAAACTGAAGCTGAAGCGAGATACTATGAACCTATTTGGGGCGATCTGACTTTTAGAACCAGAACTAGCATA
>CALFYV010000173.1 GCA_937952395.1 uncultured Bacteriovoracaceae bacterium | reverse complement strand
AAAGCTCATGAGATCTATAGCCCTTAATTTTTCCCCGTTTAATTTTCCTAGCTGTTTCATTTTTACTAGTGCTCTGACTACTCGAACTCACAAAAGCATTGGATGATGACGTCCACTCCTCCCATTCATCTTCTGTATAATAACCATAATCTGTAACAAGAAGAGGTTGCATACCTTTAAGTGCACTATCTCCAACCAACTGTTCGCAAGCAAAAACCAATAAATCATAGGCTTCGGCTTGTGATCTTTCGCTGACTCCTTTCATATTTGTCTTCATCAAATAAAAATTGTTATTAGATGGGTTATGAATCACACAATGAGAACGACAAACATGTTCTTTGGCGAATATATGAAAGCTTAAAATTAAGAATATGATAAATAAGCGCATTTTAAATCCTTATGTTATTTTTGGTATACTCTACAGTATTTGTTTCCTGTCGATTCCGCTCGTTCTTGACACTCTTCAACTGCTGCAGCTTTAGACATAGGTCCCACCAAGGCGATTGAGTAACGTCCATCATTGCAATGATCAAATTTTGATAATTGACAGTAATAACCTGAAGAAATTTGAGCACTATTTGTATGAACCTCTTTTTTCACATTTTTTGCCTGATTTTCTAAGCAATCATAAAGTTTTGTTCTCTCTCTACTGTAGACTCGGTAGCCCTTAGACTTTTTTAAATATCTTTTTGTGTAAGGTTTATCTTTAGTGGCCAAATCTATAACTTTACTTATGTCTTCTGAAGTAAACTTTGGAACTGATGAAAAAGACCTAGGTGCATAAATCCCATTTGGGTCAACTTTACTATGAAAATTAACATATAGAGACATGATGTTTTTAATATCATCAGTACATTTAAAATCTTCCTCTCCTACAATTCTTACGAGTTGTGAAAACAGTAAACTTCTTTTTTGGTTAAGTTCTTTTTTCTCATTCTCTATAGCCGCTATGGTCTCTTCGTTAATTTCAAATGCTTTTTCTTCATCAAAACCTAACGTAGAAGTATTGTAATAATCACTAAAATAAAAATCCTTCAGGATTGCGGAACCTTTTATCTCAATCACTTCAGGTCCATTGAAAAGTGTCGACTCTAATCGATAAATAGTAAAACTTCTATCAATTTCCCTTTTTATTTTTTCGATATATTTTTTCATAAAGTCGATGACAAAAACGTAACATGTATGTGTATAACAGAACTTATCTAATTGATATTTCAAATCAGCAGGATAATTTTGTCTGTTTCCTAAATCCTTTGGGATAGTCGGTATAATAAGGGTGTAAAGTTTTTTTACCTCTAAATGAAATGCTGCGCTTGCGTTTGCAGCCTTAATTCGTAATTGCTTCACTACATTTCCTCTGAGATCAACCCATAACTTTAAATCATAATCATCTTTTAACCCTTCTAGTCTCTTCAGTTCTGAAATTGAACGAGATAAGTCTGGAAGAATTATGTTTTGCAATGTACCCCTAAACTGATTCAAAGCTTTTTCAATTTTCACAGTTGAATCTTTCACAAAGTTCACATAGTCAGCATTTTCTAAACTTCCCGTAGGGCCAACCGCATTCATATCATCGATAAATTTTTTGATAAAATCTCCAGTTAATCCAACCTGGTTATCGATAATCTCATTAATGTCCTTACTTAAGACTTCTTCTTGAGAGTAAGAGAACGATGACAATAAAAACACGAGTAATATTAATTTCTTCATAGCAACTCCTTATATACTTTTATAATGTATTATTTAAACAATTGAGCTTTTTCTTTTTGATTCTTCTATGTTTATCTTCTTTCTCTAAAGACAGATAAATATCTTTTTTCTCTTGCATCGTTAATAAATGGGATACATAAGCATATCCTTGATTAATCCCTCTTGGGTCTAACACTGACTTAAGCTCAGCCATTTGATTTTTATAGTTCTTTATCTTCTCTTCCGGGCAAGATTTAAACTTTTTTACTTCCATCAGTTTTTGTATTTCTAATATGAGTCCTGCTCTTTTTGACTCTAGTTCATTTTTTTCAGTCAAGAGCTCACGAAGAAAGATTTCTCTGTTTTGTTTCTCCCAGCTTGAATTTTTCAATTCCAATTCATCTGCTCTAAAGCCAACACCAATCCTACCCCAATCAATGTCTTGCCAAAGTTCTTCAATTTGCTGCTTAGTGACTCCATTTTTTTGAATTTCACTCGCAAGAGCCTTTTTAAGATTTGAAATCAATCTTGCTAATGTTATTTGTGAATAAATTCTATCTTCCTCAAAAATAAGTTCATCTGCAATTTGTTCAATATCCTTAAGCGCTGTCTTTATCTCAAAAGCATGATAAAAGTTTTCATTTTCAGATATATAACTACTTACTAGCTCTTTATTATTTGTTCTTATAATTGAACTTAAAAGAACCATGGCCCCCTTCATTGTTGAATTTAAATTATAAGGACTTGGCAATGGCAAACCTGTTACCGTTGAATTTTCTTTCACCGGCTCATCTCCAATTAAAAGCTTCATTTCTTTGTTTGCTTTAATTCTCTTATTCTCAACAAAGACCTTCTTTTGTGCCAATGTTTGATAAAAGGAATCTAGTTGTTCGCTAAAGTTTTTGCTCTTTATAAGTGTTTGTAAAAAATTTTGATTTCCATCTTTATAAGAAAGTGTGGAAAGACATAGAAGAAAAGCATTATGTTTCTCATATTTTTGACTTAACAACCAATCAACGACTTTATTATTTTGGTTCTTGCAGTAAGATTTAATAACAAAATCCGAGCTATGAAGCTTAATTTGTTCTTGATCAAAAACGTACAAACCTTTAAAAACCCCTATCTTTGCATCGAAAGTCTTTTCGATGTCTTCTATTTCAAAAATTTTCTTCTTCTTAATTTCTTCACTAGAATTTATATACTCTATTAACTTTTGATGTTATGATATCTCTTCCATATATCTTTCTTTATCAGATATATTACTTAAGAAAATCGCGTTGGATTTTTTCTACTGAAGCAGAAAGTCACTTGGTTCTGAAATAATACCAGCGTCAACTCTTATTATGGTGGCGACTAAGTCTCTTATACGATCGTTTCTTCTGTATTCATTAAAACTTAAATAAGAGTGCATTGTTTCGTGAACCATTAAAAAAGCTACACTTTTCTCACCATCACCATCTGACCTATTTCTCATTTGCTCAATAATTTCGGTATCAATATAGACATCGTCATTTATCCTAATCTCGGCGACTCTTTTGTTATCAAGAGCTGGGTTGCTCACTTGTCCAATACGCAAACGTAGTGAGTCTACATCTTCTGTATTAACCGCTTTAGGATTTAAACCCTGAGTTTGGCAAAAAGTAATTC
The DNA here is from genome assembly GCA_937952395.1 of uncultured Bacteriovoracaceae bacterium. Lineage (GTDB taxonomy): Bacteria > Bdellovibrionota > Bacteriovoracia > Bacteriovoracales > Bacteriovoracaceae > CALFYV01. Next base: position 2,457 of record CALFYV010000173.1, on the reverse strand, counting down.
GACTCATCTCACGTTTGAAATCAAGAGCAAAATACCAATTAATTTCTTTTAGTTTTTGAAAAATATGCTCCAAATAGGGAAACTTTTTCATGTAATCAGTTCCACTCTGCCACAAACAGGCTCTATTCATCTCAACAATATCTCTTAGTTCTGGATATTTATGTCCATCCGGACCGAGTACATCAATCGTCTCTCCTCCATGCCCACCTTTACTCCCAGCGAAAGTTGTTTGCAAAATACTTAAGGCCAAAATGAATCCTAATACTAATTTCATATTCTATTCTCCTAACTTCGTTAAAGGATAAAAACTTATTCCTAATTGATAAACACTATCTCGCTCACAATCTCTCTCTATAAAAGCTGTTAATTCTTTTTCAAACTCTCTAATTCGTTTTTTTATTTCAGGTAAATCTTGACTGTTCATGGCATACGTCACAGACGATTGTGAGCGTCTTGAATAATCTGTATTTTCAATCGCCTCAATACCCATTTGTAGAACTTGTTTCTGTAGATTTTTAAAAGCGGCATTAGTAAAGTCATTACCAACTGTGGTTATATCACCCGATTTATCAACATAATTTTGATTTTCATCAACGGCCATAAATCCAAGCTTAAATAACCTTTCAACTGCCATATTGACTTGGTTAACAGAAATATTGAGTTTTTTTGCGATCCATTTATGATCACTTTTAAATTCACTGATCCGAGTTAATTCTAAAATGGCATAGTGGTACCAATCTGAAATAAGTTTAAAATGCTCTATCGTTAATGTTTTATAATCAATTTCTTTTTTCTTTAAACTTACTAAGCTTTCCAGTGTTTTAACGTCTAGTTGAAGATTAGCGAGCATTTTTCTTCTAATCTTTGACCCCACACCTCTTTTGCCAGCTAAAATACGTGAAAGATGGCCTGAATCAAGATCCAAAATTTGAGCAAAGGCCCTCATGGAAAACTGAGGATTTTTTTTCATGCGCTTAAGAAACTCTTCTTGTAACAAATTTCTTAAATCTTCATCTGAGGTGTTTTTAAACAGATCTTGCTCTTTATTCATGCAGAACTAATAGCCAAGGGTGATGCTATTAGCAATCAATTTAACATCAAAGTGCTGCCAAATTAGACATCATAAATTTTTTACAATGAAAAAACGCACTAGGTCAATGACAAGTATTGGAATTCAAAAGCAAAGAAGAAACTCTCAGTGATAGAGAATAAACTCCCATTAAGATTAATAACAACGGAATCACTTTAGGAAATTTCTTTCGGATTGGGTGAAAGATTTTTTCTAACATCCAAGCAGAGGCTAATAATCCTGGTAATGTCCCAATCCAAAAAGCCAGCAAGCTTGTCATGGCCACTACGATATTGGGAGCAAGTACAACCACAACTAAAAATGAATAGAGGAAACCACAAGGGAGTAGAATGGATAAAAAACCAATAGAAAAGCTTTTCTTATTTCCTGTTAAGGCAAAACTTGTTCGATACAATCTGGCTTGGACATGAGAGAGAATTGATTTTATTTTTTTAAATTTAAAAAAGGAAGATAAACCCAAGTAGATTAACCAAAGAGAAAAAAATGCGATACCTAAGCTGGCCAATGAATTTATATAGCGAGTGGCCAGAGTTTGACCTAAAAAGAAAAGAAAAAACGAAATGAGAGAATAACTTACAAGTCTTCCGATTTGATAACTCAAATTTTCTTTTAAGTTCTTTGTACTATTAACAACCAGTCCACCGCACATGCCTACGCAATGTAAACTACCTGCTAATCCAATTAACAAGCTTAACAGCGGCCATGCTATAGGCTGCGCGGTTTTTAAATTACCTAATAGGTCCAACAAGTGTAATTTCCTTTTCGTGTAGCATATTTTCTTTGCTAAAAATATTTGTGTTATAAATCCTTACCTTTATTTTTCTAAGCCCACTTTTTAATAATTCGACTGGAAACTTAAAAAAGACATTGGCTGTTTTCTTCTTGCCTTTTGCGAGTTTAAAAGGTTTTAAAGGTGTTACTACTTCTATGCTGGGACTATCTGTGGCGAAGTACAATTCAAGGCTATCTCTGCCTTGATAAGTTAATTCGATTTTATAATGATTAATAATTTTTTTTGTTTTATCTTCGGAAACAATTTCTTGATAAGGGTTATTATTACCTCTTATATAATAAGCTTGAAGATTATTTCTTTTCCCCAAAAAGTAAAAACTACTGCCTAGTATAACGAATAAAATAAACAAATAGACAAAGCTTCTCGCCTTAAAAATAGATGATTTTAATCCTAATAACTTATTCTCTGAAGTATAACGAATAAGCCCAGGAGGTTTCTTTAATTTAAGCATCATCTCATCACAAGCATCAATGCACATAGTACAAGCGATGCATTCCAATTGAGCTCCACGCCTGATATCAATACCAGTGGGACAAACCCTGACACAATGATAGCAATTGATACAATCCCCTTG
>CALFYV010000172.1 GCA_937952395.1 uncultured Bacteriovoracaceae bacterium | reverse complement strand
TGGCACAAATGGCGATCGTCCAGGCCCAAGCTGGCAGTGATATTATAGGCCCTTCAGACATGATGGATGGGCGAGTCGGTTTTATTAGAAAAGCACTGGATGAAGATTGCTTTCAAAATGTTTCTATCATGAGCTATAGCGCTAAATATGCTTCAGCCTTTTATGGCCCGTTTCGAGATGCATTGGATTCTGCTCCTAAAGCAGGAGATAAAAAAACTTACCAGATGGATTTTGCCAATAAAAAAGAGGCGCTTCGTGAGGCCAAGCTTGATGAAGCCGAAGGAGCTGATATTTTGATGGTGAAACCAGGCTTGGCCTATCTAGATGTTATCAGTGAACTTAAAAAGCACAGCCATCTTCCTATCGCAGTCTATAACGTTAGTGGAGAGTACGCCATGATTAAAGCAGTTGCAGCTCAAGGTTATTTGAATGAAGAGGCCATTATGGTTGAGACTTTGACGGCTTTCAAGCGTGCCGGAGCTGATATTATTCTGACATACTTCGCTAAAGACATGGCCAAATTTCTGAGTTAATCTTTCTTAATGAAACAATTTCATTTGTTAGTCATACGCCTCTCAAGTATGGGAGATGTCATATTACCTACTGGACTTCTGGCCCTCATCAAAAAAACTTATGGCCCGAAAATCCGCATCAGCTTCTTAACTTCAGAAGAATTTGCTCCTTTGATTCATGGACTACCCTTTATTGATCAAGTTATTGTTTTTCGCAGGCGTCAAGAGGACTTAAGTCAGCTGATAGTTAAATTGATGAAGTTGCGTAAAGAAAATCCCATCGATCTTATTTTTGATTTGCACAGTACTATTCGTTCACTTTTAATCAGACTGCGTTTTTGTATGATACCCCGCTTGGTGGTAGACAAGCGTCGAATTGAACGCTTCTTACTAACTAAATTTAAGATTAATTTGTTACAAAAAGATGGAGCGGCTCATGCTCAGGTAGAGCGCTTAATTGAGGATTTTAAAACTTTTTTTGCACTTGATAATGATAAGCAAGCTTTGTCTGATTATCTTCATCAATTTTCTAGTAATCATTCTAAGCAGAAGTCTTTAAGTATGAGCGCATTTGCGATTAATCAAAACCCACTAGATCTGGGTAAATGGGGTATGGATAATAAAGAATTAATTTGTTTTTTCCCTTCGGCTTCTTTTGCGCCCAAGCGCTGGCCAGTGAGTTCTTTTATTCAGTTGATTGAAAAATTAATCCAAGATGAGAAATACCAAAATACCAACTTTGCTATTTTAGCTGGCCCTAAGGATGATTTTTGTCAGCAGTTCGATTCTTTAACTATGGCCCATCCCAAGCGGGTTTATAATTTATAACTAAAACCTGCCATAGATCAATCCTCACAACTCACAGCACTCGCCAAATTTTTCATTGATAACGATACAGGTCTTCTTCATGTGGCCGAAAGCCTGGGGACACCGGTCATTATGATCTTTGGGCCGACTAGCGAGTTCTTTGGCTTTTTTCCTCATTTAAAAAATTCACGCACTTTATCACTTCCTTTGTGGTGTAAGCCATGCTCCACGACTGGTTCTAAAAAATGTTTTAGAAAAGAGGCTTTTTGTTTAACAGGCATCACGCCAGAAAAAGTTTATCAAGAACTCAATCAGCTCATAGAGGCTCTGGCGTGAGAATTCTATTTATTGCTCATCAATTTTTCGCTCGCTTCGTTCTTCCAGGTACACGCTTTATCTTATCTATCTTCTCTTCAGCGTTAAGGGAGAGAATTAAATTTGAACGCAAGAACCTATTTGACGAAGCTTGCCTAAGCTTTCGTGAATTGGGTCTTCGAGCTGATTTGGCCTTTGAAATCTCCAGTGAAGGAGAATTGCAACAAGTGAAACCACTGATTGATAAATATTTAAGTGAAGGTAAAAGAATTGAGCTTATTTATTGCTCTGATAGTGTAGAAAATCAAATTATAGCTTGGCAGAAAAAGTTTTCCAACCAAATGCGCACCCTCAGAATGCCCTTAATCGCTTACAAGCCCGGGGATAAAAGGCTGAGCGCCTACCGGTGGTTAAGTGCCCCTATACTTTTATTATGTCGTTATGATTTTTTCCCTGAATTAATTTTTTACGCTAAGTTTAAGGCCAAGTTTTTTGTTTTACTAGCCGCTACCTTAAAAAATCACCGACAAAATTTTTGGAACAATAAAGTCTATACGCTTTTTGATATGATTTTGACTAATACTCAGTTAGATAAACAAAAATTTCAAAGTCTTTTTCCAAATAAAGCGCAAAATATATTTGAACATGACTTTCGGGTACTGCAAATTCAAACGCGCTTGGACCAGGCCAATTTAACTTTAAAATCAAAATTAAAAAATCTTGCTCAGTTACAAACTTTGATAGGGGAAGTTTCTTTTTCCAAGAGAATAATTCTAGGTAGCTTTTGGCCAGCTGAAGGCGGAATCTTTAGTGACTCCAAATTCATAGAAGCTATTAAGAACAGAGAATATCTTTGTCTGGTTGTTCCGCATTTGCTCGAACAAAAATCCTTAATACAAATCCAAACAGAAATTTTAAAACATTCGGATATTCCTGTGCATTTTTATATTGATGAAGAAGCAGGAGATTTTGCTCATAATTTCAAGCAGCGGCCAGGAATTGTGGTGATTGTGCAAAAGGGAGTGCTTTTGGAGCTCTATCCTGATTTTGCTCACGCTTATGTTGGTGGTGGTTTTGGCCGATCGGTTCACTCTCTTTTAGAGCCGTATTTGGCAGGTTGCCATCTTTATTGTGGCCCCAAAGTTCACCGTTCAACCGAATATGACGTTATCCTAAGTAAATCTCAGGAACAAATACAGGTGATTGATGAGACTCATCAACTCTATAAGCGTATTTCATCTAATTTGAACCTTGATTTCGCCTTAGAAATAAGAAAAGATTATGTAGAGCAAACCCAAAAAGATTTTTTGGCCATAAGCAAAAAATTGGAAATGAGATAACATGTTAAAAAGTGAATCTGATTGCGTTGTCATCGGACATAACTATTTTAGTTTTATTCTTTCCCTATTTTTTCTCAAAAGCAAACGCAGTGTTTTGATTATCGATGATGAGCGGGTTAAGTATGGAGAGAATTGGCATAAAAATATTGGTGAGATCGAACGTAACTTCCTTCAGCTTTTGGGCCTTGAGTATGAAATAGATGCCTTAAAAGAAATCCAGAGTGTTTTAACTCCTTCCCCTTATTATGTTTACCTCAATAACCGCATGATTCTTTTAGGTCAGTCGGCATTTCAAAATATCAAAGAACTGATGAGAAAAATCCCTGAATGTTTCTCTTGCAAATGTCACGATTTATTCCAATCACAAAACGAGAAAGAATTTAACCGAGCAGCCGAAATTTTCTTTTATAATATTTCTGAAAACTCTTTTAGGCTCAAGCGGACACAGAACTTTGATGAATCGGTTATAGATCGCTCGATGGATAATTTATTACGGACTATTTTTAATGATTTTCTGCTTAATTACTATTCACAGAATCAGGAATCAAAACTTTTGGCCAGGCAATTACTTTTTGCTCTACAAGGTAAGTTTCAATCCCTTTTCTCTGATAGTTACTCAAAGACCGAGATTAAATATTTACTGACTCAGGCTTTATCACCTCGTTATATTTTAGATGAAAATGTTCTTAATCAAAAAATGCAGGATGCTTTTACTGAGAAAAATGGAGTTATTAAAAATACCACTATTCAGTACTGGCAGTTTTATCAAAAGAAACTAACCAGTATTTTACTCTCTAGCTATGAAGGGGTGATTCATCCCAACCAAACTTATTTTGTGGGTAATTTTCATTCTGGCCTACCTTTCAGTCTGGAGAAGAAATACCGAGTTTTTACCGATCTGATTTTACAAGTGCGCTACCCAGAAGATATTTTTCAAAATTTTGAGTCTTTAAAAATTCTCTATAACCCCAGTGAGCGCTTGGGCTCAGATTACCCCATGTGGGAGAGTGAATTTGTGAGTCCTCGTAAGGCCAATGTGCGCTATCTTTATCCTTTACAACCT
>CALFYV010000171.1 GCA_937952395.1 uncultured Bacteriovoracaceae bacterium | reverse complement strand
CGCATCTCTTTCATAGATATCAAAACAAAGTAAGCTTGGTGTCAAAGGATTGTCAATTTTACGGAAAATATCGATTTTCAACCAAAACCGAAGCATTTAATCCACTTTAAAGGAGTTTTTTTCCTATCTGTTTGTATGTCGCAGCAGATATTCTATATAATGAAATTAGGATAACTAAGGAAGGTTATGGATTTTTATCGAAAAACTAAGCCAGCTGAACACTTTCTCATGACCTCACAACCTCGAAAAGTCTATGACCTTGAGCATGAAGAACTTAATTGCATGATTTGGGTGAGAGAAAAAAATAAGGCGATAACTCAATATTTGGAATGTTTTGATAGAAACGAATTTTGTGACTCAGTAGTCATAACAAATGGATTAGAAGAAAAAATGCTAGAGGATTTTTTCAAAAACTTTCCTAAGGACCATGATGATTTAAGAAAAGGTCACGAACTTCTAAAAAATGATATTATGGCCATTCTCAAGATGATTACTCCATTAAACCCAAAAAGGTATTTAGAGATTTCATTAAATCCTTTTTTAAAAGATGAGACTTGGCATTACTCTGAATCAGAAATCAATATTATATGCTCATATACTAATATAGGAATGGAATGGGTCGAAAATAATTTTACGAATTGGCACGATGGCTCTCCTCAAGTTCGTGATGATTCCTCGGTAAAAATGTTGGGCACCAATCATGTCGCTATTTTTAAAGGAATTGACTATCCAGGAAGCTTATCGCCATTTGTCTACAGGCTCAAAGACAGTGCAAAGTTTTTATTAAAAATTAATTCTTACCTAGCAGAACACTAAGCCGTATTTTTTAGTTTCTCTTCAAAAAATTTTTTATGTTCAGGAAAAGCTTTTATTGCATTTTCTAATATCTCTTGAATTGCATCTCTTCTTCTTCCTATGCTTATAGAAGCATCAAGACAAACACCGTAAACCTCTGGGGACTTGACTCCTTCATTAATCATCTTTAATCCACCGGTTAAGGCGCCTCCAAAGTCCTCTTCTGAAAGGATTAACTTTAAGTTCATCACTTCATAGTCATTGTCCATTCTTTTGTCTTCTTTAATTTTTAGTAAAACTTTTCTCATTTCGCTGTGAGCTTTCAATAAAAGCATGTTTTCCAGAGAACTCATAAGAACTCTTTTTTCTCCTTCACAAAACTCTGCAGCTTTTTTCAAATTGAGAATGGCTCGTTCTTTCTCTCCAGCTTCTGCTAAAATTCTTCCGCTAACGATAAGTCCAGCAGATAGTTGCTTGCTGATTTCTGGATCCTTGTCGTCTAAGTCCATAAAAATTTGGCAGTAATGGGCCACTTCCTCATATTGTTTATTAGCTAAAGAAACTTTAACCAAGGTTGGCAACCTTGAGGGATTGATAGGAAATTGTTGTGTCAAGACCTTAGAATACTCAAAAGATTCTTGGTACCTACCAGCTTCATAAAGCGTATCAAAAAGTAAACATAGAGCTAAATAATGCTTATTATCCTGCTGATAAGCATTAGTTAAAGCAGTGATGGCATTATCAAGTTTATTTTCTTTTCTATAAATCATGCCTTCATAGTAAAATAGATCTGCACTTGATAAGTTATGATCCTTAATTAAATCTAAAACTTGATGGGCCATAGAAAATTCTCCCTTGGCCATGTAAAGTTTTACGTTTTCTAGTTCCTTCATCGTTTCATCAGCGTAAAGTTTTTTCTCTGTCGTTTGTAAAAAGCCTTTTTCAAAATTTTCATAAGAAAGTGGTTTAGTTAAAAATAACTCCACTTCATTTTCAAAACACTTATAGGCAACGTTTTGAGAATTATAATCTGAAATAATAACGAAAATTGAATTAAGTCTATTGGGGTAAATTTCTTTATGAATTTCAAGTAAATCTAAACCATATTTATTTTTTCCATCAAACTGAACAATCTCTACATTATCATCAGCATCCACAACCATATCTAGGGAATTCCGATTACCTAGATAGTATTCAGAAAAAATAATTTCATGTTTCTTTTCTTTCAAAAGCTTTTGAGCTTCTGGGAAATTATTTACCATATCAATATTATGAGGAAGAATTCCAATATTTCCTGCCAACTTTCGGGCCATAACTCTGATCATCTGTAGAGGTGAAATGATCAAACACTTTTTTGGCTCAAAAAAAGAGCGAATAGCATGATTTTCAGGTAACTGGGCGTTGAATTCCTTCATAGATATCTTATCGTGATAAAAAACTTAAAATTGAGTGAAATTTCAAGTAGATAAATGATGTTTAGGTTAATAATCTTAGGGCATTTTGACTGACATTTGTTGCTTGAGATAAAACGCTAGTACCGGCCTGCTGAACTATGCTATTTTTGGCATTATCTGATGTCTCTATGGCAAAGTCCGCATCTCGAATTCTTGAATTGGCATCAGATTGACTTTTTTCAAAAACAGATAAGTTATTACTACTACTAGTTAAACGTGACTGAATCGCACCTAAACTTGAACGTTGTTGCGAAATTCTTTCAATAGCGCCATCTATAGTCTCAAGAGAGTTTTGTGCCTTACTTTTTTCACTCACTCCCAGATGAGAAATATTTAAACCACTCAGAGTCATATCAGATTCTGATGAATTAAATGAGATCCTATCTTCTTCTCCATTTCCCACATCCACCTGAAAATCAAAACGGCCACCCTTACCACTTAAAAGATCGGCTCCATTAAAACGTGTGACTTCGGCTATTCTTTGAATTTCATTTTTTAATTGCTGGTATTCCATATCTGTAAAGCTACGCTCTGTGTGACTAACAGTATCAGAAGCTGACTGGATTGAGAGCTCTCGTAACCTGGTCATGATGTTCTGAATTTCATTGATGCCACCTTCAGCGACCTGAACTAGAGAAATAGAATCATTAGCATTTCTATTGGCCTGCTGAGATGACTTAATAATCGATTTAATCCTTTCACTGATGGCCAATCCAGCTGCATCATCACTAGCTTGTACGATGCGTGAACCCGTCGCCAAATGCTTGATATTATCTTCTACACCTTTAGAAGACTTACCTAGCGCTCTTTGAGCGGCTATAGCTGGTGTGTTTGTATTAATTCTAAAACCCATTTGTAGTTCCCCATTAACTTTTCGGGTATAAAATAAAATTATTTAATACGTTTACGCTCAGGTATTCATTTTTTTAGCCTAGAAAAAACTACCATCATATTAAAAAGATTTATGACGAAAATAAGATGCGAGAATAGTTAATACCCGTGTAAAAGGATTGGAATAAAATGAAGCTTAAAAAAATTACAAAATGCCGGACATGCCACAGCCCTATTTCAGCACACAAGGATTTCAAAGGTGAATACATTAAGTGCGTTCATTGTGGTGGCAATTATTTTGTAAACTCTCAAGAAGAAAAAAAAACAACTAAGAAAATTGCCAAACTCGATCAATATCCTAAAAAGAAAATAGTGAATCTATAACTATTTAATTTTTAACATTTTTTTTATTTTTACCCCTTGACGTTTTTTCAAGCCTAACCATCTTTATTTTAAGAAAGATATTAAACTGTAAAGGAGGTTTATTATGTTCAGTTTAGTTACCAAACCTAGAGTAAGTTCTCCTTTCTTTGAGTTTGATAAAGAGTTAACAAATCTTTTTGATAACTTTCAAGGCTGGGGAGATGTAAGTGAAAAGTTCGTAAGCATGTCTTGTGATGTTAAAGAAACAGATAAGACCTACGAATTAAAATTAGATGTTCCAGGGGTTGCCAAGAAGGACATCCATTTAGAAGTCAAAAGTAATACTTTGACTATCTCAACAGAGCGTAAAGCTGAAGAGAAAAATGAGAATGAAAATTTTCTAAGACGTGAACTTAGATACGGTAAATTCACCAGAAGCTTTACCCTCCCAGATGGAATAAGTGAATCTGACATCACTGCTTCTTTCGACAACGGGGTTCTTAATATTACAATCCCAAAACCAAAGGAAAAAGAAGCTAAAAAAATTCTTATCAATTAACACCACTGGAGCATTAGAGAAAAACCGCCCAAGAACTGGGCGGTTTTTTATTTTTGGGTTATAATAAATTTATGGGCAAAGGTAAGAACAAAGCAAAAAAAAGACAATGGTCAAAAAAACTTAAAAAAGCTTTTAAAATCCGTAAACCCACAGCCCCACCGACGATTAGTCATAAAAGCAAAAAAGATTATAATCGTAAGGAAAATAAGAAAATCAATTTAGATGATTAATTGCTTCTAAAATCAAGCTACTTCCTTTTTAATCCTATTTTACGTCTTTGTGGCGCTAAAGCTGGGAGCCCTGTTTCTAGATCATCTAATCTTTCAAATACGAGTTTAAACATTTTGTTGATACCGTCCTTAAGAGTATCCATTTGGTGTACCAGATCCTTTTCAAGTAAATGAAAACTCCGTAGTTTAGTAAAAATCCTCATAATTGAAATATTCACCTGAATGGCCTGCTTGCTATTAAGAACGCTTGAGAGCATTGCCACGCCATTTTCTGTAAAAACAGACGGTTGCTTACGTTTTCCACCCCAATCTGAACTTGAAGTCGCAAATTGCGACTTCAAGTTTTCATATTCACTCATAGAAAGCCGAAACATAAAATCCTCTGGAAAACGCTCTAAGTTCCTACGGACCTGTTCATTGAGCCTTTTAGTTTCTACCCCATAAAGTTGGCCAAGATCACTATCAAGCATCACCTTTTGTCCTCGAACCACATAAATCATATTTTGAATTTGTTCTAATTGGATATCCATTCGACCTCCGCTTAACTCAACGAAGTTATATAACGAGTTTCTACTTGGAAGAGAATAAGTTATTTAATTTTGCTGTGAAATATTTCATTTATGAAACATAAAAATGATTCTTATTACGACTCTGTATAGCGAAAATTTTAAAAGATGGTGCCGCTGGAGGGACTTGAACCCCCACGATTGCTCACTAGATCCTAAGTCTAGCGTGTCTACCAGTTCCACCACAGCGGCATTTAATGTAGGTTTTTATTTGTACTCAGGCTGAAATAATGTGACAAGGAAAAAACTGGTTACGCGGCGCCCCTACCGCCCTTTTTCTGCATATTTTGAATGGCTTGCTTAGCCTTTATCATCTCTCTTTCCATTTGCTTAACTTTATTCTGCAATCCAGTGTTCTCAGCCTTAAGCTTGGTTAGATCGGATTTACTACTGGCTGTTAAATTTTTTGCCTTATT
>CALFYV010000170.1 GCA_937952395.1 uncultured Bacteriovoracaceae bacterium | reverse complement strand
TGGATATGAAGATATTAAAAATGCGGTGATTAATGATTCTATCACTATGTATCCAGGTGAGTTTTCAATTGCAACTCCAGGCATGCGTGAGCCATCAGTACCAGCAGTTCTTAATTTGAAACAAAGAGATCTACTAGTAAGTAATCATAATAATGGAAAAGAAGTTAAGAAAGAAGAAGCTGGTCGATCTCCAGCTAGTGCAGCGCCGGTAGAAAAAGTAGAAAAATCCATAGTCCCTCCAGGGCTTAATAGTAGCTTAGTCGCCAATAGTGCCAAAGGTGTTGAAGAAGGTGTAAAAAACCTTGCGGGAAGCAATGCTATTAAAAACGTTAATATTAGCCGTGGAGATGCTAAGGGTTTTGTCAAAGACGGCGTTTTAAAACCAGCCAATGGTTCTATCGTGCATATTCAAACAGGTGTTATTATTCCTCCGTCAGAGAAATCTCAATTGGATAAAAATACCAATTCTTATATTTCAAGTAACGATGGCAAAATTTTAAGTGATACTGGAGATTATAAAGCACCAAAAGATGGGGCCCAAATTAATGAAAAGGGTCAAATAGTATACTTGGAAAACGGTCAACAAATTGTGAAAAATGCTCCAGTGCCAGTGCTTGGAGCAGCTGATAATATGCAACTTTTAGCTCAAGGCCCCCCACCAGTAGGACCTAACGAGGTTTATAATCCGAATTTTATCCATGGTGGAGATTTTAATAATTATAATAATCAGCAACAGAATGGCGGATTCGTACCACAAGCGTTTGATCAAAATAGTACGTTAATCAAATTTAATATTCAGGTTCAATAGATAGAACTTATTCAAATTCTTGATATAATAGGGGTTATATTAATAACCCCTATTATATTTAAGGATAAGGTTGAAGTTAATTCTATTGGTCTTTTTTGTTATTTTTTTAAATACCGTTTTTGCTCAGGAAGCGAGCAATTCAGTTAAAGACTCTCAGGTTTCAAGTGAAATAACCAAATCAAAGTTTAACGAACAAACTACCAAAGAGCTGAGTGAAGCTTATGCTCGTTTTAAAGCTGGCAGTTATGAGGCTGCATTAAACGCATTGGAGACAACAGAGGCCAACTATCAAGGGCAGCAAAAAGAGAAGCTATTAGGCTTACTATCGTACTGGAGAGGGATTATTTATAGCCGCTTACAAGACTATGAAACTGCTAAAGTCGAATTTATTAAGTCTTATAATTATAAATATCGTGCTCAGGATTTTTTCTATGAATTTGCTCAAACTCTCTATGCTTTAGACGAATTAAAACAATCCCGTGATATGTTCATGCGCTCGGCCCTTGCTAATTATAGGCCCGCTATTTCCCTTTATTATGTGGCATTTATTTCTCAAACTTTGCGCGAGTTTAGAACGGCGATAAAAGCTTATCGCAGAATAGAGAAATTAAAAGATCCAGAAAAAGAAGAAGTCATGCAAGCATCAAAAATGCAAATTGCTGATATTTATTTAACCGCCGCAGACAAACAATTGGATCAGGTGAGTTTTTTGCAAAAAAGAGTCATCAAAGAATTTGAAGAAGCTTTGGTTTTCGATCCCGATTCCAATTTATCAAGGGACATCAGACGTAAAATTTTGAGTGTGCAAGACAAGTACGGTCTTATTTTATTAAAAATGAGAAACGGTCGTCCTACCATTTTTCCTCGTGGCTTCATGAAGTTCTCTCAAGACATTTCTTATGATACTAATGCACTTTTATTAGATGAGAGTACGTTAAGTAGTAGTGAGAGAGGTTCGGTCTTTTTTTCTAAATCAGATTTTTATGCCAGAAGAGTTTTTTATTCAGGCAATTCGGTGAGTATTGCCCCAGAAATAAGATTAAATTATACCCATTACGTAACTAGTATTGAATCAAAGGAAGAATTGAATAATTGGACTGGAACAGTGGCCCTGCGTAATGCTTTTGAACATTGGATGTGGGGCAAGCCTGCTTCTGTACTTTTGGATGTTGATTTTAATCATATCGAGCGTAATTTAAGCAATGATGGGTTGAGCTTCAATTCCCGTTCAACTACTTATATGTTGGGAGAGAGGTTTAATTTATTTAATGCTGGAGAAACTATTTTAAGATTACGTTATAAGGATACAGTCAGCTATACTGAAGCCAATAATTCGACCACCACTTCATTAGTTGCTGAGCAAATGCTTAACTCTGAAACTGGTTATATTTTGTTATTGAATTTAGATTACTCCCAATTGCGGGTAGAGACTGATTCTTTTGATACAAATTCTTACGCAGCTCGATTTGATTTGATCACACCTCGAGTTTTTGGCTTTGCTACACCTACATTTGGATTTGGTTATACTTACACAGATGTTATCAATGATTCTAGTCGTGGAACTGAAACACTTTTAAATCCTTCATTTAAGCTGACCAAAGTTGTTAATCCTGCCACTCGTATCAACTTAAAATTTGATTATTATGATAGCGTTTCTAATAGCACGACCTATACTTATAATCGTTCTGTGACAACTCTGGGACTTGAATATATCTTTTAATAAATCTCGTATATCCCGTGGATGACACGTAATATTAAAGACAGGTTTTTTCTTTCCCACCCGCGCCTTTTTCTCTTAGAATGATATGCTAATCTAACGTTTAAAAAGAAGTGGGTTACATGAAACTCGTGATGAGTTTAGCTATTATTTTTGTTCTTTCTGGTTGTTCTATGTTCAACCGCCGTTCTTCCTTGGAAAATGTTCATAATGTTCCTGAGTGGGTGACTGAGCCCATGGCCAATTGCCGCGAACAATTTGAACTTTGCGCTTCAGGTGAAGGGGTAAGTTTAAGTCTAGCTGATCTCAATGCTCGTAAGGCGATGGCCTCTATATTTGAAACAGAAGTGACATCTGAATTAACTTCAGCAGCCACGACTTATGGAGCGATGGGTTTTGATGACCCCAAGCTAGAAGAGAAGATGAGTATTCAATTGACGGAAAAAGTGGATCAGCTCTTAGAAGGAGTGAGCATTAGAGAGCGCGCTCAGGTGGATGGTGTTTATTTTGCTTTAGCCTTCTTAGATAAAATGCAAGCTTGGAAAAAATTAGAAAAAGAAATTGATGAAATCGATGCACAGCTAATCGAGATGAAAAAACTTAAACGTCGCTCTAGCCTAAAGAAAATGTATGCTTTATATGATTTACGTGGAAATTTAAATGAGCGCTACAGTTTTTTAAGAGGCAAATCATTACCTCAAAAAGTAACTCTTGCTGATATTAAAGAAATACAATTTGGAGAAAGCTCAGAAGCCAAAAAGATTAAATTTGAAATCAGTGCTGATATTTCAGAAGAAACATTTGAGCATTTAGAAACGATGCTCTCTGGTTACGGCCATAAAATTGTCAGCGATGATGAGTATGATGTGAAGTTAAGTGGAAAGGTTGAACAAAAACAAGAATACATGAACGTAAAAGGTTTCAAAAAATTCTCTTTTGTTTTCTACTTAGTGACTAGGAACAAGAAAGGCAGCAAAATCGGTGGTATTTCTTTGAAAGAGACTTCCATTGGCCGCGATAATAAAGATGCTTATTTAAAAATAGAGCCTAAAATTAGAGATTATATAGAAGAACATATAAACGAACTTAATATTGATTAGTTTTTTACCTCAGGAGGTAAGTTATGAAATTTTCAATCGTTCTACTTTCATTTGTATTAGTTTTAGCTTCTTGTTCAAGCAAAAAACTAAAAGAAGTGGATAATTCTGAAACCATAAAAAAAGATTATGAAGTTGGAGATGCTTCTTCAACCATTAGACCAGCTTGGATAGAAGACGCTGTTGTTTGGGCAGAAGAGAATAAGCAAGATACCAAAACTTTTCGTCACTTTGCCTATGAAACTGAGCCAAAGGTAAATCGTCGTTTTGCTTGTGATTTCGCTAAGGCCAATATTAAAGCTGATATCGCTGGAGAAATTACCACGTATATTGAAAAGAGTTTAGGTTCTTCTCAAGAAGGTGACGCCAGTATTGATGAAAATAATCCAGAAGTGGTAGCCTTACGTGAGTTTGTCGAAAATACTTTGGCAGAAAAAATCCAAGGTTTAATTATTGGAGCACAAATTAGAAAAACTTATTGGGAAAAACGTAAATATCAAAAACGCTTAGGGGCAGCTAAAGATTTCACTGGTTATACTTGTGCCATTTTAGTCAGAATGCCAAGCACTCGTATTGAAGCGGCACTTGAGAGAGCTTCAAAAATTGTTGAGGACAAGATTGACGATCCAGAAACAAAAGAAAATGTTAAGAATGCACTCAAAAAAGCAGAAGAAAATATGTTAAAGGCCAAAAAAGGGCTTATTTAATTTAATAAGGAGAAGAAGATGAATAAATTTTTAATTGGGATAATGCTTTCTTCATTACTCCTAACTTCATGTGGCAGTTTTAAAGCCAAGCGTGTTAGTGGAGCAGAGTCGGATGAAAAGGCAATGGATATTACTGATAATTGGGTGGCCAAGGACACGGAAATTGCTATTGCAAAAGTTCTTGAGGGAATTCAAACTCACCGTGGTTTTCGCAATTGGCTTAGTCGCCATCGTGGACAACCGTCATTATTTGTAGCGGAAGTTCAAAATACAACTTCAGAAGCTTATTTTCCCATCGAAGATCTCAATGATGAGTTTTTAAATGAACTTTCAGCCAGTGGTGATTTTGTCTTAGTTGATGCTGCTGCCAGAAGTTCTCTTTTGAAAGAGATTACTTATCAAAATGATGGAATGGTTGATCCCAGGACAGCTAAAACAGTTGGTAAGCAAGTGGGAGCCGATCTCATGATATTTGGTAATGTTTATATGAAGCCAGAAACTCGCAATGGTAAAACCATTAAAGAATACCGAGTTAATATTCGCATGACAGATGTAGAAAAAGGGATCGAGGTCTTCCGTTCACGCTCCAAGGTTTACAAGTACTCAGATCAGAAGGGATGGTCCATTTAAAAAAAATAATACTTCAATTTCATCTCTTTCTTTTTTGTCTGCTACTGGGGTGCTCTAGTGGTAACAAAAAGGAAAGAGATAAATTAAGAGAACTTTATTCTCAAGGTAAATATACCGAATCACTAGCTGTACTTGAGTCTGGGGAAATTAAAAAAGATAAACACTCAAAGCTACTTTACCTACTAGATAAGGGAAAGCTTTATCATAGTATGGGGCACTATGAAGTCTCTTCGAATTTTTTTCAAGACGCTCAAGAACTGATTAAACAATTTTATACCAAGAGTATTAGCCAAGCCGCAGGAACTTATATCAGTAATGATAATTACCGTGATTATGATGGTGAATTGTTTGAAAGATCTTTGAGTTTTTTTTATCAGTCCCTTAATTTCTTACTGATGTATCAAACGGGTAAAGGCTCTAGGCTTAATCAAAAGGGTGAACTAGAAACTTATGATCTAAATGATAAGCAGAAAAGAGATTCTTTATTTAAGGCCCGTGCTCAGATTTTGGCCTGGGATAGTTTTTTTCAAGATATTCAGCGTAGCACTCGCTATGATTCCATTTACCGTAACGATTTGATAGTTAAAATTTATGGTGCTTTAGTCCATGAGTCTATAGGCAAAAGCAGTGATGATCAGATTGCGCTCCAGCTTTATAAAGATGCTCAGAAAGTTTTAAGTTATCTAGGTAATACTTATCCTTCTTATAATGCAAAAGAGAAAGAATTTACTAAAAAGCTCTTAAAACAAGGGGCCAAATTTAATCCCGATGCTCAAACAAATCTACTTGCCCATACAGCCAATGCTCAGGATTTAGAGAAATTTTTAAAAACTAAAATTGAAAATTTGAGTAATCGTAAAAAAAATAATGTGGCCATCATTATTCAGGAAGGATTAACCGTTGGAAAATCTGCACGCAAGTTTAACTTTGGTTTGCATGGAGCACTCGAAAATATTGAAGATCCTAAAACCCGCCAAGCGGTCCACAGTATTGGTTCTGCGGTCTTAACTCTTTTTATGATGAATATTTTGGGCCTCTACCCTAAAGCGGGCAATGCTCAACCCGGAGATTTTGTTTATGGCGAGGCCTTGGGACGAGTCAGTGCGGAGTTTGCCTCGATTGATTTTGAAGTACCAGAAGTTAAAAATATTCCCGTTGAAAAACAAATGATGGTCTCCATCTATCAAGGCACAAGTAAAGTAGCTGAAGTACCAGCCGTTTTAGTAGCACCCATTGATGATATGGCCAGCCAAGCAGTCGATGAGCGGGTTTTTGGAACTTATGTGAAAGTAGGAACAAGGGTGGCGTGGAAACATTTAACCGCTATTATAGCCGCTTACGCTATCTACAAAAAAACTAAAGCTAATAGTGAACTTTTTGCTAAAACATTAGCAGTCGGTAGTTATTTAGCCGCGCAAAGAGCGATTGCAGCTACAGAGAAAGCGGATGTTCGTTTTTGGTCGCTACTACCAAAAACACTCAGAATTTCCGATCTAGATTTAAAACCAGGCACTTACCAAGTGAAAATTCTATCACCGAACTCATCTACTCAGGCAATTGCTTTGGGCCCAATCGTGGTTGAGGATAAAAATAAGAACATTTTTTCCTACCAAGTCATGAATTTTTAAATGATTTATTTTTTCCCTGATTTAGGTCGAAACGATCTCTATGAGGTGGGTCGTTTTTTTCATTCTTATTTTCTCATTTTCTAGCTTTGCGCTAAGTAATAAGACTTGGACTGACCACTCAAATAATGAAGAAAAAAATGTCTCTCGCTTACTTGAAACTTTGGCCAGATCAACGACCGGAAGAAATTTAATTAAGCGGGCGCAAGATAAAGCTGCTGAATCGGGAAGAACACTCAACGATGTGATTAAAGCGGGCCACGGTTCTCTAACGGATACAACACTGCTTAGACGTTTTTCTGTCGCTCGACCTGACGCCATCGTTTATGAAGAAAAATCAGTCGTCTATATTGGTCGCGACTTAAATACTCATGACGCTCTTTTGGATTTGGCCCATGAACTGACCCATTTCGCTTATCGAATTGAATTTAACCCATACCGTCGTAATTTTTCTTTGGACCAATTTATCACTTCAACTATCGAAGGGATCGGTGGTGAAGTAGATGCGTATATAATGGAGTGCAAAGTCTTAGGTGAACTTTTTGATCAAAAGACTGCGTCACGTTATCAGTGCCGGGAAATAATTGATCCACTCAGTGGTCATATATCCCGTGAACTTGCGGTGCAGAAATTCTACCGGGCGGGTGAATTCTAT
>CALFYV010000169.1 GCA_937952395.1 uncultured Bacteriovoracaceae bacterium | reverse complement strand
GTTATCATGTCCTGAATGTCGAAGAAGTTAGAAACATTGCTGGAGAAAGTGCCTAATAGTGAATAATCAATTATTTCTGGATTGTCAGGAGCAAAATTCCAACCA
This sequence comes from uncultured Bacteriovoracaceae bacterium, assembly GCA_937952395.1. Lineage (GTDB taxonomy): Bacteria > Bdellovibrionota > Bacteriovoracia > Bacteriovoracales > Bacteriovoracaceae > CALFYV01. The sequence goes on along the minus strand of CALFYV010000169.1, from coordinate 2,396 downwards.
TAAATATCATCTTGATAGCTATTACCATCATCATCACGATTATTGAGCTCTTCCCCTGGGTTCATCCACATTTGTTGGGCCCAAGCTGTATGCTGATAATCGATGCCTGAATCAATTATGGCCGTTACAGAAGAGAGGGCAGAAAAAGAGATAAGACTAAGTCCCAAGATTAGATATTTCATTATTTCACTCCATTGAAATAGATTTTTGAATTTATCTAATTGTGAAAAGATTGAGCTGTTCTGTCAAAGCAGTGTAAGTATTCTTTAGTGGACTCTTTCGCTCAGCGAAGTATCCGCAATTAGTCCAATATGAGAGTGAGGCTGAAGTTCACAAGACCAAACTCTGCCATCTAAATCTGTTAGTTCAATTTTTTTCTCTTGGCAATTAAGGTGGTATTTTTTGTCTGGGTTACGGTAAAGAAAGAATTCACATTTTTTCTTGAAAGCAATGAAGGCTTCTTGGGTATTTAATTTAAACTCTATCAGCCCAAAAAAAGTCATCCGTGACTTTACTCGCCGTCCTTGGAATTCGTGAAGTCTGAAGCGGATTCCACATATTTCACAACTGCTAAGCCCATTTTTATCTATAGTCACTTCACCATCAAAGATTTGGCTAATCAGTGCAATCAAATCTCTAATACTGGCAGTCTCTAAACTGACAAAACTTAATTTCAACTCCATTATTTTATTATGAAGGCAAAATCATTTTTTACAAACACTATTTGCGCTCTTTAAAAGATAGGGGCGTGATCATGAACCTCGCCCCGATCAAAATGCCATCCAAATCCATGGATTAAACATTAAACAGCGGCAGGCCCGAGTACCCGCCAAATGTTCCTATATCCTTATAAATCTTTTTCTCTTTACATATAATGGCCAGCAGCAACCTTAGGGGAAACCGCTGGCAACATTTTAAAACTCTCATTACGACACGATTCCATCTGATGGCGTAAGGAGGCTAAATATAAGAAATTACATTACAAAATTGCGTTCTATTCTGTAATAATTACATACTAAAACAGTAGGTTTCTTTTTGAAACAGTGCAACTAACAAATTCTTACACAGCTTAGGAAATAGAATTGAGAATAAGTTCCGGTAAGTGCATTCGCAGAATCAGCTCTGCCTGTGAACATTCTTGAAGCAGATATTGATAATACATCGACTCTAAAGTTTGCGCCTGAAGCATGACACTAGGTTCCGTTAATTTTGCCCCTTCGGGAAAGCGCAAGAAAGATTTTCTGGAAATTCCAATTAACCATGGAAGATTTATTTTATTGATTAGTTTTGGCAGCTCATCCATCAGCTGATGATTTTGAGTGCGGCTTTTAGCAAAACCAAAACAAGGATCTAAAATTATTTTTGGCATGAGCTCTTGAGGAATTTGTTTTATGCTCTCTTGAAACTCACTTAAGATATCTTTTTGATTCACATAGTTCATATGCTGATTAGTTTCTTCGCGGTTAGGAACTCTATTATGAGAAAAAATATATTTGGTATTTTTTAATTTCAAGATTTCATGTACAGAATCATCAAAAATTCCTGAGACATCGTTCCACCATAGTTCTCCGTCATAATTTTGTGCTTGAAAATAGTCATAGAGCTTTAAAAAAGTCTCGGGCCTGTAAGTATCAATAGAAATGATCGGAAGTTTTGTCAGGGTGAATAAGTCTAGCGCAAAAAAGCGCGAAATCTCTTCTTCATAAGTGATGGCCTTATTCATAGGCGCGGTTGACTCAGCTCCAATATCCAAGATGTGACATTGACTAGCGAGCTTTTGCACTTGCTTTTCGAAAGTCTCTTGAGAGTTGAATTGGCCACCATCAGAAAAAGAATTGGGAGTTATATTAATAACTCCCATGATTTTTATTTGAGTTTTGTTCATGAATTTATTTAAGCAAGAACTGGCTTACCACCTACTGGTGAACTGCCACCATCATCGGTTCTTGGTTTTTTAGGACCACTATCACCGTCATTTTTATCAATATCACTTAAATTTGGAACTCCAATATCTTCACCAGCGACAATGGCCTTAACTTGATCAGAATCTAATGTTTCCCAAACAATCAGAGCTTCTGAAAGAGCGATCAGGATATCTTTTTCTTTATTTAAAATCTTTTTAGCGATTTCATAATTGCGATTAACGATACTAAAGACCTCTTCATCAATACGTTGTGCCGTATCTTCTGAATAAGTATTTTCACTCTGTTGATTCATTCCTACAAAAGGTTGAGAACGAGAAGAACCATAATTAATGGTACCCAAGTTATCACTCATTCCCCAGTGACAAACCATGTTTCTGGCCAAGTCCGTCGCTCGCTCAATATCGTTACTAGCACCATTGGTTATCTCATTAAACATCAACTCTTCGGTAACTCGCCCACCCATTAAGAAGG
>CALFYV010000168.1 GCA_937952395.1 uncultured Bacteriovoracaceae bacterium | reverse complement strand
GTCAAGTTGATGACTCTGGACGCTCCCCATTTTGGGATGCTGTAGGAGCTCATTTTTTTAAAATAGATTTTCCAACAGCAGACTACCTGACAATGAAGAGTAAAAAGTTTATTGAAGAACTTCTTCCTAAATATCCTATCGTTGTTAACTTACTACCTGAAGCTGCTCAAGCAGTAGTCGCTCAGGTTCATGAGCAAACGGCTCCCGCCAAGAGTATTTTAGAAAACGAAGGTTTTGAATTTTCAGGCTGGGTTGGAGTTTTTGAACCTGGACCCGTTATCAAAGCTGAATTAAAAAAAGTTCGCACTATTCGAGAGAGTAAGCATGCAGTGATCAGCGCAATCAGCAATGCGAATGCTCTAGAAGGCCCCCCTTATATTATATCTCGCACAGGTGAAAATTTTCGCGCTTGCTTAAGCTCGATTGAAACTACCGACAATGGAATTATCATTTCAGATGTTGCCGCTAGTGCTCTCAAGATAAAAATTGGAGATACTGTTCGTTACGTTAATTTTTCTTCTTCGGGTTCTCAGAGAAAAATGACATCAAAGAAGAAAAAGTAACTTAAATTATTGCCCTTTATCAGTGGATTCAAAAATTTTGTCTGCACTCTTAGCCACAAAACCTTGATAAAATTTCCCATCGGATAAACGGTAGCGTTGAGCAAATTCATAATAGCATGCTGGAATTTTATGAATACCATCTTTAAATTTAACTTCTATATTATTGGCCAACGTAGAGGATTGCTCTAAAAAAACATCTGGAGTTCCTTTGATTTCCCCACCACTCGTATTAAGCACAAATCCTTTTGATTTAATAAATTGATTGAGCGCTCGTATATCATTATACTTTTTGAGTTTGTTAATAAGCACTGTAAAATGATTAGGTCTATATCCCCAAGCTGCAAGCCAAGCTGCGTATTCGCTACGCTCTCGTAATATTTCATAAGTTTTAAAATCGATCTTCCAGGGTCTTCCACTAAAGCAAAAATCGTCTTGCTTAATTTTCTTTGCTGGAATTTGCTCGATGAGAGAATCAACAATCGAGAATAACTCTCCATCAAATTCTTCTAATAATAATTCACTGATAAAAATCTTGGGTAAATTTTCGTCCGAGTGTTCGTAATGTTTGGCGTAGAGTTTTTTATCAGTAAAATGATAATCTCCCGACTCTTTATAACCAGCTTTAAGAAATGGTTTGGCCAAAACATCGACACAGACTCTGGGGTCATTGAAAGTTCTCAAGGCAATATGATCGTTAGCGACAGTTTCCCCTTCGCTTGTAAAAAGATCATAGATCTTCTTAGCCTCAGGATTCATAGCAATATAATCTTTCCACATCTTATCTAGTAAACTTTCGATTTTCATAAAAACTCCTATTTGGGCAGTAATCATAACAATATTTTTCTAAAAAAAAACGTGATACTTATCAATTAACCCAGTGAGTCTAATAAATCTTATTTAAACAAGGTAGAAACTTACGCTCGACTGCTATATTATAAGCCCATGTTTCAACTAAAAGGTGATTACTTTCTTGGTAGATACCACCAGGGTAAAAAAGCCAATGAAGATATTCATAAGGTTTCTCCAGCTGAGCTTGATTGCTCACTTTGGAGTGCCCACATTTATTATGACCACATTGAAGAGGCAGTCTCATCAGCAAAAATGGGATTTGAAAGTTGGCGCAAAACTCCAGTTGCCAAACGAATCGAAATTCTAAAAAAATTCAAAGTGAATGTGGCCAGCAAAACCAAAGAAATTGCCATGGCCATTGCCATGGAGACTGGTAAACCACTTTGGGAGAGCATGACTGAGGCCAATGCTTTGGCAAGCAAAGTAGATGTGACAATTGAAGAATCTTTAAAACGGGTCACTAATACAACTATCTCCTCGGTAATGCCTGAAATTGATGGGCATATCATTTACAAACCTATTGGACCTAGCCTCATTATCGGTCCGTTTAATTTTCCTTGTCACTTGGCCAATACCCAGATTTTAAGTGCACTCTTGACTGGAAATAGCATTATTTTTAAATCTAGCGAAAAAACCATCTACTCCGCTCAACTCATGTTTGATTGTTTAGCTGAAGCTGGATTTCCCAAAGGTGTTATTAATTTTATTAATGGTGCCGCCCATACCTCATCAGCTCTATGCTCTCACAAAGATATCAAAGCTATTTTTTTTACCGGTTCAAAACCAGTTGGATTAAAAATTTTAGAAGTGACTCATAAATCTCTAGATAAACTTGTGGCGCTAGAATTGGGTGGAAAAAATACAACTATTTTACATAAAGATACTAATATAGAACATGCTCTGCCTGAATTATTGCGTTCATGTTTTTTAACAGCAGGCCAAAGATGCACAAGTACTTCTATCATTGCTATTCATAAAAGCATTCAACAAGAATTTATCGATAAATTTAAGGATCTTACAAACCGTATTATAATAGATCATCCAATCAAATATGCAACAGAACCATTCATGGGACCCTTAATCGATGATCTTGCCATGAAAAAGTATTTTGATATTTGCAAGCAAGGTGAAAAAGAAGGAGCCGAAGCCATTATCAAAGCTAAAAAAGCTCAAACCAAGTTTGAAGGCTTCTATACCGCTGCCTCTCTTTATTTTATGGAAAAAATTAACTATCAAAGCCAATATTTACAAAGTGAAATTTTCGGACCCAATTGTACGTTTCTTCCTTATCAAGATATTGAAGAAGCAATCGCTGTTGCCAATTGTACTGAGTATGGATTGGCTGCTTCTGTCTTTACTCATGACAAAAAAATATATGAAAAATGTATAATGGATATCGATAGTGGCTTAATAAACCTTAACCGCTCAACAGTAGGAGCAAGTGCTCGACTTCCTTTCGGTGGTGTTAAAAGTTCTGGCAATCACCATCCCGCAGCGGTTTCAATGATTGACTCAACTGTTCATATGATTTCCTCTCTTGAAACTCAAGATGAGAGTTCAAAAATTGAAGATGTAAAAGGTTTAACTGATGATCGTTCACGATAAAAATACGCAACGTTTAATTATATTCATTCTTACTGCAGTTCAATTTTGTCATGTTTTAGATTTTGTTATCATGATGCCTTTAGGTCCTCAGCTTATGCGAGTACTCTCAATTAACTCATCACAATTCGGAGCTTTGGTCTCTTCTTATACGATTAGTGCAGGAATTTTTGGCTTTCTTGGAACTTTCTTAACTCAACGATTTGAACGTAAGCATTTTATGATCATAGTTAATATCGGATTTATTATTGGAACGGCCCTTTGTTCTTTTGCCTACAACTATGAAACATTGATGGGAGCTAGAATTATTGCAGGGGGATTCGGAGGTATTTTTGGTGCCACGATTTTTGCCATGGTAGGAGATTATATTCCTCAAGAGAGGCGCGGTACTGCCATGGGTATTGTTATGGCCGCTTTTCCTATTTCATCTGTTATTGGAGTTCCACTCGGATTGATGACAGCTAATAAATTTGGTTGGCAAAGTCCTTTTCTATATTTGGCCATATTGAGTTTTTTATTTTTAATTATGGCGGTAACGACCTTGCCCAATGTGGGTAATGAAAAACAAAATAAAAATCCTTTTGCCTTGATAAAAGATGTCTTATTTCAACCTGGTCATTTTAATGCTTTTTGGCTCATGCAAATTTTTATGTTCTCAATTTTTTTATTAATTCCTTATATAGCACCCTATAATGTGAAAAATGTGGGTGTTCTAGAAAGCGAACTACCCTATATTTATCTTTTTGGTGGAGCTTTTACTTTTTTTACATCCCAAATTCTTGGTCGCTTAACTGATCGCTTTGGTGCTTTCAAAATTCTTTTAATTGTAGGACTTTTGTCTTTCATCCCAATTATTTTGATAACTAATTTACCAAAGGTTCCCCTTTATCAAGTTATTATTGTCACTTGTATTTTTATGTCTTTGATCTCCGGGCGAAATGTCCCGGCAATGACTTTAATGCTCTCTAAAGTGAAAATATCGGCACGGGGTAGTTTTATGACCTTGGCCTCTTCCTTTCAGCAATTGGCCATTGGTCTGGCTTCATTTGTTGGAGGAGTTATTTTAGTTGAATCTCCTGAAGGTAAACTTTTGAATTACGATAAAGCTGGATATCTTGCCATCACTGTTTCAATTATTGGTTTAGCAATTGGTTATTTCTTAGATAAAAAGCCTAATCCAGCGGAATAACAACACCTTTCTCGTTGATCATTTTTTCAGGAATACTACTTAGGATAATATCTTTTAAAGAATCCAAGATCGAAATTTTTGAAAGTTTATTTGAGGTCACTAGACTTATTTCTCTAGTTGGATTGACCCCACTAAAGCGTTTAACCAAGCTTCTATCGTAATCGCCTAAACTCTCTACCGCTAAGTAGGGCAATAATGTAAAACTAGGGGTGCTTTTAACCATATTCTTTACAGTCTCAAGGCTGCCACTGGCAAAAGAAACATTTCTAAATTCTGTATGAATATCTTTCTTGCATATTTTTAACATTTGCCCCCTGAAACAATGACCTTCTTCAAGTAACCAGGCATCTTTACTGTTTAAATCATCTTCAAATACTTGCTTTTGAGCGGCTAAAGGATGAAGAGGAGAAATAAAAGCATAAAAAGGTTCATAGTAAAGAATATGATTGATAATATTTTTCTCTTGAATTGGGGTTGCCATTATTCCTGCGTCCAAATGATCCTTTTTAAGTAAATCTAAAATATTATGTGTTTGAAGTTCTTCAATCTTTAAATTTACATCTGGAAAAGCTTCACTAAATTCGTTTAAAAATAATGGGACAAGATAAGGAGCAATTGTAGGGATAACGCCCAAACGAAATTCTCCACGAATCACACCTCGCTGTTGCTGAACTAGCTCTTCAAGCAATGAGGCTTCTTTAATAATATGACCTGCTTGTTCAATGATTTTTTTACCAAATTCAGTGATTTTCACTGGAGAAGTTGAACGATCAAAGATTTTAACCTGAAGCCAATCCTCTAGTTTTTGAATCTGCATACTTAAAGTTGGTTGGGTGACATGACAATTTTTTGCGGCTTCGGCAAAATGTCTGGTTTGTGCCAATGCCAAAATGTATTTAAGCTGAGTTAAAGTCATAGATGTACCTCATGATTTGACTCTCTTTTTAGCATAATGTAGTTATGCTTTGGAGTTAATTTTTCTATTATGAGTGCGATTATATTAAAAAATGTTACCAAATTATACGATTCGCGTGGAATTACGGGGGTTCGTGACTTATGTGCTGAATTTCATAAAGGAAAACTCTACAGCTTAGTTGGCCCGAGCGGTTGTGGAAAAACAACATCCTTAAAACTTATCCTAGGCGAAATCCAAAAGGATAGCGGTTATATTGAAAAAAGCGAACTAAATATTGTAAAACTCAATCAATCTAAAGAACTCAATGATAAACAAACCGTTTTTGAAAATTTAAAAACAGTTGGCACTCAAAGCAAGCCGGAACAATTCGAATTACAAATTCGTTACTGGCTTGAACATTTCGAAATAACTAATGAAATAAACAATCCTATTTCAACCCTATCCGAAGGACAAAAACAAAGAGTTCATTTAATTAAATCTCTCCTTTTTAATCCCGACTTTTTACTCCTAGATGAGCCTTTTGGACATTTAGATTTCAAACTCAGAAAAGAAATCATGGGACAGCTTTTCAAACAACTTAAAGAAAAACAAATTGGTGTCATTTGGGTGACTCATGATCTTAAAAATGCCATGGCATTTAGTGATGAAATTCTCGTCATGAACCATGGGAAAATTGAACAACAAGCAACACCTTATGAAATTTACTTCCATCCCAAAAATATTGTTGTGGCCCAATTTTTTGGTGAATGTAATATTATTGTGGGAAAGTATGAGATGAAAAATAACACGACTCAAATTAAAACCCCTTATATTAATATTAGTTGTTCTAAAGATTCTCCTCAGCAAACACTATCTCCTTGCTTCTTATTAAGGGCGGAAAAAATTTTTATAGATACAAACTCTGGGCTTAAAGGACGTGTCAAAGCCTCTCTTTTTCAAGGAAGTCACTATCTCAATTCTATCGAGTTCGAAACAGCCCCTGATCTTTGGTTTCAAACGGCAGAAAAACCTGAAGAATTTGTTGCCATTAACTTTAAAGCAAGTGATCTGATTAAGTTACCCGCTTTATGATGCTGCGCAAAGCATCAATTTCTCGCCTAATAGGTACAATGGGATTAAAATAGACGAACAAACCTAAACAGATAATGGAGTTTTTTTATGAGTTCAGCAGATTTATCAAGTTCTTGGGCCTCTTACATCATCCCTGTAACACTTGTGGCTTTTCTTTTACTCTTTCCCCTATTAATGTGGCTTGGTAAAAAAAACAAAAAATAAAGTTTCATGGCAATAGAAAATCAAATTCAAATAAAAAAACCAGATTGGCTTAAAGTCAAAATGCCTAAGGGTGGTGACTATAATGTAATCAAAACAAAGCTAAGAGAAAAAGGCTTATTCACTGTTTGCGAAGAAGCTCGCTGTCCAAACCTCTCGGAATGTTGGGCCTCGCGAACAGCAACTATTATGATCTTAGGGGATACTTGTACTCGTGCTTGTAAATTCTGCCATGTCAAAACAGGTAATCCCAAAGGATTTATTAATCATAATGAAGTAGAAAGCTCGTCTCAAATGGTTGAGACCATGAATTTGAATTATATTGTTATTACGAGTGTCGACAGAGATGATTTAGCCGATCACGGAAGTTCTCATTTTGCTAATGTCGTTAAAAGAATCAATCAAGATCATCCTAAAGTTAAAGTCGAAGTGCTCATTCCTGATTTTGCTGGCATTGAAGAACATATGCACACTCTCGCATTGAGCTCCCCTTTTGTTATTGCGCAAAATATAGAGACCGTAAAACGGCTCACTCATCCGGTCAGAGATCGCAGGGCAAGCTATGAAACGACACTTGCATGTTTAGATTTTTATAAAAAAAATTACCCTCATATTTCAACCAAAACCTCCATCATGGTTGGACTTGGTGAAACACTGAATGAAATTCAAGAAACTCTTGAAGATCTGAGAAAAGTTGACTGTGACATCGTCACATTTGGTCAATATCAACAACCAACCAGAAAACATTTAAGTGTTGAAAGATTTTATACGCCTGATGAGTTTAATGAACTTAAAAGAATGGCTTATAAACTTGGTTTTAAATTTGTTGCCTCTGGTCCTCTTGTACGAAGCTCCTATAAAGCTGCTGACTATCTAGAATATTTACGTTCTCAAGGTCATGATGTTTAGTGATTTGCTCAAACAATATAAATTAAAAACTGAATATATTCATTTGAATAAAAATGTTCATATTATTACCAAAGAAAACTGGGATTATCCTATTGCTCTTGAGTTTCAAAAATCTTGCGTTCAATTTGTTAAGCAAAACCCTACTCAGAGAATATTTATTATTACATCTCATCCTCATTGTTTTACTAATGGTAGAGGTTTGCAAAAAGGCTTAAAGGCAGAGTTGGTTGATTTTAAAGAACAAGCAAAAATGCCGCTACCTATTTATTCTATAACAAGAGGTGGCGGACTCACTTTCCACTACCCTGGACAGTATATTGTCTACCCCATAATAAAACTTAATACGAATCATTTCAGTATGAAAAAAATTATTTATGGCCTTCTTGAAATAACAAAAAAGGCATTAGAGAAGTCTTTCAATCTTAAGCAACTAGACTATAATCGCGATTTATTAGGGCTATGGAGTCAAAACTCTAAACTTGCTTCTCTTGGAATTGCAACAGAAAACTACGTTACCTTTCACGGTATGGCACTTAATTTAGAATTTGATCAAAAAATATTGAATGCTCTCAGGTTTTTACATCCTTGTGGCATTAGCCCTGAAACATACTCAGATGTAAAAACTCTCAGTCCCAACTCCGATAATTTACGTCCTACTTTTCATCAAGCCTTTCTAGAACAACTAACTCTCTCACCTTTAGGAAGCCTATGAAAGGAAACACTTTTGGGAAACTATTTTCTTTAACTAGCTTTGGTGAGTCTCATGGACCAGCTATGGGAGTTGTGATTGATGGAATGCCACCTGGTCTTAAAATTGATCGAAAGCAATTACAAAGCTTTTTAGATAGAAGGGCACCTGGGAAAACAGCTTGGACTTCTTCTCGAAAAGAACTTGATGAGTTCGAAATACTCTCTGGTATTTTTGAAGATAAAACTCTAGGAACACCTATCGCTATCATTGTTAAAAATACCAATCAAATCAGCTCTGACTATGAATCTTGGAAAGATGAACACCGACCTGGACATGCTGACAAAACAACACTCATGAAATATGGAATCAGGGATCATCGAGGAGGAGGTCGTGCCAGTGGTCGAGAAACCCTCTCTCGAGTGATCGCAGGATATTTTGCAACCTTAATCTTGCCTGAAGTTAAGATCAAAGGCTTCATTTCTCAGTTAGCACATTTTAAATCTGATCTCATTCCGGAAAAAATAAATGAAACTCTTCCCTTTGCTGATGGCAATCAGTTAGAAGATATTAAAAATTTTCTGATTAAATGCAAAAATGAAGGGGAATCTGCAGGCGGGACTCTTCGAATCATTATTCAAAATCCTCCTCCGGGTTTAGGTGAGCCCGTATTTGATAAGCTCAAAGCTGATTTTGCAAAAGCAATTTTATCAATTGGTGCATGTACTTCTTTTTCCTACGGACTTGGTGAGCAGTTCTCTCATTTAGCTGGTGGTCAAACAACCAAAGATTCCTCTGCTTTTGGAGGGATAGAAGGTGGTATTTCAAATGGAGAAGATATTCATTTAACTAT
>CALFYV010000167.1 GCA_937952395.1 uncultured Bacteriovoracaceae bacterium | reverse complement strand
TTTGATTCGGATCTAGAAAACTTAATTGAATTTATTAAAGTAAAGGTCAATTTTTAACCAAAAAATCCCACACGATTGTAGGTCAGTTTAAAAGGATTTCATGCTATGACATGAACTCCCAAGTTTCGTACTCAGGACTTTCACTACAAATCAATGAAACATGAGCGGTTCAGTAATCAAAAAATGGCTTTCAGGATTTTCATTAATATCAGGGTTAATAATAATTTCTTCCATGTTACTTTGAACTTTGGCATAGAAAAACTCCATATGCCTGTTAATATCTTCTTCTAAAGTGGATGCTCCATCTAGTAGCTGCTCTTTAGAAGCCTCAATTCCAACTATTTTTATAGAGCTAGCCATTGTAACACCAAGAAATTTTTTGCTTTTTATTTTGTAAACATTGAGTATAGGACTACCATCAAAATTAATGTCTAACATTTTTTCTATCTTGCCTTGGCTAATACCTTGAATATATGAATAGCCTTTATCTAACTTTGAAAGTATATAAAGATCTTTCAGCGTTTCATCATAATGTCTTTTTGAAAATAAACTTATTGAGTGAATAACGTCTGCAGAACAAAGGATTACTTCATAGGTCATGCCAACGCCTCTTATGGGCTTAGAATAAACATAAACAGTTTTATTTCGAACTTTAGTTAAGCAAGGATTACTCCAGGACTCAAAACCTGCAATGTATCTGTAAGTGATATCTTTTTTTAGTTTAATTCTTAAAGGAATCTCTCCATAAAAAATTGTCGAAGCAGGCGTTAGAGCAGTATAAATGGCGTTTCGATCGACAAGCTTTTTTAAGCTATGATTCCAATTATTAGAGTCTCTTAGATTCTTTAAAATATTTTCAGCTTTTTCTAGACTTCCCCATGAATATAGAATCTCTGGCTTGCAATCGATTATTTCTTCGTTCCTAATGTTCTTCAAAGGAAAACCGTAACTATTGCTACATCTTTCAAATGGGTTTTCTTTTTCTTGTACAGTGCTTAGACTATGAAAGAATGGATTGGCCCAGTTTTTATTTGAAAAAATTCGTGTTTCTTTTGCACTAAGACTGATTGAAAGAAAAAACAGATATAAGGCAATGTTTCTCATAGAGACTACTTCCTCGCTTATTAAACAAATATTTTTCGTGCTGGATTTTTATAAATTCAGTTTTTAAAATCCGTTTTTCTCATTAAATCCTAGCTTTTTCATAAAATTTTCCGGTCATTAGACCAATATTTTTATTTCTACTATTTCCTAGCTTTTTTGTGTGATACGAGAACTTATCCTCAAATAATGCTTTGCGCAATTTTAAAGCAAACCCCTGTAAATCTTACACGGTTAATAGATTAATAATGCGTTGCATTATACAATATGAGCCTTATAAGGGCGTCTTATGCAAAAAACTTTTCTAACCCTATTTATCATTGGCCAGCTATTCTGGGCCTGCTCAAAACGTGATGTTGAAGCTGAATCAAAAATTGAGCCGGTGATTCCACAGGAAAAAGTGATTGATGAAGAATCGATGTTAGAGGCCATCACCAAGGGTGATGCGCTTAAAGTACAAGAGTATATTTCAGAAGGTTTTGATGTTTTTAAAATCATGAAGCCAAATTCAGAAGGTGATTCAGAAACTTTTCTATCTTATAGTTTAGGACTTAAAAATCACCTGATAAGCGAAAAATATTATCAAATTATAGAGATTCTAATACCTCATTCCGACTTAGAAGTCGTTTTAACCAAAGGGGAGAATTTACTCAAAAGAGCGATTCAAAATAATGATGCCCAAGTTGTGGAAATGCTTTTAGAAGCCCGTATGAAAATTCCTGACGGTTATAGCGCCTATAGTGATGCGATTGCAAAGGAAAGTTTAGATATTGTTAAAGTCTTAACACGTTACGGAGTTATTTTAGGTAAAGAGAATACTTTTAAAATTATTAACGCTTCTTTTGATAGAGAAGTAGCATGGGCCTTTCACGAGGAGCCCGAAAAAAACTTCCCTATGACTAAAGCGCTCATCGATGCTTTAGAAATTGATGTGAATATCGAAGACCCCAATAATGGTAAAACATTACTGATGAAAGCAGCGGAAAAAGGGAAAGTGGATTTTATGCATTACCTAAATGAACAAGGTCAGCTTTTTCTTGATAGGGTTGACCATGAAAACCGTAGTGCGCTTATCTATGCGGTTAAAAATGCTCACGTTGAAGCTGCTAAATATTTACTTGAGCGTTGCTCGGAAAGTAGACTTAAAGATAATGATAATAAAAGGGTCTGTAAATATGCCTGTGCCATCAGTCAAAAATCAGTGAAAAAAAATATGTGCCAAGTGCTTAATACTCGTTATCAAAAAGAGGAAGATGCGAGTGAGAAATGTGGACCTCGCGATCTAGAAATTTGGAAGAAATGTATTTGTCTTTAATGATGTTGTTTTAATTCACTAGCGTGCTTTTGAATTCTGTAGGCCAAAAATAATCCCGGAATCGCAATAAAAGTGCAAAGTATAAAAAGTCCTTGATAGCCGCTGATAATATTCTCCCCCATTTTAAACCATTCAACGATTGAGCCCGCAAAGCCCGCAAACAGAGTACGTCCTAGGGCAGATAAAGAGGCCAGCAGTGCATACTGGGTGGCTGTGAAGCGCTTATCCGTCATAGAGGAGATAAAAGCCACCATGGCAGTGGTACCTAGGCCACTAGAGAAATCTTCAAAAGCGACAATGCTGGCAAGTGGCAGGTAACCAAAACCCAACATCGGTAAAAAGCAAAACATTAAAGTTGAGAGCGCCTGAAGAGAACCAAAGAGAAGTAAGCAACGATTAATTCCCCATAGATACATCAAAGAAGCACCTACCGCCAAACCCGTCATCGTTGAAATAAACCCCACCCCTTTAGTCACTTCAGCGATAGTGTGATTTTCATACCCCAAGTCCACGTAATATGTAGCATACATACTACCAGCGATACCATCACCGATTTTGAATAACAGGACAAAGAAGAGAATGGTAAAGGCCATGTCACGAGTTAAAAATTCTTTAAATGGTGCTATGACGGCTTCAGTTAAATTCTTGGCCTTATATTCCCCTTG
>CALFYV010000166.1 GCA_937952395.1 uncultured Bacteriovoracaceae bacterium | reverse complement strand
TATGAAACAACATCTCATCGCACCGCCATTTGAAGCGCATACTATGCTAAGAAATATCAGAGAGTTTGCTGGCATTGGACAGGAACAGTTAAGTCGCGAGCTTGAAATATCCCAGGGTTACTTGTCACGCCTTGAAAATGGATCCCTTGAGCTTAAGTTTACCATCCCTCAAATGATTAAGATCAAAGAACTCTTTGGCATAACCATAGACCAATTATTAACTGGGGCCATGTCTTTACAAGAAGTTGCTCAGAAATTTAATAACGATGCTGTTCTACCGTTTAAATACAGAGGTTCGAGCTCCATCATCAAATCAGTTTATCCTTTTTTGATGGCCATTAGTGAAAAATTTGGAGAAAAAACTTTAAATAAGTTACTAAGAAAATTGAAATTACACCAGTGGCAATTTGCTGACCCCAATTACCCATGCAGTGTAGAACTTTTATGGGATATCCTTTCTGAAGCGATTAAACTCGATCTTTTTCAAGAAAAAGAAGCCATGCTACAGCTGGTAGTTGAGCAATCTTTATCACCCAGAGTCTTTGGTCATGACTTTCAGTTTCAGAAATTTAAAAACAAAGAAGCCAATTCTGATTTTTACCTGCAATATTTTAAATTAGTTAATAAATTAACCGCTGGGCCCGCGCTCAACGTGAATATTACCAAGAAAAAACTAAGTTTTATCCTGGATGTGAAAAAGCAAAATAAAGCTTTGGTAGCACAAATATACGGACTTTATTATTCAAAACTCCTTTCAGGTTGCTTTTTAAGCGCCCTGAATAAAAAACTCACCTTGAGTGAGTTTAACAATAAGAATGAATTAGAATATGAATTTAACTTTTCCATTGCCTAGTGGCTATGCTGCTAGCAGCTTCAGTCTACGCCATAAAATCGCTTATCTTTGTGAGCTAAGAGGTATCGACTTAGGTGATCTAATTAAGCAATTAGAAGTTTGTAACAAAAGTTTCCTCAAAATCGGTCAAGAAGATTTTGCGCTAAGTGATTTGGATAAGATCGCGGATTTTTTCGAATTAACAATAGATGAATTAGTCTTTCAAGAAATTGACGAAGAGTGGATCAAAAATCCCCAGATCCAACCGAAGTATTTTAAGTCACGTGGTTCGAAGTTCCGCACAAGCTTGCCAGCGTTTAAGTATGTGAGGGAGGTTTATGGGGAGAAATTCTTCCAATTTGTTCGCAAAAAACTTCAAATTCCAAGCTCTCAGATGAAAAACTATGAACAAGAAGTCAGTTTGGAGCTTTTGAATGATTTGCTTTCGATATTATCACAAACAGGTGTTAGACAAAATGAATTTTGGAATATGGGACAAATGATTACCAAAATATCAGAAAATTCTGAGATCAAAAGTGGTTTTGAAAACTGCGCAAATCCTTTTAAAGTCTTTGAGCTTTTATTTGATGAAGTAATATTAAGGTATGAAAAAAACTTTAATTATAAAATAAGACGAAAGTTTAAAGATGGAATTGAAGTGGAAGTTAATGCTAAGGATGAACGAAAAGAAGAGTTCCATTCTCATGTTATAGATAATCATTACGTAAGCCAGTTTCGCCACTCAGCCTGTGCCGCACATTTAAATTACATCAATGTGAATGACTTTAAAACATGGTTCAAAAACAGTGTACATCAAGGCGATCAAAAAGAAGTTTTTGAAATTCGCTGGAATTAAGCGGCTTTTGGAAGTACTTCCAACTCCAAAGTTTCGACCTTAGTAATCAGTGATTTATATTTTTCTTGTTTTGAATTGATATATTCATCTGAGAGATTTTTAATTAAAATCATCTCGTGCTTTTCTGGAATTGTTGGATGAACAAATGAAAGCTCCGTCCCATATATGGGGCCTAGTTGTTTGAGCCATTGAGATAATTTATATTTTGAGTTTGGGGTACTACAGTAGCTTATTTGTTTTAATGAGATCTTATTATACTGAAAAACTAACCATGTCATCAGGTCTAAGGCTTTATAGTTGGGTAAATAATTTTCAAAAGTATTATTTTTACAGAGGTAACTCATATGAATTGTATTTCGATTTTCTTTAAGAAATGATTCAAGCATTTTATGAAGCTCAGGGTTGTTTTTTATCGAATCGTATATAGGTAATGGAATATCATATTCGCTACATTTAGCTTGGCTAACAGAACGTATGGTCGCTAAGATTTTTTCACTATCTGTCGTGAGTATGTAGTGGTCGGAAATTAAGTCATACTTATCTAAGCATAAACATTTATCATAATTTACATTAAAATTATATTGTCGTGTTTTTAATACTTCCATCAGCATATTGGTTGCCTTTGGATTGTCTAATTGGCTGTTAAGTTCTTTGATGATATAAAGCTTCATGACTACTTTACGGGTAAAATAGCTTTTCAGTATATGGTAGTTGATTATATTTTAGTTTTTTTTGATTATGACGTGTCTATTTAACTTTTTTTAACTTTACCTTGTCTTAAATTAACCGATAATTAAATTATGGAAAAATTCAAAGATGAAAAACAATATTATCGGGAATTAACCTCACGTAATAGTCACTTTATAAATGAAAAGATTCAAAACTCTTTGAAAAATTTAAAAATCCTAATCGCTGGATGTGGTAGTACAGGTGGGGCATGTACTCAGTCTCTTGCTAGACTTGGTGTTTCTCAGTTTTGGCTTGCGGATAATGGGGAGTATGAATTAAGTAACCTTAATCGTCAGCATGCTTACCTTCAAGATATAAATAAGAATAAAGCTCAATCTCATGCTGAAAAAATTAAATTGATAAATCCCTATGCACTAGTAAATTTAACTGCTGACGGGATCACAAAAAATAATGCAAATGAGTTAGTAGCCTGGAGCGATATTGTAGTAGATGCAGTTGACGTGACGACCTATGATGGCATGCAAGCAAAAATTGAACTTCATAAAGCAGCGTATAGTATGAAAAAACCTGTTCTCTCGGCACTTGATCTGGGTTTTCGCCAGTGGGGGATGAGTTTTGATTATCGTTTTGAAAGCAAAATACTTAAAGGTAAGTTAGAAAAGATGCAGAATGAAAAAAATCCAATCAAGGCCCTATTTACTATTTATCCTATTTCTTCAATCCCGACTCATTGTTTGCCAATGATTATAGAACTTCTAGAAGGGCGAGCAAAGTTCGCTTCTCAACTAGGAAGTACATCGGATATGCTTTCAAGTTTAATAGTTCCAGTGATTATAAGATTTTGTACTGATGGTCATTTGGTTAAAGGCTGGAACGTTGATCAATCGTATATGGCGTATGAACCCCGGATGAGATGGAGTTTAAAGCTAAAAGATATGGTATGGAGAAAGAAACTCAGAAGTCTTGTTCGATCACTTTAATAAATAGTTCTTTATTTTCTAAATGTGGGAAGTGTCCACAATCTTCGAATTTATGAAATTTAATATCTTTAAACATAGATTGAAATAAACTTATATTACTATCGAGCCAGACTGGGTCATTTTCTCCATATATAACAGTTACTCGAGCATTGCTTTTTAGACTAGGTAACTCCGTAAATTTATCTTTTAAGTTGTTCAATACTGCTTTTTGACTTTGAAAATCAAATTGAAATTCTTGTTCCCCTAAGATAGCACCCCATTCGCCCAATATTTTATAATTTTGCCAATAATGTGGAAATAAATCAGGATCTTGAAAAGTTAAATCGAGGGCTTTTTGCATTGATGAGTCATAAAAGGAGGAAATGGTGTTTTTAAGTTTTTGTATTTCATTGGCTTTGTCATCATTCCTTTTTTGAAAATCAAATATTGCTAGTTCTATCATTTTTAAAAAAACCTGATGGAGCTGAATTGTGGGTGATAAAAACACTATTTTCTTTAGCTTTATTTCTTGTTCAATTAAATGTAAAGCACCTAAGGAACCAAAAGAATTAGCAATTAATATCGAATTTTCGGGTTGCATCTTTTTTATTGAATTTAACCAATCCTGATATGCATTTGTAGAAATTTTTTGCCCTCGTAGTTCGCTTGGTTCATTCCAAAAATGAGTTTTGAATTCTTTTAAGTGTGAAGAAAGTAAACGTTTTTCGGGTTCACTATTTAAACCCGGTCCACCATGAATGAATAGAACCTCTCTCATACTTTCTTCATAGAATAGGATTTTGAATCTGTAAAGGACTTGCTGTTACTCTCCACTTTGCGTCAACTGCCAAATAGTTTCTTCAAGCTCGCCGCCCAGGGAGGG
This sequence comes from uncultured Bacteriovoracaceae bacterium, assembly GCA_937952395.1. Lineage (GTDB taxonomy): Bacteria > Bdellovibrionota > Bacteriovoracia > Bacteriovoracales > Bacteriovoracaceae > CALFYV01. The sequence continues at coordinate 3,368 of CALFYV010000166.1, read as the reverse complement.
TTTGGGGACGAAGTGGATGTTTGGGAAATGCTCGCAGGCGTCCATCGCAGGTTCTAAGAAAGCCGTGTAAACGATGATAGGGGTTTTGCTGTTGAATTTATTATCGCGCAGCTTGGCTATCAGCTGGGCCCCATTTAATTTAGGCATCATATAATCTGTACAGATTAAATCAAATTTTTGGTTGGCCGCTTTCAAGTAGGCGTCAGCACCATCATGGGCACTAATAACTCGATGCCCGAGCATTTTCATTTGCTCAACTAAAAGCTCTCTGATTTCTTCTTCATCTTCGACGATTAAAACGTAACTCATATTGAGCTTATCGGTTTGGTTTTATCTCTGGTTGAGAGATATTCTTAATGTAAACCGGTTCAGGAGAAAAATAATGACAGAGAAACTTGACCTGTAAATGATCACAGATTTCCTTATTATTAACAGCGTAGTCTTTATGTAGGGCATCTCTCATAACATGAGCGGCAGCAAAAAGATCTTTTTGTTGTTCATCAAAATGCCAGTTTGTTTTCTCGATATGATCCTCTAACCAATTCGGGGTAGTTTTCATGGAGTCATCTAGGTAAACAAAATTCCCAGCATTAGTATCGATTTGATTTCTTAGTTTTCCTAATAATTTCAGTTCCACAAAATTGATATAGTCTTTGATATTATTACTACTTTCATCAGGACTCATCAGTGCGACTTCCAAATTTTTAACCACTTTAGGTTCTAAAAAATCAATGAAGCGCATAAGTTTCTTTTTTACTTTGCCCTGATAGCTACAGACATGAAATTCATCGCTGCCTTCACAGTATTTTTTTAGTGCTGCGACCGCTTCACCAGTTTTATCACAGGCCATAAATAATTTTTTAAATTTTGATAAGTCTTTTTTCTTAGTAGTGAGTGCTTCAGATTGATGAATGGTATAGCTTGAAAGGGCCATCGCAAATAAATCATTATAGCAATCCTTAAGGGTATCGGCATGCACCTGAGAAATGAATAGGAGAGTGATGAGTAATTTCATTTTTAATTATTTGTTTTCTCAATGACTTGGTTTAAGTCACTAAGCCCAGGGCCACGACGAGTTGCAGGAGCAGGAACGCTTGCCGGTTTGCGATCGGCCTGAACTTCTTTTTTAGTTTCAACGATGACTTCGCTTTCTATATTACTAGCATTGTAGGTGCTTTGATAAGTTTTAACCGCTTCAACTAGGGCAGGGGATGATCCACTGACTTTGGCCTCTTTGAGTGTTTTGGTTTTGTTATCCACTAAGAATGTGGCTTCACCTAATTTCTCACCTGAAGTTGTTTTAAAGATGATGACAAGCTCATCATTAGAGGTGCTATTTCCATAATCAATTTCAACACCTTTGGCCTTCAAGTTATCATAGGCCTTCTGGCTTCTATTAGTTCGCTCACCTTCAAAAGAATTATTTCCCGTGGCGGCGACACCATTATTAATCACCACGCTACCGGCCCCACTGGCTATTCCAGGTCCTGTTGCGTTGTTTGAACTTAAGCTTGTGGCATTGGCATTTAATTTGGCTTCAGCTTCTGCCTTAGCACTGGCTTGCCCTTGATTTGAGCTTGGCCCAGCAGGGGAGTTACCAAATTCATTTATAGGAGAGTTATTATTGGCGGCTACTTTAGATTTACTCGCCATGGCATCATTTAGTTTTTGATTAAGTTCACTAATAATCTGATTACTCTCAGCTTTGGCACTTAATAATTCTTGCTCTTTACTGATTATTTCGTCTTGAAGCTTAGCTTCTCTAGCTCTTCGCAGTTCTTCTTCCGCGGTCGCCAGTCTGCTTTGCGCTCCAGAGGGTGCTGTCTTAAGCTCTCCCAGCTCGCTATTTCTATCGAGTTTATCTTCTAGATTACTTTCCAAAATATTTTTCTGTGCCTCTTTAAAAGCATTATCAAACGGCCCATTAATCTGATCCACTGAATGAACCATGTCTGGTGTGAAAGTGGTATTTTTGCTCGGATCATATGAGTAGCTTGAGTTCACTTTTGTATTGGCTGTCGTTGGTGCAGTTTGTTCTTTTTTAATGCTATTTACAGCAGAATTACTATTGCTAGTCACAACTGAGTTGGTATTGAGATTGGCCCCATTTGAGTTTGTTCTAAGATAATTATTGAATTTATCCTTATCAACTATGGAGTTATCATTTCCAGTAAGTGTTTGCTTTCTAAAACCTTTTTGGAGATTTTCTTCAATACTTGCGAATGTCCTAGCATTTTTATTTCCTGTAAAAAAAGCAGAGTTTTGTAATCTCTCTAGGTCTCTTTCCAAAAGTGCAGTTGTGTCGACGCCCCCATTTTTCTCTCCATTTATGTCCATCCCCAATTGTTCCAGTTTAATGTAGTTAAATATGGAAACTGCATCTTTAAAATTATTTTGACAAAATTTATCCGGGAAATTGAGTTTTTCTGCAGGTTTGTTCCCTGGGCAAATTTGTTTCCATCTTGCATGGAAGTCAGTGAAACTCAAATATTGAAATTTCATAGGGTCATCTTCACCAAAAAATGCTTTGATCAATGAACAGGGGCTGACTTGTTCTTTACTCTGAGAATTAAGGCTATCGATCAATTGGTCTTGCATTCTCATTGCCACAGGAATCAATTGGCCCTTAAGATCGCTCGGAGTGATTTGTCTTAAAAGTTCGAAAGCTTGAGCGTCATTGGGGTCTCTTTCATTTTTATCAACATTATTACAATACTCAAGGGCCAGGCCGTAAACATTTGAGCGACTTTTTTCGCTATGAGGTTTGGCATTTAAGAGTAAGTTTTTAACATCTTCAAAATCCTTCTCTGGGTCCATTTTTCTATCAAGAGATGAGCATGCAAATGTTTCTAATGACTTTTGAAGGTTCTGACATGTTTCGGCTACATTATTTTCTAGTTGGTTTTTTAAAGCAAGCATTTCTGGAGTCAAATTTTCTTTTTTAGAAAATTGAGTTTGAATAATATTATAATCTTCCTCTCCACCTTTTTCGATAACATTTAAATAAGCTTCTAAAGTTTTAGAATTTTTGAAGAATTGTTTGAAATAGTCTGAGTTATCTTTAAATACGGTTATTTTTTCTATGTCAGATGACTGCATTCTAAGTGAAAAAGTCAAATGCTCAACCAAACTGCCAGCATCTTTTTTCTCTTGTTCACTTAGACCATTATATTCCTGATACGCATCCAAAATAATTTGCTTATTTTCTTTAAAAAGCTGAGCTACTTTTTGATTATCTTCTTTGTTCCAATCAAGTGTGAATTTTTGAGCATCTATATTACTCATACAAGCTTTAGGTTTATAATCCCCATCGCCGCTTAAATGGCGATTCACAGTATTACGGTTAAAAAGCTCTCCAGCATCCGCAT
>CALFYV010000165.1 GCA_937952395.1 uncultured Bacteriovoracaceae bacterium | reverse complement strand
TTTCGGGGTCTTCAAATTTAGTGAATCATTCTTTCGATAATTATGGCCGTTATGAAATTAAGCAAGACGCGACCAATGTCAATGTGATTAAAAAACCGATTGTGAGTCAGAAATAGAACAATATCGATATGTTGAAAAAATAGAACTGGTGCACTCATCTAATGGATACCAACATCGTAGTAGACCAGTTTATAAATCTTTCAAAGTGTCTTGATGCGATGCAGAGGGATATGTATAATTCAAGGCCACAATTCTTAGTCGTTTTAAGGCTTTAAAGGATGAGTATGAGATTGAAAAACCTTTCATTATTCAGCATGTCTATACTTTTATTATCTTTCCAAACACAAGCAAATGTATGTGATAATTTTTTCAATTCCATAAAAAAAGCTTATTATTCCTTTCAAAGTTTTGAACTTGAACCCGAGCTTAAAGATCTTCAAAATAAAATTTTTCGTGCAATCAACAACCAAGCTGGTTATGTTTATAATGAAAATGTTTCTGTGACTAGACTTTTAGGTGGGACAAAACCAGTTTATCAAAATCTTTACTTTGGTAATGAAGAAATAGATTCTGTGCTTTTATTGATTGCAGAACTTGATAGCAAACAAAAATCTAAACTTCTTGAAAGTATAAAAAATAACACTAAAAAACCTTTACCTGGTCCTATTTCAAGTCCTGAATTACTAGTTCGATTAGCTCTACACGATCATAAGCTATGGAAGGAAGTTCTAAGTTATATTAAAAAATATGGATTTAGATATGATATAAGTTCTTATTCATTTGCAATAGTGATGAATCATTTATCTGAAGAGATGAAGCAAGAGTTTTTTGCTACTGTGAAACAAAGTTATAGAAGTGAATTTAAAAAACATTCTCCGTATATAGAGAAAATTTCAAAGAGAACATATTATAATGGTCCAGAAAGAATTACAAAACGTTCATTACAAAGCTTATTAAGAGGGATATTTAGAGCCGATATACATTTCGAAACTGCTGTTAATACAAAGCAGAAGATTGTAGATGCCTACCGAGAATATTGGGAAAAATGGTTGGTTGCTATGGGAGATCCCATTGAAGAGCAATTTAGTTTTGATGAAACCTTAACTGTTCTTAAAGTGTTTCAAGAACAAGCTAAAAAGCTAGATCTTGAATACCCACTTTATATCGAAGGTAGTTTTGTCACAGGTTCGTTTCGTGCTAACGGTTTATCAGATATTGATTTCGTTAGTGCTGACCCTGAAGGATTTTACGATTGGGGAGGGAATGCATTTAAAGGAAAGCTTAATCGTCAATTAAAAGAGGCGCTGTTAGAAAAATTAGGGACACGTATTGCTGGTCAACCAAATCTTTCAGAGTCATTTTTAAGTAACCAAACTTCAATAAAATTGAAGTTTGTAGATGATAAGAATGTTGGGATTTCCTTAGTCGATACTCTTGGGAATGCTCCTCTTGTTATTGAAATAACCAAAGAAGCTATTCATTTATTAGTTGTGAAGCCATTTGGCTTTAATATAATTGGCACTACAATAAAACCAATTATTCCCAGTGAGGATATTATTTTTAAAAGATATCTATTGGAAATAGATTAATAAAACAACTATCTATTATAAAACTGAAAGTGATAAATTATATTGAACCTGTTGGCTTTGCCTTAATTAAGAATAAGTCTACTTATTATGCTTATCCCAACAAAAAACAATTTTTTCAGCTAAGCTTTGCTTGGTCCATGGTTTAAGTAGGTAGTTGGTGGCACCAGCTTGCACACTTTGCACGACTGTGTTGCGGTCATTTTCTGAAGTTAACAGTAGAAAGGGTACATTTTTATTTTTGGCCCTAAGCATTTTTAAAAACTCGAGTCCATTAACTCCGGGCATCATCATGTCACTAATGACGAATTTTATGTCGGCAGCATTGGCCTTGAATTTATCTATAGCTTCTTGTCCGTTTTCCGCTTCATGGATGGTTCCTGAGAAACCTAGTCCTCTTAAATCTTTAATTAGGTTAGAGCGCATAGTTGCATCATCTTCAGCACATAAGAAGGTAGAACTTTCTGGCATTTTCGACATAATAAAACCCTTTTTTAAAAATAACTCCCTTCATTCTAATGATGAAATTTATTGAAATCAATACTCTCTAAGTTATTTGTTTAACATTTTGCACATTAATACAAAATTCTATTAGAATAAATATATGGGATTAACTTTTACTTTAAACATACCTTCGAAAACCGACAATCCTATTCACCAGTTGTCTGAAGTTATGACAGTTGGATCGCAAGTGGGTGATCTTATCCTTCGTGATCCAAGTGTCGAAGCCAAGCATTGTACCTTTTTGGTCAATGATGACGTTGTTTCAATTATTGATCATGAATCTAGTGTAGGAACATTTGTTCACGGGGAACGCATTCCTTCATCTCGAATGATTATTCTTAATAATGGTGATCGATTAAAAATTGGCGAGGTGGATGTTGAGCTCATTGCTCAAGATTCAGGAGATGGAACTGCGAATATTCTTTTATATAGTTTAGGGGCTGTTAGCCAAAATGATGGAAAGTCAGTTGAGCAATTAATTGTTGATCAAATTATTAATGAAGTGGCAATTATCGAATAAAGTGCTCGCAAGAACATGACTAACCACATATAAGAGGAGATAGTTTATAGCGATGATGATGCCACAGGGGATATTATTATTCCTAAAACAATGAAAAAACCTGAATTGAGTGACGAGGATTCAGATGATGAGGTTACTGGTGAGATAGGAGTTGCCATTGAAGAGTTCAAAGAGGAAAGTAAAAAAATTGAAGTTATTTACCGTACTTTTTCATTTTTAATTGAATTCTTATTTGCTTATTCGATTTATCATCTCATCTTACAAGATTATCTTTCACCGATATTCAACAATGTCATTAGTGAAATTTTCTTATTGGTTGAAAACTTACCTATTGTTTATTTTATCTTAGAAGACTTAAGACCACTTATACCCATATGGGCCCTTTACGGAGTTTTACGTTGTCTAAGCGTTCTTTTTTTGAAAGTTTCTTGGTCACAGAAAATTTTAGGTTTTAAAGCGCAATCAAAAAATGCCTTGGCCAATATGAGCAGAGAGTTTTTGGGACTTATTATAGGTCAATCTATTTTATTTTATTTAGTTTTATTATTTTCTTGTTAAATTTTTTTTTTTTGTTAATTAAAATTTT
>CALFYV010000164.1 GCA_937952395.1 uncultured Bacteriovoracaceae bacterium | reverse complement strand
AGTTGTCATATCTACTTCTAAGTCTTCTGTCCCTACATCAAAAAACTGGCTAGAGGTTAAAGATGGGCCAGTATAATAATCTCCACCTTGGTTTACCCAGTTGCCCTCAGATGAAGCATTGATCCAAGTTGAACCAGTACCGCCGTAAGTTAGGTCAGTATAGTTTTCCATATCCAAGCCAGTCCCTTCTTGCCAAGATGAAGAAACTGGCTGAACGGAAAGAGTGAAGCCTTTAGGAAGTGTCTGGCTATGTCTTGCATTAAACATCCTAAGATAAAATGAAACACTCCCACTCTCTGGTAATGTTCCGTTATCTCTATCTGTCTTTATAGTAGAAATCGGAAACTGAACAATAGCACGAGATTTTTCTTTTGAAAGTCCATCAGCGGAAGACGAGGCTTGCCCTAGAATACTAAAAACTTCTAGGACATCTGCTGCGCCCATATTAGCGCCGGTTCCACGGGTAGTTAAGTCTGCTTTAAAAGCATTGGTAATAGTATTATCTGCATCGGCAGTGTATCTTTTAATCGCCATTACTTAATTACTCCCTTAATATCAGACCGTGGGAAACGAAGTTCCATGCAAACATTTTGTGGAACTCGTAAGTATCTACCGTCTGCTGACATATTTTGTTCAAATGAATATGACGTTGTAGAATAATTTGATCCTACTTTTTCTATAAACTTAGCGTAATAAGTATCAATTACCCCATCTAGCTTGTTAAGTACAAAGAAGACATCTGTGATATAAAGTGCTTCACCAAAATATCTTGGCTCAGAATAAAACTCTGCAAGGGCGCGAGAGCAAGTCTCTAGCAGCTCGTATTTATTATACTCAGGATCAGTAATAACCGCGAACTCAATGCCAAAATTAACAACTCTACCGTCGATGACGTCAATTGTATCATGAATCATTTTATATTTACTGATCCATGTTTTAAGGTTTTCTTTAAGTGGATCAGTCGCTTGTGTCAGGGTTCCATTTGCATTCTCTGCTAGGACGTACATATTGATATTTCTTTTGAAAGAGTCACTGTCTTTCATTACGTTACAACGCTTAATTGCTCCAAACTGTGGCGGCATTGCATAAGCAATACTCTCATAATCCAGCTTTGTAACTGCTCGGTTCTGAGTTGCAAAATAGTCTGTGGCTCTTCTTCTTATTTCATCGATTGTTGGGTCAGCCACATCTCCAACAATGGGATCTTCGTTTGCACACTCTAGCGAGTTTATAACTTGAATTCTGGTATTTTCGTTTAGGTTTGTTGGGTCTCCAAACTCAACAACTGGTCTTACGATTGTTGTGACGCTTCTTGAAGAAGCATTGACGTTATCGACAGTGTTAACTCTGTAAGTAATTGTTAAAGTTGTATTAGAAGGAGCTACACCAAATTTATCAGTATCCAACAACTTTGACGGATCAAAAGTTGAATCTTCAATGAAATCTTTACCATTAAGCTGCATGACCAAATTACTTGGATCTGCTACAGAATTTGTAGTGATTTCAGAATCTGAACCGTATCCAAATTGTAGATATACATCGCTTCCATCTTGTTCTATTACATATCTTCTTGCTGCTGCAATTGGTTTTAAGATTGAAGCTACAGTTTCAGTATTTGCAGCATGATTCCCTATCTCTTTATAAACAACATTTTGTGATAAGTAATCTACTTCAACGTATTCATTGCCTTGGTCATCAAAAACAGAAACCACCTCTGCCACTCGTGGCTGTGAAAGATAAACTCTTCTAAATCTCTCGAATTCGTCTACTCTGATCTGTTCGACAACAAAGTCGCCAGAGATTACTTTACCAGTAGCCTTAATCGCATAACTTACAGGAAGCCCTGTATCATCGCTAATTCTAGCTGGAACCACGGGATTAGCTGGGTCTGCAAAGTCGATGCTCTCAGACAATATAAACAAGGCACCATCAACTGAAGAAACTTGGGTTCCATTCTTTAAAATGGGTATGTAAGAACGATCAGGTCCAAGACCAGTTGAATTAGCAGGTACAACAATATAAAAATCACAGGCACCAACAGAAGAAGGCGTTCCTCTAAACTTGTATCCCATCTGTTTAGAGTGTCTAATGACATTCTTTCTTTCCGTTGCAGTGTCAAAAAATGATTCATTTGCTTGGTAATCCAAGTAAAATGATAAGTTGTCTCCCACATAGGAAACCATATCCATCATCAAAGAGCCAAAAGAAGCTTGGTTAAAATCTCTATAAGTTTCAGGATAATATCTTTTTGCGTACTGGATTAACTCATCTTTAATTGATTCAAAATCACGAGCAGCGTAGTTAATAGGCGTCAACTTTTTGGCCATTTAAAATACCTCTGACATTAAGTAGTTCTTAAATAGAATTGCTGCCTTCAAGTGTTAAAGGTAATAACAAAGTGCTGCCTATATTTAATGGAACAATTTCAAATTCTATCCGAATTGCTAAAAAGTTATCCGCTAATGATGCACCTACTTGAGCTTCTAATTCTGGATTCTCAAATAAAATGTTGTTGATTCTTATATAGGGCAAATACTTTGTTGTTTGTTGCCTAATTCTTGAAGATAAATCATCGAGAACAGCTGGGACATATTGGGTAAATAGGTAGTCTCTTAGCCCGACACCGAACTCCGCATCCATTATTCTCTCGCCGGGGGAGGTAAGAATTAGCATTTTTAAGTTTTGTGTTGCCACCTGCTCAATATTTTTTAACAGTACAAAGGGTCCATCCTCTGAATTTACTGTTAAAGGTAATCTCGCTCCATATCCAACAGCCATTTCTTTTCTCCTTTATGGGCAAAGTTTCCCATTCTTATCAGTCGGTTTTGCAAATTTACGACGCCATCTGAACCATCTCCAGCCCGGATCATTATTTGGTCTTGGCTTTTCTGCACGAACCACTTGTTTTCTTGCTCCTAAACTTTCCTCGTCTTCATAAGTAGGGTCGCTTGAGTGATAAAACCTCATAAATGCTCTTCTAGTTTCTCTCTTTGATCCTTCAAAGCTTTCTTGATCCCAAGAACGGAAACCACTTCCAGCTCCAAACCATCGACCACCGTCTTTTACTCAACTATCCTGAACCCACCCGACAGATGGCAAGAAGTTGTTAACAGCATAGATAGTATGCCATGAAACCATCTTATTAAATGGTAACGCTATTTCAAACATCGCTTTATACTCTGGTGTTCTCGCAATATTGTCAAGCAAACAATCTCTATTGTCTAACATGTATGAATCAATATTTCCTGCAAAGTCGCCCATGTTAATGTCTAGTCCGAGGGCAGCCTCCGAAGACGCAAGTGGGATCATGTACATGAACTCATGATCTGGTGCATATTCGGTTGAACCATACACTGAAGTGTTAGCCGGGACTTTAAATGTCTTCTCTTGGAAAGTAATATTGTACAGTGGCTCAACTGCATCTTCAAAGCCGTTAATAAAGTTCTGTGCTAGGTTGGACCCGCCCCACTCTCTATTGCCTCTATCAGAGAGCGAAGAAGCAAAGACAAGTCTATAACCAACACTAACCGAAGCAAAGTAATCAGACATATTAGTAGATTGCAAACTAGGGTCTAAAGACTGAACCCAGTTTTTAAACTCTTCTGGACTGACCACATTCTTTAAAGCAGCTGCTCTTAACGAAACAGTACTATTAGAACTGCCATCGTTTACAAATGGCTTATCAACAATCCTTATATACTTCTCTAATCTAAATGGATGGTTGCCCACGCTATCCAGTCTTGAGTCGTTGTTAAGTTTTGACAAATATGGGAAAGCATCTGCTGTTAGAAAATCTGCTTCATAAATGTTTGAATTTTGGCCGGTTTTGCCGTTCCAAACATCAGGTATTCCACTCTCAACGGAGCCCCTAATAAAAGGAGAGAGACCGAAGAAAATTGAGTGTAGATTCTTTATCGGCGCACCATCAGGGTATATATTATCCCCAAACTGCTTAAATGTAGAATCCAACTCTTCTAGAACAAAGTGATTAAAAAGTGTTCTGATTCCCGCTTCCCACTCTCCAGAAGCTTCTTTGTCTAGAGCCTCTTGAATAATTGGGAAAAGCCTCTCATTATATTTTGCTTTTGAAAGAAGGTTTGAACCTCTAAGAATAATTTGATTTTTACTCTGGTGATCGTTCAGATAATCTAAAGCTATCTGCTCTTCATCAGATGGTTCGATCATTCCAAGGTCTACATGTCTGCCAAACATTTGAACTATCTGCTCCATGAACAAGTAGAAGAACTTCTTGCTTGGCAGATTAAATACACCAACTTTCTGTATGCCATTTGAGATATGATCTATGATATAGTCTGCTAATATCTTATCATAACAATCTGGACCATAAATAGAGAAGACTGATGCTCCTCGCAGCATTGCTTCAATAATGAAGATTCTTATTGTTGCTCTGATTGTTACGTCTACGCCAGCGGCTGCTGCACCAGTAAATACTTCGTTAAATGGCTGTGCTTGGCAAGTTGAGCTTGGAGACGTAAACAGCCTCGGATCATCTTTATATTTATTTAACATTTGTCCATAAATTTCTTTGAGATCTGTGAAGTCACATATCGGCTCTCTTGGCTCAGACCCATCAATTGGATCACATCCATCAGGCTCTGGGACCATCCTGTCGGTTAAACCAAGCCATCCTTGTCTTGTTGGGTTTTTCATGTAGAATGGAGGGCTCTTATAAGATCCTCCAAATCTATCAAAGATAACTTGCTGTGTCGGTGGCCCAGTAATAGGATTAATCGCCTCTGCATAAGTTGTAGCTGTGAAGTACTCCCGATTATTCTCGAAAAAGTCTCTATCAAGGTTTGGGCCACCTAAATAGACAGCCTCAACTTGTTGGTCTTTCTCATAGCCGTATTGGAAAGAGTTCGGCAGTGGTTGCGCTTCTTTATCTTTATTACTGGCTATTAGTAGTGAAAACTTTCTCATATAAACATCTAAAAGATAAGCATGTTGTAGCTCTAATGCCGTGCTTAGGACTCCAACGTTCCCATGCCCTTGGTATTGAGTAATCTTTGAAAGCAGTAGATTCTTGAAAGTTTTTGCGGGTAACGGTAAATTTGCATTCGCTCCCGGTATGTTTTCGATAAGATCTCTGACCTGATTAGAGATTGGAGTTCGCACTGTGTAACTTGCAACCAATTCTTCACCACTATCTTCAATATTTTCATAAATATTGGTTGTGGTAATATCATCGTTAAGCCAATTGTTATCTTGATCTCGTAATGCATGAAATACTTCCATTCTCATGGCATAACTTTCTTGTGCATTTTCAATATAATCTCTGTAATAGAAGTTGACGCCTTCTATAGCGTTCCAGCGTAAGCCTTTTTCGTCACCAACTATTACTTCGCCTCTCATGCTAGTCTCTGGACCGTCGCTTGTTGCAGCACCCGGAGCTATTAGCTCAAATTGAAATTCTTGATTATAGGAAGTATAATAGTGCGCCAGCAAGGATGCCACTGTGAAAGGAAAACCACCCGTACCCTTGCTGACGGTAGTTCTTAAATCATTCACGTCTGAACCGTCTAGTTCTGTGTTACTCCCAGAATCGTCAAGACGGTCATCCGCATAGAACTGAAAAGTATCTAAATCTTCTGCAAAAGGCTGGCCAAACGGGCCAGAAACGGTTGCATTATGAGATTTCAGACCTCGGCCATTTGAATCACTTAAGACCATATCTAGGAAGCCTCTTTTGCCAACTAAGTCTCGTACATGTCTGTCCGATATCACGTCAAACAATCTTCGGATACTCTCACTAGTAGCCTTAGTCATTTCCATAGGAACTTCTGGCAAAATTGGCTTACCGGGTGTCCATGGCCCACCATCGTCAGGACAATCAGGGTCACCACCTATCAAATCTGGGAACTCATGGAAAGGTCCGCGCTGTAATAAGCGTGATAGATCGGCTAAATCCTCTTTTGCTCTTTCTCTAAGATTGTTGATTTGTTGTTGAGCTTCTTCATCTGTTAATCCCTTGTTGATCAAAGCGGCACGTCTTGCAGAATCAAATATTTCCATCTGCTCCGGACTTGCACAAATGTTCTCACACACGGGCGCATCGGGATCATCTATAAATTGAGCTTGCTCGATAATGCTAGGATCAATGATTGTACCCAGTGCCTTAAACATATTTTCAACATCTGATGGGCTCATACACATGTTTGGAATTTGTTGCGTAACAACGTTCGAAACCATTCTCTTAGTTTGATCAGAAGCCACGCCCTGAACTAAATCCAAGACTTCGTTATTTGTCAGAATAGATGCAATAATCTCTGTAAACTTCGCAGCGTCCTCTACTGTTGGAGCAGTACCAAGATCAGCACAGTCTGATAAGTTCAACGCCTGTAAAGTTCTATACATTGCATTGTTGATATCGTCCTCGGACGCTTCGTCACATAAAGCACCGCCCAATGCTGCTTTAAGATTATTACCCCCAGTAATTACATCAACCAATGCACCACCAGTTAGTTGGAGAAGAGCGCAAAGTGACTCAAGCAGGATCTCGATTATCTTTTTAACAATAAGGATTATTAATCTAACGACAATTTCTTTAACCAACTCTTTTGCTACATTTAAAATAAGTCTAAATATATCTGGTATATACTTGTATATACCTCCTTCAAACTTAGGTAAAGTTATTGCAAAATGATTAGGACATAGCCCTAACTCTAAAGTTGTTAAGACATTTTGTAGCGGAGGCGTAAACAGAGGCGGTGCCGGACAGTCTGCTTGCTCAATAATATCAGCAACAATTTGAGCACCGGGAATAGACATAAGCTGATCTTTTAGAGCATTTAAATCGATTAAATTGTTTTGAATCAAGTCTAATAAAGCATCTCGATAAGCTTCCAAAATAGAACCGGTAATATTACCAAGTGCTGTACCAATTGAGCCCGGACTCCCGTAAGTTCTGCCAATAGCACTTTCTTCTATGACAACTCCAGTAGTTGCACTAACTGTGGTAGGGACTCCGTTTACAACTTCTTCTTTTGTAAGTTTATGAACCTTCCCAGTTGGCGCTTCTTCGTTTGTTTCTGCCTGAACACGCTGAACACGTATTCCTTGCCCACTGTGATTTCCAGCCCTATACCCTGAGTCCCAAGGCGGTGGAATTGATTTAAACTCATCTGCCAAATTATTAAACACTTGGCTCTGAATATCTCTCGGTAGACCAATAAATATTTTTTCAAAGTTTGCCTGATCCATTGCTTTGAAAGCTTCGGTTAGCATTACCTGCAAAGCTTCATTTGGATCAATGTCTGCTAACAAGCATTCAAAAGCGGCTTGCAGCATAGAGAAAAGACCACATAAGGCAAGACTATCTAAAATCTCTTTAAATATTTGTTCTGGATCCGCAGTTGACATTTGCTCAATCAAAATTGGTATCCTAGAAATAAATCTGTCACCTGAGAAGTATTGCCTTACGGCAGCATCGGCTGCTTGAAGTGATAGTTGGCCAAGATCATTTAACTTTACATCATTTTTTCTTTTCCCTTCAAAAGTAGCACAGACATCATCAGCAAAGCGATCTGCGAATGCGTCTGGGAAACTTAGAACTTCATCCATGATAGACTTGCTGATCTCTCTAAGTTCTTCGCCAAGATTAATTTCTGAAGCTGGAGCTTCTCCCCGATTGCCAAACCCTAATGGCTGTCCTTCGGGCGGACACCAAATAGGATCTTCGGCAAAAGCACCCGAGGCATCAGTGACAATACTAACCTTAGGAAAGCCAACATAATTTTCTATAAAATCAGAAAACTGAATGCCCCCAGAGGAAGTCGCGGCATCGTATATATCGGGGATGTTCAAAACAAATCCCATGGTTCTCTTATTTGTCATTGGGAATTTGTTTTTAAAGGACTGGAAACCTCTTAAAAGCATCTCTGGCTTATCACAACCCTTCTCTAATGCCTTCACATACTCTATTTCCATATCCTCAGAGAAACCAATCTCTACTTCCTCTAGCCATTTCTTACCTTGAAAAACTGGCTTTCTAAATTTATAATCATTTTGTAAGAGAAAGTTTCTCAGCTCAGTTCTGAATCTTCTTACAAGTAAGGCTTCGTTATCAAGATTGAAAGTTGGCTCGCTTAACTGGCCATTATTGTTAAAGAACCACCTTGCTTGTCTGCGAGCCATAATTTCCATGGCTTGCGCAGCTTTTCGAGAGATATACAAAAATCCAGTAGTTGGCTCAATTGGGCCACCGCCTCCGCCTTTAAAAACAACAAACAAAGGTTGATTCAACTTAGAAGGAATGTTTTCTGGCTGCTCTAAGTCTTCTATAGAATTTAGCACATCATACGGAATGACAACCAGTGCTTTAGCATTTACCATAGCCCTTGTAGACACGAAAATGTCTTTTATATCGGCACCGCCATCAACACATAACTGAACAGGATCGACATTATCGCCCTCCTCATTTGTATATGGCTGTGACTTCTTCCCATAAAATTCAAGAAGCTTTTCAATGCCGACCGTTAGATAGTTAGGCTGTTGTAGCAAGACTTGTTTATTTGGTCCTTGATATATTGTGTCTAAAGTTATTGAGTATTCACATGTTTTTGAATTTAAAAATGGCTCTTCTTCAGTAAGATTTGTCCAATTAGGACTACTAGCATTAGGATCATTCTTGCAAGGCGGAGGGCATGGTGGTCCTTGTTCGTCAGTTTGCTCTAGATCATTACAATCGAGAGTGACGGGCGGTTCAACATAATTATCACTAGCCTCTTGTGCAGCCTCTGCTTCAGAATCGATGTCAGCTTCTTCTTCTACTGTATAATATGCCTCTAAAATATCTATTATCTTTTGAGTGTTTTGATTAAAGATATCTTCAACATATGGATTTTGGAAAAGACTGTTAGCATATCCGGGCAACGTAGGGTATTGAGATAGATCAAAGTTAGCTGCTGCGTTTTGTATTCTTAAGGTCCATTCATACAAAAGCTGGAAATCAGTGTTTATTGTTACTGGGTAACCGTTGCCTGCTCCACCTCCGGGGCGGTAGGTTCCGTCTCCATAATAGATAGAGTATGATTGTCCGATAGCTCCACCAGTTTTTTCATCTACAAAACCGGGCGGAGGAAAGGATGCCCAATCAGATGGACTGACAAGAGTGGAAACTTGCATTACAGTTACTATTTCAGATAATGCCATCCTTATCTCGTTTAATTCAGATGTAGTAACTGGGGTGCTGCCAAGTGGCAGTGGCTGTGGAGTTATAGCTTGATTATTGTTTGGATTTGCCATTTTAATTAACCTTGTTCCATCTACTGTTGATCCAATCGAAACCATATGGTTGCAAAGCATTTTGTTCGTCAACAAACAGATTCAATTTGTGTCCATAACTTGGAATAAAACATTGTGTTGTACCATCGACTGCAAAATCTGGGGACGGGGTTGTTGGTACTACACCAACAAAGTGAGTGTGCTTTGCAATGGCTAGGACGAGCGTACTGTACAACCCGTTTAATTCATCAACTCTATCGTTTAAATTCTTCAAAGCCTGCACGAGTCTAGTTCCCTTGGGAATAGGCTCTAGCTCTACTGTCTGATCATCATTTCCAGCTATAAGATCGATTCCGTATGTAGAAATTATCTTTTCCCCGGAAGAGTTACGCTCATCTGGTGTAGTCCCCGTAACAATCTTTAAACCTTCACGAGCCCTAAACCTAATCGCATCTGCTAAGATAAAAGCGGACGATCCATTTTCCGCTAACCCAACACCACCTTCAGCTAAACCAAGATTTTTATCTACCTTGCCACCGCCTTGTGTTAAAAATAAGCTTGCAGCATCAGCATTTGGATTTTGTCCAACATAAATGTTTGATTTTGGCCCCTCTTTAGTAGCACCCATAAGACCAGCTGTCATACGAATTTCACCTACTTGAGAACCGGGACTTGAATTTGCTTTTGGGCCAAACCTCTGTTGCCCAAGTGTTACCAGAGAATTGTTTCTGCCCATGAAAACTGTATCGGATGCAGACTGATCGTAAATTGGAACTGGCTCTGCCATGTTCTGGCCATTAATCCCAATCTCTTTTGTGTTCTTCCCGTCAAATTGCTTTTCTACGTGAACCTTTGTGTCGTCTGGTAGCCCAGATAGATCTCTGATCGGCTTTCTTTTATTGAAAAAACTCATTATACAAACCCAACTCTTTGTGCATTCTTCTTAAGTACAACAAGATAATCTTTTGGATCAGGAATTCCGTTAGCATCTAAATTAATTTGTATGTTTATTTTTGAAGTGGAAGAAAGGTTGCCACCCGCGAGGTAAGCTATCCCTCCTTCTATCTTCCACACAACATCACCGTGTGAAAACCACCATTCCTCACTATCTCTAGGCGAAGAAGTTGTTCCCTTTAGGTATCGTGGTTTTACCAAAACATCGCCAACACTTAATTGTACATTTTCTCTCAATAATGAGTAAAGACCCCAGCCTCCACCTCTTCCATTTTTTAAAGCCTCTCTGCTATAGCTCTGGTGAGACGACCTTGCGGGAAAGTCGTCTCCTCTAAAAATATAACTGATATAGACAGCGGACCATGGCCTGTCCTGCCAGTTGTTTCCAAATCTAGTATTGTCCCAATATGTTTTCAGTTTTGCAAACACTGGGTCGTTTTCTCCATTTGGATAATAGCTCTTTGACCTTCTTCCCTGCCAGAACTCATATTCGGCTAAAACTCTACTTGGTACATAAAGTATTGGATCAGATATAAAAAGCCCTTCCTCTGGGACGATCTGCCCTTCAAGATTAAACATAACATTTGGATCAACGTCGGGAGGGTTTGGCGACCTATTAGGATTTTCAAAAGTATCAAATCCACCCTCTAAATTATTAACGATAGGGAATAAAGACAAAGGCTCATGAACTTTGAGATATATTCCGCCCCTTAAATTCTCTCTGTCTTCAAAGTCTATCCAAATTATATCACCCGGCGACGGTACATCAACAACCTCTGCGGCTGAGAAATAAGCTCTATCATCACCGTTTAAAATATTAAAAGCAGCTTTCTGTGAGTCTGTCATTTGTTGAAATGGTTTACTAAAATCAGGAACTTCTAGGTCACTATCTATAAAGTCATCATGTGCTGCAATTTTTAATCTCGTTCTCTGATTGTAACCGAATATATTAACCTTAGCATTCCATCCGGGGGTGTATACATCTTCTGCCGGTCCATCATATTCTGTGACAGCGACGCATAATGCTTTTCTTGGAAACTGAAGTCCAACAGAGTTTTGAAAAACTGCGATATCAACAGCCTTCTCCAAAGCTGCTTCAGTCTCCAGCTCATCTTGGAAATAATAAGATCCAAAGCTATCTAGACTATCATTGTTCATTGATCCCGGTATGGGTCTTAGTCTAGTATCTTTAGGCATTATGAAGTTTCTCCCTTTATCATGTCAAAAAGTTCATTTTTATCTGATTCTGTCAAAGAGGCAGAATTTGATTCTCTTTTTTGCATAAGAGAGGCGATCTTAACAAGCTGCTCATTCGATCTCTGCAAAGTCTCAACATATTTTGCAGCGGTTAGCCCAACTTCTCGATGGCGCTGCTCATCTTTGCTCATGTATTGGATTACATCATCGAGTAATTCTCTAGTAATCTCTCTATCCGCTTCAATATTCGTGATCGCCTTCTTCAAGTAGTCGGTTGTGCTTTTCATGGTTCTTCGCCTTCTTCCCACTTGTGCTTAAACACACGATACTTTACTCTCATTTTGTTCAAGTTGTTTACAATCTGTTTTGTGTTGAGCCCAGTTATTTCTCGCATGTATAAGTAAATAGCTTTTTTATTGAAAATTTCTATATTGTTTGAGCTATTCAATAAAATCTGAACTGCGTTTAATACCTTTTTCTCATTTTCTTTTAGGTCTGGGTTATCCCAAGAATCGATCTCTCTCCAGAGCGCAGTCCAGAACTCTTGCTGCTCTCTTTCTGTGTCGTACTTGATATAATCTGCTAAGTACTTTAACTTTGCCTCGTTAGATAGCTCATCGTATTGAGTTTCTCTGTTACGTTGCTTAGTGGTTTTTTTAACTTTATGAATGAACCAATTTTTTGTGATGACACTAAAATATGAAAAAGCTTTAGATCCCTTATTAGGGTCGTACTTGTCCAGTACCGTGGTTAGCCACACCTTACATTCATCCCTCAGCTCATCAATATTAGGTAGCGTTGTAAACTTATAGGTAAATACAATTTTATCCACCATCTCATCAAAAGCTGGTTGGATAAACTTTTCATACAACATTGATCGTTCTTTTTGATCTTCCGAAGAACAAAAACGCACAATTGCATCTTCATGATCTTGAGTAAAATACTTTCTACCTGATTTTCTTCTTCTTCTACGCCTCTTCATTACTGGTTGGTTCATCAACAAGATTCTCCTCTTCTTCCTCGTCCTCTAATAAAGCAAACATCACTTTATATTCATTGAGGCGCTGTCTAAGCTCTCTAGTGTGAGCCAATAAGTTACTCAATGTTTGATCACCGTAGAACATTTCTAGCTCGTATACCCTTTTTAGGTGAGCATAAAAGATATCTACATCAATAAAAAGCTGCTGAATGGAGGTGGATACTTCTGTAAGCTCCCTAATTAGTCTTATTGAATACCAAACTAAAAATATATTTAGGACCACAGAGGCAATACATAAAACCAAAATGTAATCAATCTCGATCATCTGTCCTCCCTAAGTTTATTATGCTGCTCTTTAAGTTCTTCTTTTGCTTCTTTTATAAAATCGTTAACTCGTTGTCCAACCTTTGGCTTTCTACCACCTTGAGCCAGATTAACGCTAAAACTATAAGCTGTAGATCTTTTACAATGTTCTGAGCCGCACTTCGGACATTGTGCGGTGTCATTAAAGCCCTGAAAAACTTCAAATTCTTCAGAGCATTCTTGACATGTGAAATCATACCTCGGCATCGCCAAGCCACTCGCCATCTGCATCGAACTTAACAAGTGGCGGGTTCTTCACAAATAGTTCGGCATCCTTGATAATAAAATCAAACCCTTCCAAGACAGGAACGATATCACTTTGCTCTAGAAGAGACTTCTGTAGTGCCATCATCAGGGCACCCAATGCTTGCTTTGAAAGCTTCATGTCTGTTGCAAGATTATTCATTTCTTCTCCTTTACCATCTAAAGTTGTTCTTAAAATGTTCTACGATAGAATCAATTTCTTCATCAAATATTTTCTCTGGTCGCCACCCAAGCTTCCTTAGCTTGGAATCGTCTACTGCATATCTTACGTCTTGTCCCTCTCTAATATAACAGAGATCAAGTAGGTTTTCAACATTTTCATAAAATATTTTATGAGACCTATTAAAATATGAGTTAACAATTTTTTTATTTTTTTTGTTATTTGTTTGTTCAAAGTTTTCTGGTATATTGTAATGCTCGTT
Source organism: uncultured Bacteriovoracaceae bacterium (assembly GCA_937952395.1). Classification (GTDB taxonomy): domain Bacteria; phylum Bdellovibrionota; class Bacteriovoracia; order Bacteriovoracales; family Bacteriovoracaceae; genus CALFYV01. The sequence continues at coordinate 6,272 of CALFYV010000164.1, read as the reverse complement.
GACTTTTTCTGACTCTATGATTTTTATTACCGCATTAGCAGTATCATGAGCATGAAGCCAATTTCTTATAGGCTTTCCCTCGTTGTGAAGTCTAATTTTTCTTCCAACTTGTAGGTGCTTAACGACTAAAGGAATTAGTTTTTCAGGATATTGATACATCCCATAATTATTAGCTGGCCTAACAATCAGATATTCGATACCATATGTTCTTGCCCATGCCTTGATTAGCATATCTGCCGAAGCCTTTGAGGCAGAATAAGGGTTACTTGGTGCCAGCGGAGAAGATTCAGTGTGTGATCCCCTAACTATATCTCCATAAACTTCATCAGTACTAAAATGAAGTAAGATAGGCTTTCTAGATATATTAGCTGGCTTCCGTCTAATAATATCTAACAAATTTTTTACACCGTTTATGTTGGTTTGAATAAAATCTTTACTGTCTATTATACTATTGCCAACATGAGTCTCTGCTGCTGTATTGATGACATAATCACAGCTAGGGATATCACCTATAGTACAGATATCTTCTTCAATGAAAGAAAAGTTTTCCCAATGTTTTAAACCATCGCAAAACTGAAAAAGATCATCTAATTCATTCGCTGCATATGTTCCCTTGTCAATTCCATATACTTTCCAGCCTTTTTCTAGACAAGCTTTTGTGACGTGCATACCAATGAACCCAAGACATCCAGTTACAACAACAAGTTTCATTAGTCCCCCTTGATCAGTCTATAACTGTCAGAATCAAAATGTTGTGTTGAAAACTCGAAAAGTTCTGTGTCTTCTAGAGCTTCCATTTGGTGCCTTAAGCCTCGATAAACATGAAAATTATCACCGGGTCCAAGTATGACCTCATTTGCAACAAGCTTACCGTCTCTGTAAATCTCATCGCCCTCGGAGTATCTAACCAAAATACGACCAGATTGAATATAGAAAACTTCATCTTTCAATTCATGGTAATGCCATGAACATTTTTTGCCCTTAACAAAATAGAGCAGCTTGCCACAGTATTCTTCACAATTAACAATCCACTTTTCAAAGCCCCAACCTTTTGGGACAAAGTGGATTGGCGTATTAATCTCTTTTGAAAAAGTCATTATCTTTCATCCCTTTATCGTCAATATAAATGTCTCCAGAAGGTTTCCCCAAAAATAATTGGTGATATTTAACTCCCCAATCAGATAATTGCTTTTTTGTAAGCTCATAAAAGTCGTGGTAAGCCAAATTGATATTATTTTTATGTCTCCCCATACCTCTAGCAGTATGGAATATAATTGTATTTCCTTCTTCGTATAATTTGTTTACTATACTTATTCTATCTTTGTAAGGCTCCGATAATTCGTAGTTTCCACCTTTACTATAACAAATGGTATTATCTATGTCAAATACATATGTTTTAAAATTATCAGTAGTTTCCATACCATGGTTCCTGTATTAAAGAATATGCATTGATGAGTTGTTTAATCCCTTTATGTAAATCATACTGACAAACAAAACCAGTATCATTAATCTTTTGGCTGCTAACAATTTAGTCTCTAACGTATGGGTAGCTGTTGAACTCGGCACGAATAATTTCCAATGGAATATGTTCATTAATATTTTGAGCAAGCTGAAGCTTATTCATGTTGAGTGCGTCATTGCCTAAATTGTAAGTCTGGTCCTTAAACACGTCCCAGTTATCAATAGCATACCTAAAAGCACGACAAACATCTTGAATATGCACATAGTTTCTCATAAATTCACATTCATAAAGAACGATCAGCCTGTCCTGAAGGGCTCTAAGAACAAAATTGTTTACCAAAAGATCAGATCTCATTCTAGAAGAAGGGCCAAAAACTGTTGCAAGTCTAAAAGTGGTGCAACCAGATGTATTTCTGTATATCTCCTCAGCTTGAACTTTAGTTTTCCCGTACAGCGAAACAGGATTTAGAGGAGACTCTTCAGTACAAACTCCATCCTTAGCAACACCATATCCAGAATTAGTGCAAGGATATAGTAGAATCTGATCTTGTGATTTATTGCTCGCAATGAATCGATTAGAGGCTAAGTTGATCTCTGTTGCCGCTCTAGGATCTTGGTCACATAACGGGAAACCAACCAAAGCTGCCAGAGGGATAATAACATCATGCTGCGAGACAAGCTTAAGCAGCGTGTTTGTGTCTCTAACATCACCTTTAATAAAAGTAAAATTAGGATGTGTCGCGTATCTGAGCAGTGATGTCCGATCATACATCATATTATCAAAGGCAGTAATTTTATGATCGCCAATTAAATGATTTATCAATTCGCTACCAATATAACCAGCAGCACCTGTAATTAAAATTTTCATGATCTCTCCAAAATATTTGTAGTTGAGTAATCGCCTATGCGATCAAAAAATCTGACTTCTCCTGCGTACTCCGAGCCAATCACTTTCTTGCCTCTCCAGTCTGATCCAACAACCATAATATCAGGCTGTAGTCTCTGTATATGACCGGACAATTCTTGATCGCTCCCAAAAGAAACTACTGAATCTACGCATTCTAGTGCAGAGATTAGATAAGAACGATCTTCTAGTCTGTTGACTGGCCTACTCTCGCCCTTATTTTCTCTGACTCTAGCATCAGTATCAAGCCCCACAATGAGCAATTCTCCAAGGGACTTTGCATACTTAAACAGCTCAATGTGTCCACGATGAAGAACATCGAAGCACCCGTTCGTCCATATTACCATGGGATTTTTCCAGTAATCATGTCTCTGCACATTAGTAAATCACAGTATTTTGCCCATAGAGGGTTAGACCATGCAGCAGGCTCATTTTTTTCAAAGAAGAAATGGCCAGACCAAGCAAACGGATAAACTACCAAAGGAGCCAATACTAAAAACAAGTAATAGGATTTTGCTAAACAGAACAAGATGAAAACAAGTGTAGATAATTGTCCTGCAAAGTGTAGTCTTCTGTTCCAAGAGTTTTTGTGTAGAGTCAAATAGTATTTATAATAATCATTAAATTCCATGGATAACATTTACTCCTTTCTGTTGTACAATCACAGTTGCACATTTATTCGCGAATTCTAAAGATTCTTGTAGATTTTTTGTTCTAATATAGTTGGCTACAAATCCCGCTAAAAAAGTATCTCCGGCACCAGATAGATCCTTTATTTCAACTTTTTTAACAGGGTATTCCTTCCCTTTGTGCATACAACCTCTTGATCCTAAAGTTACAATTAAGCTTTCATCATAAATGTACATTTTATCTTCAATAGCAAATTTTGTTCTTTCAAACTCTGGCTCATTGATTTTAATCCATGTACACTTTTCAGACCAAGAACCTAATCTCTTTTTAGTATCCATAAAAGTTAATGGATGAAAATAGCAAATTTTCTCTATATCTTCTCTAGTCAAGAAACCTTTGTCATAGTCTGATATGACAATGGCATCATATTTTAAAAGAAAGTCTTTTGACAAATACTTTTGTTTTACTCGATCTATATTAGACTCGTCAGAATCAATTCTGATAAAAATATGATTTGTCTGATCATCTACATATCTTTTTTTTGTTATTTCCATTTCATTGTGTAAAATGTCGCACTCGATACCCAGAGAACATAGATTATTATACACATTCAATGCCATACCACCGTTGGTTTTATGTTCTTTTTCTACAAAAACCGGAACGGGAGCTTCAGGAGCAAGCCTATCACTGAAACCATAAACATATATATCCTTACAGGCATCTCCAAGAACTAACACCTTCATTCCCAGCTAATCTCCCAATCTTTGAACTCAGCAGCTAGGCAATCAATTTTATAATCCTTTCTGCCGCCGACAATCTCTTGTATTTTATTTTTAGCAGTGTTTCTAATGCCATTTAAGCCATGTGTTAATTCTAAATTATTTCCGTCTTTTATTCCACGACGATAATTTGCTTCATTATGCCAAATGTGCAAATTCATCTGCGACAAGACAACTACCGCACGCAAAGTTTCTGCATTAATCTCTGCGTCGGCTAATAATAAGTCAATATCATGAAGAATATCTTTTATTTCTTTAGCGTATTCCTCTTTGTGCTCAGAAATGAACACTTCTTTTAATTGTGCAATCGAAAGTCGATCAATCAACTCTGAGAGAGTTGGCAAATACCGTCTAGATTCTAGATTTGACATCTTTGTATACCACCTTTAGTCCTTCTTCCAAGGATGTTTCTGCTTCCCAGCCAAGAAGTTGTTTTGCTTTAGAACAATCACAGAGTTGACCCCAGATTGTAGTTTTTTTACTCTTATCAAATTGAAGTGTAATATCTTTCTTAGATATTGCAACTATTTTATCAGCTATGTCTTTGATTTTTGTAAGTTCTTGCTTACCAACATTTAACGGACCAACTATCTCTTGTTCTTCCATCTTCTCAATCATTAGCTTTGTACACTCAATTGCGTCATCAATGTAACAATATGAGCGTGTTTCTTCTCCTGTTCCCCAGATAGAAAATGGCACTTCTGGGTATCGAATAGCTCGATGCGAAAACACAGGAATCACGGAACCCGTTTCAAGTTGGAAGTCTTGGTTTTTGCCATAAATGCCAACATATCTAGCCATTGCGATCCTAAAATCAGGCACTTCTTTTGTGGCAAAATGAAGTGATTTTTCACCAATTAGTTTTGCCCACCCATAAGAAAGTTCTGGATTAGCTGGTTGAGCCTGCTCCTCGGAAATCAAAGGGCATTCTGGCTTCATTTGAAGCTCTAGCGGATAAACGTGTGCGCTAGATGCGTAAAAAAACCTTTTTATACCACTGTCAACAGATGCTCTAATAATATTAGAATCAATTTTGATGTTGTCTGTCATAACTTCAAATGGCCGATCCTGATAAAATCCAATACCTCCTACCTTACTAGCGAGATGGATAACTATATCAATATTGTTAACTGCTTCATAACATTCCGACAGATTTCTGAGATCTGATTTAATAAACTTAATTTCTGATAACAGTCCTTCTATGTATTCCAGTTTGCCGCGCTCTAAGTTATCAACTAATGTTAGCTTAGAGCCCTCTAAAAATAAATTGTGGGCAAGACTAGAACCAATGAGACCAGCACCACCAGTTATCAGAACTCTCTTGCCCTTCCAGAAATTATTTTTCATTTTGGTACCACTCTATAGTTTGCTTTAGCCCTTGTCTAACCTTGGTAGAAGGAACATATCCTAGTGCCTTTTCAAAACGACTCATATCATAGAATCTTCTTGGCTGACCATCAGGCTTACTAGTATCCCATACAATCTCTCCCTCAAAGCCTGTGAGATCTTTTATTGTTTCCACCAACTCTTTAATAGTAGTCTCTACTCCAGTGCCAAGGTTAAAAGGACCTGATTCGTTTACCTTTTCAGCCATATCAATAATAGCCTGCGCCGTATCTATAGAGTATAGAAATTCTCTAGAAGCTACGCCTGTGCCCCAAACTGTAACCTTATCACTTCCACTTTCTTTAGCTTCCAAAAACTTTCGAATCAATGCAGGCACCACATGAGAAGTTTCTAAGTTAAAGTTATCGTGAGGACCGTATAAGTTTGCTGGCAATAGGATAACTGAATTGAATCCGAATTGCTCTCGGTATGTCCACGACTGGATAATTAAATTCTTCTTTGCCATGGAATATCCGATAGAATTTTCGTCGGGAAGATCTTTCCAGAAATCTTCTTCAGTGTATGGTACCGGCAACATTTTTGGATAACCACACCCTGCCGCCAATGCTACGACCTTCTCTGCGCCGTTCAAGTAAGCATAATGCATTACGAGAGTTCCCATCATTATATTTTGGTAAAAGAAATCAGCAGGACTGGCTTTATTAGCTCCGATGCCGCCTACCTTACCAGCTAAATGCAATACAATATCCGGCTTGTGTGTAAGAAAATAATCCGATACTTGTTCTTCTTTTGTGAGATCAAGCTCATTCCTAGTTGGCATGAGTATAGTAAAATGCTCTTCTTCTTGCTTCTTCTCTAAAAGGTTTATAAGATTCTTTCCTACAAATCCATGTGCGCCTGTGACTAGCACTTTTTTATTTTTCCAAAAACTCATCATTTCTCCTGTTGCCTGAGCTACCACTCTGCTATCAAATCTCCCCATTCATTTGGGTCTGGATTGGTGCCGACTTTACTGAAGTTCCTATATCCCAAACTTGCCAAAAAGTCAATAATTTCCTGCCTATCATATCCGAACTGTGTTGTATTTTTGTTGTCGAACTCTGTTAAGATCAATGGCTTGTCTCTTAGGATAAGTTCCTTAGCGCCTTTTA
>CALFYV010000163.1 GCA_937952395.1 uncultured Bacteriovoracaceae bacterium | reverse complement strand
TCAAGAACATCATCATCATCTGCTAGTGTTTGTGGTAAAAATCCATAATTACTTGGATAGTGAACAGAACTATAAAGAATCCTATCAACGCAAAGGACTCCTTTTTCTTTATCGATTTCATATTTCACTTTAGAATTCTTGGGAATTTCGATAACAGCTTGAAACTCTAAGAAATCAGTTGTTAGTTCAATATCATGCCATAAATGAGTCATACCTAGTTTTACCATAGTTATATTAAGACTGTAATGACCTTTTTACATGGTAACGTAAATTTCTTAATCGAAACTAACAAATAATCGCTATGGGGTAACTTAATTTTGTGGTAATAACTTGCTACAAATCAATGCAGTGGAGGTTTCTATGAAATCTGCGCATCTTCAAAAGCCTTTTTTTTGTTCTAAAGCTCTAACGGTTTTTTCCAAGATTAAAAAATTTCCGACTCTCGATCTTTTCTTAAAAATCAGCTTTGTTCTTTTCTTGCTTTTTTTGTTTCTTGTGGGAATTAAAATTTTAGAAAACAGCTTTGCTTACAGTGGTAATGAAATTGTGGGTAAATTATTAAATGTAACAAGCAACCCATTTATATCTTTAATGGCGGGGATGTTTGCGACTGTGTTGGTACAAAGTTCCTCTGTTACTACTTCGATTATAGTAGGTCTTGTTTCTGTTGGCAGCATACAATTTTCAAATGCGATTCCTATGATTATGGGGGCCAATATTGGAACGACAGTAACAAATACTCTAGTCTCTATGGGACATATTAAACAAGGGAGTCATTTTCAAAGGGCCTTTGCCGCAGCGACTATTCATGATTTTTTTAATATTTTGACTGTATTGGTTCTTCTGCCTATTGAACTTATTTTTGCTCCACTTAGTCGATTGAGCATTTATGTCGCTTCTCACATACATGGCGCAACATCAGTTGATTTAACTTATCCAGGGCCATTAAAAAGTACAATACAACCAGTAGCAAAGACAATAGAGGACTTTTTTGTGACTTATTTTCATTTAGAAAAAGTGACTGCTACATTCACTTTATTATTTGTGGCAGGGGCCATTATCTTCATAACACTCGCCGCTGTTGTAAGTATTATGAATTCAATTGTTACAAAAAATAATCATCGAATATTTGAGAATAAAAAATTTCAAAATGAGTATTTTACGATTTTTCTAGGATTCATGATAACAGTTGCAGTTCAATCAAGCTCTATTACAACATCTTTACTTGTGCCCCTTGCCGCAACGGGGGTTCTGAATCTTGGTAGAGTATATGCACTAACGATAGGTGCTAATATTGGTACAACCACAACCGCACTCATTGCTTCTTTAACAGGGAATATACTGGGGTTATCTATTGCCCTTGTTCATTTATTTTTTAACCTTTTTGGTCTACTTATTTGGTTTGTCCATCCTTCTATGAGAAAGATTCCATTACTGTGTGCTAACTTATTAAGCAAAGGAGTACAGTGGAACAGACTTATAGGCCCCTTGTACGTCATGGTTTTATTTTTTGTTATACCATTATTGTGCTTGGTTTTGAGTTGGTAAGATATCAATGAAAACTTTTAAAGGAACAGTTCTTTCACTCAAGTTACATGAAATTTCCATCGTATGTGATCCTCAAACTAAAGAATCAATTACAATAGGGGAGTTGCTAAAGCTTTTTTCAAACCAAGGTCATTTTATCTTGTGTTGTATATTCTCAGCCCCTTTTCTTTTGCCAATACCACTGCCGGGACTCTCAGTCATTTTAGGTCTTTTGATTTTTTTTCTAGGCTTAGGAATTGTTTTTAATTTCCCACCATACATACCCAAAAAATTCTCTACTATTAGCTTAGAAAGTAAATTTTTAGCAAAATTGTTTCATTTTTTGGCCATGCTTAGTCAGAAATTGGAATTTGTTATTCGCCCTCGATTCAGTAAAATTGTAATCTTTTCGCCCATGAAAAAGATATCAGGATTTATTATTTGTTTAAGCGGACTATTCTTAGCATTACCTTTACCACCAGGGACCAACTTCCCACCTTCATTAGTCATTATTATCATTTCTTTAGCTCATGTTGAATGTGATGGAATCTTACTCATTGTGGGCCATACATTTTTTATTACCAGTTCATTCTATTTATTTAAAATTCTAAATTTATTTTTAGAAAAATTTCTTCATTAGAATAAATTTCATAAATATTGTGAAGATTATGAGAAAAAAGTGTGAAAGGCTCTCTGGCAGCTTATCTTGCGGATTTTGCTGGTGTTTTTTTGATGTCGTTTTGTCTCTCGGGTAGTTCGGGCATATGGCACCTAACCTTATAATATTATTGAAGGAAAAGGCAAAATTAAATTGCTTCACTTTTACCCATATTTTCAAATTATATTGATCAATTTAAAAATATGGGATAATCAATGCCATATGAAAACACTATCAATAACACTATTTATTTTTATTTTAACTTTGAGTTTAGCTTATACGAATGAGAACGGTGAGGGGATTGAAGTAGCCGATAGAAGTTTTAGTATGCACGTGCTTGATTCTGTAGGTGAAAATCAAAAATTAGCAGAAGGCACAGCATGCTTTGAGGTAAGTTATAGTGTTTACTGGTACAACGAACAAACTCGTCCAGGTGGAGGATACTCACCAGTGTCCCGCTCATGCGAAAATAATGTTTGTTTGCGTTTTAAAACGGATGAGTCTGGAGTCTTTAAGTTTGGCGATCTGTTCGCATCTTCAAAAGAGGTTAGAGATGAGCTTCGGGCCAAATGTTCAGAGCATGGTCAATATGCAAGAACTTTGAGTGCAAAACTCAAATCAATTTCTATCGATGGTGAAGGTGAGTTAAATGAGATTAAAGCTCTGGAGGTTCCTACTGACTATGTCGTAACTAGAAGTGCATTTGCATCTCCTTCTACCATCACTAATAACATTAAGTCCGTTAGCCTTCTTGTTCATCATGGAAAACTTGGAAGTGATGATGTAACTAATCCTGTTGTATTTACATCTTTGATTAAAAAAATTGAAGAATTTGAAAAAGTAGCTCATTGGGAAACATATTTAGAATGTGTTAATCAGAATTCTACCCAGCGCTTTTTTACTTATGCCTGTACAAGGTTTCTTATGAAACTTAGAAATGATGTTCATGACATTTATATCGAAGCTGGCAGGGTTATTGAATCTGAGGTCAGCAAAGTTTTTCTAGGAAGCACTCCTTCTGGGCAAAGTATCGATTTTGTTACTCAAATTGCAAAAAACTTTAGTAAAAAATGGTCTCCAGTTTTTATGGGTCCCATGTACAGCAAGTATGATACTTGGTTTAATAATCTTGGCCCAAATTATCGAGAGATTGTAGATATACAAAGCAAAGAGTTTGTAGAGTTTCTTGATTATTTAAAAACCTTGCGATTATCCCTTGAATAATTGATATACTTTCAAAAGAAGTTCACTTCATTTTAATACAGAAAGAGAAAATTAACTTTATCTTGTCAGGAGTAAGTCGATACGAAAGTCATGGTTGTTTCTGGACTTAGCAAAATCTTGGAAAAAGATTTGAGAGGTATCCCAGATTTTTTAATTTTCTTTAGCGTAGTACCTTTTGTACGCATAATCACTCAGCTCCACAACTTTCTTAATAACGTTCTGGGAAAACTCGGTCTTACTCTGGCAAGCCTCTTTCTTGAAAAGACATTTTGTATTAACGCTACTGTTATAGAAAGCTCCAAAACTGATATCATAATAGCCAACAAGTTTTTTAAGCTCTCTTACTTCGTCTAAGGTGAAATACATAATACGTTTTTTGCCATCCTTTTCTATTTCTACTTCATTAGCTCCACCTGTCAGTAATCTTAGGACAATCTGTTTGTCGATCTGCTCTTTCTGTGTTTAGAGGATTTTGTCACTCATTTGCTCAAGGGAGTCGTTAACAGTTTCGTTTCCCACAAGACGAACAGTCTCATCAAGTAAATTAAAATGTCTAGTAAGACCATTTGCAGATTGTCCATCTTTGATAGTGACCCAATCTTCTTTGTGGCGGGGAATGAGTTGTACATTTTTTGAATGGAAGGGCACAGGAGTTGAAAAATTTGTTTGAACTTTATTTGTCTCAGGTTCTGTGTAAATGAAGTTCATTCCCCCTCGGCAAGCACTTACCGTTGAGTTTTGTGAAACGTTACTTATTTGACGTGCAATAGAATCATCGCCATCAGCACTATTGCAAGAGTATATTGAAATAGTGCTATTGGGAGAAAATTTTTGTGTAAGTAAAGAACTTAAGGAGGAGCTATCACCTGAAAAGTCTTCAGTATAAAGTCCTCCAAAAGATAATTGAATCCACTCTTCTTTTGATATATTTAAATCAGGACTCCACATTGAGGGTAGGAGTAAATTTTTTGGACCGATATTAATAAGTTTTTCAGTCCCATGAGCAAAAATAGTTAAACTAGCAATAGAACCTGCTGGTAAAATTTCTAAAATGATGTGGAATCTTTCTTTGCTCATATCTGAAAAATGAATGTGACGCTTTATGCAATCTTCATTTTTATCAGGGCAGTTTTTTCTTATAAGATCTTGTTTGTATGACTCTGCTGCTAGAGAAAAATTTTGTCCATCTCCATAAAATTCATGTCCCGAGAGAATAAGATGAATAGGTCCTTGCATTTTCGAGGCACCTAACAGGAATTCACATTCCTGCAAGAAATCTCGTAAAGCTTCAGCTTGAAGATAAAAGGCCAGTGAAGGTGTAATATTTCTTCGGTCTAAATTGTTTTTATAGTTTTGATAGTGATCAAAATGCTCTTTGGCCCAATAATCATAGATTTTCTTTACGGAATCACTCAAAGTTGAAATTTCAGAAAAAACATTTTTATAGCATTTGTCAGCTTCACAATAAAGGTACTCATAAGGATCTTGCGCCTTAAGAAGAAGTGGTAAAAATAAGAGAAAAAGACCTAACTTCACAGATCTTTATCGGTTTTTGTTAGTGAAAAAATAAATCAAAAGGGAATAACCTATCTTACTGAAAACAAAGGACTTTTACGTAAAAATGAAAAGGCCAAAAAGCAAAGTTTGATATACCAAACTATTTAAGGTAACCTTC
>CALFYV010000162.1 GCA_937952395.1 uncultured Bacteriovoracaceae bacterium | reverse complement strand
TTGGGCCACTTGTGGCGAGGGAATAGAGGCGAATGTGAAAGCGATTAGCTATGTGAAAAATTTAGTAGGAATTAATCATGTTGCTTTAGGTAGCGACTTTGATGGTGCGGTCAGGATTCCCTTTAATGTTTCCCAAATGAGTAAACTTACTGAAGCACTTATTAATGCTGGTTTTTCAAAAGAGGAAGTTAGAAAAGTTATGGGTGAAAACGTAAAGGATTTTTTGCTAAAGGTTTTAAGATAAATAAGTATAGCTATCCAAGCAAGCTTCATAAAAATCAGTTAGCTCCACTCCCGCGCGTGGTTTGATTTTGCCTTCTTTGATTTGAGCGTCGATACTTTTTTTCATGTTGCGTGCCATCTCTGCTGGATCATACTGCATAGTCTTTAAGACATCGGCGGATGAATTACCTTTAATAATTTCTTCGATATAAAAATCATTTGGATCTTCTTCATCCATATAGACATGAACTTCATTCAAGCGGCCAAAAAGATTATGATTATCACCCATAACATCTTGGTATGCCCCAGTTAAAAACAGACCCACATAGTAGTCTTCACCCTTTCTTAGTTCATGCACCTTCATCGTTGATTTAATGCCATCTGGACTTAAAAACTGATCCAGTTGGCCGTCCGAATCACAAGTGATATCAGCCAATTGGCAATTAATATGGGGATATTCATTTAGTCGTTGAATCGGCAGAGAAGGCAATACTTGTCCAATCGCCCAGGTGTCTGGTGCAGATTGAAAAACAGAGAAATTACATAAATATTTTCGAGATAATTGGAGATCAAGTTCCGCTAACTCTTCCGAAGACTCAGGATCATTTTGTGCTAATTGATTAACTTTCTTCACTAGTTTCCAGTAAAAAGTTTCAATAAAAGTGCGCTCTTTCAGATCAATAACTCCCAGTTTAAAAGCTGAAAGCGAATCCTCTTTTATACCAACCGCATCTAAATAAAGTTCTTGATAATTAGTTTCATTAACTTCTTTTTCTAAATTTCGCATTCTTAAAACTAAGGAATGCTCTTCTCCTGTTAGTTCCAAGTGCATGCCATTTTCGGTTTGGTTAATTTCACCAAAGACATTGGTCACCACGCAAGAGTGGTGAGCGGTCATGGCCCTGCCTGATTCTGAAACAATATGGGGATGTTTAATTTTCTCTTCGTCACATATTTCTTTTAAAAGATAGACGACATCGCCTACATAATCTTTGAAACTATAATTTGTTGAAGATAATGAATTCGAGTGAGAACCATCATAATCAACTCCTACTCCTCCACCTACATCAAAATATTCAAGAGGGGCATCCATCTTAACTAATTGGCAATAAATACGCGCACCTTCGGTGATAGCGTCTTTGAAATTCCTGATATCAGGAATTTGACTGCCGATATGAAAATGAAAAAGTTTTAAAGTATGCAGGAGATTACTTTCTTTTAAAAGTGTGATGGCCTTAATCAATTCCAACGAACTTAAACCAAATTTGGCGCGCTCTCCAGAAGAGTCGGCCCATTTACCGGCACTACGACTTTTGAGTTTGCCTCTAAGTCCTATGAGAGGCTCAATACCCAGTTCATTAGAAACTTTAATAATCAGAGGCAACTCACTTAATTTTTCAATGACAACGATTAAGTTATTTTTAATTTTATTACCTAAAAGTGCTAAGCGCATGAAGTCTTCATCTTTATAGCCATTGCAAACTAAAAGGGATCTTTGAGGTACATCTTGTGAGAGGATGGCCATCAGTTCTGATTTAGAACCAGCTTCAAGTCCATAATTATAGTGTTGGCCCTCATCAACAATTTCTTCTACCACTTCGCGCATTTGATTAACTTTAATCGGGTAGACTCCGAAGTACTGGCCTTGATAATGGGCCTCATTAATGACGAAATCAAAAAGTTTATTGATATATTTCACTTGTGCTCTTAAGACATCTTGAAAACGAATAACGGCAGGAAAGGCGACATTTTTTTTCTTCATCTCTTCGATGACTTCACAGAAATCAATTTCAGGACCTGATTTATGGCGTTTAGGGTAGACACTCAAATTACCTTTTGAGTTGATACCAAAATAGCCTTGTCCCCAACGGGCCAGGAGGTAGTGTTTTTCAGCTTGCTCAATATCCCTGTCGCCCCCCTTTTTTTTTTTTTGCTTTTTTTTTTTTTTTCAAGCAGAAGACGGCATACGAGATAAGGCCACGTGACTG
>CALFYV010000161.1 GCA_937952395.1 uncultured Bacteriovoracaceae bacterium | reverse complement strand
ATGAATGTCATTCTACACAAGAAACACTCAAAAACCAATGGGAAGAAGGTAAGATAACTCATCCTTATCTTATTTCGACCTCAAAACAAACTAATGGCCAAGGAAGACGCAAGACACCTTGGCAACACTTCCCTGGTTCTTTGGCCATTTCATTTACTTGGCCCTTAAAAGAAAAAATCAGCATGGTTCCCTTAGAATTAGGTGTATTTATTTGTGAATTTTTTAAAGAGAGATACCAAAAAAATCTCTATTTAAAATGGCCTAATGATCTCCTGAATCAAAAAAATGAAAAAATAGGTGGGATTATAATGAATCTCATGACTGACATACTTTTGGTTGGAATTGGAATTAATATGTTTACTACCAAAGAACGTTCTCATTTTCCCTATAAACATGCTTTTATTTTTGATGACAAATTTGAACTGAAAGAAATTTTTTACACTGAACTTTATCAATACTTACTTAAACGCAACCAAGAATTCAATTCATCAATTAAGGAAGACTGGGCCAAGTATTGTATACACCTTAACAAAAACATCACCATTAAAGATGAATTTCAAGAGTCTAAAGGCATCTTTCTAGGCATCGGTGAGCATGGTGAAGCTTTGATCTCTCATAATGGTAAGATTGAAAAAGTTTTAAGTGGAAGTCTTTTTCTGAATTAACGATTATCCATCACCGAATTTGCAATGCGAGCAAGTTCTTGTTTAATTAAATTTTCTGCTAAATCAGGTATAATTTCCCAAGCTACCTTTTCAATCGACTCACGACAATACTCTTTTACAAATTCTTCTATTACCGGTCTCAGCTTATTTTCTAATTCCTCTCTTGGGAAATGACTCAAGCTCTCTTCAACAGGAGGTAATACATCTTCAATAGGTTCGGGATAGTCCAATTCTTGCTCAGAAGGAACATTTGCCATGATTTCTTCTTGATGCTCAGTAACAGATTCGATTGGTTCAGGGATCGATGGAGCATCAAAGCTTTCATCTTTTGGAATTTCCATATCAACGGCCCATAAATCAGCATCTGTTTCATCACTAATCTGTGCCTCTAGGCTTGCTACTTCTTCTTCGCTATCAGTACCTTCCGTTTCTAACTGTAGGGCCAAATCTTCTGTTTTTTTATTATATTAAATTTAATTTTGGTCATCTTTAGTTTTTAATTCATCCATATAAATGAACTTAGGGCCTTGATCTATTTCAGGATACTCCAAATCATCCTCTTCAGGCATAATAAGAGTTTCACCATCATCACCTTTAGGCGCTCTCATTTCTTGAAATTTTGGTGTTTCAACTCCACCGCTCCAATCTTCTACATGTTCTTCTAATTTATTTTTTACCACCACCATCTCTTGAGGGATAGTATCTTCAGAAGACACTTCATCTTCAGTCTTATCTTCTATCTCTGGTGAAGAGACACTCCAATTATCATCATTGTCCAATTCTTCCGTTTCAATTTTTTCTTCCTGGACTTCAGCAGGCTCATCGAGCTCTTGAATAATCATTTTACAAGTGTTGATAAACTTATTGCTATCAAAGGGTTTAATTACTTTACCCGAAGCACCACAGTCTCTAAGTTGGGATTCATCTATATTATCAAAAGTACCAAAAAGCATTAATACTTTTAAATCAGATTTTTTCTTTTTTAACTCACGACACAGTTCATAACCTGATTTCTTTTCCGATAAATTGAAATCTAGAAATACCATGCTTGGTTTATCAGAATTTAATTTTGCAAATAATTCGTCGTCATTATTGCAATCAATTAAATCGTATGGTTCGTTGGCCAGAGTAATTTTAATGACCTTTTGAATGGTCAAACTGTCGTCGGCCAATAAAACTTTATGATTCATGCGTTAACTCCAGAAAATCAATAACATATCTATTATATTATCAGTTCAATTTAAAAGTCTAATATCATTACTGTTTGATTATCCATGTTTCCTCTAGAATTGGACAAATTGAATAAGGTATTAATTTTTTCTTTATTTTTATTCTCTCCAGATAATACCTGAGCCAGCTCATGCATCTCTAGTCTGGAATAAATGCCATCACTCATCATAATCAATGAATCTCCTGCACTAACTTTGATTTCTTTTATTTGATAATGAAGATCTTTGAAAAGTCCAAGTCCACTTAAGGGTGCTGAGTAGAGATATCTTTTTTCAGGAAGTTTAGAGTTAAAAAGCTCGTAATTATCAGGAATAGTAACTTGAGTGAGCGAGCTTTCTTTTCTTAAATAAACTGATATATTACCTGTAGATGCAACTGATATTATTTCTTCATCAAAGCTAACAAATACTCCCGAAGCTCCTGCTCTTTGGTTGACTTGTTTGCTCATATTTTCTTTATAAATATTTTTGTGTGTATACAAAAGAGCATTAATCAAAGCATTCGCTTCAGCTGTAAACTTTGAACTATAGAAAAAAGGCAATGTCGCATCCGGATCATGACTAACACGTCCATAGAATTTTTTCATTGAATCTTTAATTTGGTCAATACATTTATCGCCAATTCCACTGCCTCCAAATCCATCAAGAATCATAAATAAATTTTTATTCAAATCAAAATCATATGCGTCTTCATTGATTTGCAGATGTGGACCTTGATGTGTTTGGGCACTACACTGTTTTAGTTCTATCACTCGATATATTCCTTAAGTTTTTCTGTAGCTTTCATATAATATTCACTATCAGTTGGAGAAATTTGCTGAACTTCTTGATATTTCTCTTTGGCATCATTAAATAAGCTCAATGATTCTGCAATAATCGCTTCACGATAAACCTTTTTAGCTCTTAATTCTAAATCTTCCTTGATTTTAGACATCTGATTTAGAGCTTCTTCGTTGGTTGGATCAACATCATAAATATCGTTGTAAACTTCATATGCACCTTTAAGATCTTGTCCTTCTTTTAAAGCTCTCGCCTTACCTAGTAAGGGATCAACTTGTGAACTTAACTTGGCCTTAGATTCTTTTAACATTTTTGTTGCTTCAGCCATAAGATCCTCATCAAGATCTTTTTTATTTAAAAATTCTTCCAGTTTAACTATAGATTTATACCAGTCTTGTTTTAAATAAGCATTTTTACCTAAGGAAAGATCATCGAGCATATCTTGTCTGCGTTGTTTTTGTGCAAGCTCCTCTTGTTTTTTTCTTTCTTGTTCAGCTTTGATAGCATCAATCTCTAATTTAAGTGTTTGTATCTCCGTGTTTTCGGGATCCCGTTCCAGGATTTGAGAAATTTTTTGCTCAGCCAAAGATAATCGATCTTCTTTGATTGCCTCTTTAATTTCTACAATAATACCTTTAACTTCTGCACGAATTTTAGCTTTTCTCTCTTGTTCTAATCTCTCTTTCTCTAATCTTTCTAATTCGGCCAACCCCTCTTTGGCGGTTAAATAAAGCGATTCAGATTCTGCATAATTGGGATCTATTTTTCTAACCAACTCCAATTCTTCTAGTCCTCTGGAATATTCACCTTTCATTGTATAATTTTTTCCAAGCTTATAATGTGATTCAACATACTCTAGTTCTTGTTGATTTAATATTTTCTTGCTTTGGTTTTTGACAGAAGAAGCTGGATTTGCAACTGTTGTTTCACCCTTAGCTTGTTCAGTTGTTTGAGCTGGTTTTTTGGGCTCATCTTCATCAAAGAGCAACCATATCGTTAAAACTCCGACTAACCCATATAGTAATTTTTTTCTTTTTTGTGGATTTTTTAGTATTGATTTTTCCTCTTTAACCTCTTCAATAGAAAAATCTGTGGTAGCTTGGGTAGGAGTACTGTTCTCGCTTACTGGAGAGAATTCAGTCTGTTCTTTCTCAATAACAATCTCTTGCTCTTCGTTTACGGGCATAAGCGTTTCGACTTCTGCCTCAAACATTTCAGATCTGATTTTCACAGTAAAAGTAGTGCTACCTATAACAAATTCATCCCCATTGTTTAGCTCTGACTTGTTTATTCTAGCTCCATTTAATAATGTTCCATTTGTAGAGTTTAAATCCTCAAGTAAAAGATTGATTTTGGTCTTTTTTATCTTGGCATGCACTCCAGAAACTTCATGATCATCTAAGGCTATTTTGCATTTCTCTTGGTTTCGGCCAATAAAAACCTCTTCCTCCTCCATCACAAATCTGTCATAAGGAGCATGTTCTCCAAAAATTTCCAATTCATATGTGGCAAAATTATTAAACATTTGAGTACTATCACCACTGTCTTGACTTGGCCCTGGTTCGCTAAAACTTTCACTATTTGGATCAGAAAAAGTATCATCTTCTGCAGTAAAAGAATCTGATGGTGCTTCACTTTCAATAGCAGAAGCTTCTATATCTAATAGACTACTATCCTCTTTGTTATTTGGAACCTCATCAGATTGAAACTCATCTTCAATAAATTCCTTTTGTTCTGGTATTTCTGTGTCAACTGAGTCGATTTCTTCATATAAAGTGGTTTCTTCTGTCAATGTTTCTGATTCTTTGACAACCGGGATATTGTCCTCTGGAATTTGATCTATAATATTTCCAGGATTTGTGTCTACCGTTTGCTCTTTACTTATACCGCTAACGTGAACAATAAAAGAACCAAATGAGATATCGTCTCCTTCTTCAATTTCCTTTTTATGAACAGATTCACCTTTAATAATAATAGTTCCAATATCAGTTAGTCGCTCTAACTCCCATGAATTATTTTCTTTTTTAATAATTGCATGCTCTCTTGAAATTTGTGGATCATCAATAATGAGATGACAATCACTCGATCTGCCAATGAATATTTCAAAACTATCCTCTGGAGAAAGTTTTGGCGTTTCATATTCAGAAACGATTTGATTATTTTTGTATACAGCTAATTTCATTTTCCTCTAATCCCATTTTTTTCTCTAAATCCCTAATGCTTTGTTCGGCTTCTTTGTATCCTTCATCCTCAGCATAATTATGCAGTAGTCTGATAATCGCACACTACGAAACGGCAGCACTCTGATACTTCAGTGAATCTTCATCTTTCTTAGAACTAACTTTATAAGCTATAATTTTTTTATCCAAAGCATCCTTAGTCTTTTGTAAGTAAAACTGAGCTTGGCCATCATTAGGGCTTAAAACCAAAGCAAGGTTAAATTCATTCATTGCTCTAAAATAATTCCCTTCTCGTGATTCTCTTAGTCCACGTTGAAATATAATATCTAGTTTTGCTTTAAGTTCTTTGTCTTGTGTCCTACGCCTATTTTGTAAAGCTTCTTCGAATTGATTACTGACTTCATTCAACTTATATCTACTGTCAGCATTTTCGTTTCTCTTCTTTTGACTTTTGTCACTTCCTCCATCCATAAAAACTACTGCTAATACTAGTAACCCTATTACCAAATGTAATGGTTTAATTTTTTTACTTTTTAAGTTTTCAAAAACTTGAGATTTATTCGAGTCTGAATTTTCCTCTAAGTCTTGTTGCTTTATTTTCTCAGAGTTAAGTTTTTTCTTAAGCATTTCGATGTTTGATTTTTTCTTATTTTCTTCAACAACGACTTTGCCAAACTTATAAACGGTCGAGCCAATAATAACCTTATCTCCATCTTTTAACTTATGTTGTTTTATTTTTAAATCATTAACGATGATTCCATTTTGTGAACCAAGATCAGTAATTATAATGTCGTCATTAACAATAGTTAATTCTGCATGCTCTCTGGAGGATTTTAAATCCTTAATTTGAATATCTGCCTTTTCAGATCGTCCTAAAATAATTCTCTGCCCGGTGAGGAAATAGGCAACTCCCTTATTTTCTCCCGTAAGACAAAGTAGGCGAAAATGCACCCCATACTCTTTGGGAGCTTCAAAATGATGAAAAACTTTGATGTTTTGCATCTATCAACCCTCTTTTACAAACGTTATATAAAAACCCTTAGCAAAACTATCTTTTCCGGTTAACGCCACAACGTTTACTTGATATTCCACGCCACTAATTTCATATAATTCTTTCTGATTACAACCAGCGTTGTTTGCAGAGTTATCGCAAAGTTCTATAACTGTTGCAGCAAAACCTTGGTCACGAGCAGTATCTAACAAACTCATACCCGCCGATGCATTCTCTCTAATACCCAGAAGATCTTCTCCTTCTGTATTAATTCTCATAATATTTTTTTCTGAATTTAAAACCAGCACAGGTCCTTGAGCACCAGCTAGAAAATCTTCTAGTTTTCTTAAGTAAGGGGCTTCATCTTCCAATTCTGAAAATGAATCATCACCACTACTCTGCAATTCTCGAATTCTTTGCAATATTGAATTTATAGAATTTTTTAATGGATATGATTCTTTCATTAGTAAAGTTGAATCAAGTTCTTTTCTTTTGCCTCTTAATGTATCTTCAATTTGAATGTACATATCGTTAATATGTTTGATTGTTAAATAATAAATCATTCCAAAAAATATAATGGCAACTAATGCAGATGTTGTTAGTGCCTCGAAATAGGCTTGAGAACTATTTGTTGCTTCGGCAAGTAAAGTCTTTGGAGCAAAACGTATTGAAATTCCACCAATAACTTCCTCTCTTCCAGTTCTTACGTCATAAGCTTTAATTGGGCCACCAATTCCAATCTGACCACCCGAAAGATTTTTTACTAAAGGCTTTTCATTTTTTTGAATCCATTCTTTGGTCTCAACAGATAGTGTATCGTTTGAATATGAATTAAGCATATTTACAGGTCTAACAATTCTACCTTCCAAATCGAAAAGTTCGTAAGAAATAACTCCGTCTTCTCGTTCCAAAAAACTTGTATCTATTCTATCAAGTTCACGTCTTTGCAAAGCAACATTATTAATCCTAGCCACCTCATCTGCAAAATGCATTCCACGTTTGGCAATTTCATAAACTAAAAGACTTTTACTGGAGCGTAGAACAGGGAAAATGGTCAGCGCAATATTTATAACAATAAATAATCCCAACAAAATTCCAATTAATGCACTCCATTCGTATTGTTCATTGAAGCTGTATAGTATAGGCATCAACTTATGTTTAAATAGATACTTTATTTTCCCTGGAATGTGCTTGGGCATAACTTCTTTAGCCGAATATTGGGCTTCATCGGCACTCGCCCCAGCAGTATCCTTTTCTATTACTACTTCTTTTTCTTTTACATAAATAAGTTGGAAAATAACATTGGGAATAGCAATTTTATCATTTTTTTCGAGTGTTTGGCGTTTAATTAATTTGCCATTAACAAAAGTACCATTTGAGCTATTTAGATCCTCTATATAAATTTTGTTCGAAGAAATAGTAATACACATATGCTTTTTTGAAACACCTTGAATGTCTACAACATGATCTATCTCAGCTGAACGGCCAATAATATTTTCTCCCTCATTCAGAGTGATTTCTTTTCCTCGTATTTTCCCACCAACTGCAACCAGTTTATACATCTACAACTCCAAGCTCATCACCTTCTTTTAAGCTGTCCGTAATTGAACCGGCTTGGCTCTCCAATACTTTATTGGCTTTCCAATAAAACTTAGTAAATCTCCAAGGCTTAATATTTCGAATAATTTTAACCACCTTGTTTTCTTTGTCTAAAAAAACTGCGTCCAGATTGAATCGCATAAAATGTGTGTGTATGGCATTACAATTTAAAATTAGCAATCCATCATAGCCACTCATTTCTTTTTTAAACATTAATCCAAGAGTTTTATCTTTAATTGTATTTGCAATTTTAACTTTTTCTATAATCGTTTCCGATGTGTTTTTTCGAATTATTTTAATCATCAACTATTTCCTGTTAAAAACATAATGGCTATCGGGGCCATAATAACCAAGGCAACTGCAGGTAAAATAAATGCCATCATTGGAAATAATATTTTGGTCGATGCCTTTGAACCTTCTTTCTCAACCTCAGAACTACGTTTTTGCCTCATATCTCCTGCTAATGATTTTAAAATAGGACCTATAGATGCTCCGACTGAATCTGCAGCAATAAGCGTAGCAGTAAAAGATGAAACCTGTAGTACATCTATCCTCCAAGCCAATTGACGAAGGGCCTCAGCTCGAGAAGATCCAATTTTAATTTCTTTAATCATTATTTCAAATTCTTCAGAAAGCGCAGAAGGTGGAGCTTTTTCAATGACTTTGTTCATTGCCGCTATAAAATCTAATCCTGCCTCAACTGAGAGGGCAAGCATATCCACAATAAAAGGCATGTTTCTCACAATATCTTTTCTTCTTCGTTCACTTTGTCCATTCACCCAAATATCCGGGTAAAAGAAACCAAGCACTCCAAGTACAGGTGCATAGCTTAAAGGCCAACCAGCATCGATAAATTTATTAATAATAAGAAAGGCTATTGGAAAACCAATAATGAGAGAAAGTTTATAAGCAAAAAATTCTTCAGAGGTAAATTCATCAGTAAGTCCTGCTGTGGCCAATTTTCTTTTATATTTCTCTTTTATTTTTTTCTTATTCTTCATTCCATTAACTATGGGAACGAAGTAGCGTTTAAAAAATGGCTTAGCATATTTTAAAATAAAACTTTGCTTTTTATTTGTTTTGTCTTCTTTAGCTTCCTCTAAAGTTTCGGAAGCTTTATAAGCATCTTCATCTTCAAAGATCGTGCGTGCAATAATAAATGCCGCAAGGCCCACCAATATTATGGAGGCCCAATATATAACTGGACTTGCTTGTACCAGAGCTATGTTCATTAAATACTCCACTGCTCTTTTCTTCTATTTTACAAGATTTAAGCAACTTACGCCGCGATTGGGCATTTTAGGCAATAATAACCGCTTAGATTTAAAGTGATTTTATCAAATACTTTATTTCAGTTTTTCAGAAATACTTTCGAGTAAAATTTTTCCCTGTGCAGTCTCAAACTTTTCTGTAATTTCAGGAATATAAATCGGTTTATAGGATTTTAGATAATCTTGCTTGGATTTATAAATTCTTTTAAGACTTTCTAGCACTCTTTCATTCTTGAGTTTTTTACTTTTATAATTTTCTTTAAGTGATTCAAGCGCAATCTTAGCATCCTTAAAAAAGCGATAAACAAGAATATCGCAACCAGCCTCAAATGCCATCTTGGCGGCGTCACCAGTAGACCAATTTTTGGTAATAGCCTCCATATTCATATCATCGGAAATAATACATTTCTTGAACTTCAATTCACTTCTTAATAAATCATATGCCTTCTTACTTAAAGTGCACGGTAATTTATCGTCAATAGCATCACAGATTAAGTGTGCCATCAAAATAAATTCAACTTTAGAACGTGAGGCTTTATGAAAAGGAATAAAATCTAAATCCCTAAATTCTTGCATGCTTTGTTTGATCACAGGTAAGTCAAAATGTGAATCTAATGAAGTATTTCCATGTCCTGGAAAATGCTTCGCACAAGCTGCAACACCCTCGGTTTGTAAGCCACGAATTGCCGCACTTATCATTTTTTCTACTACCAGAGGATCGTTACTAAAAGCCCGATCACCGATAGCATTTGTCGTATTCTTTCTTAGTACATCACAAACAGGAGAAAAGTTAAAATTTACGCCACATGCTTTTAACTCTTCCGCTATAACTTTGTGGACATCGTAAACAATCTTGGGTGAATCAAGCTTCGCCAAATCTTTCATTGAAGGAAAATGAGTAAAATTTTTCTTAAAACGAAATACTCTTCCACCTTCATTGTCGACACTAATATAAAGAGGGTATTGTCCTCTACATTCTTGTATTGAATTTACCAGTTCAGCTAACTGAGCTGGATCTTGATAATTACGTGAAAAAAGAATGACTCCACCTATATTTTCATTTTTTATAAAATGACGTTCTTGTTCTTCTAGAACTAACCCATTAATTCCAGTCATAATAAATTGACCCAACTGCTCTAAACTCAAACTTACCTTCTTGTTATTGTAATTCCTTGAGAAATCCACATGAATTTGGAAAAATTAAACTTTTCATCAAAATGATAAAATAAAACTTGGTTTGACGTATTTAATCTATAACGATATTCATTTTCAAACTTTCCATCAAAGGCAATTTCCGCTTCTGTAAAAACAGCTGCCTCTGAAATTCCATAAAGCTCTTGATAGTAAGGATATGAGTCCCAGATAATTGTAAAAGCTAATTTTCCTTGTTCATCTCTTAAACTTTCTCTGAAAAATTCTGTTGCTTTAATACATTCAACTAGCTGTGAAAAAAAGCAAAAATATTGGCCTTCAGGAAATTTTATGCTCTTCTTGCCTTGCCATTTTTTTTCAGGGCTTTTCATTATTATATCTAAGCTTTTGGTTTTTGGATTCAACTTGATTTGAGAGAAATATTCTTTTCCATCTAACCAAACACTATATTGGGATGCGAAAGGACGCATAATAGGACGCTTTCGTTTGCCAATTGTGAGCATGCCTAAATCTGAAACCGCGATAGTTTTTTCCAACATTTTTTTACTTGATACTTGTGATGAATAAAGTTCGGTTGCAGTGATAAAGCGGTTCTTATTTTTTTTTACAACTCTTTTTTGAATCATTTGACCAGTTACATCTGCATAGTGATACGTTGCTTTATCTTCTTTAAGGGCAAGAGATGAAATAGGTGTGACTAAGTGATTAGAACATGCAAACAAGGTAAAAATTAATAATACGCTAATTTTCACTTTAAAAAATCCTCAAATAATTTTTTCTCGTCAAACTGTCCAAGGACAAGGTTGATTTTTCGAACTAACTTTTGATCAGTATTCAAATCCAAGTTTAAAAAACGTGCCCCTACTTTATAGACAAGAAGGTTATTTCGATCTTTTTGCTGACTATCTGATTTGTAAATCACTTCAGCTTCAGGGATTTCAATTTCTTCATCCTCAAAATGAATGATAATGTTTTTTACAATTTGATTTTTTTCAAAAAGTGCTTCTTCCGATTTACCTACAATAATGGCCATACCTGTCGCTGAGATATCTTGGACACGAAAAATAAAATATCCTTCATTTTTTTTCTTTTGCTCTTCTGACTCAAGAAGTTTTAGGAAGTTTTTAAACAAACCTGTTCTCGAGAGTTTAGTTTTAAAATCAATTAAATTACTCTCCGCAAGTTCTTCATTTTCAAAATGTATATAAGCCTTAACTTTTCTTGCCGGATAAGTCATTAAACGGAAACTATTACGTCTTTCGCCCTTATATAATGTTTCTGATACTTGGAATAAATATGTTCTACCATCTCCATATTTTGACAAATTACCCTGAATAAAATAACTCACTCCTGAAATTTCAAAAGCAAGACAATAAAAACCATCAGAAATATGTTTCTCATTCAAACTTAAAAGTGATATTTGATTTTTCTCTTCTACGAACGAACTCATTTGAAAAAAAAATCTTTGTGTTTGTCCTTTAATCCAAGCGGTACAGAGATTTTCTTTTTTCTTTAGAAAATTTCTAAATTTTGACATTTTCTCTTCATTTGACTGAGGAGAAAATGAAATATTAGATTTTTGATTCATACTTTATGACAAAGTCGTCACTTGTCTTAATAAAGAAATTGACTCGAGTGCAGTCCCGCAACCTCTTACCACACAGGTAAGTGGATCTTCTGCTAATGAAACAGGCAAGCCTGTTTTTTCTTTTATTAAAACATCTAGGTTTTGAAGAAGCGCTCCACCACCAGCTAAGATAATTCCGTTATCTACAATATCGGCTGCCAGCTCAGGTGGCGTCTTCTCAAGAGCTATCTTAATTGCTTCTATAACTTGATTTACAGGTTCAGAAAGAGCTTCTCTAATTTCATCAGAGGTAACCTCTATGGTCTTTGGCGCACCTGCTATTAAGTCACGTCCTTTAACCTCGTAAGTTTTTATTTCATCATCAAAAGGATAGGCATTTCCAATGGCTATTTTAATTTGCTCAGCGGTTCTTTCACCAATAAGCAATGAATATTTTTTCTTTATATAGTTGGCAATAGCTTCATCAAATTTATCTCCAGCTACTCGCTCGGATTTTGAAAAGACAATTCCACCTAGAGAAATAACCGCAACCTCAGTAGTTCCGCCTCCAATATCAACAATCATATTTCCTGATGGATCTGTTATAGGCAAACCAGCGCCGATTGCAGCGGCCATTGGTTCTTCAATTAAATAAACTTCTCGTGCTCCAGCTTGTTCCGCCGATTCTTTAACAGCTCTTTTTTCAACTTGGGTAATACCGAATGGGATACAAATAATGATTCTAGGTTTTACCAGCTTTGATCCCTTCATCGCTTTCTGGATAAAATATTTAAGCATAGCCTGAGTGACTTCAAAATCAGCGATTACCCCATCTTTCATTGGTCTAATGGCCTTAATTGATCCTGGAGTTCTTCCTAACATTTGCTTGGCTTCCATCCCAACAGCAAGCACTTTTTGCTGTCCTCTATAACCTTGATGGACGGCAACAACAGAAGGTTCATTAACAATAATACCTCTGTCTTTGGCATAAACTAGCGTATTGGCCGTTCCTAAATCAATTGCTAAATCATTTGAAAACCAATCTAAGATTTTTTTAAACATATATTATCCTTTTTTATTACCAACGATAATGTCGTATTCTGTCTCCGCGTTCAGCAATATCGGCCATAATCTCAATACCTAGTTCTATATGATTATCGGTAAAACTTTTAAAGACTGAATTCGCCGATTTTTTCGTCTTTATTCCCCCTCTCTTGAGAGGAAGATCCGATACTAATAATAAGGCTCCAATATTAACTTTACTAGCAAATCCCGTAATAAACAATGTGGCACATTCCATTTCTACAGCTATGACGCGTTCACGATAAAGAGTTTCTTTAAAATCCTCATCAAACTCCCAAAGTCTTAGATCTGTTGAGTGAACAACACCAGTTCTGTAATCATGGTCATGTTCGACTAAAACCTGACTAGCGAATTTTTGTATTTTAAAAGTTGGTAGTGCAGGAACTTGAGCAGGCATAAAATGCTGCGAAACACTCTCCGCACGAATAGCGCCTATTGGTAAAATAAAATCTCCCACTTTTAAAGAGCTATGTGTACCGCCGCACATTCCCAAAAATAAACTAGCTTTTGGTTCAAGTACTGCAATGAGTTCCATCACTAGAGCAGCCATTGCTGAGCCTATTCCAAATTCAATAATAGTAACATTTGAAGCAGAACAGGATGCTGCTTTAAAAGCCGAACCTTCTGTATAATGCACATCTGGTAAAATTGTACAAAAACGGTGGGTATAATAACGGAAATTAGTGAGTATTATATATTCTTGAAAATCTTGTATTTCGTGGCCTGTATAGCGCTCAAGCATATCTACAGCAATTTTTCGATTAGCTGCGTTAGCGTAGACCCTTTTAGAGCGTATTTTAATTTGTTTAAGACTTAATTTCTTCTTGCTGACTTTTACCTTGCTCGCACGATCTCGAGCTTGTTTTTTGGTTGCTTTTTTTTTCAATCTCTTCTCGGGCATAAAACTCCTAAGTCATTAATGTACCATTGTGTTAAATGTATCAGCAATATTTAGTTTCTTAAATAAAGGGCCATTGTGCTAGAATAAATCATGAATGAAAAATACAAATTCCCAGATAAATTCGCTTCGAATCAATTCGTAAAATATATTAATCAAGATGAAATCAAGGGTCTGATTGGTTCACTTGGACACACTATCAGTAAAAAATATGAAGGTGAAGAATTGATTGTGATTGGAATACTAAAAGGAAGTATGGTTTTCATGGCTGATCTCATTCGTGAAATCAGAAATGTAAAAGTTTTTGTCGATTTCATAAGAGTAGAAGCCATTGGAAGAGATAAAGAAAATAATGGAAGTATCGTTATAAGTAAGGATATAAGAACCAATATTTTAGATAAAAAAATTCTTATTGTTGAAGAGATTATCGATACAGGAAGAGCCTTAGAATTCGTTTATAATCGGCTAAAAAACTCGAATCCAAAAAGCATCGAAGTTATCACTCTTTTTGATAAACCCTACAAAAGAGCTGTTCCTATCAAAGCTGACTTAATCGGCAAACGTATAGATGACCAATTTATCATTGGTTATGGCCTAGACTTAGAAAACTATGGTCGTAATTTTGAAAATGTTTACTTTCTAAAATACCCTAACTAGTTAAAAATCATTGTCATAACGCAAAATATTAACTAATTTCTTATTCTAATAATTAATATAAAGCTCAGGAGTTTTCATGGGAAGCGGAAGAAAAAGACAAACGATTAAAACGAAAAGACGTAAAGCCCAAGCGCGTAAAAAAACAAAAGCAAAAGAAAAGATTGCAGCTGCTAAAGCAAAAAAATAATTAGTTTTTAACCGGTTGTGCGTCGGCACTGGTTTTAAAGATTTTGACAATCTTGCCACGATCAATAGTCAAGGGAACTAAGTCTTTCAACCAAACACCATCACTTGTATACCAAGTTCCCGTTAGTCCTTGAATAGACTTTCTTTCTTTTAGATTCAGCTCAAGTTGCTCTCTATTTTCAAATTTTACGTCTGATAAAATCTTTATACCAACATTTATCCCATCATAAGCCAGTGTCTCAATTAATTTTGGACTCTTTCCATAACGCTTGAAAAAACGCGCCCTGAAATTTGGATCTATAAACTCTGGATCGTCTCCAATAAAGTGCATATTACCTAATTCATTTTGCTCTCGAATAAGTGAACGACTTCTCCAACTCGGCCCACCTACAAAATTGATATTAAGGGCATCGTAGTAGTTAAAAGCTGGAATAATTTGTAGCGCTTCATGAGGATAAGCCGGTAAGTACACCCAATCAAAATCAAGAACGGGGCTTAATGTTTGTACCCTTCTTATACTTCCCTTTCCTTGTAAGTCATAAATCTTTTTCCAAAGTTCGTATTCTTCTTTTCGCTCACGCTTAAACTTTAAGCCAAGTAATTTTTCAACTGAATCTCTGTAATCTGTGATATTTTTTTTATAAGTATGAATACTGGTTAACTCAATTTTACGTGCCTTGGCTTGTCTCCAAACTTCATCCACATAAGCATAGCCCCCCTCACTCTCTGGATAAAGAAGTGCAATTTTATTTCCATATTTTTTAAGCATCACATCAGAAAAAGCTGCTGCAACTTGTGATTCGACTGAACCTGGAACTTCAATCAATAAGTGATTTTTTTCATCTTTAGGTAAATAAATAGGAGAGAGAGAAATATA
Source organism: uncultured Bacteriovoracaceae bacterium (assembly GCA_937952395.1). GTDB lineage: Bacteria > Bdellovibrionota > Bacteriovoracia > Bacteriovoracales > Bacteriovoracaceae > CALFYV01. Next base: position 1,728 of record CALFYV010000161.1, on the reverse strand, counting down.
AATAACACCAAAACGTTTAGCCTCTAAATATTCTTCTTTTGCAGTATCAGAAAACAAACCCCCGACGATAATAGAAACATAATGCTTTTCAACTAACTCTCTCACTGCCATTGCACCAACTAGACTACTATTGTGAGAGTCTTTGGTATAAATCACCGGCTTAATCTGCTTAACTCCAGGAGCCGTATTTTTCGTAATCTCATTAATCGCTGCATCTATTGCTTTAAGCGCTTTTTGACCAAAGCTAGACTTCTTGCCCGATAAAGGCAAAATAACACCAACTGCATTAGCATTTATCTTCGAATAGTTTTCAACTCTAAATGTGAAATCCTCTACAAATTCTTTGACCTCTTCAACATCTGGATAATAACTTGCTAACCAGGAAACAACATCCTTGGCGCGTCCCTTGCGACCTGAATAATAAAGTTTCTCTGCTTCAACTTTGCCTAAAAAAGCCACATTTATATAACGATCTTTTTCAAACTCTTGAAGTAATCTTAAACGTGCTGAATCATCCAGCTTTGAAAAGTAATCAATCAGGGCTTCACTATGGGAAGAATTTCTAAATTCTTGAAAAGTTTTGGCATCGCTAGTTAGAAGAATAAGCGACTTCGCAGCAACAGGATAATTATTCAGCTGCTGAGACAAAACATAGCTTAAATGGTGATGCTTAGCTGCCTCTTTTGCACCTAGTACTCTATAGTTTACATCTTGAATATAAGCGAAAGCCTCGCGAAAATTACTCATCTTAAAGTAGGCGCTGGCCAAATTTAATTTTATTTGAGCTTTAAGAGCAGTATCAGAATCCGCGGTAGCCAAAGCTTCATTGAAATTTTTAATCGCATTTTGATAATTAAAATCAGTAAAGTAAATCACTCCAATTAGGTTGTACTTCATAGAACGTTCAGAAGGAGAAAGACCTTGATCACTCATATTGTGTAGGTTTTTCAAAGCAAGCTCACTCTCTCCTTGCTTATAAACAATCTTAATCTCTTCAATTTTCTTGAGAAACTCATCTGAATAATCGCCCGAAATAATACTTATCCCACCACAGCCAACTAAAAAAATGAAACATAAGTATAGCCAAATTTTATGCAATGCTATCTCCTATTAAATCACCTATTTAAGCAGTTTAACTTTATTTTAGGTTTACGTCACCTTGGATAATTGAGAGGTAAAATTGTTCGGAATTTTATTGAAAAAACTCTCGCATCTTGTCAAAAAAGCCACGAGATAGTAGGGAGGTATTATGAGTCTCTTCTAGTTTTGCCAAATGAACAAACACATCTCTTTGCTCTTGAGAGAGCTGAGTTGGTGTTTCGACATGAATATTAATAATTTGATCACCAAAACCGTAGCCTCCAAGTCGGGCAATTCCTTTATTCTTTAATCTCATGCGTTTACCTGACTGAGTTCCTGCAGGAATTTTAACTTGAACTTTTCCGCCTAAAGTCGGTACATCAACTTCCGCTCCAAGTGCTGCTTGAGAAAAACTGATAGGAACATCACAATAAACATCATATTCATCGCGCTTGAAAAAATCATGTTCTTTAATTCTGATGGCCACATATAAATCCCCTCGAGGTCCACCATTAGTTCCTGGTCCACCTTCTCGGTTAAGTTTTAAACGTTGACCTTCATCAATACCAGCGGGAATTTTAACGGAAAGATTGACTTTTTTACGTACTTTTTCGGCCATCTGCCCTAGCCCACCACACTTAGGGCAGC
>CALFYV010000160.1 GCA_937952395.1 uncultured Bacteriovoracaceae bacterium | reverse complement strand
AAGGATAAATTCATTAAAAAAGGCACTATTTTCAAAACATAAACTAACTCCTTCAAACTGACAAAGTTGGTTTAAGGTTTTAAGACAATTTTCTCTTGCGGTTGTAGTGGCCTTGCTTAAACCAGCATCACCTTTTCTAAGTAAACAAGCACCTGCTAAAGAGGCTATGAAAGCTTGATTAGAGCAGATATTACTAGTGGCTTTCTCACGTCTGATATGTTGTTCTCGAGTTGAAAGAATAATCGAAAGACAATCCCTACCACTAAGATCTTTGGTTTTTCCAATATAGCGTCCAGCTGTTGAACGGATAGACTTTCTATCTTTGTCATTAAAGCGAATACCAAAAATACCCAAACCAGGGCCGCCATAATTGGCTGCAAGGGCCAAGTGCTGACCTTCACCTACAATCATGTCACAACCTTGCTCATGACTTCCATACTGCGCAGGAGCTTTTAGGGCCTTGTTGGCCAAAAGGTAAGGATCGAACAAAGCGATAGATTTTATTTTAAGCGCACTACAAATATCAGTAAGTTCATCTACATCTTCTAAAAGGCCAAAATGATTAACTTGAGCAAAAGCAAAAGCCGCGACCCCCTGATTATTTTGAATCAGTTTTTGAAGTTCTTTGCTATCAATTTTACCAGTGAAGGCATCAATAGGAGCAAAAAGTAATTCTAGCTTGGTATGAGCTGCGTGGGTTTTGACCACTTCAATATCTTGAGGGTAAATATCGCTGGCAATAATGACTTTATTATTACCCGGTTGTAAGCGTACTGCACAGTTAAGGGCCTCAAAAAGACAAGTCGCTCTATCATAAAGAGAAGAGTTAATAGCTTCAAACCCAGTTAAGCTAGAGAGCAGGGATTGATAAATCCAAAGTGATTGTAATGTGCCTTGGCTGCGTTCTGGCTGGTAAGGTGTATAAGCGGTGGTTAGACCACGGATGGCGCAAATATCGCCAACAATATCTTCCGCTTTATAATGTTGAAGTCCATCACCAATGAAAGAAGTCGTAAGTTTATTTTTAAGACTTAACTCATAAACATGTTGGGCCAAATCTTCATAGGAAAGTTCCGTTGGTATATTGAGTTTTTCTTTGTGCTTAATATTTTGATCTAAATCTTGATAAAGATCTTTCAACTCTTTCAATCCGAGTGTTTCAAGCATCTGTTTAATTTCTGAATCGCTGGCACTAATATAATGTCTTTTGCTTTCTCGGGGCAGGGTCTTGAGATCATAGTTAAAAGCAGGTCTCTTCATAGAAATTCCTCATTAAAGGTGGTGTATGATGAGTAAAATTTATCATATCCATATGTCTTTTGACGAGAAGAAGAATTGACACTATACATTGTCTAAGATGAATTTTATCAACGAACTTGGACAATCCCTAGATTGGCCACAATTTAGGGAGTCTTTCCCCGAT
>CALFYV010000159.1 GCA_937952395.1 uncultured Bacteriovoracaceae bacterium | reverse complement strand
ATTTCCATTCCTTCGACTTGAGTCATATGAACCGGGCCGTATTTAAAATGAATTAAGTGAGAAACTAAGAAAATAAGAATCAGTAGTCCTGTGTAGGGCATAGAAGCTGAAGCTAAGGTGGTGCCTCGTCCCGTTTTCACTTTCATATAGTAACCGGTATCACCCCGACTTCTTTTATTCCTAAAGGTCAGGTTCATGGCCAAGAAAAAATGCACAAGAAAAAGTAGGGTTAAACCAGCTTCGGCTACATAAATTAAATTATTGCTGGTTAATTTATGAGCATAAAGATTGAACATGTCCGGACTCACCACAATTAAAATATTGCCTAAGAGGTGAGTGAGGATAAAGCCTGAAAGACCCAGACCCGTTAATGCCATTATTTGTTTCTTACCGACTGAGACAGTAAAAAAATTCCTTAATGCTGAGGACGCAGCGCTCGACATGAAAGCTCCTTTGAAAGAATAAACTAGAATTATAAATAGTGTAATCCCAGGTCGAGCTTTTGTCAGTTGATTATTAGTTAGATTTTCTTACTGGCAAGATTCAAAAGAAGCAAAGCCTTTAGAGGCAGGAGTAAACTTAACTTTGACAGGCTTATCGCTGGTGTGGGGAAAATTATAATTGGCACGTTCATCTTGAATCGTACTGACGTTGGCATCTACCGCTTTTTGTACGATCTCTAAACGAAATGACTCACCAGATTCTTCAACACATTTATATTTTTTAACATACAAACGCACTAAGGTAATCGAGACACCTAAGGTGTCTTTGATAAAATGACATTTGATTCCTGGGTACTCTTTTTGAATATTTTTGAAAACACATTGTTGGCTAAGGCCATCAACTTTGACTTTAAATTTCTTTTTCTGAGCAAAGCCAGAGACAGAAAAAAGTAAGCTAAATATTAAAATAAATTTCATGGGGCCATTATACGAAAAATCGGGGTTTTATTCAACGCGCAGTGTAAGTTTTACACGTGATAGCGCTCCCAGAACTCAAAGGTAGCTTCTAAGATAAAGAGGTTAATAGTTTCGATGAATTCAGCATCCAGCCCTAAAAATTGAACACCCACAGTGACATAACTGTCGCCTGCAAACTGTTCCTTCCATACCACTTTGGCACAGCAATCAAGTTCCTGGCCTTTGACACTAAAGAAGAAGCTCTCAATAAAAGTGCCAATTTCAAAAGAGGCTATTTCATTCGGGAAAATCCCCAGTGCAGCTCCGCCAGCGCCTATATTTAAAAGTCTGCGTTCAACCTCTTCGCCATTTCTAAAGCCTTCAACTTTAAGCACTACGGTGTTCTCGGTATTTTTTGGAAATTGCAGGCGGTGAAAATTCCTGCGATCCACCCGCCACATGCGTTCTGGAATGGTGACTTTTATGCCGTTGCCTTGAAACTGATTTTTGGGTTCTCTAATATCAAAAAAGATGGAGCCTCTTGAAATATCCAGTTTCACAAAGATCACATCGAATTGGCCGGCCTTGGTTTTTTTGACCAGTTCTTTATGTTCACTCTCATTTTTAAACTGAATGATATAGATATTGCTTTCAGCATCGAGTTCCGCTAATTGAGCATGAACTAAGTGTTCGCGTCCTCTAGTCCAAACCGTCACAGGCTTGCCTGAGTCCTTAGATTCACTCATAAAACTATTTTTCTTCTCTTTAGAGTCAACATCCCCAAAGGAGTCTTTGCGTTCTCCACTTTCATTTTTTTCATCTTGAGGAAAAATTTCATTATAGTATGAGCGGATTTTTTTCTGCTCTTCATCTAAATCTTTATCGGGGATAGAAAAGTCGATCGCCTTAGGTTTTTCTCCCTCAAATTTTCCAGTGATTTTAGAATTGCGGATTTTCTTACTTAAATCCGCTGCAGCTGGAGGGGAAATATCTACATCTTCATCAGTATCACTTTCTTCGATCTCATCAATTTCATCCATTTCATCGCTAATATCAATGGCACTAGCTGGACTGCTTTTTTTGATGACGGTGACATCATCCTTACCATCAGCTTTATTGGAATTTTTATCTGATTTAAATAAAACATCATCATCTTCGTCTTCTTTTTCTTGGGCCTTACCTAAGTATTTCTCCAATAGTTTTTGTAAAAATTTAACAGACACCGAAGTTTTGAAGATTTCCGCACAACCAATCTTTCGAAGTAGCTTCTTCATCTTAGGGTGTTCAACGGAATGTAAAACAATGATGCGCACTTTTTTATTGCGGATGAATTTCTTGATGCCTTCAGTGAAGGAAACGATTTGCTTTAAGTGATCCATGTCAGTAATGGCGTAAATGATGAGACCTTTACCGTAGAGTTCGATATCAATGGCCGCACTCATATAGCTATCGTATTTTTGGGCAATAACTTTGGGATGACCTCCATAGAGTTCTAGAACATTGTCCATGAGTGGAACGTAATCATGTGCGACAAGATAGAGGTACCTTGTCTTGGGCTTAGCAACCATTGTTTCCCTTAACTAGTTGTTATTTATAGTAACACTAAAGATTACTTTCCATATAGAGATAATATCTTCCGCTGTCTTCCCTTGACTGAAACAAGCAAGTATTAGATGGTACTCACATGTATAAAATTGGAAATGACGAGTATCCCAAAGAGCACTTATTAGACTTAGAAAATAATCCTTATTATGTTGGTCGGTTAACTTTAGTGAAACTCAAAAAAGATTTCAGTGTAGACATCGATATTGTTTTCAAAGATGGACACAAAATTTTTTATCATGTGGAAACTCTTTTTAACTTTCCTGAAGAGCGCGAGGCCCTGGAGAGTGGAATTCAGAAATTAAGTGAATTTGTTCGCGGCAAAAAAAAGGGCCAGTCGCCTGGCCCTTTGAACTAAACTTGTCAGTCTTCTTATTGACCTTTCATCGCTCTAATTTGATTGTAATCAACTAGGACTAAAACCCCACCACGTTCATTTGTATTTTCATCATGAGAAAGTGCATAAATCTTAGCAACTTTTTTCTTCTTGATTTTGATTCCTGCACCAATAGCGTTGATATTTGGAATAAGATCTTTTAAAACAGGAACTTTATTTTTAAAGTTATTTACTTTATTAATAACGTTACCCACTCCATCAACATTCATATAAACCCCAAATAGACCGGTTCCAGGGTCTAAATAAAGTTGATACTTATTCCCTTTAAGGGCAAATCCCCAAAGTGTTTCATGTCTAGCACCATAAAAATTAGGAAAGCTTCTGCCTTCAGAAGTTTGAAGGTTCTCACCTGGAGTCCATCTTTCCATATCAACTGTATAAACAGTCATGCTCATCACTCTCTTGCCATCAACTTCAGAAACTTTTATGTTTGAGTAAACATCAGAATTATCTGGCTTAAGTTCTAAATCATCTAATTTATCAATTAATTTTCCTGTCACATTTAATCTAAAATACTCACCAATCTCATCTTCACCGAAGACAACACTGACTTTTTTCTCTTTTAACATCTTACCTAATTCAGCTCTCTCTTTTCTGTACTCCTTAACTTTCCCAGCGTGAGCGGGAGCGAGTAGGAA
>CALFYV010000158.1 GCA_937952395.1 uncultured Bacteriovoracaceae bacterium | reverse complement strand
ATATTACAACTTCATATGGGAATGAGGTTTTTTACATCGATCCTCCCAAAAAAGGCGGAGAACTCGAATTGTGTATAGGTGAAGGGGAATACTTTAAAATTACCCCTAAGCCCAATACACTCTATCTCTTTCCCTACTGGCTCTTCCACCGCGTACTTCCTCAAGAAGATACAGATTGGCGTATTTCCATCAATTTAGAATACTTTTGTCGTGAACGACCCATTTTAAAGAAAAATGGTATCTACTGGTAGTTTTCAGAAGAAGCAGGAGTTAAGGGCCCTTGGTATTCCGGCTTCACAAAATGAAATAAAAGCATACAACATGTATAAGGATTACTTTCTCTATAGTGGGCCAGCTCTTGACCTTTAAATATTATAGCATCGTTTTCATCTAATATGTATGGCTTCCCTTCAATATAAAAAGGCCACTGCTTCTGCTGAGATAAACAATAGCTAACAGTCATATAACAAAGCTCTCGATCCTTATGCTCAACTAAATCTGCACCGGGTAAATAATTTGAATAATAAGTATAACTTGGTTTGAGTTTTTCATTCACGATATTCTCAATATCATTTTGAATGAAACGATGAACTTTCATCAATGATGGGTAATTAATCAAGCTATGGCGTTTGGGATTATCTGTCCTATAAACTTTTGTTTCTTCAATTTTATTTGCCATTGTTTTAATTTTCCCCTGAAGCTCGGGTGAAAAAAAGCCTCTGACTACATAACAATGTTTATAAGTTTCAATTTTCATCATTTAAATAATAAATTTATAGAACAACTTTGGCAAAGTTAAGTTGTTAAAATTCTTTTCCATCCTTTAAAGAGTGTTCTAAATGATCCTAAATCAGACCATTGAAAGTCAGCGGAAATCATTTGTAATTTTTTACTTTTCTCCATCAAGGCATAGTCAATACTAGCAGAGGGGATTTTATTCATTTTCTCTTTAGAGAAAAAATATTTCTTTTCTAAACCAATTATTTGCTTGAACAATTTTCCTTCAAAAGTATTCACACATTGATTAAAAATATCTGGGCAATAGTTCTCTAGCTCTTCTAAAAAAACACCTGCCTTAAAACAAAAAATCCCGCTGTTCCATAAGTAATCTGCGCTAGCAAAATACTTCATGGCTGTCTTTGAATTAGGTTTTTCTTTAAAAGATTTTACTTTCAATCCCTCTAATTCAATATAGCCAAATTGTGTCCCAGGATAATTTGGCTTTATGCCAAAGGTAACAATCCCCCCACTCTGCGCAAGCTCTCTGCCTTTGTTAATAGAATTTTCATATTTATCTAAATCGTGAATTAAATGATCACTAGGAAGAATCAATAAGACTTCCTCTGGAGTTGAAGCCATAGCGGCTAAAGTTATAGCTGCTGCCGTATTTCTAGAACAAGGCTCAAGCAAAAACTCACTCCTACCTAAAAGTTCATCAGGAACTTGTTCTCGACAGCGAGCAAAAAGTTTATCTTTGACTACAAAACTAAAACTTTCAGAAATATTTCTATTGCGAGAAATAGTCATCTCAAACAAAGACTTTCCCTTGAATAACTTAAGAAATTGTTTAGGAGAAGATTCTCTTGAAATCGGCCATAATCGCTTACCCGAGCCGCCGCACAAAATGACCGTTTTCATAGTGTTCCTGAAATCTTTTTCAGTCTTAATCGCACAACATTGATCAAAGCTTCATAAATAATCTTGCTGGACATTTTTGATTTCCCCCTACTCCTTTCATGAAAAGTAATGGGTACTTCTTTAACTTTAAAATTATTATTCATAATTTTATAAGCTAACTCAATTTGAAATGAATATCCCTTGGAAAAAAAGCTATCAAAGTTTAATTCTTGAAGGACAGATCTCGTTAAACATTTATATCCACTTGTTACATCTGAGATATTTAAACCAGTCACTATACGAGTGAAAAATCCAGCAAAATAAGATAGAAATAATCTGTACGCAGGCCAATTAATAACACGTCCACCTTTAATATAACGAGAACCAATAATAAGATCATGACTTCTGGCTCCAGTTAGTAGATTTGGAATATCCTTGGGATCATGCGAGAAATCACAATCCATTTGAAAAATAAATAAATACTCTCGCTCAATTGCCCAGCGAAATCCTGCTATATAGGCAGAAGCTAACCCTTGCTTACCTTCTCTTTCTATCAAATGAATTTTACAGCTATTATCCATAAATTTTTTAACTACCCGAGCGGTGCCGTCGGGGGAACCATCGTCAATTATAAGAATCGATAGCTCTGGATATAGATGAGTTATTGAAGTTAACATAAGGTCTATATTTTCTATTTCATTATATGTTGGAATAATAAGGAGTGACTGGTGATAAGGTAAGATGTCAGACATATTAATCCGTCCTTAAAATAAATCTTTTAAAAAAGGAATATGCTCTAAACCATTGCTCTGGAATTCATTTGTTTTTGCAAGGCCCTCTCTTAATTTGTTTTTAGCTTCTTCAGTTGTAAGTGATAAATTATCACTTACCCAGCTCTCCCATAAGTTTTCAGTTAAGCATTCATATGCCGTGAGTAAAATTTTATCATCCACATTTTGCAGCTGTTCAAGTAATAAATTGAAATGAGTTTCATTAGCAATTTTTTCTAATTGTTCCTTCGAGAAAAACATAAAGCTCAGTTTTTGGAAAAGTTTCTTTGAACTCTCGTATTGTAATAGTGTTCGCCAAAAATCTGCGAAATAAAAAAGATCTCCGATTAAATCTTTTGAAGGCAAAATTTCATTTTGCAACATCCAATTAAGAGTTCGTAATTTTAAAATAATTTTATCTTCAGGCCAAGTTGTAGTCGATATATGTTTAAAAATATAAGTTTTTTGAATATAGTTATTTTTTGCGCTTCTAACTATTAAACTCGCCGTTTTTTTTTCCAGATGCAGTACCCTATGAATAAATTTATTACCTAAAATAATTTCTCTTGTATCCCCGGCATTCAACAAGGTTAGCTCCTTCGGATTTAGTATACCGATAGAAGAGTCTTTATTTTTTTTTACTTCTTCAATAAACTCGTACTCGGATTGAATGGATTGACCACTAATCACTTGATAGGCGCCTTGAAAACCATGATCATGAATAGAAGTATGTAACTTATCCCAGAAATAAATCTCAACATAAAAATTATTTTTCTCAGAGTAATAAATTGTAAAAGGTGGTTCACCGAACTGAGACTTCACATGAACTTGTTTGGGAAATTGAGGTAAAGAAAATAATCGCTCAATGAACTCTTGGTGATTAAATCCCAGGCTCCAATCAATCTTGCTGAGCTCTTGGTAAGCAAGTTGGCTTAACTGTAAAGAGGGATTTTCTTCAACAATCTTCTCAAATTTTTGGCACCAATCGATAAGATTATTTAGCCAAGCTGCACTATTCAATTAATCCATCCCTTTCTCAAGTTACAATGTTATATTTATCTCAAATAAGAGACTCCTTCAAATTTTGTGTTAATTTATATTGTGATGGGCGTTAACGGATAACCAAGGTCCCCCCTTCAGTTTACTTTTATGGCCAGAATAGATAAGTTTTAAGCATAAATGACAATTCAATTATCCATTCTTGAACAAAAACTTATAAAGGAAATACAATCTTTTTTACCTTTAACCGCAGAAGAAATTATTGATGAAGCTCTTTATCAGGAAAAAACTCGAAGCAGTCTCACTCAAGATTTCTATTTACAGTCTTGTCATTCGTTAAGGCCAGAAAAAAAAATTGAGTATATTCAATACAGTTTGTTACAAGAGCCCAGTTTAGAGAAGCTGGAAAAGGTAGTTAAATCCATCGTAGGCAATGGCGCCATTTCTATCGTTGATATTACTCCCCGTCATGAAAAAAAGCTTATGGTGCTTCTTCTAAGCCTAGGTTTTAACATCTCAAAAACAATGATTTTCAATGAAAACTTGTTTTTAAGCTTTACTCGAACTGTCACAAAAGAAAGTGAATCTTCGATATCGTCTGGTGTAAGAAGAGAAGAAGCTTTAAAAGATCTGCTGAAGAGGCTCAAATGGGAAGACTTGGCAGGCCCTATACAAATAGAACCATGGCATATTCGCTCCTCTTGGGATAAGCCAGGTCCAAATTCAACGCGAGAATTAATCTTAAGGACAAGTTTTGAGTTCGGCAATGGCGCACATCACGGAACTCGCGCTATTATGGCAAACATCGAATACTTTTTGAAAGCGCACGACTTTGATACTCCTATTTTGGATTTTGGATGTGGTAATGGAATATTGGCTTTAGCTTGTGCCAAACTGGGCTTCATAGATATAGAAGCAGTAGATATCTCTAGTTCCGCCATCCAAGCGGCAAAGAACAATAGCAGGCTCAATAATTTAGAGATAAAGCTAGAACAAACACCATCAAAAAATAAAAAATTCCAAATGATTTTGGCCAATCTGCCCACCACAATACTTTTAAAAGAACGAGAACAATTTGCTGAATTATTGGCAAAAAATGGAGAAATTATTTTAGCAGGACATGACTCGGAACAAGCAAAAGAGAAGCTTATCGCCCATTACCTCAAGAACAATATATTCATTTTTGTTGAAGAAAGAATTTTTGAATCTTCCAGTGCTTTGAAATTTATTAAGAGCCGTTGAAGCTTACGCAGTGCCCAGATATTAATCATAAAAAAAGGACTTATTTTTAAGTCCTTTTTAATAAATTATGGTGGGCGTTGAGGGGATTGAACCCCCGACATCTACCTTGTAAGGGTAGCGCTCTCCCAGCTGAGCTAAACGCCCATAATTGATAAATCTTGAACAAGTTAAAGTTTGCCTCGCATTCTGTCAACAGATTCGTGAGACACCCAATGAATCTTCATGACCATAGTCCCATCTCACCATAGAGTGCATAGCTTAATGAATAATCATCACAGCCTGAACTGTTAGTTTATTATTACAGTAATCATGAAGAATAAAATCAATCATCGACTGTATACCCAGTCGCCATCAAGACTAACTCTCCTATCTAGAACAAGAAATTATTACCAAATGCACGTTCCAAATCTCTTTGTGGAACACAAATAAGCTTATCCATGAATAATGCGTTGCGTTTTTATTGAATCGATGTTATGTTTTTTAGTAATGTATTCATAAAAAAAGTAAAAAATTCAGGAGATCCGAATGACTAAACTTTTAATAGGATTGTTTACACTAAGTAGCCTTTTTTGCTTCGCTTCTGAAGTGGAGAAATGTGCTCTTGAAGCTCAGAGAAAATTGAATTTTCGTGAATGGAATATAACTTCACTCTGTTCAGCAGCTACTTCAAATGCGCCCATTGATTGTGCTCTTAAAGCGCAGGAGAAGTTAGGATTTCATGAATGGAATATTGCCTCACTTTGCTCAAGCGCCACTACGAATGCGCCCGTTGCTTGTATTATTAAAGCCCAAGAGAAATTGAATTTTCGTGAATGGGATATAACTTCGCTCTGTGCTTCAGCGAGCTCAAATGCTCCTGTTGACTGTGCTCTTAAAGCACAGGAAAAATTGAACTTTGCAGACCATGATGTAGTCTCACTTTGTTCAGGTACTGTATCCGATGCCCCCGTTGATTGCGCCCTCGAAGCTAAAGACAATACTCCTGACTTTCAAAACTTCAACATAGTTAATTTATGTAGAAGTGAAAAACAATCCGAATTGAAGAACAAACTTATGTATAAATATTATAGAAGTAATAATTAACTAAAAAAAGGGCCACATAAAGTGGCCCTTTCTTGATTTATAGAAAAACTAACTAATTCGCAACTTGTCCGTCAGTATCAGACTCAACCACTTTAAGCGTTGCGCCACTGACCACTTTGAAAAATGCCTTGGGATTAGTGAGTTCTAGAGCAAGTTTTAAAACTTCTTCAACTTCTGCTACCGGATGCAGCTCGAGTCCACCTTTAATCTCAACTGGAATCTTCATGATATCTTTTTCATTTTTCTTAGGAAAAATAACTGTCTTCACACCAGCTTGCTTAGCCGCTAGCATTTTTTCTTTCAAGCCACCAATCGGTAATACTCGACCGCGTAGTGTAATTTCACCAGTCATTGCCACATTTTGATTAACGGGAATTCCCGTGATGGCGGAAGTCAGCGCAGTAGCGAGTGTGATACCAGCACTTGGTCCGTCTTTCGGTGTAGCTCCTTCGGGCACATGAATATGGATATCATTTTTACTGAACCATTCATGATTAATACCGATGCGAGCACTGATGGAGCGTACATAACTAAGAGCTGCTTTAGCCGACTCTTGCATAACGTCGCCCAATTTTCCAGTAATATCCAATTTACCAGTTCCTGGAACCGTGACAACTTCGATGTGAAGAATCTCTCCGCCAACTGAAGTCCAGGCCAATCCATTTACTAGACCCACTTGAGCGGAAGTC
>CALFYV010000157.1 GCA_937952395.1 uncultured Bacteriovoracaceae bacterium | reverse complement strand
AATTGGGGCTGTAATCAGACCTTATCTAGCTTATGCCCTTAAAGAGATTTTAAAAAACTCTGGTGGCGATTATATGAACCATCTAGAAAAGATTATTACCAATAACTCTATTAGTGGAGCTGACGCAGACTATATTGATAAAACTTTTTTTAGACATTTATACACACATTTTAAACAAGATATTGGTCATGCTAATTACTCTTTTTATACAGGACGAGAAAATGTCATAACAGAAGAATCGGAAAAGTTAGCAAAAATTAAAGAGAGTCTTTGCCGCATTTTAAATGAGATGATTCCTCTTAATGAGAGGCTGAAGTTTGTTAAAAGTTTGACTACAGGTGATAGTTTCTTTCATTATCTTCCTTTTATCGCTAAATTTTTTAAGTATAATACTCAGTTTGATAGTGAAGGCCAAAAAATTATTGAAGAGATAAAGAAAAATGATGTTCTAAAAACTCAATTATTAGATTTTATAGATGCGATGACCTCAGGTAGTGTTCTTATCGATGCTATCTCGCTTAGTGAAACTCTTGAATGGCTAAGTCATGAAGAAGCAAATCAGAAAAGAAAAGAAGCAATTTTTAATGTTTTGAATTTGGAAAGAATAACTTCTCAGGACAAAGATCTTATCTGTTCTATGGCCAAAAGTGGAAAATTAGGAAAGATTGAAGATATGAAAATTGAAGTGACGAGTGAGCGTCTAAAACACTTAGATTATGAAGAAGGAATTCAACTATTTTCGTGTTTAAAATTAAAAGGCGAAGGTGTTGTAACCAGATTAAAAGCGAATATAAAAAATAAAAAAGATCTGCCCATTATTAAATTAAGTATGAATTATATTTTTCAGTTAGATTCTTCAAGGGAGGATTTAATAGAGATGTTGACTCATCTCAAATCTTTAAAGAAAAGAGATGTAAATGAATATATTCTTGAGACATTAAGCAATCATGGTCGATTACAAGATAAGATAAACTCAGAAGAATTTATTGCAGATTTCTTACATGATAAGGAGTTTTTCTGGGATGCGCTTGAGATTCTTTCAAAATTACCTCATCTAGATAAAAATACAATTACCATTTTTGAAAAAAACATAGTCCGTGCTATTGAATTAAGATTAAGAAAGAAAGAGAAATTTCCAAGTTGGATACTTTCTGATCTCTCTTATGATTTTTACCGTAACGATGAACTTAGAAAAGAAATTATCGCTATTTTGAATAGACAATATCCTTCATTAAATTTTCATCATATTGATGTTGCTTTTGCGATGAGAATCGGTATGCCAGCGAATGATTTAATAAAACATATTCCTTTAAAGTTTACACGCCAATATTGGGCGGCATTAAGCACAGATAATGATTATATATCTCTTGAAACTCGTTTAAACTACTTAAAATCATTTTTTGCTATTAGTAAGAATAAACAAGAGCTTTTAAATTTATTCATATATGTTTTTGCTTTTCATAATCAAACATCGTTGAGAGTCTTTGATTCATTACTAGATTTAGCAAAACAACATAAACTGAAAGTTAATGCAGAACCAGCCTGGAATGTAGACCTATACAATGATCATCAATTTCGTGATATGGCCCTTGTTTTCATCGATGACCAAGCTCTTAATAATAGGGTTCTTGGTGAGGTCATGAATAATAAAACGATTTCAATCGATGCAAAGGTAAACTTAATTAGGCAAATTGCAAATTCAGAAACAAATCTTTTTATGAATAAAGAAAATATGAAACGTGTTACAGATTTTATATTAAAAAACATGGGCTTTAAAATGGGAACTAGGAACGGTTCTAAACCCGTTGACTCAACGATAACAGAATTTGTTTCTATGTACGAATTGATAAATACTGTTAATTTAACAAATGCCATTATAAAGGATGGTGGGTTTGTAGAAAAAGTCAATCACAGGTCTTTAAAAAACAAAGGAGAGTTTTTAGAATATCTTTTATTTGAAGAAAAATACGATGGCTTATATATTGAAAAATTTGTGGATTTATTTGCATCACTCTTAGGTAATTTTTCTAATAGGAGTGATGAATCATTGGAAAAAATACTAGGTGTTTTTCATTCACCTGCTCTTCAAGATTAAGAACGTAGAGAAAGAGTTTTACCAGCTTTATTTCAAAAAATCGTTGAAAGTAAAAATTGGCAGACTCACCTAAAGTCTTTAAAACAAAGTTTAACTCCAAGTGATTTTGAAATCCTTTTTGTGCAAGAAGATAGGTTTTGTTCAAATGTCCCTGTAGATATTTGTCATGATTTTAAGAAAGACTTTCTCAACTAAGACTCGGAAAAAGTACCTTCACTCCCAACGTGATAAATTCAACTGCTAAGGCCATTAAAATTAATCCCATAATTCTTGTCATGACGTTGACGCCAATTCGCCCCATACGTTGAGATATTTTGCGTGAAAATGAGAGGACTAAGTAAATAAAAATAGCAATGAGTGAAAGTCCAAGGACAGCACCAATCCATTGGTAGGTGTGTTGAAATTTGTCAGAATAAATAATGGCAGTACTGATGGAGCCAGGACCGGCCAAGAGGGGGATTCCTAAAGGCACAATTCCCATCTCTTTCATTTCTTCTTTTGAGCGAATGATTTCTTTCTCATTCATTTTGTGTTCACTGTTTTGTGCTTTCAACATATTGAAGGCCATACTACCGATTAAGATTCCGCCACCAACACGAAAGGCGGCGATAGTGATACCAAAAAAATGTAGGATATTATTTCCAAAAAACATAGAGACAAAGATCGTCACAAAAATGGCCATGGCACAAGTGCGGGCGGTGATTTTTAGTTCATCGTCCGAACTGGATTTGGTTAGTGATAGAAAAACAGGAAGCGCTCCAATTGTATTAATAATTGAAACCATAGCTATTGCGAATTTATAAACTTCTGAGATGCCTTCCATAGTTAAAAAGTATCAATTTGTTTTAAAAGGGTAAAGAGCGCTGCTTGGGAAAATCTCTCTTTAAGAGTGAGCCGGTCACCATGAT
>CALFYV010000156.1 GCA_937952395.1 uncultured Bacteriovoracaceae bacterium | reverse complement strand
ACGGTCACAATACGGGACTCTCACATATGACTATAATGCGAAAGATGTGGATACTTACCTCCAACTCTTGCTAAATCAGGACCGATTCTGCGTGAACCCCATTGAAATGGGTGATCGTAAACGAACTCCGCAGCTTTTGAATAAGCCCCATACCTCATAGTCTCTGGAGCAATTGATCTAATCATTTGTGAGTGGCATGTATAACATCCCTCACGTATATAAATATCTCGCCCGGCTAATTCCAACGGACTATAAGGTGTTATCGAGTCACTTTTCACAATGAATTGAGTTGACATAAATGAGGGCAAGATTTCAATCACGCTACCAGCTAATACAGAAATCACCACAAGGATAGTAAAGATAGCAGGCAGCCCTTCTAGATTCCTGTGATTAAAAGAAAAGAAAGACTCTTTTTTCTTTTCAAGAGCAGGAGCTTGAAAGATTTCATCCTCTAAATCCTTGGGTGCTTTTTTGATTGTTTTAATAATATTGTAAATCATCATGAGAAAACTAATAAGAACTAAAGTTCCACCGATAGCACGAACCCAGTACATAGGGACAATCCGAATTACTGTCTCAACAAAATGGGGATAGGCTAAATTTCCTGTTTGTTGATCAACCGCTTGCCACATTAAACCCTGTGTAATACCTGCTATCCACATAGAAACCATATAAAGAGCAAGTCCCATGGTCGCGGTCCAAAACTGCATTTGACCAAGGCGCACGCTATGGATTTGCGTTTTCCAAAGCTTCGGTACTAAATAAAATAAAATTCCCGCAATTAAAAAATAATTCCAACCGATTGTCCCTGAATGCACATGTCCCACAATCCAATCAGTATAATGAGCAAGAGCATTAAATGATTTGATAGAAAGCAAAGGCCCTTCAAAAGTGGCCATTCCATAAAATGTCACGGCTGCGGCCATGAATTTTAATGTTGGATCTTTACGTACTCTATCCCATGCTCCTCTTAAAGTTAGCAGACCATTGATCATCCCTCCCCAGCTTGGCGCCCATAATGCCACGGAAAAGACCATTCCTAATGTTTGTACCCAACCTGGCAAAGCTGTGTAGAGTAAATGGTGTGGCCCAGCCCAAATATAAATAAAAACCAAAGACCAAAAATGAATAATAGAAAGTCGATAACTATAAACCGGTTTATTGGCTGCCTTGGGAATAAAATAATACATGAGTCCTAGAAATGGTGTGATTAAAAAGAATGCTACTGCATTATGTCCGTACCACCACTGAACTAGAGCATCCTGAACTCCAGCAAAAATTGAATAACTTTTCATAAAAGAAACAGGAAATTCAAGTGAATTCACAATATGTAAAACCGCTACTGCGATAATGGTTGCTATATAAAACCAAATGGCTACATAGATATGTTTTTCACGGCGACGAAAGAGAGTTCCAAAGAAATTAACAGCGAAGACAACCCAGATCAAAGTAATCGCAATATCGATAGGCCACTCAAGTTCAGCGTACTCTTTTCCAGTTGTCATACCCAACAACAAGGAAACAGCAGCGCTGACAATAATTAACTGCCAACCCCAAAAATGAATTTTTCCGAGCAAATCATTAAACAAGCGGGCCTTACAAAGTCGTTGAAGTGAATAATAAACACCTGCAAAAATTCCATTGCCTGCAAAAGCAAATATAGCTGCATTGGTATGTAATGGACGCATTCTACCGAAAGTCATCCACTCAAGCCCTAGATTAAGGCGCCAATCTGCTAATTGAAAAGCAATCGTAACTCCCAAGAGCATAGCAACTGCTCCCCAAAGTACGGTAGCATAAATAAAATAGCGAACTATTTTATCATCATACTTAAAAGTTTCTAACTGTTGATTCACTTTTGTTCTCCTTGTTAATCATATTCGACTATTATTTTTTCAGCGGGTGTATCTAAATCGTAATATTGTCCATTTTTTACAGCAAATATAAAAAAAAAAAAAAAAAAAGCTCCTAATAATAAAGACAAAGGAATAAGAAACAATAAGACATTCATAATATGTGAAGCCTTTTATTGAGTTTATTTTGTCCTATATAGGTAATTCCCAGAACACTCAAAGAACTTAGTGGCATAGAAATGGCAGCTCCTAAGGGGCCAAGTAATCCCAGAGTGGCAAGAGTGATACCGACAATATTATAAAGAAAAGTTACAAAAATATTGAATTTGATTTGTTTTATTGTGTAATTTGAAATTTGGTAAAAAGATTTGAGAGATTCAATACCAGGGTTAAAAAAGAAAACTTCCGAGGCTTTCAAATTAATATCAGCATTGCCTTGAGTTGCGATCCCTATTTCTGCTTGGGCCAGAGCTGGCGCATCGTTAATGCCATCACCAAGCATTAGTGAATGAGGAGATTGAGCAATAATCTCTCGCTTCTCATGTGGTGCTTTTTCCCAAAAACAATTCCGAGGGGGAATCTCCATTTTCTTGGCGACTTCTAAAACACTACTGGCTTTATCTCCTGAGAGAATAAATATTTCAAATTTTTTCTTAAAGGACTTTATAACTGAATAAGAGTTTTCACGAATTCTGTCTTGTAAAGTCATTATACAAAGGAGTTTAGCATTTTTATATATTCCTACTTCTGTTTTAAAATCTTGATTTACCTTTTTTTCAATTGGGGTTGATTTTACTTCCCATAAATCACCTCGAATTTTGCCTTCGACTCCTTTGCCAATAATCTCCTTATAATCTGAGATTGAAATGAATTCAGCCGACTGAGTTAAAAAATAATCTGTAATACTTTTCGCGATGGGATGTGAAGAGCGACTTTCTAGAGAATAAATAATATTCATCGTATCTTTATCAATAGGATTATTTATCTTCTCTACAGCAAAATTGCCCTCAGTTATAGTTCCCGTTTTATCTAAGAATATATTTTTTATTTTTGCCATTTTTTCAAAAACATTAGCGTTACGAATAAGAATTCCCTTTTTCGCCGCAATCTTTATTGCGTTTGAAAAAACTAGTGGAGTAATAAGACCTAAAGCACACGGGCAAGTAATAATAAGAACTGCCAGGGCCCTCAACTGTCCCTCGATAAAGTTACTGGAGTAAAAAAAAGCTAAAAGACTCAAAGACAGGATAAGACAAAAACTAATAAGAATTTTTACATATTTTTCAGAAAATCCAATAAACTGAGAATCTCTAAGTAAATCATTATCTACTGTTTTAAGAATTTTTGCTAATTGTGTCTGAGCCGGGAGTTCATCAACTTGAATCAAAATTTCATTAGTCATATTCCTCATGCCGGCTAAGACGCTAGAGTTTTTACTCACTTCCTGGGGCAAACTTTCGCCTGTCAAAAAAGAAGAGTCAATATAAGATCGTCCTTCGATCACTTTCCCATCAACCGGGATAAGTCCTTGTGGCTCAATGTTAATAATATCTCCTCTTTTTAAATATTGGGTACAAGTTGGTTCAAAACTATTATCAGATTTTTTCTTTACTGGCTGATACGAGAAAAAACTCATTAGATCTAATGCATCTAAACCTTTTTGTTGAGCTTCACTTAAAATAAAACGAGAGAGAAGAACTAGAAATACCAGTGTTGTGAGTGTATCAAAATAAAGTTCACCGACGCCAGTAACAAGATAATAACAACCATAAAATGCTCCCAAGAGCATTGCTAATGCGATAGGAATATCCATTGAAAATAATTTTTTATTAAAACTATTTATGGTATTTTTAAAAAAAGGCTGAGCAGAATAAAAAAGCACAGGGATAAAAAGAAGAGCACTTAATAATTCAAATATTCTTTTATAAAATCCATCGACACCAGCGTAAAGCGAAACAGAGAAAAGCATCATATTTCCCATACAAGCAGCTGCGACTCCTATTCGCATCAGTTCTGTTTGTCGTTGATTATCTTTAAATTTCTTAGCGTCAGTTTTTGATTTCAGAGGGTGAATGACATAACCCCATTGTTGTAATTGCGTAGCTGCTTGTGAAAAATTTCGATATCCTACCTTGAGAGTTACATCCAGAGTAGACTGAGAAAGATTTATGTTAACTCTGTTAATCCCTATTACAAAATCAGATAATTTGTTTATAAGCCAATAACAAGCTCGACAATGCATTCCTTCAACAAAAAATGACATGGTTAAATTGTGATTATCTAAAACTGCATAGTCTGCTATAAACTTTTCTTGATCAAGATAATCATACTTCTTTTCTTTTTTTCCTAACAAGGAGAGAGGTTTACGAAGATACTCAGAATTCGTTTTAATTTTATAAAAATTATCTAAACCTTGAGAGTTTAAAATCTGATAAACAGCCTTACAACCGTTACAACAAAAGACATCACAATCATGATATGTCGGCCTGAGAGCTAATTCTCCACAATGTCTACACGATAAATCAGGCACTACCTCGGCAAGCATACTCTCTTCTTATTTTAAAGCTTCTGCCTTCTTCAAGTAGTCATCCATTCTCATTTTTGCTTTTCCAGTGAATTTTACTTTTTGGGCAGCATCGAAATTACTGGCTTTACCTGCAACAACTAAGCCCACCATTCCCATGGCCATATGAGGCATGCATTTGTACAAATAAACACCTTCTTTTTCTAAAACTACAGTCACTTCTTTATTAAGTCCGCCTTTCCAAGCTTTAATACCAGCTGGTAGTGCCCCTGGATTCTTAAGACCTTCAACCATATGTCCTTTATCAACAGGTAAAAATTTAATAGTGTCCCCCACATTGGCTTTCAAAAAAGCTGGCTCAAAAACCATTTTTTCTCCATCACTGCCTTTGTTTAACATTTTAATTTCATGAACTGCACAAAACGCAGAAAAGCCGAAAGAAGTGAACAAAAATAATAACAACTTACTCATATAAAACTCCTTATTTTGATAGATTTAGTGTACTCGGCAATAATGACAAAAATTATGATCAAGATCAGTTTTTTTAACTAATAATTTTCTTAAACATATTATAAAGAATTTTATTCTTGGGCTTGCTAGTTAAGATTTCATCTAAGCTTGTACGGTCTAACACGACAACAACCGAACTTTTTCTAATATGTAGGTCATAGCTAAAAGGCTGACTATGGTAAAGCTCTTTAACGGCGACTAAAGAGCCCGGGTCCAAAGCCAATTCTTTATTTTTCTTTTTTACATCTATCTTGCCATCCAAAAGAACTAAACCAATACAAGGAATATGCCCCTGATAGATCGCTTGAATATCTAATTCATAAGAAACACTTTCGAAATGATCTTCGATCTGCTTAAGTTCTTCATCCGATAATTTTATAACTGCTTTATTCATCTTGTACGAGAATAACGGAATACAGAAAAGAAAAAATGAGATAGATCAGGTAATTAAAAGAAGTTAATAACTTAAGTTGGCAAATTTAATTAATTTCTTTTCATCATTGATCAAAATGATCTTACCATCTTGCTCAATAACACCTTCTTGTTTGAGATCGGACATAATTCGGATCAAGGTTTCAGTAGCTGTTCCTACCATTGAAGCGAGTTCTTCCCTAGTTAACTTTAGATCAATTCTAAATTTCTTTCCTTCACCTTTTCCATGAGATTCTTTTAATAGAAGCAGGACTTCGCATGTCCTTTCAAAAACATTTTTTTGTGAAAATGAAGCGACTTTATTTTCTGCTTCTCCTAGCTCTTTGCCTAAAGCTGTTATCAAGTGACAAGCAACACTGGGCTCTTTTTGTAGAAGTTTAACAATGTATTTTTTATCGATAAAACAAACCGATGAGTCTTCAATTGCAGTTGCTGTGGCTCCGTAATTTTCATTAGAAAAAACGCTTCTGTGTCCGACCACATCCCCAGCTGAGGCTACGCGCACTATGGCCTCTTTGCCCTCAGGAGAACTTCGGGTTACTTTCACACTCCCCTTACTGATACAATACAAACCAAAAGGTGGACCTCCCTGAACAAAAAGAGTCTGACCTTTTTTGAAGGTATTTGTGATTTTTTGCTTGCTAAGATCATCCAGTGCAAGGGATTCAAGCTCACAAAAAATACCCCTACCTTTAGATGGACATTCACTACAATGATTATAATTAGGAATTTTGCTGTTCATACACTGCCTTTGTTAGCCTCAATCTACCAAAACAGAGGTTATTTTATATGATCCAGATCATGTTTTTACTAATAAAATAATTTCTTTGTAAATATTTCCTATTTACTCGCTAGAATTCAAATGAAAAAGGGATATATAACGAGCTAATTTTAGTAGAAACAGGGCAAACAAATCGCGGATCATCATAAAAAAGTGGTTGTACTTATGCCACAGTTTAATATCTACGGGCGTGGAAATCTCAGAGCAAATGTTCAAAAACTCTGCTTCAACCTCGTTGACGAGCTCTTGATCTTCACTGGTAATATTCATCTCAATATTGGCGAACTGACTTATGTAATCCAAATTAAAAGAACCGACGGTGCACCATCTGGAATCAACAATCGCAATTTTTGCATGCAAAACAGATTGCTTCCATTCATAGATTTCAATCTTATGCTCCAAAAGCTCTTGGTAAAGGCAATTTTGCGCCCAACGAAACACAGGAATATCCGAGCTTCCACCAAGCACCATTTTAATCTTAACCCCACGATCGGCTGCATCTTTTAACTGTCGTAAAAATGTCTTTCCCGGAAAAAAATAAGCATTCATTAAATAAATATTTTTTTGGGAATTTTCAATTTGCATTTTATATTCTTTGCTTAGTTCGAACTTGCCCTTCCAAAAATCCTGGATAAGAACCTTGGCCAGACGGTTTGAACTTTCCATTGAGATAGATGGCAATAAAGCAACCGGCTGATGATGGTAAGAGGTCGTAATGCGAGCAATCCGTTTAACTATTTCTCCATCAATATAAAAAACATAATCAAGCCAAGGAGCAGGGCCATCTCTTCTTAAATAATCATTGGAGATGTTGATTCCACCAACAAAAGCTTTTTCCTGGTCAAAAATAAAAACTTTTTGATGAAGTCTTCTGCCGACCTCTAAGGTATTTGAAGAGAAAAAAGGATTAAAAAAAGAAATCTTGGCACCTTTTTGTCTTAGAAAGTCTATCCACTCCGATGAAAAATTCATTGAACCAAATGAATCAAAAAGGAGATAAACTTCAACTTTTCGCTTTAGTGCTCTAACTAAAGCATTCAGAATTTGTTCCCCTGACTCATCATTTTCAAACTCATAAATATTGATGATTATTTGATATTGGGTTTCCTCGATTAAGAGAATTAATTTTTCTAAATAAAAATGTCCACTTCTGATTAACTTGGCTTTAGTAAAATTAAATTCCTTATTTTTCAAAGATAATCTCCGTCATTAGAGGAAGATGGTCTGAGTAATGATGGGAAAGCTTATTACTTAACACTTGCGCGGAGTTTATTTTAAAACCACTTATATAAATTCTATCTAGTTTTAAAGCCGGTAAAAAGACAGGAAATGTTTTAGCATAACTCCCATGAGCGGTATAAAAACATTCCTGTAAGTTAAGCTCATCCTTTAATATTTTGTTTATGGCCAAATTCCAATCATTAAAATCGCCGGCAAGAATATAAGGGTCATCTCCGACCTCAACCTTGATACGCTCTATGACTTTTGCGATCTGTTTTTTTCTTCCACTTTCAAGCAAGTCCAAATGTACACAATATAGATGAATAGGGATCATTTCAGAATTAATTGGAACTGTTATTTTAGCGTATAGTAAACCTCGTTGTTCAAAACGATTATTAGAGATAGATTGTTGTTGCCAAGTTACAATTGGGTAACGAGAAAGTATAGCGTTACCATGATGGCCATTTTGATAAGTGGCATTTTTCCCATAAGCAAAATCATCCCAAATTTCATCTGCCAGATCTTCAAAATGAGGGGTTTCAATTTTTCTATCTTTATTGGCACCAATAACTTCTTGAAGAAAAACGATATCAGCTTCGGATTCAATAATAAATTGCTTTAGTGATTCAACACTCTCATTTTGCCCACTCCAATTTTTTGATTTGTGAGTGTTGTATGTCAAAATTCTTAGTTTTGTAGTCATATACCAAACTAAGGTAACAACAAAAATGATTTCGTGCAATGAGCTTTGAAAGAAAAATCCTCCGAGGAGCAAGCCACAGCAGTTATCTTGCTCCTCGGGAAAGCCTAGCGGCTAATTTCTATTTTTCTACGCTTTGTGTTCGCATTATCTGCTTTGGCGACAGTAACTTTTAATATACCATCCTTCATTTTAGCTTTGACTTTCTCTGTATCTACTTCACATTCAAACGGGATGGTGCGATAAAAACTGCCATAGCTCATCTCGGAGTAAGAAGTACCATTTTTTTCTTCTTCTTTTTCGTCCTTACGCTCGCCTGAAATTTCCAAGGTGTTATCGCTAATGACTAAGTTAATATCCTCTTCTGCTAAACCTGGAATTTCCGCTTTAACTTTATATTCCTTCTCATCTTCTTTGATTTCAAGAGTTGGCCATTTTGTTTTCGATAGTGTTTCCATATCAAATCTATTTCCAAAAAAATCGTCAAAAACAGAATTAATTTCATTCTGTAGATTAAATAACGGTCTAGCATTTTTCTTACTAACTAAATTCATTTTAAACTCCTTTGTTAAAATATTTATTCATTTACCGCACAATTCATACACTCTGTCGCATAGGGTACTGCCTTAATTCGCTTGGCCTGGATCACTTCCCCACAGGAATCACATTTCCCATAAGAGCCTTGCTTGATTCGATTTAATGCTTTATTAATTTTACTAAGCTCATCTCTTTCGATTTCATCTAAGTTATCAATAACTTGATCGTTGGCCTTAGCAACAGACTGTTCAGAAAAATCTTGTGGCAAGGGACCAGATTTCCTTTCTTTGTCCTTTGCTATTAATCCGACTCGCTCCATAACTTTATTTCGCAACGTTAATAATTCATTTTCTATTAGTTTTAAATTTAGAGAACCCATGACAAACCTCACTTTTTCTAAATAAAGATTTAGCAAGGGTTTTATATAAAAAAGATGGGCGAAGTTTGAAAAAAAACTGATTTTTGTCAGAATTTACCAAGTTTTTAGCTAGCTTGTTTTTCCTCCTGATTGCAAAGAAGTGGTATCATAATGACAAAGCATGTATTAGGAGAATCTATATCTAAAAAAAACTTACCTTCATGCCGCTTCACGATCTCCAGCGACAAACTTAAACCTAAGCCAGTCCCTTTACCAATCTCCTTTGTGGTAAAAAATGGTTGAAATATCTTGTTTTGAATTTCCTCAGAAATTCCTGGACCACTATCAATACATTTAATCATTAAATACTCATCCGAACTTGTAATCACAAGATTTATCCATTTTTCGTTGGCTTGTGCGATTGCATCGTAAGCATTGCTTAAAAGATTAAGAATAACTTGAGACAATTGAACTCGCATGGCTTTAAAATTTTTATTTTTGCTTTCAGAGTCCAACTTTACATTAAATTCAACACCATTTGATTTAAATTTTTCTGCACAAACAGAGAGGACATCAGTTAATATTTCTTCTATCTGACAGGTATCATAATTTTCTCTTGTTGCTTCTCTAGATATA
The DNA here is from genome assembly GCA_937952395.1 of uncultured Bacteriovoracaceae bacterium. Classification (GTDB taxonomy): domain Bacteria; phylum Bdellovibrionota; class Bacteriovoracia; order Bacteriovoracales; family Bacteriovoracaceae; genus CALFYV01. Next base: position 11,580 of record CALFYV010000156.1, on the reverse strand, counting down.
TTTCTTAACCCGGAAATGATTCTCGTTATTCGCACAATCGTATGCTCTATGTCTTCTATAAGCTCTGTGAACAATTGGGTCTTAACCATGTTTTTAGCGATCATTTTCTTCATACTCCCCATGCTGGTGGAAATGATAGACAAAGGATTGTTGATTTCATGAGCGATTCCTCCGGCCATCTCTCCTAATGCAGACAATCTTGATTGAGATACCATCTGGGCCCGTTGTTTAAGAATGAGCTCTTCATTTTTCTTCCGGCTTGTTATATCAAATCGAACAGCGATATATTGCTCAATTTCATTCTTTTCATTTTTCATAGGAGCAATTGCGGTGTCTACCCAAAATGTTTCTCCAGTCTTTGTGATATTACGCATTTCGGCTCTCCAAACTTCACCTGCTTCAAGAACCTTCCACATTTGCTCATAAAAATCTTGAGAGTGATATCCAGAACGAATAAGTTCATGACTTCGTCCTACCACTTCACTTCTTTTAAAACCTGATATTTTTTCAAAATTTTTGTTCACGTCTAAAATTACACCTTTGTTATCAGTAAGCTCTGTAATGGCAAACTGATCTAAAGCTTTGTTATAAGCTTCAATTTTTTTTATTTCATTTCTTAAATCTGCCGTACGACTATCAACAATTTTCTCTAATTCCTTGTTCATATTAAATAAATCTAAATATTGTCGCCGCAATTGCTTAGAATAGTAAATCAAAATACTACATTCAAATGCGACAAAAATGAAATGAAGAAACACGATATCCCAACCACTACCATAGTTAAAAACAATTAAGGGAAATCCAAAAAAATCGATATCATTGGACTGACAATAATTGAAAACAGAATGATGAATGATGACAACTGCTCCAGCAGGAGGAATAATCCTCCAATCTTTATAAACTAATAGAAATGGAAGGGCAGAAAAAACATGAAAATGCATTTCAATTCTACCAAACTGAGCTGAAATTAAAATAATTGAATAGGATAAAAGCAAAATTCCATTGAGTAGCCTATGTAAAAAAGTCCCTTTTAGAAAAATATAAGAAACTGTCCCAATCAAACAAAGGAATAAACTGGCCAAAAGACTTTCACGCCAAGTTCCATAAGAATAAGGAACAATAAAACTGGCCAAAGGCAAATGAAGCCAAAGCATCCCTAGCATAAATCTATCAGCATCATTTACAAGCTCTTGTGGTGTTTGGAGGTAAAGATTAGTTGAATACAATTTTTTATCCATCTAAGACCTCTTCTTTTTCTATCAGAAGTAATATATCTTCTACTACTCTTTGTGTGTTCAAGTTCTTTTGAAGATAAATAAGAGTGAGGACTCCTTTTGGATTAATCAAATAAACAAAACCATTATGATTAATTTGATAAGTTTCATCCTCTTGAATTTTTCTGACTTCATATTGAATATCGTTTTTATAATGATGAGAAATATCAAGTGCCTTATCGGGACCTGATAAAAGACCATAGATATTTTTAATACCACTGCGTTGGACAAATTCTTTTACACTTGTTGCATCATCTCTTAAATCATCAAAACTAACAAAGGCAAATTCAAGCTTGCTTGAAGATTGATCTTGAAATTCTTTAAAGATGTTTCTAAAATTCTCTAAATTTAATGGACAGACCCCTGCACATCTTGTGAATCCAAAGGTCAGCAATAAATACTTACCTTTAAAATCCTCTAAACTAACCCTGCCTCTATGATAATCTTTTAAGTTGAATGCATGAGCTTTATGTCCTATGTATTTACCATAATACGTTTTTAAACCTAGCCATTGAAATATCTCAGAATACTTATATGAAAAGAGGCCAACTAATAAGATAAGCAGACACGAAATCAAACTTTTCACTGTTGGCTTCATGTAATCTATTCGGAGCAAATTGCTCATACAATAAGTAAAGAAATCTTTGGTACTTCCAGTAAAGCCTTTACTTTCAATGCTCTGAGTAAACGTATAGCATATAAATTAAATCTATCAGCGGTATTAAGTTATAAGGGGATAAAGATGTCACTTTCGGTTCTTATCTCAGAACCTGATAGTTCTTGGGCCATAGAGCTTAAAGAATACTTAACGAAGAATTCTTTTGAAGTTGATATCGTTTATACCGGAAAAGATTGTCAGTTAAAAGTTTATCGTAATAAATTTCTTGCCGTCATTATTGATATTGAAACTAAAAATCATTCTGCTCTAGAAGTATTGAAATACCTCCGTTTAAATGCTCCTTCGGTCAAAGTTATTTTAACCGTGACTAATAGAAAAAAATTGGAAGAACTCGAATTAAGTAAAGACGAACTGAGAAAAATTGGTGCCAGCGATATTTTAATAAAACCTTACTCTCTTGAATCTCTATTAGAGAGTATTGAAGGCGCTAATCAATTTGAAGCTTGGAAAGAAGTTAAAGCCTCTGGTACACAAAGAGATGAAGAGGAAATTGAAGCCGATGATGACGATTTTACTAGGATTAAAATTGAAAACTTTTTTAGCGGCAATACCACAATTTTTGACCACTATATTAGATTAGCTCGAAATAAATACGTCAAAATTCTCCACAAAGGTGATTTTTTTGAAAAATCGCGATTAAAGAAATATGCCAAAGAAAAAGAAGTCACTCATCTTTATTTTAGAACAAAAGAGAGAGCAGCCTATGTTAATTTTATTAATCAGCTTATGGAAAAAATGAATAAATCCAAAGTTAATAATTTAGAAAAAAAATTTAAAACAGCTCAGACTCTAGCTGAAAAATATATCGAAGAAATTCATACAGTGGGCCTTAAACCTCAACTCATCGAAGAAGGTAAGAAGCTTTGTAACAATATTTACAATATGGTAAGAAAAGATAAGGCGTTGGCAAAGCTTTTGGCCCATTATGAAGAAAGTGATCCACCCGCATACTCTCATTTATTCCTTGTATCTTTTATTGCTTCTGTTACATGCCAAAATTTAGAATGGTCAACACAAAGAACAGTTGAAATGATAGCTTTTGGTTCGTTTTTACACGATATTGGAATGTTGAAGCTTCCACCTGATATAAAAGAAATTGAACAAGAAAGCATGACTGTTGAACAGCTCATTAAATTTAAGCAACACCCTGTTTTAGGTTTTGAAATGCTCCAGAAATATCCTCTTGTCCCTGAACCAGTGAGACAAATCACTTATCAACATCACGAGTTTATCAATGGGGCCGGATTTCCCCATGGCATAACAGGGATAAAAATCTATCCTCTAGCTAAAGTAGTTTCTCTTGCCGATGGTTTCGCAGATTACATTTCAATTAAGAAAACCTCTCCTATCGCTGGATTGAAAGAACTTATTCAAGATAGAAACGAAATCGCTAAATATGATCCTTTGATCGTTAAAGCTTTGGCCAAAAGCTTCATTAAGGAAAAATAATTATAATGAAAAAAAGCTTGCTCTATTTAGGTAAAGATGATGAATTTATAAAGGAATTAAATCTTTACGTTAAAAAAAACTTACAAAGTAATATCGAAATTAAAATAGATGATTATATACCAGAATATATAATCGGTTATGTTATTAACACTCTTCCTCATATTGTATACATTGATTTTACATCTTACCATGATAAACAAGGAATATTTGACGAAATTATTTTTCTAAAAAAACATGATTTATATAAAAGCATACTGTTTGTTGCTATTTTTGATGATAAAATTCCCGAACATGAAAAAAACCAATGTTTTTCTTCTGGCTTTCAATACTCCTATGTAAAAGGAGGTGATGATGAAATATTTTATTCAGACACTCTGTACCTGGCTTTTGGGGATAAAATATCTCTACCTACATTTGCTCAGGCAAAAGATATCGATAAAGAACTCGAGATTGGAATTTGCTCATCTATATCGAGAATGTCCACCGAAAATCTTACCATTGAAACTGACATAAGCCTGAACGAAGATAATTTACAAATTCATCTACAAATGTTTAAAGACCTTGAAGCTCGCTCTTTTAAAATATCAAAACGTTACGAAACATCCTCTATCTATCCGATGACAACTACTTATGTAATAAATTATCCATATCTAGGCCCGTGGGATGAGATCACTCCTGAGACTATACAGAAAGAAACTGTCGAAACATGGCTTGAGTTAAACGAAGAAAAATTTATTTTCAAAAACTATACTGTAAAAATAATCAGCAGCAATACTGAGTTTTTTTCTGAATGCTATAGGCTCAATTTGAATTCATCTTTCATTATCGAATTTAGTCAATCTCTTCACATACCTCTTTGTCATGACGATTATATTTTAAAAAAATATCCACTTATCTTTTTTGATTTGGATCTTGAAGAAAACGCAAAAAATAATTTAGATTCAGTTGCTGAATTCATCAATTACTTAAAATCTCAAAAAGGATATAAGCCTATTTTAATTATTACGAATACTCCCTCTAAAATTGAAGCCTTACGTAAAGCCTATGGATATGAACATATTATTGCCACACCCGATAAGCTCAATATGGCCCTCTTTAGTGCTCTAACAAAAAGCTTTCACGAAAAAAAAGCATTGAAATTAAACGAGTTAAATTATTTTTTTCGCGCCAACGACCCCAAAAGAGTTTTAAATGTTTTTCAAAAAGTTATTGTTTGTAGCTTAACAGAACATGAGATTATTTTTATAAGCAAAAACGAAATCCCTATGTTTTCCGTTATGCATTTAAATCTCCCTATTAGTTGCTTTGTGACCATAGTTCCCTCTTATATTGATTCTGAGAAAAGCTCTAAGGGTATTACTTACATGGGTTTTATCCATGGAATATCCGACGACAAAATGAAGGTTTTTAGAAAATTCATTAACCAAATAATCTACAAGCCCTTAGAGAAATTTACCCCCGAAGTCATTGAAGTTATTTTAGCGCAAAAAGAGCTTAAACAAGAAGAAATAGCAGTTGTTAATCACGCCACTACAAAAAATAACATAGACAGCGAGACAAAGATTCAACCCTTTAGACGAAGTGATATCAAAGGAAAATCTAAACTCTAAACATAGGTACATTATGAAAAAAGGAAATTTGCTAATTGTTGACGATGAAGAAAAATTATTAAAAAGGTTGAAATTTAATCTAGAAGATCTTTCTGATAAGACTTTTACAGCAGATAATGGATTAGAAGCTTTAGAAATTATAAAGAAAAATGAAATACATTGCATCGTTTGCGATATCAATATGCCCAAAATGAATGGCGTAGAGGTTATAAAAAGTATTAGGGCCCAGGGAAATAAGGTCCCTTTTATTTTCTATACTGCTCATGGAAATGAAGAACTCATGCTTGAAGCTGTCAAATATGGTGCTTTTGATTTCTTAAATAAACCTAGTATTGAAGGACTTGAAGCAGTTGTTGCCAATGCATTAAAAGAAGGTCTCAATGGAGCAGATGCCAAAATTTCGCTAGAAGCCCATGTCAGTAATTTCAAAAAATTACTTGATAATAAAAAAAAATGATATTTATAGTCTAATTGTTACTAAAAAAGACCAGTTTATATATTTTTTTATCCTACAAATTAAACTCTTTTATTAATCTGAAAGATGTTAATAAAGAATGCTTATCTTCAACCATCGCAGTTCCAAATCCATATTGAATTTTATAACCGTTATTTAACGCTAAGTGAACTTGTGGTAAAAGCTGGTACATTTCATTGCCAAGCTCACCAGTCTCTAGATTTATCTCTAAACCAAAATCAACCTCTCTAGTATAATTATAAAAAAATGTTGAATTCCAAGCAACAGATCTATTATCAAGATTTTTATTGTCGAACTTAAGACCTGCAATATTCATAAATGAGAAGTAATGACTTAAACGAAGGGCGTAAATATGGTATACCGTTGACTCACTTTGGTTAAATTTTTTATTACTTTCATAAATTAACTGGAATCCTTGAAGACAGTTCTCATTTTTTATAGAAGTTATATTCTTCTGATATGCGATTTTATAATTTTTAAGATTACCTCCCTGCCCGGGGAACTCAAACTCTATGGCCTTACCATTATCAAAGGCATATTCAACTTCTGGCGCCCATTTAAGATTTTTTGAATCAGAACTGTAATCTGCAAACAAGGAGTTAAATTCTGATTCACCCTTTACTGAATCTAAAGAACGAACTAAATCAATAAACATTGGTTCTGGAACTTCTACCTTCCTTTCATAGTTAAAATAATTTTGTTTTTTATCTAAGGCAAATCCAGGAATCGTAGATAACAATAATAATATTGTAATTGTATTTTTCATAGTAACTCCAAACTTAAATTAATAACTTTAAATGAATGTATTAAATCAATTTGGAGCTTGGTGGGCGCTCAATTCGAGAGAGCAAATAAAAAGAGTAATTATCCTGAAAATAATTCGATATAAGTTGACGATATACGGACTCAATTCGACTTATCAATGGTATATCAATTTTTTCAAAATATAGAAAATGACTTGTGAAATTCGATTCCCTTTCAGATTTATCCGACTCTTTCATTCCATCATTATCAACATCTATTTCATATTTAGTCTCTAAGCTTAGGTTTACTTCAGATTCAATAACATTTCCCCAGTCTATATGGACTATAGATAAAATTATAAAGAATAAAAACACTTCCCCTAGCCTACGCATATTTTAATATTAATCTAAAAATAAAAAAATCTTTATACAGGATAAATATTCCTATTCTTGAACCTAGAGATTACTACTTTAATAGAGCCATACACACACAATTCGTTTCTCATGATTTTATAAAAATAAAAAAAGCTTTGCCTTAAACATTTGAGACGAGCAACTAAATTGAAATAAAAGAACTCATTTTAAGATGGTGCCCCAATCCTGCACTAAAACGAACCATTTACCTACTCCAGAATTAGTAATAAATTCAAGTCTTTACAAACCTAATATTCTTCTCGACAAAGATTACCTGTACCAAAAATACACCGTTGAGGGCTTAAATTTATGCCAATTAGCACGTCTGACAAATACCTGTAGAACAACCCTTCGTGACAATCTTATTAAGCATGGAATCGAAATAAGATCCAAGGTAAATCAGAAAAAACTCCAGTCTCATAATAGATATGGACAGCACAGAAGAAAAGGTCAAACCGTAGATAAGAAAGTGGAACAAAAAACAATTAACGCCATTATTGAAATGCGAAAATCTGGAATGTCGCTAAGGAGCATTGCAAAAACATTGGACCAGTTAAAGATACCAACCAAAACTCAAGGTAAAAAATGGCAATATGAAATGGTTAGAAAGATATTAAATATCTTTTATGCCTAACTTCCACAACATATCTAAATTTCTTAAATACAGCCGAACGTTCTCATAATTATCATTTATTATACCTTGCTCTTCATCATTTATATTTGTAACTTCAGAACCCCAACTATCATCTAGCTTACCATCTGCTATACTTGAGATTTTTTGCTCATAGCTAGAAAAAGGAATTTTGTGGCATATTACAGACAAGTGTCCTTTTCTTTCGCCTATAAATATCGCAGAAGTTAACAAACCTTCAATATACATTTTTTCTATTGCTTCAATCACCCTTTCATCATGATCTTCATCCCATATAACTGCAAAATCGAGGTACTTTGCTTCTTTTGTGGGGTTCCCTAGGTTATCATGCCATACTAATGCTCTAAGAATAGAGTAGTGAGTACCTCGGCCCAGATGGCCAGTTGGCTTGGATTCATCGTGTAATGTTTGGAAAAATTCAGAATACTTCTTCATAAAGATGCTCCTTTCGAGAGTTATTTTTTGTTATCAACAATGGTAAGAAGGTTTCGCCTTTTACCGAGTCAATCCCCATTATAACACAAAGCTTCTTAATTTTCAAGTAAATAATGTATTTAAGAAGAGATCGCTTTTTTTAAGTCTTCTTCCGAGATGAGAAATAAATTCTCTTTTGCGCGCGTGCAAGCAACATAAAGCTTATTTCTTGTCTGAGGATTAAGTTTATGTAAAATATCTTTTTTATAATAGTCCATTGTTCCCTTATTCAAAACGACGCAAACATGATTATAGTGATCCTCTCCTTTGCTCTCTCCCCAGTTTTTTGAATAGCAACAATAATTATAATGTTGTTTAAGAAATAACTTAATAATTGTCCCATCATTGAAGATTTTTCTAATTTCATCGGAGTTAGTTATCTTTAAAACAACTGATTTATCAGTTTTCATTGAATTGATTTTTATACAAAGTTTAGTTGAAATAAACTTACAAACTTCAGGGCCACATCTGTAACTTTTCTCAAGACTAGTTTCATCAATATCCAGATTCATTTTTTTAAATTCATTTTTGTATTTTAAATATTCCTTATGCAAATTTTTATTTACGGAACCATCCCTACTTGTATCAAACGTGTGTTGATAAAAATCACCAACCAAGAAAATATTAATTTTAGCCTTAACTATATCTTTCAAGAAATTGAAATCATGCCCAGCTATATCTTGGATTTCATCAATAAATAAATCATCAAAATACTTCTCTAACCTTTTCAAAACATTGTCAGTGGCTCCTCTCTCCTTTATAAACTTCGCGATCCTGTTACTGTATACTCTTTTATCTCTATTGATGAAATAAGAGTTATCAGTTTTTTTAGCGAAACGATTGGGATTTGGAGAAAATGTAATTCCCTTAGTTTTATACTTATATGCTAAAAAAGGTTTAAAACAAAACATGTGAATAAACGAGAAGTAAGACATTAATTTTATGTTGTTAGGGAAATAACCAAATTTTTTGATGATTCGATTTCTAAGCTCATTAAGATTATTATCAGTATAAGTGACAACAAGCGAACGTTTTTCCAAACTTAGTTTATTAATTATAAATCTGGTTTTTCCTGAGCCTGCTACCGAAAAAACTACTTTCTTATCCACTCTATTGCTTCCTTAATATAATCTGGTGCAACCAGTTCCAGGCTTTTTTTATCTAGAAGCTCAAAAGCTACCTTTGTTTTATTTTTGAGCATATGATCTTCAACTGTAAGTTTCTTCAATCCTTCAGAGAATAATTCATCACATATTTCTTTATTATTTCTGTAAATTGATTTCTCAAAAGTGTTTAATTGATTGTCTTTTTCTGAAAAAACTTGGATCAAATCATTAATATACTCTGAGTAAGGATCCTCACAATTTGTCTTATAATCGCCATCATTATCTCTAATGACAGCTGTTTTGATATTTAGAATTTTCGATAACTCTAAATATCTTTTAAAACTAGTTCCATCTACTGAAATAGTATGAATATCTGAATTTTCAAATTTTTCACCTGTAACTTTGTAAAATAACGCCTCCATTAAAATAAATTCAGCATCACCTTCAACTAATAAAATCTTTTTTGAGAGAACCATCTCTAGTATGTTATTATCAGGTGCTTTCATAAAAAATTTGGCAGTATCTTCATTCAGCCTGGAAAGTGCAACTGGTGTGCTTGAATTACTATTCAAAAGTATCGATTTCCTTAAATCAAGTCTTGTACTAATTAAACTATTATGAGTAGCTATAATTATTTGCTTTTCTTCGGAACCTCTTATCTTTGAAATCAACTTCTTCATATTAATATGACTTAAATGATTTTCCGGTTCTTCAATTAATAAAATATCTAATTTTCTTTTTTCGTTATTTTTTCTTAACGCAAATTCTGCTTTTATAAAACACTGTCTCCCCTTCCCTTTATTTTCTATATAAATATTATCTTCAGATATAGTCAGGTCTGTTTCAAGATTGGACTTTGAGTTCGTTCTAACAGTAAAGTCGTAATTATCAGTCCTATCATTCAATTCTTTTAAAATATTATTATTAAAATTATTCTTATGTTGCCTGTATAAGTTATGATGTTTGTTTTTCTCAGCTTCCGTAACATTGTTACGGTATATAGATTTTACGTATTCTTTAACTGCATATTCGTTACTCACTAACGTATTATCGATCAATATATGATTAAAAAACTTTCTATAATTCGTAAAATTTTCATCTGAAAAAGTTTTAAAAACTATGGAGTAATATTCGAAGGGGAAGTTTTGCTCACTACTGCTTAAAACTTCTTTAATCTCTTTACTGAAGTCATCATTTGGTCTACAGGTTAAGCTTAAACCATCGGTAATTCGGCTATCACTATTTGCATTCCCATTTAAATCTGGATTGTTTTGTTCGTTTAAATATATCTCTACCTTAAGAGTTGGCAAGCTCTCATAATCTTTATTTGAATTTAAAAATTCATCTACTATCTTAGTGTTAAAAAGATTATCAAGCCCAATGCTTTCAACTTTACTTCTGCTTCCACTTAAAACAATGTCTAGAGCTGTCAATATCGAACTCTTGCCGGCCTCATTATCTCCAATGAGCATGTTTAATGTATCATTAAAATTAATTTCAAGTTCGTCGAATTTCTTAAAATTGAATAGTTTTATTTTAGCAATTGGCCCCATATCAATTTTCTCCTTAAAGTGACTACACACCTTGTTCAATTATTTTTTATATATATCTCAATCAATATGTAAACTTAAGATTAACAAATAAAAGCAAAATAGCTTCAAAACAATAGAGCTGAGTAATTACACGATAAATATCAAGGAGCTTATTATGATTAAAGAACCAGAAATGACAACTGAAGAAGCAATCGCATTTATCGAACTAACATTATATTGCATTCTTAAATATTATGACGGGCCAGCTGTTATAGAAAGACAACTAATTATTTCACGAAACAAACTCAACCTTGATGAGGAGTTGATTAAGAATAAGTATCTCGAAGGTTATAATCTTACTGAAATTGGTCACTTACTTAATACTTCTAAAAACACAATAAAAAGAAGATTACAAAAAATGGGTGTACTTATAAGAAATCATGAAAAAAAGAAAAAAGATCTGCTACACAAAAAGTATGGTTATAGAAGAGTAAAAGGAAAAACAGTTGAACATCAAGCTGAGCAACGAACAATTAAAACAATCTTTCACTTAAGAGAGCAAAAACTCTCATTTGATAAAGTCGCAGAAATACTTCACACATTAAAAATTCCAACTAAGACAAAAGGAAAAAAGTGGAACAGTGGAATGGTTAGAAATATTTATGAAAAAAACAAAACCTAACGAACTATTTTTACAGGTAAGTTGAGTTCGCTTTAGCATAAGACTAGTCTAGTAATATGCAATGCGAACCATCTATCTATTTGTAATTTTTGAATAAATAATAAAACTTCTCCAACTTTGGGTTATAAATGTTTTGTACAGGTAAGTAGATAAAAAAATACCCGAATAAAATCGGGTATTTAAACGGGAACATAGTTCGCCAAAAAATTTTGGTGCCCCGGGGCGGGATTGAACCACCGACACAGGGATTTTCAGTCCCTTGCTCTACCAACTGAGCTACCGAGGCAAACTCTCTTTTAGAAGTTCTTCTAAAAACGTGAGACTTAAGTTAATGTTTTCAGAGAAATCCGTCAATCAATAATCCTTTGATTTCACACAACAAAATGGAGAGGGATGAGCGTTAAAATAATCAAAAAAACTATCAAATACCGCAAGTTCGAAGTCAATGCGCTTATCTTTTTACCCTCTGATGAAGCCTTAACCAAGCCAG
>CALFYV010000155.1 GCA_937952395.1 uncultured Bacteriovoracaceae bacterium | reverse complement strand
TTGATGACTTGGCTGGCAACATCAAAACTTAACTGAATTTTCATCTCTCCTTCAACAGAAAAATGCATTTTACTTTTTCCATGGGGCCCTATTGTTTTTATTGGAAATTTTTTCACAGTGGAATGAATGGATTTCTTCGATGAACTCATATCTATATCCCCATCTAGTATATTATCAACTTCTTTTTCAACTTCTTCTTGGATATCTTCGCTCTTAGAATCGATATAACCATCAGAGGTGCCAGAAGGCTCATCGGTGAACTCTTTTTCCAGGCTTTCAATCTCTTCCATGATGTCTTTTAGTTCATCATCATTGAAGCCTTTTTCATCATTGTCATGGTCCGTCATGATAACCCTCTCTCAATTTAACTACATGCGGTTAAATAACCCTTCTTTAAACATATCGACCTAAGAAAAAAAGAACTTTAGAAATAATACCCATTTCCCGATTTTTGGAATTTTTTTCATGACAAAATCTCTCAGGTTCGTTAATTATTTTCTTCCACCAAAGTGGACAAGCAAAAATAAAAACTATTTAAATGTGGGGCAGTTTTTGAATCAGGAACCCTTTTGCGCCAAGAACTGGCTTAAAGGATTAAGCGAAGCGAATAATCAGTCGCTTTACTCTGGTATTGTATCAGAACAATTAAGCACACAACAAGTTTTAGATCCACTCGATGAATGCTTTCCCAGTTTTTTTTCACCTAGTGAAATTGCCCTCGATTCAGAGCAAATAAAGAGTGAAGAATTATTTAATTTCTACCTTGATTGCTTAATTCAAGATGTTCAGACTGCGCTAGAAAATAGCACTTTTAATAAGCGGATGAAGGAGGCGATCTATTCTGAGTTTATGTCCTACTCTGAATTCACCAACCAGATATATGCTGGCATTGAAGATGTAGATAGTTTTTGGTGTGAACTAAGAAAAAATAACGAACTCGAAAAAAATCAATTGAATAATTTTATTCAAGTTTATGCTTTAAGGGTTGCCACGATTTACTTTTTAAAGATACGCTTTCTTTCCCATTTAGAAGTTCAAACAAATACTAAAATTGATATTAAGAATTTATTAAATCCAAATTCTTTTATCATCCAGACTTTCAAAAAAACGAGCTCCAATGAACTTAATATTAAATCTTTTGAATTTAATAGCTATAACTTGTATCGCCCTCAAGCTCGTTTTAGTGAAGTAGTCTCAAGATTAAGTGAAGTAGCACTCGAGTTATCGGTGAACCAAATGATTCAAGGGCTCTCCAATAGAGCACAGCAATTATTACCACAATCTCAGCATTCACCGTCTTTGTCTCAAAAAAACTTCGGGCTTTTTCTTAACTCTTTAATGATTAATTATTGTAATTGGAATCATTCTATAAAAAATGGTTCTATTCCAAATGCCTTAAAAAGCCATAGTACAATTCCCAAAGTTATTAGCTGTAAATTCACTGGTCATTTTATAAACTCACTTTCCTTATCTCATTGGTTGGCTCAATCAGGAAACTTAGAAATAAAATGGAAAGAGCTTATTTGCCCTGAGTTCTGCGGTTCAAAATTTGAAACCGGGGCTTATCTTGAATTGTTTAACGAGCTTCAATTTCTTACTTTCTTAATTGAAGTCGCTCAAAAACAAAAACATCCTGTTATTAGCTTTATTACAGGAATAATGAAAACTCACCAAAATAATAAACAAGAACAATCAAACCACCAAGCTAATCTTTTCTTTGATGAGATGAACGAATCGAAATCAAATTATGACCGAATAATTTTGAACCTAACGAAACACCCTAAAAACAATCCATACTTTTATATATTAAATAAGGTTAATGCTGAAGCTTCTGCCTTAAAAGAAAATGGAAAGCTATTTTTAATTTGTAATAAAAATATTTTCATTCCATCACAAAAAGAAAAAATCAATACTCTCCTTAATACCCTAGAACTTGAAGCCTATTTCTCGTTAGAGGAGATTGAGAATAAAGGCGAGGTTGGGAACTTCATTTTTATCTTTAATAAGACCCAAAAAAATGAAATAAAAAATGCATTCCTTAGTTTCAACCTGGCTGGAAAAATCGAAAATTTTGAACAATTTAGTGTATTGACGAAAGGCTTACATTCTTTCATAAGAGACCATCTTTATGAAGCACCTCCCTATTATCAAAAAGAATTGCTCCACCCATTTGCTATTGAATTCCATCATGATGCCCTTGTTGATGGCCGTTTCCTTAATTCAGCGAACAAAGATTCACAACACATAACCCATCCCAAGTATTTTAGTAATCTCGTTAAATCTTGTGTACGCTTTGATAACCTCTTTGATGTCTATCCGCTTAAAGATGAGAAAAATTCATTTTCAAATCAAGACAACCTCTTTTTAATTGAAGATAACACTCATGAGTTTCCACTGGCAGTTGTTATCGACTACCGATTAAATAACCATACCAAAATTGAGATCGTTCCTTTTCAAAGCTTAAAAGCTAAAGCACTCGATTATGGATTTACCCGCTGTCAGTATTTTGGGATTATTTCTAAAGTAAAAAATTTCAATATCAATATTTTTCGTGAATACCTGTCTTCTTCTTTAGGACAACAGATTATCAACTTCACATTCACCGGAAATATAACAAAAATGAAATCTAAGCTTAATGCCCTACTTTTCCCCAAGTTTTTCATAGATGACAAAATTTTGCCGGATTATATAGCCAAAGGATTTCAACTTTTAACTTTTGATGAGAATAAAATATCTCAGTATAAAGCACCTGAGTTACTACAAAATTTTAATACCATCACTCCTTTGTTAAACTCTACATTCACTCAGTATCCCAAATCTATTATGGGAATGTTAAGCGCCTTTAAAGGAACTTTAAAAACCCTTTGCATCGAAAAGAAAAATAATGAAGAATTTTTAAATTCTTTATTTAGTAGTAAAAAACTACAAGAGTCTTTAGTAAAAACAAGGCTCACCCCTATTTATCCTCATAACGAAGATGTTTATATTGAATTTAATGTTTACGATCCCGAAGAAGTTCACTTACCTTTAACTAAAGTTGAAAAAATTGAGAAAATTTCTAATAATGAAATACTCCATGGTTTAGAGCTATATTCACAAGATAAAAGCATTATTGTTATTTATGCAGATAAAAATACGATCTTTTTTATCAAATACCTAGCGAGCTATTTGCTTGGTCAAAAAATTAGCTCTCTTTTACAATCTGTTCAAATTCCTAAGTCAGATGAGATAAATCAAATTATCCAAAGTTTCACCATCGGCCATCAGGCTATTGACTCACTCAGTAAAAAATTAAATCAACTAATTTCAACATTATTTGTAAATTCCCTCAATCAAAGTACATAAAATCTATTACTATTGAAGTAGAGGTTTATGTGCTCAATCATCAGTTAAAACAACTTCATATAACTCTAAACGAAAACTTGAAGAATCAGGCTCATGAATTCGAAGCCCCTAATCAAGAAATTGAGAGCTACCGTCAAGATCAAAATTATTATTTCAAAAGAAATTATATCAAAAGCAATGAAATAGAATTTAAAAATGCCCTTACCAATTCTGAGATAACTTTAATTGGTGACATACACACCTTTGACCAAAATATAAGAAATGTCCTTAGGATTGCCAGACAGCTTTGTAAAAATCCCCAGGGAATGATTATGGGAATTGAATTCGTTCATCATAGCAAACAGCAAATACTTGATTCTTACTTGGGAGATTTTATTACAGAACTTGAATTTCTAGATGCCATCGGTTATCACGATTCTTGGCGTTTCCCTTGGAACCACTATAAACTCATTTTTGAATTGGCCAAAGCTTATCCGATCAAACTAAAAGCGATGAATACAACAGGGAGGCTTGATGAGAGAGACCAATTTGTAGCAAAAGAATTAATCAAACTTAAAGAACAAAATCCAACAACTCCAATTTTACTATTATTCGGAGAGCTTCATATCATTCCTAGCAAAATTCCTAAATATTTAAAAATTTTTTCAAAAAAAATTTATAGAACGTTAATTATTCATCAAAATATTGATCCCATTTATCTAGATAATATTGAATGTCTTGAGCAATTTTACCAATTTAACCAGAACGAATTTTGCTTAATGACCTCACCCCCGTGGTTAAAATACGAAAGCATGATCTACTGGTATGAGAATATGTTGGATGATCCTGACTTTGATATTCATAGCTATATCCTTGATACTGGTTTAAAAATCTTTGGGCCAAATACAGAAGATAATTTCTACTTACTCATAAAAGAATTACTCAAAGGACTAGGGCTTTCTTTAAGTGATAAAGACATATTAGATTTTAATTTATTGGACCATTTAGAGCTCAAGTTTCTTGCAAATAAAATCAAAAGCCTCAAGCAAAAAAAAATCAAATCTTTTTATCAACACCTATTAACTAATAATGAAACTTTTAAACTTATAGACCATAAGATTTATTATATACCTAACTATTCTGCCAATAGACTTATCTACTTAGCCGGCGTTCATATTCAGTCTATATTTTTAGCTGAAAATAAGTTCAAACAAAAATCTATTTTTAAGGACAAATTAAGTTTTTTTTCGTTTTTTGTACTTCAACATGCCCATAGCTATTTCATATCAAAAATTATTAACCCATATAGAAAATGTGATCTTTATTTAGAACTCGAAGAGAAATGTTTAACAACAGAAAATAAAGAAATAAGAGAGCAATACCAGGAAACGCTAAACCTTTTAGATAAAACGAAAGCTCATAAAAAAATCATATCAAAGTTTGATTACACAGGAATCTATTATATTTCCAAAAATATTGGCTATTTATTAGGAGAGCATTTCTTTACTCAGATGAGGGAAAATAAATTAGAAAATCTCATTGAGAACTTTCAAAAATATTTTTATACAGCACCCTTTGATTTAAAAAAATATGTCAATTTTAAATCTGCCGTTTTAAGTGGATTAGATTATCAAAAAATGCAGAAAAGGCTATTCTAATGAAAATCGTACTACAAAGAGTTAAAAAGGCTTCGGTTACTGTCAACTCTGAAATCATTGGCCAGATTCAAAAAGGTTATTTACTCTTTATTTGTTTTGAGTCAGATGATAGCGAAGAAAAAATCGAACAAGCTGTTAATAAAATTATTAATCTGCGCATTTTTGAAGATGAAAATGAAAAAATGAATTTAAACCTAGAACAGGTCAATGGCTCCATACTCTCTATCAGTCAATTTACTCTAAGTTGGGATGGCAAAAAAGGTCACCGTCCCAGTTTTGATAAATCCATGCAACCGGATAAAGCCAAAATCTATTATGCGCTCTTTAATAAAAAACTTAAAGAACAAGGAATTAGAGTAGAACACGGTTCATTCGGTGAAAATATGCAAGTCTCTCTGGTTAATGATGGTCCGGTGACTTTTACTTTGAATTACTGATTACTTCGGATTTCTCTGATGAGATCTTTCTTCTTACCTTTTTTAACACTCACTAAACGGCTTTTATCTTCAACCGGTGCTTTATCTGTAGCCGCAGGTGCCCTATCAAAAAGCAATTCAGTGCAAGAGCTAGAGAGCTCTCCTTGCTCGTCGAAAAGGTTTCTAAGCACAATTTTACCATCTACATCGCTCATCAGTTCTGACATTAATTTCAAGTTGATATCTACAACCTCAGCGTTACGCTGAGTAGTTTGATTGATTTCTTCTGTTTTAAAAACATGGCCATTAACAGTTAGTTTTATATAGGCACTCTTACCTAGAGATTTGCTTCTTAAAGTGATCTTGCGGCCCTTATTATGATTAAGAGAACTGGTAATAGCCGAAGTCACAGTTGAATAAAAAACCTGTTGTAATACTTCTTCTTTTC
>CALFYV010000154.1 GCA_937952395.1 uncultured Bacteriovoracaceae bacterium | reverse complement strand
TTAGATCTAGAGTATCAGCAATTAGTTGAAGAGGCAGATCGTATCGCCCAATCAACAACGTTTGCTGGTATACCTTTAATTAAAGGTGACTCTGGAACTGGTCTAATGGAATTCCACGTTGGTGCTTATGCAGGGGACGATAACAAGATAGCATTTGATGCTGACCTTGTTGATGTTACCTCAAGTTCACCAGACATTGACAGTACTGGTATCGCAGATAAAGATGATGCCAACGATGCTATGCCAACCATTGATGATGCTTTAGAGGCGGTCTCTGGTTATAGAGCATCACTTGGTTCAATCCAATCACGTCTACAATCAACAGTGAGAAACTTAGAAGTTACTGCTGTTAATCAAGATGAAGCCAGATCACGAATTGAAGATGTTGACTATGCTGTTGCAGCTTCTAAAGCAGCTTCTATCAATATCGTTAAGAGTGCTGGTATCCAAACTTTGGCGCAAGCTAATAGTATTCCAAGAAGTGCATTGACTCTTTTAGGATAAAAAATAGGCAGTGAGAGGGGGCCTTAAACCCCTCTCAATTTCAAATAAACTAGGACATAAGAAAATGGTGAATAATATAAATGGTTTTTAGAGTGGGATTTTGCAATAACCTGCTCTACTTAAGCCCGACCCCCCTTAAGTGAAAGCTTTCGGGGGGGCTTTTTTTAAGAAGGTGTTCCTTGTCTTTGCAAAAGATTTCAGATTCTGAACAGATCAAGCAAATCATTAGAAATGCTCAAGAGAAAAAGCAAGAAGTGTTGGCATGGAAAATGGGAGCTAAGGATAAATATTTGGCAAGTGCTGCTATTATAGCTATTCGCCCACAGATCGAAGAGATTGTTTTAAAACCCCAAAAAAATAGTGATATTGAATCGATTCTTTCGGGAAGTGATTCGGTCAATATAATGATTATTGATGATACAATTTTATTTCAAGGTGAGTTAGTTAGAGTGCAGAATAATTTTGAGTTTGTTTTGAAATACCCCAAAGAAATACAAATGAAAGAGCGCAGAAGTGGGTTGAGAGCTAAGGTTAATGAATCAAAAAGAGCCTCGATTGAATTCAAAATCAAAGATGGTAAGTCTGGTCAATATAAGCTGTTTAAAAAAAATGTATTTGATATATCAATTAGTGGTATTTCCTTTCATATCAACAAAGACGAAAAAAAATACTTTCAGGTAGAAACTATTCTTGAGTTTCTGCTTTTAACTGTTAAAGGTGAGAGCACTAACTTTAAAGCTAAGGTAGCCAACATTATAAAAGTCACCGCCAATGAAAGGCCTGAAGTCGTTTATGAATCATTTCGTATAGGGGCAGAGTATATTGGCTTAGATGAGGAATTTAAAACAAAGATAGCGAAGCTTGTTCTAGAGTTTCAAGATGAGATTATTTAACCTTTTCTCTTTCTCTAAACTTTATTATAGTTAGTAGATGAGTATAGCTATAATTTCAGATGTTCACATTAAGCCAAATCGGAATAATGAACAAGAGATTCTTTTAAAGTTTTTATCAAATGAAAAGGTTGTTAATGCTTCTAAAATAGTTCTTCTTGGAGACATTTTTGATTTTTTCTGCGGGCCCCACAAGCAATTTATAAATATATATCCTGCAATTTTTAAGAGAATACAGTTCTTACTGGAAAACGGGAGTGTTATTTACTACTTTGAAGGTAATCACGATGTCCATATAGAGAGTTTTTTTAGAAAATATTTCTCTAAATTTTATCAAGAAAAGAAACTCATAATAGAGCAGTACTCTCTGGATTTTAATATCAACGGTAAGAAATATTATTTTTCACATGGGGATGAACTTGAACCAAACAGCGAAGCTTATCAAAAATATAAAGCCTTTATTTTATCTAAGCCGATTAAAATATTGGCAGAAAAAATAATGCCATATTTTATTTTAAGTAAGTTGGCGCAAAAAGCATCAGATGCCTCAAGAAATAGAGGACGTCTTGTCTTTAATGAGGCAAAAGTGAGAGACAGTTATCGTCAAGGTGCAGAAGTAAAACTAAAACAAGGTTATGATGTGGTTGTATCTGGCCATTGCCATGTGAAAGATTTTTATGAGTCAGACTTTGGGGTCTATGTTAACAATGGCTACGCACCAGAGGAAAATACATTTATTTATATCAGTGAATCAAATACTATAACTTTTGAAAAATTAGATTAGTCTAGCGTCGACCATGATCAAATTTTTCTTTTAATGTATGGTAGAAAGTCCTTTCTGAATTTCTTATTAAATGTATAGATTTTCGCTTCTCTTTAGAAATACTTAAAACATCTCTTGAATCAATATTGAAACCTAATTGCCCATCGAGGGTAATCGCTACATGGTTTTCTTGATTTATTAAACGAATTTCAATTTTAGAACTATCGGGTATTACTAGCGGGCGATGAGATAGGCTATGTGGACAAATAGGCGTTAAGAGTACAGCTTTGACATCTGGGTGAACAATTGGTCCACCAGCCGCTAATGAATAGGCTGTTGAGCCCATCGTGGAACTAATAATAAGTCCATCACCAGAAATATTATAGACATGATCGCCATTGGCCTGAACATTAAGGGTAAACATCCTTGCTATATCATTTTTACTTATAGAAACATCGTTAAAAAAAGAACCTTGGAAAATAACCTTGTCATTTCTTAATACCTTTACATTAAAAAGTGATTTTATAGATGTTTCATATTTGTTGTTCAAAACATCTGCTAGTTGGTCAAAAAATTCAATTTTACTAAATTCCGTAATAAACCCTAAATGACCTAAATTGACGCCGAAAATAGGTACTTTATTTTTAGCGTGTCTACAAATTCCTATAAGGGTACCATCCCCACCAAGTGAAATAATGAGATCGGAGTGGTCAAAAATCTCATTTTCTTCTAAAAAATGAAAATTTTTAAACTTTTTCGTTTTAAATATTTTTTCTAAACGATCTAACTCGGAGTTAAGAAAATAGACTTCTTTTTTTCTTCGTAATAACCAATTTGTTAAATTAGGTAATAGGTTATTAAATTCGGTTAAGCTATGCGGCTTCAGTATAATTGAAACATTTTTTATTTTTTTTCCCGCTACCAAAAAATACCTCTGTTAAAAGATTATTAAATACTTATCATTGTATCAAGCGCTGTTTCAAGATCTTCAAATGGTTTGTTCAATACAGGGCACTTATATTCATTGGCTTTATTGAGGACTTGGGGAGAATTATAAGCTGTCATAATAACAAATTTTTTACTAATCTCATCGTTTGAATATTTTTTTTTAGACTCTTCTATTATGTCAAAACCAGTAATATCCTGCAACATTAGATCACATACGATTCTGTCGAAGTTCTCATTTAAGATAAGTTTTATAGCTGCTTTACCGCTGGATTGCACTTGGGCAACAGCACCTCGCTTTTCCAGCATTTTTTTTAATGATTGCCCTATCAGCAACTCATCCTCAATTATTAAAATCTTCATTATTTTTAATTGGTAGGAATAAACTAAACGTTACTCCAGGATTAGGTTTATTAGATCTAACAAGTATGTCTCCATCCATTCTTCGAGCGAGGTTTTTTGAAATAGGTAATCCTAATCCAGTACCATTTGATTTTGTTGTATAAAACGGTTTGAAAAGTTCATTAATTTGTTCTTGGTTTATGCCAGGGCCATTATCAGAGACAGAAACAACAATAAAATTTTCCTTTTTGTAAATACTGATTAAAATTTGTAATTTTTTATTGTCATCTTCGATAGATCTTAAGGCTTGCGCTGAATTGACAATTAAATTAAACAATATTTGAACAACCCAGGTTGGATTAACTTTAATTTCGAGATGTTTTTCGATTTCTTTTTGGTAGTAAATATTTTTTTCAATTGAACGTGTTTCAGATTTTGTTAAAGTGAGAGATTCCTCGATTAATTTTTTTAAATTGACTTCTTTCTGAATGTTAACATTTTGATATAAGTTAGAAAAATTTTCAATAATAAGTTGGCAGCGTTCAATGTTTTTGCTAACTTCTCGAAAAATTTCTTTATCGTCATCGTTTTTAGATTCACTTGCTAGAATTTGACTAGCAAGTGCAACGCCGAAAAGTGGATTACTTAACTCGTGTCGTAATGTATTGAGAAGTTCGCCTAGTAAGGAAACTCTTTGAAAATGAAAAAGATCAGAGGTGTGAGATTCGTTATCTCTTAAGGTATAGAGTATTAATTTGTAATGAGTATAAATTTCGAACGATTCAAGCTCTAACAGCTGTTCATAAGTGGGAACTTCCTTGTAAGAATAGTTCTTGAAGATAATATCATCATTCTTTTTTATAACTAATGGATAAGGGTATTCATAAAGACATTGAATTAAATTAATAATTTTTTTATTAGCACTTTCATTTTCAAGCAGTCCGTTAATAATTGGCGGTAAGTTTTTAGTAAAACTATGAAAGTTGGATAATTCAGATTTGGATGGAGCTAGAAAATCATTTCTAGATAAAACAAGAATAATATTATAATGAGCAAAGGCATACTCTTTTGCTAGAAAAGTTCCTAGAAAATCAATGTCGAGATTATAAATTTGGTCTCTATTAAAAGATTTGTTTTTGCTTTTCTTAACAATATTGAAAAATTTATTAAATTCTCCAATATTGAAAAATGTCCTACTGTCGCGACCTTGCCTACTACTATTAAAACAGTAACAATTGGAGCTACCCTTTTCATGAATTAAAAGGTGGCAAGAAATATATTCTTTGAAATAACTTATATTTAAAAATTCTTTAGGAAAAAGTTGAATTGAATTACAATCAATCAATAGTTTCTCGAGTGACTGTTTTTTATCTTTCCAGTAAATAATTTCGTTATTGCTATTAATATTTGAATGAAGGTTAGAATAAAGCTCTAAAAGTTTATCATTGCCACGATTTAAGGATCTAATCGATTGAAAGTAAAATTCATTATCTTTAATTTTTAAAAAATTTGAATCTAAAGAGCTTTGATTTTGGATAATATTTGCACTTTCCACTGTAAGAGACTATCTTTTAGTTCGAATTCCAGCAAGTCACAAAGCATGAAATAATCTTTCTTTTTATAGGAAGACAAGATGGCTTTAAGTAGGCATATAAGTTGGAATATTTGTTCCTTGTAATCTTGGCGGATTTCATGAGTTTTCTCTTTGGAAAATGAATTATAAATTTCTAATCCAGTTTCGATAAATATTTCAACTCCGCCTATTATTTTATTCAAGTCTTTATCAATATTCTCATCAGATAGCTTTAGTTTATTTACACTAACGTCAATGGTTTCGTTTAAGCAGGTTATGTAGTTAAAAAGAGAGTGAATTGTGTCGTCGATAAGCTTTCTAAATTGAACCGTTTCAACTTGGTTTTTAGAACTATTTGGATATTCTTTGCTCTCAAATATATGACTTTTTTTTGTGGTTAGAGTTGCCTCTACATTGATAAAGGAAGCAGTATTTTTTGCTTTATCAAGAAAATTTTCAATTTCTAGCGATGTTTGTGTCATGAAAACTAAACCTCTTTACTTTTTTGGTGAGACTCACCATGAACCTTATTTTCTTCAAGTGTTTGATTTATTAGTTCGTATAATACAGAGGTGGCATTTTGGGCATTTGAAAATGCAATGAGTGAACTTTTTGCAACCTCTTCCATTGTTTCTCCCATTAAATTAGCCGAAACTACATAATAAAAATCAATAATGGGCGCAAGATAAGGGTAGCTGTGTTTGATTATAGAGGCAAGAGCGTTGATTTCACTTAATTTTTTTGCGGTTTCAACAGCCTCTTTGCGCATATTCTCATCATTGGCTTCTTGTGAGAGACGCTTAGCGTAAGTCATTCCAAAGCGATAAAGTTC
>CALFYV010000153.1 GCA_937952395.1 uncultured Bacteriovoracaceae bacterium | reverse complement strand
TGATTGTGGATGAGGCACAAAATTTATCTCCCCACGAAATTAAAACAATTATCACTCGAGCAGGAGAAGGAACAAAAATTGTTTTAACAGGTGATTGTGAACAAATTGATAATCCTTATCTAGATTCCATCAATAATGGACTTTCTTATTGTATAGAGCGGTTGAAGCAAGAAGATATTGTGGCCCATACAATGCTTAAAGTGGGAGAGCGTTCGGCTTTATCCGAAATTGCCAGCCAGTTATTATGATAAAGGAAAAAAATTATCAACGTATTCATTTAAGAGCTCCTTATTTTCAAGAAGTTTTATTTGAAGATGATAATTTTGTTTTCAAAGCAGCTACATTGAATATATCTGAAGGTGGGATGCTCTTTGATCAGTTACCTCATTTTTCAGACAAAATCGAAGTGCCTTTGTTAATCTGTTTACCTCAATTTCCATTTTTTAAAAATTTTTCTTTGGGTAGAATGAAAGATTTCTCACAAGAAATTTTTCCAAAAAAAATTATAAGACTTAAAGGAAGTACTGTCAGACGGGAAAGTATGACCACTGAAGTTGAACAAGTTTTTCAAACAAGAATAGGCATCAGATTTACAGATTGTTCTCCACAAGCAAAAAAGCTCATTTCAGATTACGTCAGTGTTTTTATAAGTAATATTGTCCATCTACAAGCTTTGTTAGATAACGTGAACTCAGACAATACTGCACTTGAGAAAGTGAGAATTTTAAGTCAGATCTTGGGGTATAGAGGAATTGATAAAATCTCACTTTTAAGAAAGCAGGTTACCCATGACTACCGCTCATTGCAGTGGCTTTAGTGTAAGATTTCAAAATCATCAAGCCTTTCAATAATAGCTTTTTTCATATCCTCAATAGAGTTAGCTTTATTAGGTGAAGAATTATTAACTCGAGAAGCGATTTCTTCCAAAATTAATTTTCCTAGATCTGCTTTACCTTTTGAGAATTCGATAGAACTTAGCTTTTCTAGATAGTTTTTGATTTCAAATTCTAGTTCTTCATTTTGTAAAAGTTTGAGATAAGACTTGTAAGCGTCTCGCTCTAACTCTAACTTTTTTTTGTTTTTTGCTTCTTGCAAGGAAATAACATTGGTTATTCCCAGTCCCTCATCTTTCATTCGCTTCCTCTTTATAGCAACTGTGTACGACAAAAACTCTTTTTCTTTATTAATTGAATCTCTCCAAACAATTAATAAGTTATTAAATTATAAGGAGTAGATGTAGCGAATGAAAAACGTTGTCTTACATTACTGTAAAAATTACTTACTGTGCAGGCGAGTCATCGTGATAGGTTTTTTAAGAGTAAAAAATGACAAATAAAAAGGGAAGCTTTTGCCTCCCTCTTTATTTGTTATGGTATGAGAAAAAAATTATTTATTTTTACTAAACCACTCTTGAGAACCTTTAGGATCAGGCTTCATCGTGTCACTTCCAGAAGTCCAACCAGCTGGACAAACTTCGCCATGCTTCGCAGTATACTGATAAGCTTCAACTAGTCTTAATATCTCATCTGGATTTCTTCCAACCGACAAATTATTTATTGTAGCGTGTTGAATAATATTATTGTTATCAATTAAAAATAATCCACGTAGGGCAACTCCAGCATCTTCAATTAAAACTTCATAATCTCTGGCAACTTGTTTGTTTAAATCAGCCAAAATAGGGAATTTAATTTCTCCCAAACCGCCTTTATTACGAGGTTGTTGAGTCCAGGCCAGGTGAGAAAAGAATGAATCCACAGAACAAGCAATAAGCTCACAACCCAAATTTTTAAATTTATCTGCTGCATCTGAAAAAGCTGTTATTTCTGTAGGGCACACAAAAGTGAAATCTAGGGGATAGAAAAAAAGAACTTTCCATTTTCCTTTGTAATCATCAAGGCTGACTTCTTTTTGCGAACCATTAACTAAAGCATTTGTTTTAAAATAGGGTGCATTATTTCCGACTAAACGACTCATTTTTTCTCCTTTTTTTAACTACTAATAATATCAAGTTGCCGTTAATGTATGTTTAAAAGTTGGAAAAAACAAGTTTTGATTTAACTCAAAGCTTGACGTTTAAGATTTGATGAACATCTTTAAAATAGCCTAAAAATCACCAGTATAAAGCAGGTGAAGTTTTAAGAAAAACTCAGTATACTAAGGGTGAGAAAAGGCACTAAGCCACCAAAAAGACTAGGGAATATTCATTATTAAAAGACTCAAGAATAAACCCATTCAACCGAAAAGATTATAACAGACACTCAGGGAGTACTAAATGACAAATCCTAAAGCTTATATACCTAATCCTATTGTTATTGAGCAGACAGCTCGCGGTGAGAGGCAATATGATATTTATTCGCGCCTTCTCCTAGATAGGATTATTTTCCTAGGAACAGAGGTTAACGATACTGTTGCCAATCTTTTAGTGGCACAGATGCTTTTCTTAGAACAATCTGATGCTGAAGCACCAATTCATTTTTATATCAATAGTCCAGGTGGTGGAGTTTATGCAGGACTGGGAATTTACGATAACATGCAACAC
>CALFYV010000152.1 GCA_937952395.1 uncultured Bacteriovoracaceae bacterium | reverse complement strand
ACCGAATGAATTCCTTTTTTAGTTATGGAGTCAGTTTTCTCAGTATGACTGGGCAAATGGCACTAAAAAATCATTTGAATTCACAAAATTTTGAAAACTCGGGTCAAATACTCAGTTTTTCACTCTACGGGCCAAAAGATGGTGGGTACCAAAAAAGTTTAACTCTTATCAATAAGAAAGAACTTAATTTCTATCAAAGTTCTGAAGATGAACTGATGGCAATTGAAAAACGTGAACCGATTAACTTCAAGGAAGTTAATCCTGGCCAAATTTACGTTCGAGGTTTTTTTTATGAGAAGGTTCCCCACCTTTTACTCGCGATTCAAGATGCGGTTACCAAACATATTTTTGTAGGACGTTTTCTCATTAGCGAAATTCAACAAAGTTTTAATAATAACAAAATTTATGAATCCTATCTGGTCAATAACAATGGAGAAATTCTTTATCATAACGCTAAAAAACTTGAAAAAAGTGTTGTGATAAATCAAAGTGAACTTTTGGAAATTTTAAGCAGTGACTTAGAGTCAGGAGTTAAACAAATTGAACGAGATGGCGAAGAAAAGCTGGTGGCTTACCATAAAAATGCCACTTTTCATTTTACGACTTTTGCTGAAATTTCAGTGGCAAAAGCTTTTAGTGCAGCTAAGTTTTTGGAAGAAAAATCCATTTGGTTTGGGCTATTTATTCTTTCTCTTGCCATTATGATTGCTATTTTATTTTCACGCCGTCTAACCAAACATTTAGATAAACTCTATGCTGCTACGGAGAAAATGGCCCAAGGAGAATTCGGTATCCAAGTTAAAGTTAGTGCTCATGATGAGATAGGGGCCCTGAGTGATTCTTTTAATTATATGGGGCAAGAAATTTTGCGCTATATTTCTGAAATGGAAGAAAAAACCCGCCTTGAGAATGAGTTGGCAGTTGCTAAATTAGTCCAAGATTCGTTTTTCCCAGATAAAGATTTAAGCTACCCAGAAATTGATATTTCAGCTTTTTATACTCCCGCCAGTGAATGCGGTGGAGATTGGTGGGGACAAATTCATCAGAATGGAAAAACTCTTATCACTATTATTGATGCCACAGGACATGGCGTTCCCGCAGCTCTACTGACTGCTACTGCAAATTGCTGTTTTGAAAATTTAAGAACTTTGAGTCAATCTAATCCCCATGTGATTGATTCTCCTTCTCAAGTTTTGAGTTTCATGAACCAAGCTGTTTGTGCCGTAGGTTCAGATATTTTGATGACGGCCTTTGTGGCCTTAATTGACTATCAGAATAAAACTCTGACTTATGCCAATGCCTCTCATAACCCGCCTTTTTTATACCAGTATAAAGAAAGCGCACCTGATAAGAGCGATGTGATTCCATTGATGAACTCAAATGGGCCCAGACTTGGACATGAGAAAACTGGACAATTTCACAATGAAACCATGAGCATAAAAAGCCAAGATACAATTATCTTTTTTACTGATGGTATTGTTGAGGGAGTCAATCCAGAAGGTAAAGAATGGGGTCAAAGACGCTTTATGAAATCAATACTGGCTTCTGTTAAAGGCTCACCTTCTGTCGCCCGAGATGCTATAATCAAAGAAGCTTTTGAATTTTATCAAGATAAGAAAAATGATGATGACATCACTTTAGTGATGGCCAAAATAAAATAGTATGGAAAATAAAAAAGAATTTTTTTTAAACCTTAATGACTCTGCTTTAAAGAAAGAAATTGCCGAGCATCTAGGCAAACTTTCCAATGGAATATCTGTCATTGACCATCCAGTTGAAAATCCCAATTTTATTATTGTAGACGCTCATAATATAGAGAAATATGATGAAGCTTTTCTGCGCCAACACGGAGAAAAAATTATCCTGCTATCAGAGCTAAGTGATGAGCATAATATACTTAATTACATCGCTAAATATCCCATCAATCATTTAATTGGGATCAATGGCAATAATGTCATTTTAGAACTGGAAAATACCATCAATAAAATACTCTCAAGTCAAATCTGGGGGCTTAAACAGTATATGCATCCTATGACTCAAATTACCACCGAAGGTATTAGTGACTCAAGACAGATCGATGGAGTGATTCAAAAAGCGCTAGGTAAAATTGATTATAGTGCCTATTTTGAGAGTCCTTTAAATTATTTGCAAGTTATGAGTAATGAGCTTTTAACCAACGCACTCTACAATGGAATTGCTCACCGAAATATTATCAATGTCAAAGAAGGAATTGATCGTAAAAAAGAAGTTTTTCTAAAAGGTAGTGAACATATCTTATTCTCAGTAGCTGCTGATGAATTTGCTGTTGGCATATCAGTACAGGATTCATTTGGTAAACTCGATAGAGATAAAGTCGTCGCAAGCCTTAAACGTAGTTTTATCGAAAAAACCGCTCAAGAAAAAGAAGGTGGTGCTGGACTTGGACTCTATATGATTTTTAATCATAGTAATCAATTCATTTTAAATACCAAGAAAAATAAAAGAACTGAAGTCATTGCTATCATTGATAGCAATAGACGCTTTAAAAAATATCGTGAAAGAATAACTTCATTTCATTATTACGAAGAGGTGTCATCGTGAGCAAATTAACTATCAACTTTAAAGTTGTCTCTAACAAGGTCATGGCCAATTTCGCTGGCAATATTGACGAAGATGCAAGCTTTGCCGAAATCGAAAAAGTGCAAGAGAAAGAATATGTTTTCGATTTTGATAAAGTAAACATGATTAACTCATGCGGTATCAGAGAGTGGATCAAATTTATTGAAAAATTACCTAAAGATGCAAAAATCATCTATCAAAAATGTCCACAAATCATTATTGAACAAATGAATATGGTCCACGGATTTATCCGTCAAGGAGCATCTATCGAATCATTCTATGCTCCCTACTATGATGAAGATTCAGATACTGAACATAAAATACTTTTAAAATCTTCTGATATTAAAGATGGCAAAGCTCCTGCGGTTAAATCACCTGAGTCAGGAAAGGAAATGGAATTTGATGCAATTGAAGCCCAATACTTTGGTTTTCTAAAAAAATAATAAAAGGTTAAGCTATGGCAAAGTCCGAAGAACAATTCAAACTTTTTGATAACACGTTTGAACCTGTCATCATTTTTAATAAAAAAAAAGAAATCCTCTACTTTAATCACAACTTTGTGACTTTCTCTAAATCACCTCCACGTGTTTTAAAAAAAGCTGCGTCTGTTACAGATGTACTCAGCAGCGAGAAAATCCAAATCAAAAAGCTAATAGATTCTTGTATTAAAGAAAACCAAGCTGTTATCAGTGAAGAAGGCCAAATTCAATTTACTCAAAATGCAGAAGCTATCTATACAGTAGTTATCAAAGTTTTTCCGATTGAAGATAATAACTATGTGCTTTGCTTAAATGATCTAAGTGTGGAAAAAAACCTTTTTGACAAATACCGTGACCAGATCGAAGAATTAAAATCAACTCACTCTCAAATAGTGCAAGCAGACAAGCTCGCTACCCTAGGTGAATTAACAGCAGGAATATCTCATGAGATAAATAATCCTCTGACTATCGCCTCGGGTAATTCAGAAATCATTCAAATGATTCTCGAAAATGAAAATCCTTTTAACCAAAAAGAAACTCTGATTCAAGCCATTAACGATGTTAAAGATTCTCTTGAACGCATTCATATTATTGTTAATAATATGAGAAGCTTCTTACATAAGAGTGAAGATAAAAAAGAATATTGTAAGTTAGCTGATATTATTAAAACCGCAAAGGAATTAGTTGGGCCTTCATTTAATGAAGGCAAGGTCATGCTTGATATAAAACTACAAGATGAAGATTTGGTAGGCTTAGTTAATAAAGTTAAGATTGAACAAGTCCTGATTAACTTATGTAAAAATGCTTTGGATGCCTTATTAAGTGCCCAGACAAAAAATCCAGTAGTCACCATCGAACTTATTAAAATGCCCAAAGAAAATTATCTCAATATTGTAGTGACAGATAATGGCCCGGGTATTCCTAAAGAGATTCATGAAGATATTTTCTCTCCTTTTTTCACAACTAAAGAAGTAGGCGAAGGCACTGGTTTAGGCCTTTCTATTTGTTCAAAAATTATTGAATCCCATCAAGGAGCGATAAAGCTAGAATCTGAAAAAGGCAAAGGTGCTAAATTCACTATTAAACTTCCTGTGATTGAAATGAGTAGTTATTCTCAAAATGAGATCCTCATGAATCAAAAAAATCGTGATGGAAAGCGAATTTTAGTAGTGGATAATGAAGTTCAGATTCTCAATATTTTAAATAAATTCATAGAAGATGAAGGGCATGTTTTTGTTGGCTCAACTAATGGCCAGGAAGCTTTGCGCTTTTTAGAAAGCATTAGAATTGATCTTATTATTACCGACCACTCCATGCCAAAAATGAATGGTTCAGAATTTTCTAAGAAAGTCAGAGAGAGCGGGATCAAATGCCCTATTTACTATTTAACCAGTAAAAAGAATATTGAGCATTTTAACCAAGATAAAGATAAATATAATGTATCAGGACTTATTCTCAAACCTTTTACCAGAGAAGAGATCTTAGAAACAATTAAGCTTGCTCTAGGAGAGACAAACTAGTGAGCCGATCTGGTCTTAACGTACTAGTTGTTGATGATGAACAGAAGATTTGTAATCTGATCAAAGTTTTTTTATCTATGTCACCAGAAATAGATAAAATCGTGACTGCCAATAATTCACTACAGGCCATGCAAAAAATCCAAAACCAGAATTTTCAATTAGTCATTGCTGATTTTAAGATGGAAGGCAAAACAGGAATTGAGCTAATCGGTCAAATTTCTAAGTCATATAATACCAAAGATATGCGTTTTCTACTCATCTCAGGTGCCCTTCAAAAAGAAGACGTGCAAGCTGCCATGGAAAGTGGTATCAACCA
>CALFYV010000151.1 GCA_937952395.1 uncultured Bacteriovoracaceae bacterium | reverse complement strand
TGAATGCACTAGCTAATATTGAAAATCAAATCAAGAGTTTTAAGCAAAACTCTGCTTTGCCAGCCTGGGCAATACAATCTTCAGAGATGGCCATCAAGCAATTCAAAGCTATTGGGTTGCCCACTAGTAAAACTGAAGCTTGGCGTTTTACCCCTATGACAAAGGCGCTAGAGAGTCAATTAAAGTTAGCAACAAGCTTTGAACAAAGTCTTAAAAAATATCCTAACCGTTTATACTTTCTAAATGGAAAACTCATAAGTGATTCGTCAAATTGGCCAGAAGAAATTGAAATAAAAAGCATGGATGAAATTACCCAAGATGAATTTAGGCAATTTGCAAGTGCTTTTACAAATGAAAAAAATAATCCCTTTATCAGCTTAAATCATGTTTTCTTAGAGCATACATATTTTATCAAGCTAAAAAGGAATCATGTTTATAAGAAGCCTATTACATTTCTCTATGAATCTAAGGGTGAAAGTTTGGCCATCTACCCTCAAGTTTACTTAATTGCTCAAGAGGGTTCACAATTAACTCTAGTTGAAAAGATCGTCAGTAACGAATCTGGTCATTTCATAAACTCAGCTCTTAATATTGATATAAAGAAAAATGCCAAATTGATTCATTTAAAAAATGTCCTCTTGGCCAAAGAGCATATTATCAATACTAACACTCAAGCTCACGTTGCTAGAGATGCTCACTACACTTCATTTCTTATTAGTTTAAGTGGAAAAATGGTACGGCATAATCTTGAAATTTCTCTTAATGAAGCAGGTGCAAGTGCCGCCTCATTCGGGCTTTATGCTCTTAATAATTATGAGCATTTAGACAACCATACTTTTATTCACCACAAAGCTGCTCATACTCAAAGTGAACAACTATTTAAAGGTATTTTGGATGATAACTCTAAAGGCATTTTTACTGGGCGTATTCTTGTGGGTAAAAATGCTCAGCAAATTAACTCTTCGCAATTAAATAAGACCCTGCTGTTATCGAAAACTGCCCAATCTCATTCACAACCTCAGTTAGAAATTTTTGCTGATGATGTGAAATGTTCTCACGGCTCAACCACTGGTCAGTTAAGTCCCGATGAAATTTTTTATTTGCAATCCCGTGGTATCGATATCAATCGTGCCAAACAAATACTCTCTCATGCTTACCTACAAGAAATTTTATTAAAAATTGACAACAAAGAGTTGGCGCAAGAATTAGAACAATATGTTTTTGAAAAATTTTGTCAGCTACAACTAGGAGAAGTGCATGCCTAGTTTTAACCCTAAAAATATAAAGGATGATTTCCCGGTTTTAAAAACTAAAGTTCATGGTAAACGTTTAGTTTACCTGGATAGTGCCGCTACCAATTTGAAGCCTCTGTCAGTTATCAATGCCATCAACGAATACTACTCACAAACTACCGCCAATGTTCATCGTGGTTTACATTATTTAAGTGAAGTCTCAACTTTAAAATATGAAGGCACTCGTGACAAAGTTCAAAAATTTATAAATGCTAATAAACGTGAGGAAATCATATTCACCAAGGGCACAACTGATGCCATTAACTTGGTTGCCAGTTCATACGGACGCACTTTTCTTAAAAAAGGGGACGAAATTCT
>CALFYV010000150.1 GCA_937952395.1 uncultured Bacteriovoracaceae bacterium | reverse complement strand
AGCTGCAGTCCAAGCGATAACAGGAATTCCTGTTGTTAAAAAGGTAAGAGAAATGGAGTTAACTGTAGTGGTATAGCCTGCTACCAGTTCATGCACAAATTGAGAACCATTCCAATAACTGTATTTGACTGCTAATGCACCAAAATCATAATAAGCGGTAGCCGGACGGTTATTTATGGGATCCATTTGTATGGATGAGAATTCACCTCTACGGGTTGTCGTGTTACTAACCTTTGACCCGGCGTCGATCACTCCTGTTGCGCAAGTACTAGAAGAAGATGTTTGATTAGAGTTAGTTGAGACTCCACTGACATCAGTTGATTGGTTACAACCAAATATAAAAAGTAAAAGGAGTAAGGTTAAGTACATTTTTTTCATAAAAGCCTTTCTTAAAATAAGTAAGTTATACCTATTGGAATCGAATAATTAATATAATTATCACTAGCATCGCTTACACCGCGTTCACCAGTTCCACTAAATTTATGTATTTCATATTCGAGCATGACTCCCACATCAAAATTGAGTTTTTCATTTATGGCGTATGAAAACATGGCCGAATTTTGAGAATATAAACTGAAATCGTGATAACCCGTCTTTTGCTTCTCACTAAACTGGATGGGAATCAAAGCGGAAACTTTACCTGTAAAAGTCCATCTATCATAAATTAATTTTTTATACTTACCTCCCACTGAGGGACCTAGAATTTTATAATCTGAAACCAGTTGCTGGTTACTGAAACTCGAAGGGCTTTGAGTAAGATATCCCATACCTAACTCCACGCTGTATTCTTTTTTACTCAAAAAATGCACATAAGAAGCATTGAAGTAGCGTCTTTTAATATCTACGTTCTTTCCACCAATATTTACCGGTTCTTTAAAGGCTGAATTGGTTGAATAGTAAGTGAAAGAGAGTTGATTTTTATTATATTCTAGCCAATAGTCATACTTAAGATAGAGTCCTGCACCTGAAGAGTTCTCTAAATCATAAGTGACTCCGCTGCCTTCTTGAGAGTATTGATAAAAATTATTGGTATAAAGAATTTGCAAATCGTTCTTCTGGCTTAACTTACCAATTGTTTTTGATTTATCTTGTACTTTTTTTTTTTCAGCTACTTTATCTGAGAACTCTCCATCCTCTAGATCCGCGATAGCTTCCTCTGGTGGTCTAAAGTAATCTTGCGCTAAAAGGCTTTTTTGTAATAAAAAAATAAGTGTTAAATAAAATAATGTTTTCATGGTGATATAGGCACCTTTATTTTTGTACCTACTGGGATATTTCTTGGATTATCCAGATAAGGTTTATTATGTTTTTGAATGACTTGCCATTTGTATTCTGTTCCGTAGAATTTCTTGGAAATATCAACGAGAACTTCCCCTTTGGAGACCTCATAATCAACAAAATCAACAGAAGCGGTGGAACGCTTTAATTTATTTGAAACAGGGGTATGTTCCACGTTTGCCACAATGGCTTGAGGACGATTTTTTTCGAAGAATTTTCTCTTCTCAAGCAAGGCCATATAGTTTCTTAAGGTTTGCTTCTCATTTCCCTGAATAAGTTGTGCTGTTTGGTTAAGCACTTCAGACGCTGCATCAACTTTATCTAATTGAACAAGGGCCTTAGAGTAATTGAGTGCAACCCAAATTTTTTTCTTATCCTGTTCGTATAAAGTGGCCAAGAGTTCAGAAGCCTCTTGATAATAATTGCCATCATTTAATGCCTTCACTAGTTCATACTGCTCCCAATCGTCGGCAACAAAAGGTAAAAATAATTGGAGCGAGGCAATCCTATCTACGGAATTAATATTAAGGAGGTTACGCAAAAACATTTTTCGGGTGAAACTTTCTTGAGGTAATTTTAAGGCCAGATAACGAACATAAATATTCGCTTCCGCCACATTTTTTTGCGCCGTATGAATATAAGCTAAATATTTGGCGACTTTTTCAGTTTTAAAATCATGAGTGAAGCAATATTTGAAATCTTCTGCACTCTCTCTATAATTTTTTAAGCGAAACAAACTCAAACCACGATAAAAATGTAAATCTAAATCAGCGGGTTGCTTATTTAATAATGTTGTGGAAAGAATACTAGCTTTTTTATTTTCACTAAGTTTGAGGTAGGTTTTTAAAAGAATTTTACCTGCAGGCAAATTATACATATGAGCGGGTCCCATCTCTCTTACTGTTCTCATGGAGGCTAAATAATTACTTTGATAAAAATAGTTTGAAGCCAAATGTAATTGTATTTTTTTTGATTCTGGAAAAATCTGTTTAGCATTTTCTAGAATTTTTACTGCTTCACCACCCTTGCCTAATTTTTGCAAATTGATGGCCTTCATTACGATCAGATCATCATTAAGATTTTTAACCGATTCTATAAGTGACAAATATTCTAAAGATTGTTGATATTCACCACGCTCAAGATGGGCACGTGCCTGAATGGCATAATCAGCTAATCTTTCTAGTTCCACTTGAGCACAAGAGGTTATCAAGAGGAGAAACAAATAATATTTAAAAAATGAACGATTCAATATTCACCATCCTATTTTCAGTGACTTACTCTTCGTCATTAAAGAAATTTTCTATGATATTTAAGAAATATTCAGTGCTAGGCAAAAACTGACTGAGAAAAAAACTCTCTTATCAACTAATCTGACCTGTTTTCAATGTCATAGGATAATACTCAATAGTAGTTACCAACTATAGAGTATTTCTTGCTCGGATAATTTTTTATTTTTTTAAAGGCATTCCGTTACGATCAAAATAGAGCCAATTTCCTTCTTTGACATCTTCACGGTAAATTCCTTGGCATTTTTTCTTGCCATTGGCGTGCCAAAAAGTCCACTCCCCTTCTTTCATGCCTTCACGCCAATTACCTCGCGCCATAATCACACCATTTTCATAATAGTGAACCCACGTACCTTCTCGCTTACCTTTGATGAAATCGCCTTCAGCTGCTACTTGGCCATTTTCAAAATTGGTAATGACATGTCCTTCTTGTCTGGCTGTCGAATCTTCTTTGATAACATTGGCAGGTGGAAAATCCCAAGGCTTTCCATATATGAATTCCTGTTCTTGTAGGGAACGATAAGTTTGAATCATTAAGTAACCAGCCGCCTCTTTTTCAGACTGCTTAAGTTCTTTAATCAATCCCAGTTCTTCTTCAAAATCTTTAGCAAGTCCTTTGGGTAAAACTTCATTTTTAATGAATTCAATTTTATCGGTCCCGAAAAAAGCTCGTGCCAAAGTATTCATCGAGTTGGGTAGATTCTTTACAAAGACATCAATGGAATCATTAACTAACTCGATCACTTCACCAGGATTAGTCATATTTTTAAAAATATAAATCATGTAGATGGGATCTTCTAAAATAGCGGCTTGAATAATATCGACTCGCTTAGAGTGGGCGGTAGTTTCTAAAGATCTTACAAAATCTTTAAAACCATCGAATTCTTTTTTCTTAATTCTTCTAAGTATGGAAGCCATGTTTTGATTATAACGACAAAAAAGATTATTGGAAGTTGCTTAAAGCTTTTTTTAGTCTGTTTATGATCTCAGCAGTAGAAATCTGACTAGAATTGAGTGGTAAAGACAAGCGAATAGAATGGGCAGCGAGTTCTTTGAACCCCATAGATTTGATGGTAGCGCTCTCAAGAACAGAGCCAGAAGAACAAGCTGAACCCGAGCTGGCTTCAATTCCTGCCAAGTCTAAAGCCGCTAAGAGGACATCAGCTCGCTCTTTATGATGAAGAAAAGTAATAGTATTAAGATTTCTTTGAGCATTTTTGCCGACTATAGTCACATTCTTTCTAAGTAAGTCTTCAAGGGCCAACTCAATTTGGATTTTATTTTTTAGACTCAACTCAGGATTAAAAAATTTTGATACTTCGTCCAGGGCCAATCGAATACTCTCATAGCTGATTAAGCTTTCGGTTCCTGATCGCATGTTGTTGACCTCCTCAATGTAAGTAATTTTTGAACGGAAAATCAGGATTAACAAAACTAAATCCTATTCCCTTTAGTGCTCCAAATTTATGACCAGAAAAACTATAAAAATCTAAATTAGGATTTAATTTAAAGTAGTTTTCTATTTTACCAACAACTTGAGCAGCGTCGACATGAATAAAACAACCTGTTTGTTTTTTGATCTCTTGCGCACGGGCCAGATCCCAGACAATACCTGTTTCGTTGTGAACCCAGGTGAAATTTAAAAAAGCTGGCTTTTGGGCCTTTTTTATTTCTTTGATAATCTCCTCTTGGTTGAAAAGACCGTTTTGATTTAAATCGAAAGCAGTGACTTCGTGTCCATTTTTTTTTAGATATTTGGCGACTTCTAAGATACAAGGATGGTCACTATTAAAGTGGAACATATGAATTTTTTCATCTCGTTTAAAGAACGTATTGACTGCTTCTGTCACACCTGAGTGAAAAATAAGATGAGAATGAACCATTCCAAATTGTTGTTTTATGTCTGCTTTAATTGAATTGATTTGAGTTGCTGCTTTTTTCCCACTGGAATGAGTTGAAGCGGGATTGGCAAAAGAAAAATCCCCCTTGGCCAAGTACTCTTTTACAGAGTCGGCTAAGGGGGATGTGGCATTATAATCTAAATAAATCGATTTCATCTGCCTTATATATGCCCACCTATGGAGGTTGTCCAGTGGGCCATCCTACACCTGAAAAAGTTTATCAGTTTTACTGATTAACTTCTCCAATAGAAGGACGAATAGCAGATAAGCTACTGCTATTTACAGAACTATTTGAGCTTTCATTTGAGCTAGCAGCTGTACTTGTTGAAGTAGAGCTTGCATTGCTGTTATTAGTTGCTGTTTGAGTCTGCGAAGAGCTGTTTTGATTGCTAGCGTGAGCAGCAGTAAAAGCAGCATCTTTACCTTCTCTAAATAGATCCCCAAGAGTTGTTGTGGCAAGATACTCTTGCATAATAACCCCAAGATTTCTGAAATAGTTTCTTGATAAATTGAATTCAATTGTATCTACTTTTCCGCCATCAATAAGCAAAGAAGTATCAACACCTGAACTTGCAATTCCAATAATGTCTTTAGCTGGGTTGATGTTTTCGCCAACACACTCAAGAACATCTTTAATAGATATTTCATCCATTGAGCGAGAAAGCACATAACCACCACCAGGTCCTCGAACAGACTTAACAACTTTTCCAGTTCTTAGCTTTCTGAAAAGTTGCTCTAAATAGTGTAGTGAAATTGATTGTCTAGTTGAGATTTCCTGTAGTCTTACAGGATTTCCACTAGAGTGAAAAGTTAAGTCGAGCATTGCTCTGACAGCGTAACGGCCTTTTGATGTTAGTCTCATTTAATCCTCCATAAGTTTGACAAACGTTCACAAGCTATAGTTCCAATAGAAGTGTACTCGGGGC
>CALFYV010000149.1 GCA_937952395.1 uncultured Bacteriovoracaceae bacterium | reverse complement strand
AGGGATTTTAATTCCAGCTCCGAGTAAGGATTTGTAGAGTGCTTTTTCAAAACTATGATCTCTTCCCATAACTTCACCAGTTGATTTCATCTCAGGCCCAAGAGCAATATCAACATCCACTAGTTTGGCAAATGAGAAGACAGGTGCTTTGACTGAAATTAATTTTTCATTAGGACGTAAACCGCTGCTATAACCTTGGGCTTTTAATGAATCACCAAGAATGGCTTTGGTTGCAGCTTTGGCCATTGGAACTTTCGTTACTTTGCTAAGAAAGGGTACAGTTCTGGATGAGCGTGGATTTACTTCTAGAACATAAGGCTTATCTTTAGAAATAATAAACTGAATATTAATAAGTCCCTTTGTTTCAAGTGCCGTGGCAATTTTTATTGTCATATCAACCAATTCATCAATAATTTTTTGATTAACAGTTTGAGGAGGATAAACTGCGATTGAGTCTCCTGAGTGAACTCCTGCTTTTTCAATATGCTCCATAATTCCGGGAATAAAAACAGTTTGCCCGTCACAAATAGCATCAACTTCTAATTCCTTTCCAACCATATAACGATCAATTAAAACAGGATGTGTCTTGGAGGCCTTCACTGCATGATTCATGTAATAATTAAGATCATCTTGATTATAAATAATTTCCATCGCTCTCCCTCCAATAACATAAGAGGGGCGAAGAATAACTGGGAAGCCAAGAGTGGCTGCTTTTTCAAGTGCCTCTTTGGTAGAGGTGGCCGTCGTTCCTTGGGGTTGAGAAATTTTTAGAGATTGTAAAAGTTCTTCGAATTTTTGTCTGTCTTCACTTTTATCAATACTCTCAAGCGAAGTCCCCAGTATTTTAACTCCTCGTTTAACCAAAGGTGCAGCCAGGTTAATGGCTGTTTGTCCTCCGAATTGAACGATAACACCTTCGGGTTTTTCTTTTCTTATAACATGATAAACATCTTCGATATTAAGTGGTTCAAAATAAAGCCTGTCACTAATATTAAAATCAGTTGAAACGGTTTCTGGATTTGAATTAATAACGATGGCCTCTAGGCCCATTTCACGTATCGCCTGAACAGCGTGAACTGTAGCATAATCAAACTCGATACCCTGACCAATACGAATAGGGCCAGAACCTAAAACCACCACTTTCTTTTTTTGACTAGGAAGAACTTCATCTTCTTCTTCATAGGTTGAATAATAATAGGGGGTTGATGATTCAAACTCGGCAGAACAAGTATCCACCATTTTATAAACTGGGAACATATTGTTATCTTCTCTCATTTGAAAAATATCTTCTGGGGTTTTTTTGGTTAAGTCAGCAATGACCTCATCGGTAAAACCAATTTTTTTCACTTCTCTTAATAACTCAGGAGTTAGTTTTTCTGAGGTCATTCTTTTTTCATAGTTAATAATATTTTTAATTTTATTTAAGAAAAACCTATCGATTTTCGTCTGCTCAAAAAGACTA
This sequence comes from uncultured Bacteriovoracaceae bacterium, assembly GCA_937952395.1. GTDB lineage: Bacteria > Bdellovibrionota > Bacteriovoracia > Bacteriovoracales > Bacteriovoracaceae > CALFYV01. The sequence continues at coordinate 1,451 of CALFYV010000149.1, read as the reverse complement.
TTAATGCTACGGCCTTTTCTTAAGGCTTCAGCGACAGCAAAGATTCTCTCATCATCCATAGCCGCAATCTTGTTTTCTAATTGGTCTATGTTTAAACCTTTTAGCTCTTCGAGTTCAAGATGATAAACTCCGATTTCTAGTGAGCGTACCGCTTTTAGTAACGACTCCTCTATATTTCGACCAATGGCCATGACTTCACCAGTGGCTTTCATTTGTGTGCCTAGACGTCTGTTAGCGGTTACAAATTTATCAAAAGGCCACCGTGGAATTTTGGTCACTACATAATCAAGAGTTGGTTCAAAACATGCGTAAGTTTTTTTTGTCACAGGATTGATAATTTCATCTAGCCCCATACCAATAGAAATTTTAGCTGCGATTTTAGCAATGGGATAACCAGTAGCCTTTGAAGCGAGAGCGGAAGAACGACTAACTCTAGGGTTTACTTCAATCACAAAATAATTAAAACTATCTGGATCAATTGCTAACTGCACATTACAACCACCCTCAATACCTAAGGCCCTGACGATTTTCAGCGATGAACTTCTAAGTAATTGGTACTCTTTATCACTTAAAGTCTGGCTAGGCGCGACCACAATACTGTCGCCGGTGTGAATTCCTACAGGGTCAATATTTTCCATATTACAAATCACAATGGCGTTATCTTTGGAATCTCGCATGATCTCATATTCGATTTCTTTATAACCGGCGATACTTTTTTCAACCAAGACTTGGTTGATCGGAGAGTTTTGTAAACCACTCTTCATATACTTAGCCAATTCTTCTTCATTTGTTGCATGTCCTCCACCAGAACCTCCAAGGGTATAGGCAGGACGTATAACGACTGGGAAGCCAATTTGTTTCACAAACTCTTGAGCTTCATTAAATGATTTAACTGTTTTACTTTCACAATAGGGTTCGCCAATCCTTTCTAATAAATCTTTAAATAATTGGCGATCTTCAGCTTCTTTAATGGTCGCTGGTTTACATCCCAAAAGTTCAATACCTTCCCGTTCAAAAATTCCTTCTTCAGCTAACTCCATGGCAAGATTCAATGCAGTTTGTCCTCCAAGGGTTGGAATGATTCCATCAGGACGTTCGAGGTAAATAACTTTTAACAAAAATTCTTTGGTTAAAGGTTCTATATAAACTTTATCTGCGGTTTCTTGATCGGTCATAATCGTTGCAGGATTGGAATTGATGAGAACGACCTCAAGACCTTCCTCTTTCAAAGAATGAACAGCTTGGGTTCCAGAGTAATCAAATTCAGCACCTTGGCCGATAACGATGGGACCAGAACCGATGACTAAAACTTTTTTAATATGTTCTTTTTTAGACATATCTTTCTCCTTTATTAATTAAAGTGAGAAACTCATCAAACATCCAATTGGTATCCTCGGGCCCAGGATTAGCTTCGGGATGATACTGAACTGAGTAAGCCTTATATTTTTTAT
>CALFYV010000148.1 GCA_937952395.1 uncultured Bacteriovoracaceae bacterium | reverse complement strand
TGTGATATTTTCTCTGCTATTATGCAAGATAATAAAAGGGCTGTTATCATGGGAGCTCAGTCAATGGGAGCAGGCGGAAACGTAGTTAATCACTCTTCTTCTCCAAGAACCAATTTTCAAGTTCGCCAAACTGAATCATTAATTACTAGAAATAATGGTTCATATATTGAGAATAATGGAACAACTCCTGACATCGAGCTTGTTGTCAATACAGATGCCAAGAACAAGTACTCTAATATTATTAATAAGGCGTTAGCTGAGGCAGCTAAAAGTAATGAAGTTGTCATTCAGCCTGTTCCAGCTCCAGCTCCAGCTGAAGTTGCTCAAAATTAATTAGTTTAAATTATGACAAATTAACTAAAAAACGGCCCAAAAGGGCCGTTTTTTTTTATCAGGTATTCTCTTTTCTTGAGTCAAGAAAGTATTCAGAGTAAAATAAAGACAAAGAAATAACTAAAACAGGATGTTTAGTATGGATTTTTTAGTCGGTGAAACTCTCAAGCATTATCATTACGATCCCATTGAAGAAAATAATAGTAAAAGAAAACGCTTAAGCATTCCAGTTGCCAGTAGTTCAGGAATATCTTCATCGATTGATTCAACTGCAAGGAAACGTGTTGCTCGTTACGAAGACGTTGAATTAGTTAATGTGAGAAAGAAAAAGAAATCTTCATTTGGTACTCATTTTCAATACGGAAAAGCTAAAGAAAAAACTATCGATATAAAAAAGCATGTAAGACGCTCACCTTGGTATTTATTTGTTGCCTTACTGATGCGACTTTTTTTTATGGATCGCGGTGTCTGGGAATACTTTCAAACTCATGAACAACTTGAGCAAATGAATAGGGAAATAGTAAGTGGGAAACAGGAAATCAGGCAGCTTCAAGAAGAAATATTGTTGATTCGTACTAGTAAATCTTACCAAAAAAAATTAGCAAGGGATCATTTAGGAGTTATTGGAGCTGACGAATACTTAGTTCTATTTGCTCAAGAGGGAACTTCCCAGTCCATTTAAGTTTCATTCCTTTTTGAATTTTTTTAGATAAAGCTGAACTGGCTTTCATTTCAAAAACGTGACGGCAATAAACAGGTTTAGCTCTAGGAATTTTCTCAGGATTTTCACGACCAATGTAATGTGGCACATCACGGTCTACATCAAGAACCACTAGATTTCTATCTAAGAAGAAAATATCAAGATTAAAATAGGTATCAGGCATCCAAAACTGTCTTAGAGAGTCTTCGAGATTAAAGAAAAGCATGGCTTCATCATCACGAAATTCATAATCTTGAACACCGCTGAGTCCTTGTACCTGCTGTTGTGTGGTTAGGGCCATACGAACTTTCAACTCTTCTCCACTTTCTATTTGAACGCTAGAGCTGCTTAGAAGCGATAATGGAATAGGCTTAATTTCTTTTTGGCACCCATGAAAGCCAATTATGGCCATTATCCATAGGTTTTTGCTGATGAATAGTGAAAATTGCGCTATAACTTTGCCCATAAGTAATTATCCTAAATATTAGGGGAGTTTTCAATGGCCGAACTATCTGGACTAATGCGTACTCATCACTGTGGCGAACTTAAGACAAGTGATGAAGGAAAAACAGTCATTCTCTGCGGTTGGATGAATAAGTATAGAGATTTAGGCGGTCTTCATTTTATCGATCTTAGAGATAAATATGGTATCACACAATTGGGTTTCGAAAATTATGGTGGGGATACATCAGAATTAAAAAAATTCTCATTAGAATCAGTTTTAATGGCCAAGGGTGTTGTGAAGAAAAGACCCGAGTCAGCAAAAAATAAAAATATGATGACTGGTGAGATTGAAGTACAGGTCAGTGAAATAAAACTTCTTTCATATGCAGATAATGTCCCTTTCTTACCTCATGGTGCTATTGAATCTAGTGATGATTTAAAGCTTAAATATCGTTATTTGGATTTAAGAACTAATCATTTACAAAATAATCTAAAATTACGTTCAGATACAGCTCGCAAAGCTCGTGAAGTTCTTTATGGTGAAGGGTTTATTGAGGTGGAAACTCCTATTCTTTACAAGACCACCCCTGAAGGCGCAAGGGACTATATTGTTCCAAGTCGCGTTCACCCAGGTAAGGTGTATGCCCTCCCACAATCGCCTCAAACTCTAAAGCAATTACTGATGATTGGAGGAACAGATAAGTATTTTCAAATTTGTAAATGTTTTAGAGACGAAGATCTAAGAGCAGACAGACAACCAGAGTTTACTCAAATTGATATTGAGGTTAGCTTTTCAAGACAAGAATATATAAAAAACTTGGCAACAAAATTGTTAAAAAATATTTTCTCGCTAGACAAAAATTTTGAACTTCCACAAATGACTTATGATGAAGCTCTTCGTGATTATGGCAGTGATAAGCCCGATTTGAGGTTTGCGCTCAAGCATATGATTGTGAATGATTGTGTCGAGGGTGTTGATTTTAAGGTTTTCTCATCTGTCAGAGAGAACGGTTTGATTAAAGCGCTTTTTATTCCGGAAGCGATGGGTATTCTTGCTAGAAAAGATATTGATGCCTTGACTGAAGTTGTGAAACCTTATGGCGGTAAAGGTGTTGCCTGGTTTAAAACTTCAAAAGAAGGTATTACAGGTGGAGTCTCTAAATTTATATCTGAAGACGTATTAAAAAAATTAGAAAGTATGAGTATAGAAAAAGGTCATGGATTATGGCTTTTTTGTGCAGATTTATCTCATAAAATCACTCATGATTCGACAGATGCTTTAAGGCGGCATTTAGCTAGAAAGTTGAATCTTATTAAGGAAGGTCAATTTGCTTTCGTTTGGATTCATGATTTTCCACTTTTGGAATATAACGAAGATGATAAACGTTTTTATGCTCTCCATCACCCTTTTACCTCTCCAGTTGATGAGGACAAAGAAAAATTTATTAAGGGCAATATCCAAGATTTAAAAAATATTAAAGCCAATGCTTATGATGTGGTTTGTAATGGTTATGAGTTAGGTGGTGGTTCTGTACGAATTTTTGATACCAAGGTTCAGCAAAAAATGTTCGATATACTAGGCTTCACCAAAGAAGATTGTGAAAGACAATTTGGATTTTTCATTGAGGCCCTTAAATATGGAACTCCTCCACATGCTGGTATTGCCTTTGGTCTTGATAGAATTATGATGATTTTTAATCGAACTGAGTTCATTCGCGATGTCATTGCTTTTCCTAAAACAAATGCAGCGACCGATTTAATGGCAGCGAGTCCATCGAGTGCCAATAAAGAACAATTAGATGATTTAAAAATGAAGTTCACGATCTGATTAAGCTGCTGTTTTTGTCTTGTCTTCTAAGCTTTCAAGATTCAGATAAACAATCTGCTCATCTTTTTTCTCTTGAGAGATAAAATACTCATAAAGTTGTTTATCTTCTAAGACAGAAGTTTTGGAAAGTATATCTTGGATACCGCGTTTATCTTTTCTAAAAAAAGGCATAAAAAAAAGAATACCAGCACTCAAATAACATATTACATATCCACTCGCTCTTAAAAAAGCTTCTTTAAGCTCAGGGCTCTTGTGTAGCATATTCCCTGTTAGATAAGAGTCGCTGACAACTGATAGTTTCATTATTTTTTTACCAAGGCTTTTACCGTGAGTGACATAGTAACAAAAAAGAAAATAACCATAGAGAATTGTTAAGCCTACCAGAGGTTCAATACTGATGAGGTTTTTACTCATATAAGCTATTTTTTTTCCTGGGAGAGAGAAAAGAAAACCGTTAAGAAAAGCTGAGTAAGCCGAAAAAATACCAAACTTGATAAAATTAATGATAAAAATATCTATGAAAAAAGCAAAAACTCTCTTGCTGATAGTTGCATTAAGTTTTTTAGCAAAAAAAGCTGTAATTGATTCTTTAGGACGTTGGTCTAAATAATCATTTAAATTAAGAATTTTTTCATTTGGCTTCATCATACACTTTCCACCTTATATATTTATCGGAAAATGAGTCTGAAATTTGATGAAAAAGCGCTGTTTACAATCTAATGTCTTATGATTTCATTTTTCAGATGATCAAGTTTTTGAATGGCCTGAAGAGGGGTCAAATTTATTATATCTAAGTCTTGAATTTCACGTTCTAGTTTCTCTAAATATTCAGGAATATGAAAAATCGGTTGTTCCTGCAAGAAGCTTAGTTGATTAATTCTCTCAAACTTATTTTCTTCGATGATTTTTTTATGCTGATGAGTATTGTTCTCCAAGGAAGAAAGAATTTCTTGTGAACGATTTAAAATTTCTTGGGGTAATCCAGCCAGTTCAGCAACATGAATACCGAAACTTTGGGTTGCACCCTCTTCGATTAAAGTATAGAGAAATTGAACTTTACCTTTATAATTGACTGTCTTAACGGTTAAATTTTTGGCGGTTATTAAATCTTTAACCAGATCAATTAGCTCATGGTAATGAGTTGAAAATAAGGTAATAGCTTTAGTTTTTTTGTTAAGATATTCCACCAAGGCCCAAGCAATACTAAGACCATCAAAAGTTGAAGTACCTCTGCCGATCTCGTCTAATATAATCAGAGAATTTTCAGTGGCATGACGAATGATTTCGGCAGTCTCACTCATCTCAACCATAAAAGTTGATTGACCACGGATGATATCATCACTTGCACCAAGACGAGAAAATAAATAATCACAAAGGTTAAGTTCTGCATTTTGGGCGGGGACAAAAGATCCAAGTTGAGCCAGAAATTGAATGATGGCCATCTCTCGCATGACGGTTTTTTTACCAGAAATATTTGGACCTGTTATTAAACCAAAAAACTGATTTGAATCCAAAGAAAGTGAGTGAGAGACGAAATGATCTTTAATATTAGCCTTAATCAAAGGATGCCAAGCATTTTTTACGTTTAATATTTTTTTATTTTCACGAAGGTGCGGACGAGATAATCCCTCTTGTATTGCCATCCAACTAAATGATTGAAAGCAATCAATTAAAGCAAGAGAAGAGGCCAGTTCTAAAATGAATGACGACAAATGAGTTATCTCTGATAGTAAATCATCAAATATTTGTCGTTCTAGTTTATAAAGTTTATCTTTGGCTGAAACAATATCCTTTTCAAAATCCAATAGTTCTTGCGTTAGGTATCGTTCGCTATTGACCAGTGTCTGTTTACGCTGGAAAGTTTTTGGAACTTTACTCATATGACTTTTAGATACTTCGATGAAATATCCAGCGACATTATTAGATTTAATTTTGAGCGTATTGATTCCCGTTCTCTTACGATATTGAGTCTCGAGTTTCACTAGTTCAGATGCAGCACTTTGCGACAACGATGCCAGGCGATCTCTTTTTGGACAAACTCCGTCTTTAATGAGATTTCCTTTCTCGAGGTTTGCACCTATCTCATCATTAAGAGTTGAAATAAGTTTTTTAGCTAGATCTGATATGTCTTTGTCGGTCTTGTTTTTCCATTTGGGTATTAGGTTGACCAAATCGGGAGGTAAGATTTTTTCTAATTGAAAGAATATTTGAATTCCTTGGGCCAAATTCAATAGGTCTGCACCGTTTGCTTTCGATGTAGTTACTTTGGCCATGATGCGATCAAGATCACGAATATCTTTTAATAATTCTTTTACGTTAACCAACACTTCTTGGTTATTTTTAAAATAATCAATAATATCTAAACGCTGATTTATCGTATCTATGTTTCTTAACGGCGTTTGAAAAATCTCTTTAAGCTTTCTTGTCCCCATTGAGGTTTTTGTTTTATCAAAAAAACCCAAGACGGAATCTTTATAATTCTTTTGATATGAAGGCAGAATTTCTAAACCAACTAATGTTGGATATGTGACTTTTAAGGATTGATTTTTATTTTGCAAACGGTAGGGGCGAATATGACTTAAACTTTCCAATGATTGAGTTGAGCAAATATAATAAGCAAGAGCGCCAATTGAATTCAAAATAATCGAATTTGATTTAAGTGTTTCATCTCGTTCAAAACCTGGAATAATTTTTCCTATATAATATTGAGTGTGTTTTGTTTCAAAATATTCTTGAGATAAGTGTGTTTTTAAAATAGATGTACGTTCGAATGATTCATTGAACTCATGAAAATTATCCCATTGACCAAGGAAGCTTAAAAATTCTTTTGGGGAATATATGCTAAGTGTTTCAGCGACTTCGTTAATGCTTTCTAATATCATTCCAAAAAAATCACCAGTGGTATAATCAATGAAGCTTAAAGAAAATTTTCCATCTTGATAGTAGGCACTGGCCATGTATTTATTTTCGTATTTTTCAGCCTTTTCTAAATCAAAAGGCATGCCTGGACTTACGACTTGAGTGACGGCTCTTTTTACAATTCCTTTTGCTAGTTTAGGATCTTCTGTCTGTTCGCAAATAGCGGCTTTTTTACCACAAGATGTAATTCTATCGATGTATGCATTCGCAGCATGATGAGGAATTCCCGCCATCGGGATGGCAATGTCTGCGATTTTTCCACGATGAGTTAAAGCAATATTGAGTATTTGGGAAGCCTCACGAGCGTCATCAAAGAACAGCTCGTAAAAGTCACCCATTCTGAAAAGTAATAAGGTTTCTGGATATTGTTTTTTGATATTATAATATTGCTCCATCATTGGAGTTAATTTTTGTCCCGAAGCAACAATGCTCTCGAGGAGTTGAACTGTGGATTTGGCCTTCTCTTCTTCTTTCATATCAAGTGAAAATGACACTAGCATAAGAGTCAAAATAACGTCAAAAAGGGTGAAATTCCCTTATCTTAGGTGAGGAAAAGGGATATAATAGTGCCATTAGGATGTTCATGCTTCACTTACCCTCTTTTTCCACCTTGGTCGTCTTTTTTTCAATAAGTTTTATTACTTTTTTTTCTACCTATTGGCTTGAGAGCACCTCCACTCAATCAGAGTTAAATCTGAAGGAGGAACTTAAACGCAGTGAGAGTCATTTTGAAACTGTTGAGTATTTTTTATTTCAAAATAATGAACCTGTATTGCTACTGAATGCAGATAAGCTTGATATGCTTGGTGATGGTAATTCTCTCTCCTTTGAAGTCCCACATGGTAAGGCTTTTAGTCAAAAATCGGATACTCCCATTTATTTCAGTTCAAGTAGGGCGGATGTAAGTGATGAAAGCGAATTGATAGAATTAAATGACAACGTGCAATTAAGTTATGAAGGGGCTGAGTTTCAAGCCAAGGTTCTGCGTTTCTGGCGAAATAAAAACTATTTTTCAGCCTGGGGCAACATCCGCTCACAAACCACGAATGCTGAAAATGGGGATAAGTTAGAAATTACGTCTCATGAGGTCCAGGGCTGGCCCTCTCAAAAAGAATCCCTTTATAAAGGAGAGGTTCGGGGTAAGCT
>CALFYV010000147.1 GCA_937952395.1 uncultured Bacteriovoracaceae bacterium | reverse complement strand
TATGAATATTGCTATTTCACTGCAAGCGGCTCATGACAATATACGATCAGAGTTGATGCCGATTAATAAAGTTTTTGATCTCAAAAGGCTATTTGAGGCGATTAAAAAAATTCCACTTAAGGCCCATAGAAGAATCACTTATGAGTATTTACTGATTGATGGTTTAAATGACAGAACCGAAGATGTGATGGCACTGGCGGAATTACTAAAGAGAAAAGAATCAAAAATCAATCTTATTCCTTTTAACGAATACCCAGGTTCATATTTTAAACGTCCGAGCAAAGAGAAAATCCTTTGGTTTATGGATCAAATGATCAAGCGTGGTTTTACTTGTACGGTCCGGCAAACTAAAGGTGATGATATCTTAGCGGCTTGTGGTCAGCTTAAAACCCAGTATGAAAAATTAAACCTCTGGGAGCAAGCAGTTCCAGTTCAATGAGACTTTTTTTCTCAATCAAAATTTAATATTAATCATTTCTGATTTCATTTTTGCATTTTCATTAAAAATAAAAAACCTCGAGTTTTGCCCGAGGTTTTTTGATTTTATCACTGCCCTGGTTTGTGAAGTCACGAGGGAAAGTACAATATAACACAAAAGGTTTGAATTAAGTGAACATCCAATAAATTCCAAGAGTTAAAATCTTCTCCCCATATCCTTGGTGCAATGAAGCACCTAAATAGGAGATCTCATGGAAGAGAAGATTTTATCACTGACTTTACTTATCGTTTCGCTAGTAAATCTTTTATTAGCATTAAAAGGAATGATGAGTTGAAGTTACGAGGGAGGCGAAAGCGCCTCCCTTCATTTGTATTTAATATTTCCAGTACTTAATTTTTTTGGCGTGCTTTTGAATATCTTCTGAAGACTTATCTTCCTGAGACGCTAAATCTCGATCAGACTCATCCACAACTTCAACTTCTTTTTCTGAAGGTTGGACTTGCTTATCATTGGCAATGGCCCTTTTTGATTCTTGTTTTTCTTCTTCATAGCGATAACTAAAAGCATCATCGATATGTTGCGGCACCACATCAGCAGCCAAACTCAAAAATGGTATAAATAAAAAGACTATTAAAGTTTTCATCAAGACCCTCTCTAATGATCTTTTCGGTAATCCCAGAGCAAAATTAAGTGCTTTTTACGAAAATGACACAAGGCTAAGCGAAATACTCAATTTTTATGTAATTTTTTCATAGATAGAATGTGATTATTAGTATAATTAATAGATAGAATTAGTAGACTTAATAGGTTTATATGAAAACTCTTATTCTTCTTTACTCTCTTCTCCTGAGCATAGGCGCATACGCTCAAAGTATTAATGCCTATTTCAATCAAAATGAATCTTATACTTATACTGATCCTTATAGGCAAATTAAGCGCGCTGGTCAGAATTTAGAAGAAGTTATGATCGAGCAGATTTCGCATGCAAAATACGAAATTCTGGTTGCGGTTCACGAGATTAATTTGACTCTCTTAGCTCGAGAACTGGCCAAAGCAAAAAGCCGCGGAGTTAAGGTCTACCTAGTGACCGAGAATACTTACAACACTCCTTTTAGAGTGCTTACGCCAGGACAATATTCGGCTTTAGACCCTCAAGCTAAAAGTAAATACCTGGATCAGT
>CALFYV010000146.1 GCA_937952395.1 uncultured Bacteriovoracaceae bacterium | reverse complement strand
CAACAGTTAGCGGTTTTTTTAATTCAATCTCTGTGTATTCAGGAAAGGCTTCCTTTTCGAAATCTCCAAAAATGTGTTCAGGGTTTTGCGCCAGTTCTGCTGCAGCGACAAATGAGGGATAAAAATTTCGTGAAGCAAATCCAAAACGCCTTCCATCGTATTTTTGAATAATTTTACTCATATCTGTAGTTCCAACATCTCTAATGGCCCTTTCCATACTACGAGCACCATGGTTATAAGCTGTCAGTGCTAAAGGCCAGGTGCCCAGCTTATTATAGTTATCACGAAGTAATCTTCCTGCGGCGAAAGTGGCTTTAATCGGGTCTCTTCGCTCATCAATGACATAATTGAGCCTTAGTTTATAAATTTTTCCCGTTGAGCGCATAAATTGCCAAATACCAGCGGCACCAACTTTTGAGTAGGCCAGATAATTAAATGAACTCTCGACGTGAGGCAAATAAGCAAGTTCTAAGGGTAGTCCCATTTCCTTGAAAGCTGCTTTTATTCGATCCAAGTATAAGTACGATCTTTTAAGACCTTCTATATAGCGATCGCGCATGCCTTGTTGGAATCTAACTCGTCTTGGCATTTTGCGTAATTCTACTAAATCAGGGTCACCAATTTTCTCTAAGAGTTCACTTTCTTCTTCATTGAGATTTTCTTTTCGCTTTTTAATAATTGAGCTTAGCATTCTTTGAAATTTCTTTTTTTCTGCTTTAACGTAACGGATTTTACTTCGACGACTTTTTCCCGAAAACTCGACTTTTGAATAGATAATATTTAATTTCTCATCGTCGTGAATAAAACCCTCATAAGAGTGAACTTCAGAAAATATTTTTTTCCAAAAATTAACACGTTCTCGTAAAAAATCATCTACAGGAAAATGCTTTTGAGGCAATTCGGCCCAAGAAGTCTGTAGTAATAAAATGAACATGAACAAAAAAAATTTTCGCATAGTAAATTCAACTCCAATATTTCTCTAAGATTAGCATGTTTTAAGCAGAGGAACAAAACGGTAACATACGTAAGCCTGAGCTAAAGATTCGGGTATGTTTTTTGAGCGTTTTGTTAAAGATTTTTCGTAAAAAATAAAGCAGAATAAGAAGTGATAACTAGTTAATTGTGGGTTTAATGTGAGTTTTCAGGAAATCATTTTTTTTGCACTTATTTTAACAAACGTTTTACTCTTTTATTTTTTGCTTCGCAAGAATAAGAATATAGACGCAACTAATAGTTCTACCGAACTTTTTTTGGCCAAAATAAGAGATCTTCTAAAAGACTCTGAACATAAAAATAGCAAAGAATTGTTTGAGTTTTCACAAAAGATACAAAACTCACAAAATGACAATTTTGATAAGTTAAGTGAAAAAGTTCAGAACCGCTTGGATAAATTAACTTTGAAAATTGAAACGAATCTAAACGAAAGTTTCAAACAAACAAATAATACTTTTCAGAACATAATAGAAAGATTAAGCCGTATAGATGAAGCGCAAAAACAGATTAATCAAATAGGTAGTAGTGTTACCTCACTTCAAGATATTCTCACAGATAAAAAGAGTCGAGGAATTTTTGGCGAGGTGCAACTATCCCAAGTATTAAATTCAATTTTTGGAGTTAACGATAAAATTTATAAACAACAATTTAAATTAAGCAATGACTCTCTTTGTGATGCTATATTATTTTTACCTCAGCCACTTGGTTCCATTTGTATTGATTCGAAGTTTCCATTAGAGAATTACTTAAGAATGACAAATAAGAAAAGCTCTGATTCTTATAGGGAAGAGGCAGAAAAAGAATTTAAAAGAAATTTAAAAAAGCATATAGATGATATTGCAAAAAAATATATTATTGTTAATGAAACAGCTCACCAGGCTATTCTTTTTTTACCGGCAGAGGCGATTTTTGCTGAAGTTCACGCCTATCATCAGGATTTAATTGAGTACGCTCAGCAAAAGAAAGTTTGGATCTCTTCTCCCACCACCATGATGGCCACGCTTACTACAATCCAAGTTTTACTAAATGAACAAGAGAGAGATAAGTTTGCGGAGCTTATTCATCAAGAATTAAATTTACTCGCTCACGAATTTGAGCGTTATAAGCAGCGCTGGGATAAGCTGTCTGGACATATTGAGAATGTAAGCAAAGATGTGAGGGATATTCATATAACAACAGGTAAGATTTCTACACGATTTGAAAAAATATCTGATGTAAAATTCCCGATTCAAAAAGAATCTGGGGATAATCTATTAAGCGTTGATGAAGTATAAAATATGATAAAAATATTAAAAAATTATCTAACCAAAGAAGCAAGACTTTACCTTATTTATTTCTTAACTCACTTTGTTTACTTATTTATTTTAAGAGTGATATTTCTCTTCACTTTCTCAGATAAAGTTGTTGATAAAGATTTTGCAGAGCTGGCTGAAGCTTTTTATATTGGTATCAAGTTTGATTTGCGTTTGTGCGCAATTCTGAGTCTCTTATTCGCTTTTATTTTTCTCATCCCAGGTTTTAATATTTTTCGCTCAAATAAAGGGAAGGTAATAGTTGCTCTTCTTTCAACCATATTGGCCATCATAACCATCTATTTTTACTTTTTCGATTTTGGTTTCTTTTCTTATCTCGGTACACGCATGAACGCCGCTAGTTTGAAGTTTTTAGAGAACCCTTTGATTTCTGCACAAATGATTTGGGAGTCGTATCCAATTCTTTGGGCGATTCTTTTCTCGATAGTTTTTGGATTTTTGCATTATCGGTGGGTAACAAACCTTTTGGAAGATGAGGTTGTACATCGTTACCACTATTTATTAAAAAGAAAGCTTATTTCTTTTTCAATATGTTTTGTCTTTTTTACTGGTAGTGTTTATGGAAAATTAGGCTACTATCCATTAAGATGGAGTGAAGCTTATTTCTCAACAAATAGTTTTATTTCTAATTTTTCTTTGAATCCAGTCTTGAACTTTTTTGATACTCTTCGCTATAGTGAAAAGACATATGATAAACAATTAGTCGAAAAATATTATCCATATGTTTCGGATTACTTAGGTATTGATTCAAATCAAGTTGGGAGTTTAAATTATAAAAGATTGATAAAGCCCAAAGATAAAATAATTAATCCGCCCAATGTTGTCATTATTGTTTTGGAGTCTTTAGCGGCTAATAAAACTTCGTTATTTCAAAATGAATTAGATTCAACTCCTTATCTTAAAAAATTATCCGAGAGTTCAGTTTTCTTTAATCGGTTTTATACTCCAACGGAAGCAACTGCTCGAGGTCTCTTTGCTATTATGACAGGAATTCCTGATGTGAGTGCGACCAAGACAAGTTCAAGAAATCCTATGGTGGTTAACCAACATACCATCGTGAATGAATTTAAAGATTACCAAAAATACTATTTTTTAGGAGGCAGTGCCAATTGGGGAAATATCCGTGGAATTTTTTCTTATAATGTAGATAATATTCATATTTTTGAAGAAGGCTCTTATCAGTCACCTCGTAACGATGTTTGGGGAATATCTGATTTAGATCTTTTTATTGAGGCCAATACTATTTTGGCCAAAGAGGCGAAACGTCCCTTTTTTGCTTTGATCCAAACAGCAGGTTTTCACCGACCCTATACAATACCTGAAAATTCAAGAAACTTTACTCCGTTAATAATTTCAGATGAGAAACTAAAGCGTCACTCTTTTTCTTCCTTGGAAGAATTAAATTCACTACGCTTTCAAGATTATTCTTTCGGACACTTCATGGGCTTGGCCAAGAATGAAAGTTATTACAAAAATACGATCTTTATTGTCATGGGTGATCATGGATTACCGGCTCCCGAATCAGTGGCCATGCCTAAGGGAGAAGTTGAATTCGGTTTAACCATTCATCATACACCTTTACTGATTCACTATCCAGTAAAGTTAAAGCCAACGGTTATTGATAAAGTTGCAAGTCAGCTCGATGTTGTACCTACTGTAGCTTCTCTGGTAGGAATTGAGTACACAAATACAACTTTAGGCCGAGATTTATTTAATCCTGATTTTGATGAGAAAAGGTTTGCTTTTACCTATTCTTGGCATGAGAGACCAAGGCGTATTGGTTTAGTTGACAAGGAATTTTATTATCTAGAAAGCCCTTCGAGGAAAGGTCTTTATAGATTTTTAAGTGAAGAACCATTGAAAGAAGTCTCTTCCGAGTTTCCTGAAAAATTGAATCAGATGAAAATTTTGTGTGAAGGACTTTACGAAACTTCTCGCTACATGCTCTACAATAATCCCAAATTTAAATAGAGCAATGCACTCAAGTATCGAAGAGTTGTCACAAACTCGAATTCCTGAGACAATAAATCTAACGTCTTATTAGATTATTTATTAGGAGGAGTTTATGAAAAAACTTTTAGTTATTATGGTTAGTGTTTTTACATTAACAAATGCAAACGCGAGTTTATTAATTGAACCAGTTGTGGGTTA
>CALFYV010000145.1 GCA_937952395.1 uncultured Bacteriovoracaceae bacterium | reverse complement strand
AGTGCTAAAGCCTGTGAAGCTAATTTAGTTAAGCTCTATACCGCCGAACGAGTGATCCTTTCCCAAAAGCCTTATCCAGATTATATGAGCTTTGTTAAGCTTTCTCAGGCGCTTAAACTTTGTTGGAATGTTCCTAGTTATGCCGCTTTTATTCGGGCCTATTGTGAAAAAGATCCAATAGATCTTTGTGTCAGTACTACCAATATTAGAAAACTTCAGCATAAAGATATTGATTTATTTTATTTAAAATACAGTCCTGATGAGTATCAAGTTTTTGAGCGACTTTATTTGGGAAAAACTTATGCCTCTTATAAAACATATCCCGCTTGTTTAAACCATTTAGAATTTATGTTGCAAAGAAAGGTTTATAACCTCACTATGCTTTACGCCAATGAGATGTTGAAGCTGGCGAGGAAAAAGAGTGTTAGTCGCAAGCAGTACTATATTGCCATGCTTGCAGCAGAGAGTAATAGTTTGAGCGATATTGACTATGAAGACTTTAAATTTTGTGCCGAGAAAATGGAAGTCGATTATGATTCGCACCGACCATGTGATGAGTTTAAACATAAATTTATCTGCGATTATTTTATTAACAATACTGTAGATAGGGATGCTCTCTAATTTTTAAAAAACTTAGAAACTGCTTCTGAGGTACTTCTAAAAAACTGATTACAACTTTTTCGAAATGTTCCCATACTCGCTTCGATATCTTTTTTGCCAAGAGCTAATTTCTCTGGTTCTGTTTTGTTTCCAAGCTCTTGATAAATCATAATGATATTTCTTAACTCTAATTGTAAATCATCATAATGATTGACCTCTCCTGGATAAAGGGTCAGCAAGGTTAATTTTTGACGGTAGTTATCAATTACATTACTCAATTTTGCAGCCTGTTTTAAGTATTTGGCGTATTGTCCATTAGTGATATGCTTGTCATCTCGCTGACGATCCAGGTAGACTTCGATCATTTCGATTAAGTAGTAGAGACCGCCGATATGGCGTTCGATAACCCAGGATTTCTCGTAAGGAGAAGCTCGTTCAGTTAAAAACTCCAATTCATCAAAAAGAGTGGCACTTGGCTCACTGGCCACTTCATAAAGGTATAAATCTTTATAAGTTTTATTCTCATAATTAAAACTTTGAAAGAAATGCTCTGTCTCTCGTACAAATTGGGATAATCCCCAGAATGTAAGCTCACCATAAGGTGAGGCTGCAAAAAGTGGAGCGATGCTACCCATGCGGTAAGGAATTTTCTCCAGGGTTTTTTCTTTATAAATTTTCATGGCCCTAAGTTCATGGCGAATCAGCTTTAATTTAAAATACCAAACAAACGAAGTGGTTTTTACTCGAGTAGCAAAGCGCTTGAGAATATTGCCTTCTAAAGGGGCTTGCTTAAATAAAAGCCCCAGGCCCAACTGAATGGGATTTGATAGGGCAATGAGTGCTGTATTAATAGGTTTGCACATGGGAAATTTATTTAAAATTTTTCCTAGGGGCCCTACGTGTTCAAAAACTTCCCATAAGACAATAAAAACTCCGGCCAAAATTCTCTTTTTAAGAAACTGTTTATAGGAAGACCAGATCGCCCCATCAATCCCTTCTAGCAGGTGTGCGAGAAAATGCCCCACTTCTTTTTTACTGGAATCAATTCCTTCCCCTATTTGTACTAAAAAATGATTCCATTCGTTTTCCCAATTGGATTTTTGAAGGTCATAATAAGTTTGTTTAAGCTTCTGATGATTACATTCAGGTAGGTGGCAATAGGCATTTAACTCTTCCAATATGATTTGATGCTTGTACCGAATAAGTTGTTTTAGAGGTGCTTCTTTAACGTAGCCAAGTAGTTTTCCTTCCTTATCTTTTAAGGCAATCAAATCATAAAATTTTTTGGAATCTATATCTTCTGGTTGTAGCAGCTCAATTGAGCTTAATTCACTCACAATATTTTGATAAATTTGATGAATCTTCTCTTCATCTACACCGTGATCATGATCACCATGCCCCCAACTATTAAGGGCACTCAAAATGAGTCCAAAAAATGCAATTCTTTTTAGCATTTGGCTAAGATAGTCAGTATGTTTGGCATGTCAAACATATTTAGAATAATTGGAAAAATTGACTCGTTTTAAGCCTTGGTTACCCGTGTATTAAGGATCATATCTTGAGCGCGACCAATGGTTAAAACTGAAAGAATCGTTCTTAAGAAACTTTGGAATAAGCCTGGGGTTTCACCGAACTCATCAATAACTTTTATATTGGTTAGATGTTTACCAATAGTAGAGAACTTTCTGGCGTCTAAAATGGTGAAATAAGAAATATGGATAGCAAATACGGTTAAGATAATGAGTTCTATTAAGCGGTTGGAATAAATAGCACTATGAACTTGAGGTAGGGAAGCTCTTACGCTTAAGAGGATAATACTGATAGTGGCCAAGCTTAAAACCACAATAGTGGTTAAATCAATTACATAGGCCACAAGCCGCTCAAAAGTATTGGCCTCACGGTTTAAGTAATCCGTGTATTGTTGTTGCTCCATTAAGATCTTAGCTTGTTCAAGAGTCAATTTATCGTGAAAAAGACGAGTCTCATTTTCTAGATCAAGATTTGTTTCGCTTTCATTCTCAATACGGTTTAAATCTTTGAGTAACTCTTCAGCTAAGATAGCCTGTTCTTTATTTAATTCATGGTTGTTAAGTTCTGTATCATTTATCATAATTTTCTCCGTGCTTTTATCCTATTTGTTTTTTGTCACAGGGTATTTAAGTTCATCGGTTAGAATAGATTGTATGTTTGAAATTTTACTATCGAAATTTTCTTTTATATTTCGAACCGAATCAGCAACACTCGTACTGTATTTTGAATGAGAGCATCTTTTATAATTATCCAGTGATCTATCGAGCGTAACTGTAGCGATTATTTGTTGTTCACCTGCTTTTTTCTTCAGGGCTTCTAATTTTATATTTTCATCTTTGAGATTTTTAATTTCATCGCTGTACCAAAAGGTATAAAGGACATCAGGACCAAAACCACTTGAATAATCGCTAATTTTTTTCTCATTGGCTCGAATAAGACCATCAAAATAATCAGCCTGTTGGCCAAGCTTTATACTGAGTTCACTGCATTTTTTAGGTATAGCATCAGATAGAGAAATAATATTTTTCTTCAATTCTTCTTCGTTCAATTCCAGTTCAAATTGAGCTATTCGTTCAGGAAGTTTCAATGTGTTTTCTTTTTTGATTTTTTGCAGTTTTGCACAATCAATAAAATTATAGTCTTTACCTGTAAAAGCCGAACTAAATAAATCAAATTCTACTTGATCAATTTTTTCAACAATGATTGATTGGTGACGAGCTGTCTCGTAAAGCATTTCATCGGCAACTTCAGACCTATTATGTAGCTCTCGGTAATCAGTTAAGATATCTGTAATCTTACCGTTCTTATCAAGTTCAGTAGAAATTACACCACCATCTTCGCACCATAACATGTATTGACCTGGTCTATACATTGCCAATACTTCTCCATCCTTATAAATTATTTTCTCTGTCAAGACATTGTCTTCGTATTTCTCATGTAATCCATCATGAGTATCGTTTTTATAGTGACTTACTTCATAAGTTCCATCGTTTTCGAGATAGAATTGTTTTCCATGGAGTTGCCCCAACTCATTATAATTCTTCTCGCTATAAATTTTACCCCTGCTGTCTTTTCTGACCCATTTACCTACTTTTATTCCATTTTTATACTGTCCATGTAGTCCATGTTTTATGTATTTGCCGTGATAGTATCTCCAAGCACCAAAAGATAATTCGTTTATTACGATGTTTAAATCCGTGTCTGTCATTTGAAAAAAACGAATCTCTCCGTGATCACTATATTTAACCTTGTAAGAGTAATGATTTTTTCTATCTTTATAGTGGATTGTCCCTATAGGTTTTTTGTCACCAAAACTGTTTCTAAAATAGCAACCAATGCTATCAACATTTGCCAATTTTCTTCGGTCAAGAACATTTTCACCATCAACTTCTCCTCCGCTAAGGTCTAAAATGACAACTGTATCCTTAAACTCAGTGAGAATACTTCCTTTTGGACATTGGATTTGTGCATAAGAATTCACAGACATGAAAGTAATAAAAAGTAGTAAAAGACGGTTCATTTTTCCTCCAAGCTTTCAGTAAATGAGACTAAGTAGTGCAACTAGATTAACAAAAAAAGCACCTTATTTCAGCTATTTGGCACTCTTGAGTGTGGATTGATGAATGCTAAGTGCAAATATTTGTCCAGCTCTTAAGATTGTTCTATTTTGTGGATTATACGTAAGATTTTTCGCTTTTTATTCTTTTTACTGGGTTGGAAA
>CALFYV010000144.1 GCA_937952395.1 uncultured Bacteriovoracaceae bacterium | reverse complement strand
TGTAAAGTACCCCTAAGCCTTTGACTTTTTGGGTCTTTATGCTATGTTTCCAACAAAATTTAGACCACCAAAATAGGAAGAAATCATGAGTTATGAAATCGAATCAGTTAATGGATGTACCAAAAAATTAAAATTTAATTTTGAGTCAGTTGATCTGACTAACGAAATCAACGCTGCTCTTGTGAAAAAGCAAAAAGATGTCAATCTTAAAGGCTTCAGACAAGGTAAGGCACCTTTAGATATGGTAAAGAAACTTTATGGCCCACAAGTAGAGAACGAAGCGCTTTATCAATTTGTTTCAAAAGAATATTTTGAAGCAGTTCAAAAAGAAGGTTTAAAAGCGGTTGGTTATCCAAATTTTAAAAATACGGATTACAAGCCAGAGTTAAAAAAAGTCACCTTTGAAGCTACTGTGGAAATTTTTCCAGAATTTGAAATTAAAGATTTCAAAAAATATAAATTTAAAAAAGATGACGCTAGTGTTTCAAAAGAAGATCTTGAGAAGATAAAAAAGAATTATCTAGATTCAAAAGCAGAAATGGTTGAAGTTGAAGATAAAAAAAGAAAACTTGAAAAAGGTCTTTTTGCTGTCATGAATTTTGAAGGGGAAAAAGAAGACGGTACTAAACCAGCTAATATGGCCGGTAAAGAGTTTTTGCTAGAAATTGGCTCAAATCAATTTATTCCTGGTTTTGAAGATCAAATGGTTGGAATGAAGAGTGGTGAGAAGAAAACAATAGAGGTTACTTTCCCTGAAAATTACCAAGATGATAGTTTAAAAGGCAAGCCAGCAAAGTTTCATATTGAACTTTTAGAAATCAAGGAAAAGAAACTACCGGAGCTAACAGATGAGTTGGCTAAAACTTTCGGTTATGAAAGTGCTGAGGATATGAATACTAAGCTGGAAAAGAACCTTAAGCTGCAAAAAGAAAGAAATGTGCAAGAAAAATTACAGCAAGAAATTTTAGATAAACTTATTGCTGATAATATGTTTGATGTACCAGCTGCTCTGGTTGAACAGCAAAAAGAAGCCATAAGAAAAGATCTTGTTAACAATTTAAAACAACAAGGTTTTAACGACGATATGGTTAAAGCTTATTTCGCTAAATGGGATCAAGATTTAGAGGAAAAGGGATTATTCCAAGTACGTTCAGGGCTTATCTTAGATAAACTAGCACGCACTTATGAAATTGAAGCTTCTGAAGCAGACTTAGATGCTAAGCTCGCTGAAATCGCTGAACAATCAGGTATGGAGGTTGAGCAGTTAAATACTTATTACAAAGGCAATGATAATTTAAAGAAGAATATGCTTTATGTTATTCGAGAAGAAAAAACGTTTAAACGTATTATAGAGGAAATGAAAGTTTCTTAGTTCTTTTTAAAAGGCTTCCTTCGGGAAGCCTTTTTTTTGCATTGATATTTCAACAAATCCCTTTTTAATTGCACCTTACATATTCCTGTTTTTTTTGAATAAATATTTCGGGGTAGTCTGATGGAAAGATTAGGCTGTTCAAAATTTAGCGGGTTAATCCAAAGCAAAACTCCAATCAGCGCCATTTTATTTTTGAAAATTAAATAGAGTAAAAAACAAACGATTGTCAATAATGAGACATGAATATTTTCAATGGGAAATGAGGTGAAATAGAAAAGCAATCCGAAATAAGGCTGAATAACAAAATAGCATAGATGAACAACGAAGCTCAACGGGCTGAGTAAAGTGAGAACGATAAAAGGAAAAGTGAGGGTAAAGAAAAAAGTGAATAGTGGAGCTAAGAAAATAGCCACAATGGAAATCGAATTTTTAAGAAAGAAGCAAATAATAAGATTGGCCAAAAAGAAATGCAACCAGAGTTTTTTAGGCTGGCTAATAACGATGGCCAGAAATAAAAAGCTAAATGAGTAGCTTAAGGGTGATTCAGCATAGCTCCCACGAAGCAAATCAAACAAAAACATAAGAAAGAATGAAGTTTTTAAATTAAAAACTTTGTTAAACTGCTTAAGCAGCAACATTCGCTTTAGTGAGAATAGACCCGGAAGTAAAAAAAATAATAACAAAAGATAATTTAGATGGGACCAGTGAGGTAAGTATCGAAAAATTTTAGTGAAGAGACTCAAGTGTAAACCTGATGGGGTTAAAATATGCAGTAACCCTAGTTTTCTTAAACTTTCCTTTTCAGTTGTTAGGCGTTTAAATTCGTGACCGGTTAAAGATTTGATGACCAAGGCTGCCAGCTTTTTATCCTTCCAGGTCTGACTTATGCTCTGATAGCGCTCCTTTAACCATAAAGGTCTTTTTGAATGATGAAAATGAGCGAAGCTCTTTTGGCCATTTACAATGCTCAAATAAAGCAAAGCAAAACTTAAAATAGAAGGCCAAAAGAGCAAGTCTCTAGTCATGCTAGAATGACATGCAAAAACGGTCCCCAATTGAAAGTGGCTAATAGCTTAATATTAGGCTCATTGCCTGGAGGAGATAGGAAAATAGGTATTTATGATCTTGCAAAAAGGGCAGGAATTTTCTACAAACACAGCTAAGGAATCAAGAATGAAGGCTCCATCAAATGTCTCCCAAAAAGTTATTCAATCGACTTTGAGTCATTATTTTAATGAAGATGATTTAAATAGGCATTTCGTTTATTTAAATAAACTACCCAGTGATGAAGTTGATTGTGTTCTAAAGATTAAAAGTGATTTAATCCTTGCGGGCTTACCTTTCTTTTGTGAAGCCTTTAATCACTTGATGAAAGATAAAATAGACTTTGAAAATGTATTAGTTTTTGAAGGACATAGTTTTTTTGCCCGTGAGAAGAGCGAAATTAATTTTCGCCTACCTTTTAGTGTTGCTTTAAGTGCAGAAAGAGTCGCCCTTAATCTTTTACAACATGCCAGTTCGATTGCGACTTATACCGCTAAGTTTGTAGAAAAAGCTAAGAAAAAAGGCATTCAAGTTATTGATACCAGAAAAACACTTCCAGGACTGCGTTTAATTGAAAAATATGCTGTGACTGTTGGAGGAGGATTTAATCACCGTTATGGTCAGACTGATATGTGGATGATTAAAGATAATCATAAAACATTTTTTGGTTCTTTAGCTGAAGCGGTTAGTTTTTTTCGCTCACTTAATCAATTCTATACACCACTATTAGCTGAGATTCATGAAATCGAAGAATTAAAAGAAGCCATAAAGTTGAATGTGAAACATGTTATGTTGGACAATTTTGAACCTCAACAAATCCGAGAAGCTACAAAACTTAAGCCTTCCTGGATGACTTTTGAAGTTTCAGGAGGAATCAGGTTAGAGAATATTGCAAATTATTTAATTGAAGGCGTAGATGCTATTAGTGTTGGGGC
>CALFYV010000143.1 GCA_937952395.1 uncultured Bacteriovoracaceae bacterium | reverse complement strand
GAATTTACCAACAAAATCAAAATTTGTTTTATACATAATATATTACCTTTTTCATTAAATACTAATGGGTTGACCTTTCTTTTTATCTACAGAATATTCAAAAAGAAGTTTACTCACAAAATAAGCTGTATAAATTGTGGCAAAAATTCCTATCAAAAGTGTGACCGCAAAACCACGAATAGGACCTGTTCCAAAATTAATCAAACAAAATCCTGCTACCGCAGTGGTTAAGTTAGCATCTAATATAGTCCAAAAAGCACGGGCAAAACCCGCATCTACTGCCTGAAGAAAATGAGCTCCCTCCGCCAGTTCTTCTTTAATCCTCTCATAAATGATAATATTGGCATCAACGGCCATACCAATCGTTAAAGCAATCCCAGCAATTCCAGGAAGAGTCAGGGTGGCTTCAAGTCCAACTAAACAGGCCAACACAATGATGACGTTAAAAATAAGTGATATGACTGCGAAAACTCCCGCCATTTTATAATAGATAAGAATAAAGAGAAAAACCAAAGCTGCCCCAATCATACTGGCAAACTCAGCTTTTTTTATAGCATCTGCTCCTAAACTGGGCCCGACAATTCGTTGTTCTTCAAATTGTAAATCAACAGGAAGTGCTCCGGCTCGAAGCACTAAAGCCAAATCTCTAGCTTGAGAGAGCATATCATTATAATCACCTTGACCGAGGCTTATCTGACCACGACCTCCACCTATCCTTTCGTTAAAGACTGGATCAGAATAGACGTTACTATCCAGGATAATCGCCATTCTCTTTCCAACGTTTTCACCAGAGAGTTTTTCAAAAACCTTTGCTCCTCTAGATTTTAACTCAAAGTTCACAACAGGACGATTTTGTTGTTGATCAATATTGGCACGAGCATCTTGTAAATCCTCACCAGTTAAAGGTACATTTTTTAAAACAAGAACTGGGAAAAGGTCCTTGATTTCATTATTAACTTTATTCACCACTTTTCTAAAAACGATTTCTGAAGACTTAGGAATTTCTTTGGCCAAAAACTCATTGATCTTTTTTACAAACTCAGAAAAACGATCACCTTTTTGATAACTAATTCCTGCTTTAAGTGCTTTTTGATACCAAGAATTAACTGTGGCATCGTCCACCTCTTCATCAACCAGGCGAAACTCTAATTTGGCAGTCTTTCCAATTAACTCTTTGGCGCGCTCAATATCATCTACTCCTGGAAGCTGAACCACAATGCGATCACTACCTAAAGAGACAATTTCCGGTTCGGTCACACCAAACTCATCTATTCTATTTCGGACAACTTCAATTGATTTAGAAACGGCTGTTTTTTCGATATCGTTAACAAAATTTCGATTAAGACCATAAGTCAGAGTATTATCAGAATCATCAGTCAATCTTATAACTGAGCCGAAGAAATCTTTTATTTTATCTCGTGCCTTTTCAACATCGGCTTGTGAATTAATAACAACCGAATGCTTGGGATCTTTTTTATCACCATCAACCAATTCGCCCATAGTGGTTTCAATATTATTTTCGTTCAAATAATTTGTGATTTGTTGAGCGTAGTTTTTGATTTCGTCAGTATAAACCTTATCAAAATCAATTCCCAAAACCATGTAAAGCCCACCTTGAAGGTCTAACCCCATATTAATTTTTTTCTTGAAGGGATAACTGGTGTCATCAGCCAATTTCACAAAAGTGGGGACCAGGGCCACAAGTGAGACACCGACAACTAATAAAAGCAAACCAAAACGCATTAAAAAATTTCTTTTCATAGAAAAAATCACCTTTATGAAGCTTATTAAGATTTAATTAGTGTAATCAAAGAATCGGAACTTGTCTAAAGCACAATGAACTTAGCTATCAATTTTTTTATCATCGTCTTTTAACTTCTCTGGTTTTTCTTCCGTAGCGTTAATCTGTGCGGTAAAATCACTGGTGGCTTTTTTAAACTCTTTTAGACCTTTGCCTAAACTTTTGGCTAACTCCGGAAGTTTTTTTGGCCCAATAAATAGCAACGCTATAAAGAGAATGATGACAACTTCACCAAAACCCAATCCAAACATAAATTCCTTTTGGCCAAATTTAAGCTTTTTTCGCCTCAACTTTCTTAGCTTCAAATAGTGTATTGGCAAATCCACCTACTTGGCCACGAAGAAGTTTAACCCGAACACCTTCAGAGACTTCGAGGGTCACAATTTTATCAGTTAGACCATAGACAGTTCCTAAAACACCAGATTTGGTGAAAATCTCATCCCCTTTTTTAAGGGCCTTAAGCATCAGTTGCTCTTGTTCCAACTTCTTTTTTTGAGGGCGAATCATCAAAAAATACATGACCAGAAAAATCAACACGAAAGGAATAAAAGAGGTGAATCCTCCCATCGGTCCAGCCGCAGCGGCACTTTCTTGAGCATGAGCAGTTGAAATTAAAAAGTTCATTGAATTATCCTTGTTTGGTTATTAACTATTTTGAATGTAATTGTTATAAAATGTCCGGTAATATTCGTCAAACTCTGCTTTAACTATCGCCGCTCTAGCTTCACGCATCATTTGTAAATAGAAATGTAAATTATGAAAAGTCATAAGCTGTCCCGCGGTATATTCCCCCACCATAAAAAGATGGCGGATATAGGAACGACTATAACGAGTGCAAACACGGCAACTGCAATTTTCATCCAAGGGTGAAGAGTCTTCTTTAAAACGTTCATTTTTAATATTCAAAGGCCCATATTTAGTCATCACCTGACCATTTCTGGCATTTCT
>CALFYV010000142.1 GCA_937952395.1 uncultured Bacteriovoracaceae bacterium | reverse complement strand
AATCTTGAAAAGTTCCCTCCCAATGCAGGTGAGAAAAGTCCTGAGAATTGAACTTCTCAGAAATAAACTTACTAATATCAAATTTTCCCATTAAATCCTCCGGCAATTGGGGGGTGAATCCCCACTCTTTTATTGTACACAGCTCATGCCTTCATTGGAAGGGATATTGGCCAATATTAATAGAGTGAGAAAAATTGACTGACCAAGTATTTTGCTCAGGTAATTTAAGTCCCAAAATCAAAGTTTGAAATTGATTTGATTCGCGAATAAACTTAAGCTTGGGAGTTTTTATGATTATAACAGCCGGGCGTTCAGACATCGGGATGAAGCGTAAGACCAATCAAGATTCAATTCTCTTGGCCACAGATCTCCATTTCTACGCTGTCGCCGATGGTATGGGTGGACATAATGGAGGGGATATTGCTTCTCAAACTACTGTTAAACTCATGCAAGAACTACTGAAAAAATTTTCTGCAAAAGAAGGCAAAGAGCAATTACAAGAAGCTATTAAGCAGGTCAATCAAAACTTATTACAAATTGCTAGCGAAAAAACAGAACTCAAAGGCATGGGCACCACTATTTCTTGTGTTATGTTCAAAGGCTCACAACTTTTAGTGGGTAATGTGGGAGATTCTCGAACTTATATGATCAATGAAAAAAAACTCTACCAATTAACTCGAGATCATTCCCTGGTTCAAGAAAAAATCAATATGGGTATCTACTCAAGAGAAATGGGTAAGCAAGATCCTCAGAAAAACGTGCTTGTGCGCACCGTTGGTTATGATGAGAATATTGAAGTTGATGTTTTCAGTTATAAAATTTGCAAGAATGACATTTTTTTAATCTGTTCAGACGGATTGCATGGCAAAGTCTCAGACCATGATATTTTAGATATTATTAATCAACACATCTCTGACCCGGCCAAAGCGACGGCCAATGATGTCGACAAGGCTGCCTTGGCACTTATCGCTCGAGCTAATGACAATGGTGGTCAAGATAATATCTCAGTTATTATCTCAATAGCACAAGCCTAATATTAAAGGACTTTGCAATCGATCGGAATCTCTTTAAAATAAGCTAAGTCTTTAAGAATATGAGGTCAGATGGATCGCTACTATACATTGATGGTTATTCCAGAAAAAGAAAAAGGGGTAAAATCTGTTCGTATACCCGGCTTATTTTTTAAATCTTTTGCTTTTCTTTTTGTGGTCTCGACTATTTTGCTCATTATCTTGGCCTACGATTATTGGAAAATTTTGCAACAAGTTTATGAAAATAAACACCTCACTTTAGAAAACCGCCAACTCAAAGAACAAATTCAATTGTTCCAGATGAAAATTAATACCCTGACTCAAGATATGCGACGGATACATACTTTTGAAAAAAAATTGCGCATCATCACAGGTCTTGAAAATTTACAGTACGCAGGCCCCACTACTCCAGCAGTTAAAACGGGTGAAGATGAAGAGAGTAATACTGAGGAAGGAGATGATAGGCAAACAAGCAATATGCCTGCTTTCTTAAATGATTACCTGGATCTCAAACTTAATTTTAATGATATGGAAATTAATCCCGAATTTTTAAAACTTAAAAATTTATACGACCAAAAAATCGCCGCTAATTTAGGCATTCAAAAAAATTACGATATTGCCCGCGATTGGTCGGAACTATCTAAGCGCAGTTTTAATCTCTCAAAAGATTACGCTGAGTTTGATTTTGTTTATAATGAGTTAAAAAAAATTGTCTCTGACATGGAAATAAGTGTCCACGAATTGGATCAATACCTACTTGATAAAGATTCACTTTTACGTTCAACTCCAACATTTTTACCAACTAACGGTTGGATCACAGATTATTACGGACAACGTATTAATCCCGTTAGTGGCAGAAGAAGAATGCATGAGGGGCTAGATGTGGGTGATCACTATTGCACTCCTGTTTATGAGCCAGCCGAGTGACTCATTACTTTTTCTGGTAAAAAAGCTGGCTTTGGTAATTTTGTTCAAATTGATCATGGTTACGGAATTGAAACTATTTATGCTCACAATCAAAGATTGCACACAACTCTTGGACAAAGGGTTAAGCGTGGTGATCTCATTTCCAGAGTCGGCAG
>CALFYV010000141.1 GCA_937952395.1 uncultured Bacteriovoracaceae bacterium | reverse complement strand
ATCAAGTGGTTCACCTAAAGCATTTACGACTCTACCAAGAAGAGCATCGCCAACAGGTACTTCAACAATTTTACTTGTTCTTTTTACTGTTGAACCTTCCTTGATTCCTGTATCTGTTCCCAGAACAACAATACCAACGTTATTTGTTTCAAGGTTTAAAACCATTCCCTTTGTTGAATCTTCGAACTCCACAAGTTCACCGGCCATAGCATTTTGCAAGCCGAAAACCCTTGCAACCCCATCCCCAATAGTTAAAACAGTTCCGATCTCATTTACATCTAATCTTGTTTTGAAATTAGCAATGCGATCTTTAATAATTCCGGTAATCTCTTCAGGTCTTAATGATGTTGTCATGAAAGTTTCCTTTTATTCACTTATAAATGATTCTTTAAATCTTTCTAGTTGGTTATCTACTGATGCATCTAATTGCATATCTTCAACGGTAACTCTGTATCCTGCGCTAACTTTTTGGCTTTGAGAATATTTTAAAATGGGTTTTTTTCCTAATTTTTCTTGAATATATTTTTCAAGTTGCAGTTTTATTTCCTTTGGTAGTTCTTCATCTGCGCCTTCGATAGTTCCTCTTAAAAAACCCTTTAAATGATCATCGATAATGATAATTTCTTTAAAAATCAAGGGAAGTAAATTCATTCTTTTTGAATCAATAAGAAAATTAATCCCATTAGTTAAAGCATCATTTAATTTTAACTTTACAGCAATTTGAGTGAAGATATCTTTTTTTTCATCAGGTGAAAAAACATCTAAAAACAAAACATTTTCTAAATCGTTAGAACTATTAATAACCTCTGTTAGTTTTGTTAATTCATCCGCGATATTAAATTTTAATTCACTACTTAAATCTAAAAAGGCTCTAGCATACACCTTGGCTACATTTTTTGCTTTCATTAACGTAGCTCCTTTAAAATGCCTGTGGTTACTTTATTCTTTAGGCTACTATCACTTGAAATCTTATTTTTTGCCTTGCTGACTAGTTTTTCAATTAGCTCTCTATTTATTTGCGATATCATAGAATTTTTTTCAACCGCAACTCTAGTAGCAGCGTCCTCTTTCATTTTGGAAATTCTTTCTTGTGTTTCAGCTGCATATCTCTTCTTGAAATCAATCACTTCGGCTTCGGCTGATTTTAAAATTTTTTCGACTTCTGTATCTACTTTTTTTAATTTATTTGTCTGAGTCTCTAGTTTTGATTTTGCTTCTTGTGATTTAAGAGCAACTCTTTCAAGAGTTTGTGCAACTTGTTCAGATTTATTCGTAAAATGGCTACTAATTGGCTTTTTTAGTTTATAAAATAAAAAGCCCATTAATAAGCAAAAGTTAATCGCTGGCGCTATTAGATCCGTTACGCTTGCATGATGCTCACCTGCTTCACTGGCGATCAAAAGTGTTGGGGCGAAAAATAAAATGAAATAATATAATTTTCTCATGAAATGTCCAAAACTCTAATGAGTCATTTTGTTTATTAACGAATCTGCTAGTCCTTCTACTTCCGTGGTCATCGAACTTTTTTTGGCATTCAGTTCTTTTTCATACTTACTTCTTTCGCTTTCAATAAATTCTTGAACTTCGTCTTCATTTTTTTTCACTAGACTATTCTGTTCACGCGTTATTTCTGACTTCTTGGAATTCAAAATTTCCTGGGCTTTTTGGTAAGCACTGTCAATTTTAGCTTTATAGGTTTCTTCTAGTTTAGAAACTTCTTCAAAGGTAGATTCTGCACTGTTTTCTAATTTAATCGTTTTTTCTTCTCGAGTTTCGATTACATTTTGTAATTTATTAAGAAAGATGACTTTACTAAGAAGAAATAAAATTAAAACAACAGCAAATTGATAAATAATCGTGAGATCAGCCCCAAGTTGAGTAAAAATCGCACCAACGGTGTCCATTAATATCCTTTATTATTTAAAATATTTTTCTGTGAAATTTATATAAGAGTTAAAAGAAATAGACTAGTTATTTTTTTTCTTTCATTTTAGTAACACCATGAAAGATAACGCCTTCCTCTACGATTAGACTTGGCGCGGTAATAGTACCTTCGAATCTTGCAGGCTTTCTAATTTCAACTCGAGAAGTTGCTTTGATATTACCTTTGACGGTTCCCGAAATAAGAATCACGTTGGCATTAATGTCCGCATTAATGAGAGCGCCCTCTGAAATAATAAGAGTGTCATTTGAGAAAATACTGCCATTAATCTGGCCTGCAATTCTCACAATTCCATTAAATGATAGGTTGCCTTCGAAACGACATCCTTCTTCTATAACAGCACAAATCTCGCCGGTACGATCACTCACGATTAATCCTTGGTTAAGGATTATTATCTCATAAGAAAACTAAAAATATCATTAAATTCAGCTTCATTATTAAATTTTATTTTTATAAGCCCTGCGCCATTTTTTTTAGAGTTGATATCAAAATGAAAACCACTTTTTTTCTCAAGTTTTTCTTTCAAGCTTTCAAAACGCTTATCATCAAACTTATTACCATCGGCTTGGATGTTTTTTTGTTTTCTAGAATTGGCCAATCTTTCAGTTTCTCGCACAGACAAGTTTTCAAGTGCTGCCTTATTGGCGATACGAATGGCCTCTTCTCGTTCTTTTACCGCCGCCAAAACCTTGGCATGACCAAAGCTTAATATTTCCTTTTGTAGTAAAGAGATAACCTCTCTTGGCAGTTTAAGGACTCGAAGGAAATTGGCGATCGTTGATCTTTCTTTTCCAATTTTCTTTGCTACTTCCTCTTGAGTTAAATTAAATTCTTCCATCAACTGAAAATACGCAAGGGCCTCTTCCACGCAATTTAAATCTGAACGCTGGACGTTTTCTATGATGGCCATCAAAAGTGAATCTTTCTTGGTTACTTTTTTAAGTACAACAGGGACAGTTGTTAAACCGGCCATCTTTGCTGCTCTTAAACGCCGCTCTCCAGCTATAAGCTCATAACCATTTTCCTTAGCAGTCACGATCAAAGGTTGAATTAAGCCATTTTCGCGTATTGAATCGCTTAACTCCTTGATATCTTGTTCTTTAAAAATTTTTCGTGGTTGCTGTGGATTCATTTTAATTTTTTGGATATTCACTTCGAATTGAGTTTTTGGTTCTATAGGACCAGTTTTCTCAATATTTTTTATTGGTGCTCCTCCAGGTATGACAGAGCTCATCTCGCGATCACCGCCCAGAAGCGCAGCCATGCCTCTTCCTAGGGCATTTTTTCTATTTGATTTTAATTCCTTCTCCACTTTAACTCCTTATTTAGTAATTCATGTAATCTTCAAACTTTGGGATCTTATTGCTTCCGCTTGATTTGAAAGAATCTTCTTTTTCAATTATTTTTTCACCTTCAAGAGCATAAATCACTTCTCTGGCCAATGATAAATAGGCTTCGCTACCCTTTGAATTGATATCATAAAGAATGATGGGCTTTCCAAAGCTTGGACACTCTGAAAGTTTAACATTTCTTGGGATTACTGATTCAAAAACCTTCCCCGTAAAATGCTTACTAACCTCACTAGCAACTTGCTTACTTAAATTGTTTCTACTGTCGTACATGGTTAATAAAATACCGGTTAATTCAAGAGTAGGATTAATTGATGAACGAATAAGTTTTACAGTATTTAGTAACTGAGAAAGTCCTTCCATTGCAAAGTACTCTGTCTGCATGGGAACAATATAATCTGTCGCTGCATTAAGAGCATTAACTGTTAAAAGCCCGAGTGAGGGAGCGCAATCAATAATAATATAATCATACTGTGCACGAACTGTTTCTATAGCTGTTTTAAGTTTTGACTCTCTAGCAAAAGCACTTACTAACTCAATTTCTGCACCAATTAAATTATTATCTGAGGGTGAAATAAATAGTAATGGAAGCTCTATTTTGTAAATAGCTTGTTCCATACTCTCTTCGCCAATCAGGGCATGATAAATATTGCAGTTTTCAAAACTTTGTTTATTCAGTCCTAGACCAACACTGGCATTACCTTGAGGATCAAAATCAATTAGTAGAGTTTTTTTCTCGGCTACTGCTAAACAAGCAGCTAGGTTAATAGCCGTGGTTGTTTTACCAACTCCACCTTTTTGATTAGCAATTGCGATGATTTTGGCCATTATCCCCCCTGAGTTGCTTTCTGCAGATATTGTGTGAAAGGCGTTTCA
>CALFYV010000140.1 GCA_937952395.1 uncultured Bacteriovoracaceae bacterium | reverse complement strand
ACCGTCTTTTGAAAGAGTACTTAGAAGCCGATGATCAATCTCAGGGTTTGTCATTACGGGATGAGGTAAAACGACAGGTTAAAACAATTTATGAACATATCCAAGGAGTTAATAGCAAGAAATGGCGTATTTATAAAGAGAATGGAGAAATAGTTAAACGTGGAGCCGATGCTCGAGGTTTTTCAGCCCCGTTTGAAATGATAGCCGAAGATATTATTTATGATGGCAAATATGGCAAGCAAAGTGCTAAAAGTTTTTCGAAGCCAGCGTTTAGACTTATTTTGCGCTCAGCTCACTTCCCTTATCAGTTTTATGTCAGGGCCATGGTTTTAACCTTAGGCTCAATCAGTAATATTTGGAAAAAGAAAACCAGTAAAATCTTAAGTCGGATGGATAAGAAACATCATTTAGAACTTTATCCTTTTTTGCATGCTGTTCTTTTTGATAAAAAAATTAAAGAACTAAATAAGAAGAAACCTCGTCTTTCTCAAGAAAAAATTGAGAAAATATTAATAGATGCTCCCGTTCAAGGCCCCAATCACAACGATAAAAACTTCTGGCGATGGAATAATCGCTTTTATAGCTCAGATAGATTAAGAGATCCTAATTATGTACGTCTTGATGGTGATGCTTATCATGATCATGACGCTGTCTTTTTAGGACATGATTATATGTTGATGTATAATCTTTATTTACTTTATTTCAAACCTGCCGAGCTTAAAAGCTATGAAGCCAGTGCCGATTATATTCAGGCCAATCAAGCCTCATATAACTATTAATAATCTATGCCTTTTATTTTATTTTTTCCCAAAGCTGAACAACATGATCTTTTAAAAGAAGAAGTACGTCTAAAATTTCCTAATGCCAAACTAAGTTTTTCTAAAGAGGGTCTTGTTTCATTTAAATTTGAGAGCAAGGATATTGATAGAAAAAAAATATCCCGAGTGATTTATAGTAGAAGGGTAGGCTTATTTGAGCAAAAGTTAAATCAAGTTCCTCATAAAACAAAAAATTTAGATTATATCGAAATCAAAGAAGGAGAATACTGGCAATACCAAATTCTTGAGTGCCAGTTAGATCATTTTAAGTTGAGTGAAATAGAATTTGATGAATCTGCACCATCACGTTCTTATTTGAAAATGAAAGAGGTTCATCGTTTCTTTAAATTAAATTTAATTCAGGGACAACAAGTTTTAGAAATAGGCAGTGCTCCAGGTGGTATATCTTACTATTTACTGAGGTTAGGGTTAAATGTTTTTTGTATCGACCCGGCACAAATGGAGGCAAAATTACAAGAAGACTATCCCCAAAATTTTATTCATCTTCAAAAAAGCATTTTCGATGTTGAATTCAATGAAGTACCCAAAGAGATTGATTGGGTGGTAGTGGATTTAAATCTTAAAGCAGAGATTTCAGTTAATCAGACATTAAGGTTTGTTCAAAAAAATAAAAGCATTAAGGGTGTTTTTTTAACTTTAAAAACTCCTAAAATAAATGATGTAGCTAAAATACTCAAATTAGAAAATGAAATCCAAAAGAAACTCAATAGGGAGATTAAGGTTTTTCAATTACCGAGTCATCGCCGAGAAGTGGGACTTTTAATAGTTTGAGTTTTTCCAAATAAAGCAGTCGATATATGGTTAAGTTTTAATTTAGATAAATAATTCTCAATTGTTTTTTTATTTTCAGGCTTATACCAAAAGAAGAAATCTCTTTGTTTTGTTTTTTCGTTCAAGCTAATGGCGGTCTTAACGGGCTTGAGCGTATAAGGATGATAACCTGAATAATAAATTTCAGTCGCTACCGTCATAGGGGTAGGAGTGAAGTCTTGAATTTGTTCAAGCTTGTAACCTAAAGCCTTAGTTTTTGCAGCTAATTTGGCCATGTCTTCAACCCCACAACCAGGGTGAGAAGAGATGAAATAAGGGATAATTTCCTGTTTAATATTTTTATGCCGACTAATCTCTTCAAACTTCTTTTTAAAAGTAATAAAATAAGAAAAACTAGGTTTTCTCATG
>CALFYV010000139.1 GCA_937952395.1 uncultured Bacteriovoracaceae bacterium | reverse complement strand
AAGAGCCCTGATTGGGAAGCCTACTCCAGAGATAAGGCACAAAGAGAACTTTTAGGAAAAGTTATTAAGTGTATAGGTCAATGTCTGCTTTTTCGTGGACTGCTACCAGTTCAGGTCGAGTATTTGAGTCAGATACGAGAAGGCGACGTGCTTGAAACTAAGGAAGGTAGCTTTGCTTGGATTTTACTTAACGATGGTTCATTAGTGCGCATGTCTTCTTTTACTTCTTTATCTTTTAATGAAATCAATTTTAGCGAGAAAGAAATATTCTTTTACCTTCGCTTAGGTGAAGGAGCGATTTATTTAAAAAGTCGATTTGATGAAAAATTTGAAGCCCAAGAATTACCTCAAACCGATCCCATTTTCTTACCCTTGATGGTGGCACAAGCAAATCTTGAATACTATCAAAGAGAAGATTATAAAAAACTAGACACAAAGAAAGAACAACTTCTTTTTCACTTAAATAGCAAGAAGGGTATGCAAAGTATGATTGATAATCTTAATGGTTTAATCAGCGAAAATTCAAAAAAGATAAATAGAAAAACGCAGTCACATTTTATTTTGGTTTTACCCAATGTCACGGTTGATACTTTAAATCCTCATCTTAATGCAGTTTATACATTAGGTGGAGAGAGTCATCTTTACTCCGAAGCTGAACGACCTGGGCAGAATTCTCAGTATGTATTGCACCTAAGAGGTTATGACAATAAAGAAAAATTAACTCTTGAAAATGAAAAGTGGCTACAGCTAGATTCGAGTGGTCTTAACCACAAATATATTGAGGACAATAGAATTCTTAATTTCTTACGCTTTAGTCATAAGCGAGTTCCTTCTTTGCATTTGGCCAGAGAAATATTATTGCAACCACTTATTTCCACTCTTAATTATAAAGATGCTCCAGAGCTGGCCACTCAATATGGCTTTCGTTTTTGGAAGAATGAAGAAATGACTAAACATATCGATTTTCTTTTGGAGTACACTCGTCGAGTTGAGACCACAAATCTTATTTCGCTTAAGAAGATTATTGCAGATAGTAAAATTGATGCGCCAGTGAGAGAACTTTCAGACCAGTATAATATGAAGGCCATTGTGAATTATTTTAATAGTATTTCGGGAATGGCGCGAAACAAACATCCTTTTGTACAACAATACACTGAAAAGGAATTTTATTTTTGGCTAATACATTATGCAAAAACAAATAAAGAAATTTCAACTTATCTTAGGTAGCTCAAGTCCTCGCCGTCGAGAGTTTTTTGAGTATCTAGGAGTTCCGTTTAAGATCATCACCCCCGATATCGAAGAGATTTCTCATGAAAAGAATGCTGTGGCCTATGTTAAAGATATTGCTGCTCAGAAGGCGCAATGCGTGTGGGATAAAGTAAGAGATAAACAGTCTTTTGTGGTTTGTAGCGACACTACGGTTGCATTGGCCGATGAAATAATTGGCAAACCCAAAGATCACGATGAAGCCCTTCAGTTTTTAGCTAAATTGGAAGGCAAGACCCATCAAGTTCATACAGCAGTTCATTGTTTTTATGGGCAAGACCAAGCAAGTTTAAGCTTTTGCGAAACTACAAATGTCAGTTTTGGCCAATACGATCAGGTATTATTAAAAGACTATATAAGTACAGGGGATTCACTCGATAAAGCCGGAGCTTATGGTGCTCAAGGCATGGCACAAATCTTTATAAAATCGATTGAAGGAAGTTACTCAAACGTCATTGGTTTTCCCATGAGTACTTTTTTGGCTTATTTACAAGACAGGTTTTCTTCGGTTCAATCGATTAAAGGATTATTTAAATGAAACTTCTTTTGTCTTATTGCCTAATTTTAGTCTTTCTTCTTTTTGGTCTAAATGCCTATGGTCAAGATATCACCACCAATCCGGATATAAACTTAATGCGCAAACAATTACTTGATGGCATGAAAAATTTTTCATTAGAAAGTAGTAGCGTAGAAGATTTTGCTAAAGCCATTCAAAATTTTCGTAGGCAATCAGAAGAATATATTGATTTAAAAAACCGTGATTGCTCTGGAGAGTTTTCGACTCTTACTATCAAGGAAGATGGACTCGAAAAAGAACAGGCCAAAGAATTAAGTGAAGAAGAGATTGAAGCTTGTTATTCGGGACTAAAAAATTTTGAGATTCAATTTACTAATCAGATATTTGATATGCGAAAAAACTATCTTTCACACTTAAACAAAAAACAAATAGCTTCTTTAGAACAAACCAAATTGGATGTTTTAGCTGATTTGGAGAAAAAGTTCAAACAAAGCCGAAGCAAGCCTAAATCTCGTCGGAAAAAGCGTTAGAGCTTAAAATTCTTTTTTTCGCTCCAAGTAGGATCGCATTTTTCGGCTTTAAGCTTTTAATTTTGCTCAAGGACTTTCTAGGTTTTACGCTAACAGGCCTAGTGGCTTGATTAAAAAGCTTACTTTCTTTCCAATTTAATTTCTCTTTCTTCAACAATAGATGCCGTTCACCTAAATTCTTCATAATAACCTCGCTTGATTTCATGGTCTTAGACTTCTCTCTCGGGCCAATCATCAAGCGACTTAGGTCAAGGCGTGGTGATTAAACCCTAGATTGAAGCCATACACTGAGTTTTCTCAATAATGACTCCTTGAATGTTTACCCATAGCTACTCGGAAAACTGACTAATATTCTTTATTCCTTTCTCTACAGAACACTTTTAATATAACATATTCTTATGAAATTTTCACTACTTAAGCTGTCATAGTGAAGTTTAAACCTATGCCTTGTTAAGCTATTGAAAATTCATTAGAATTTTAGTTTAAGGAGTTTTTTTTGCTAAAAGTAACCTGTCTATTTATAGCTTTATTGGGAATAATTTTCTTTCAAAGCTGTTCAAGTGTGCGTTCGGTTGCTCTGAATACCTCTGTCGATTTGTTTGAGAAAGGTTCTTTGCAGATGGAGACAGAGAGCGAATGGGATTTTTTTGAAGCTGGTGCTTTGGCCAATATTAAAATGCTCGAAGGTTTGCTCTATAATGATCCAGAAAATGAAAAATTATTGACCCTTGTGATTAAAGGGTATTCGGGGCTGGGCTTCGGAGTTTATGAAACTCTTTATATCACAGATAAATACAAAGACAGGGCCAACTCTCAAGCTAAAGCCAATGCCAT
This sequence comes from uncultured Bacteriovoracaceae bacterium, assembly GCA_937952395.1. Lineage (GTDB taxonomy): Bacteria > Bdellovibrionota > Bacteriovoracia > Bacteriovoracales > Bacteriovoracaceae > CALFYV01. The sequence continues at coordinate 4,922 of CALFYV010000139.1, read as the reverse complement.
CAGTGCCTATACGAGGGCCGTTGAGTATGGACGAGTTTATATGGGAGAAAAAGGTATAGATTCTAGTTTTCTATTAGAAAATGTCTTAACTCCTAGAAAAATTGTTGAAAAGCTTAAAAGTGAATTAGATGAAGATGATGTAGAAGCTATTTTTTATACCGCCCAGTCGTGGATGAGCCTTATCAATCTTCAACGAACTGATCTATCTCTGGTGGCCCAGTTGCCTGCAGTCAAAAGTCTTTTTGATTGGAGTTGTGAACTGAAACCCGATATTCAAAATGGAGCTTGTTCTCTTTTTTACGGACTTTATGAGTTAAGTCGGCCAAAAATGTTAGGAGGAAATCCCAAAAAAGGTCGAGAAATTCTTTCAGATTATATGAATAAGAATCCATACAATATGTTGGCCAAGATTACTTATTTTGAATATGTTTTAATTGCGGGTGGGGAAGAAGAGAAATATAAAAGTTTTAAAAACCATTTAAGATCTGATTTTAATACCTTTGAATTCTTGAATAACCTTGGAAAATTAAAATCTGATAACCCTTTCCTTAAAAAGCCAACACTGAATTTACTGAATGCTATTTCGTTAAAAAGATATAAACTATTGTTAGAAAATGAAAAAGAATTTTTTTAGGAAAATATTATGAAATTAATTATTGTTCTCATCCTTTTTAGTACATCAATTTTTGCTCAAAAAATTAAGTTAGCAGTTTTAGCACCAGAGGGAACCTCTTGGTCTAACTCCCTAAAACATATGGCCAAGGAAATTAAGAAGGAAACCAAAGGTAAGGTTAATCTTAAAATTTATTATGGTGGGGTAGCAGGAGATGAGAGTGATGTTTTACGGAAAATAAGAATTGGCCAACTCAACGGAGGTTTTTTTACTGGAAAAACCTTGGGGGAAATATTTCCAGATGTTCGTATTGTGGAGGTCCCTTTTACATTTCATCATCAAAGAGAAAAAGCATGGTCTGAAGTTGAAAAAAATTCCAGCTTTTTTAATAAAGGTTTTTTGGCGGAAGGTTTTGAAAACTTAGGTTTTTATGAAATTGGACAAGTTTATGTTGTAACCACTAAGCCTGTTAAAAATTTAGATGAGCTCAAAGGAATTAAAATTTGGGCGTGGGAAGGAGATCATTTAGTGAAGGCCATGGTGGATTCTTTAGGGCTGGTTTCAGTACCTCTTTCTCTACCTGATGTCCTTTCTTCGCTATCGACAGGAATTATTGACGCTGCTTATGCACCAGCTACAGGTGTTTTGGCATTACAGTGGCAGACTAGAATTAAGTATGTCATTGATTATCCTGTTGCTTTTTCGATTGGCGCCTTATTGATTGACGCCAAGATTTGGAAGAAAATTTCAGACTCTGATCAAAAAATTGTTAAGCGGCTGGCCAATAAATATATTGGAGAGACTAATAAGCAAACTATATTGGACAACGAGCAATCTTTAAGAATTATGAAAGAGGCTGGAATCCAGTTCATTAAATTTCCAGATAGTGACATAGAAAAAAGTGGCCCTATACGAGCAGATGTCGTTAAACGTGTGAAAGGCAAAGTCCTAAGCGAATCCGCATTAAATAAAATAAAGATTTAATATGTTCCAAAAAATTGACAAGTTTATTGAAAAATTAGCTTCTTGGTTACTGATCATATGTATTTTTAGTATTGTTCTTTATTCTTTTTTTGAAATTATTTTACGTCAATTTGAGATTACTTATCTTTGGATTAGTCCACTGATTCGTCACTTAGTTTTTCTATGTTCCTTTCTAGGTGCAACTTTGGCCACAGGTTCCGAAAAACATATTCGTATCGATGTACTTTCAAAAATAGTTGATCCAACCAAGAAAAAATTTATCTTGTTAGAAGTCTTTATTTATTTTGTTACATTTCTTATCTGTCTTTGGTTAACTTATGCAGCTTTTGAATTTTTTCAGTTTGAGCGAGAATTTGGAAAAGATTCTTTTTGGGGGATACATTCATCTTATCTGACGTTTATAGCTCCTTTTGGTTTTACACTCATTACGTACAGATTTTTTTATTTAATTGTAAAAGGACTAAAGAAACTTAAATGATTTTATTATCCATCACTGTTCTTATTATATTTGCTCTTTTTGGAATGCCTCTTTTTGCAGTGATGGGTGGTTTGGGTTTAATGGCCTTTCACCTAGAGGAGATCGCTACTTCAGCGGTGATTGTAGAAATATATAGACTGACTTCTTCTCCCACTCTTGTAACCATTCCACTTTTTACATTTGCTGGTTTTGTTTTAGCTGAATCTCAAGCGACAAAGCGTTTACTTAATTTAAGTAATTCCCTATTGGGCTGGCTCCCTGGCTGAACGGCGATTATGTCGCTAGCTTTCTGTGCTTTCTTTACAGCTTTCACTGGTGCTTCAGGAGTTACTATTGTTGCTCTTGGTGGACTTCTGATGCCCATTTTGATGCAAAAAGGATATTCTGAAAAATTTACTTTAGGCTTGATTACCTCTTCTGGTTCTCTTGGACTTTTATTTCCACCAAGTCTTCCTCTTATTTTATACGGTATTGTGGCGAAGGTTCCGATTGATAATTTATTTAAGGCGGGTATAGCTCCTGGTGTGCTTATTATCATCATTCTTTCTGCTTATTGCGCATTCAAAGCAACCAAGTCTGCTACACGAGTTGATTTTTCTTGGGCCAATGTTCAAAGTGCTATTAGTGAGTCAAAATATGAATTACCACTTCCCCTGGTTGTATTGGGTGGGATTTATGGTGGCATTATTACAGTCTCTGAAGCAGCTACATTAACCACTCTCTACGTAGTTGTAGTTGAGGTCTTTTTATATAAAGATTTAAGTTTTAAAAAAGATATTCCCAAATTGGTAGTTGAATCCATGTCGTTGGTCGGTGCTATTCTGCTCATTTTAAGCTGCGCAATGGGATTAACTAATTACCTCATTGATGAAGAAGTTCCTATGAAGATACTTGATTTTTTGAGTCAGTATATTACCGATAAATATATTTTCCTACTTTTACTTAATATCTTTTTACTTATCGTAGGAAGCTTGATGGATATTTTTAGTGCGATCATAGTGGTTGTTCCTTTACTATTACCAATTGCCAATGAATTTAATGTTGATCCCATTCATTTGGCTATCATCTTCCTGACTAACTTAGAAATAGGCTATATTACACCACCCATCGGGCTTAATTTGTTTATCAGTAGTTTTCGTTTCAACAGAAGTGTGCTTGAATTATATAGAGCAACATTTGTTTATTTAATTTTATTAGTTATTGCTCTGCTAATAATTACGTATGTCCCATGGTTAAGTACATTTTGGTTTTTACCTTCCTAATCATATCGTTTTGTTTTGCAAATCAAGCTTCATATTATAATGCTCAATTAGGTGAAAAAGAGTCGAGTTTGTATGATGGAAAATTTTATCCTAGCTTTCATTTCGATGAGTATTTGGGACAAACGATCAAAATGGACGATGAGTACTATGGGAAGTATCCTTACCAACTTTTTGATTCTCGCCTATATGATTTAAAATTCTTTATGAATAAAGAATTTACCTCAGGTGCTCTTTGTCCCAATCATATATTAGATGAATCAATGGGATATATTCAATATTCCTACCGTTTGATCACCATGAGTTATTTACTAGAGCTATTATTACATTATGAAGAACTCTATCAGGACAATAAAGAATTATCATCTTGTCATTTAGATATGAAAGCTTTGGTTAAACAATGTAATCCTAAAACAAAAGAAATGGTTTACTATACAAAAAATATTCCTTCCTTTTATGAAAAATTTAAAAATATAAGAATTAAAACCCAAGATCTTCCTAAAAGGATACAAGATTTACAAAGGGCCAGTAAGACTAAAAAGTACCTTTACTCTCGTCGTTACGATGAGTGGTGTAAAGAATATCCATGTTTGGATTTCAAAGTAACTTTACAAAAAATCTGTCATCATGATCAACAATTTTTCATAGAGATTTGCTCTGAAAAAGATTCTCTAAAAGGTATAAGTTATAGTAATCAACCTTATGATTTATTGAGCCGATCTCACATAATTAATAATTTTAATCAATCAGGTCATTCTCTTGGATGTATGAAAAGATATACACAGATTATGCAAGAGAAAGAGAAGTACTATCCTATCTTGAATGATTTATTTCCGATCATAAGAGATGATTTAGAAAGAAAGTATGGTCCCAGATTCTCGCAAGGTATGCTTTTTATTCCTGGCTCCTTGAAAGAGTTTAGAGATAAAGGCCTAGCGCAAGTTTTCGAAAAAATTGTAGAAGAAGAACAGAAGATGGAAGCTAAAGTCGCTCAAGTAAGTGTGACTAAAGTGACAGAGAAAAAAAATGAAAAGAAAAGAATTCAGGAAATAAAACCAAAAGAAATCATTGTGGCAAAAAAAATTGCAGACAGTAAAACGGCATTTGAAGAAGCTAATGATTTGTTAAAAGAAACGAACTTAGATAAAATTGAAATTGATATGCTTAAGTTTCAATACGACTATGTTTTTACTCTAAAAGTTATTGATTCTTTAGAAGGACCATTGCAGAGTTTTATGGCGCAGAAAACGATTAAAGAAATGAAACAATATGATCACCTCGGAACTAAGAAAGGTCCTGTTCCATTATTATTTTTAAAATATATGCTTGATACTCACCAACACCAAGGCTTATATAACTTAATCTTTACCATTGGTAACAAGTTTTATGTTAGAAATAATATTGATAAAAAGGCTAATGCTTATGATTATATTGAACTCGAAAACAATTTCTCAACAAACAATCAATGGAAAATTTCTTTGCTCAGACAATCGGGTGATTAAACCATTTGACCTGAATGACATGAGCACCAGAACGCTCAGCAGCTTCTAATCCAGATGGGGAATCTTCAAAGATAAGAACTTCATTG
>CALFYV010000138.1 GCA_937952395.1 uncultured Bacteriovoracaceae bacterium | reverse complement strand
CTTCATCATGTAAATGGGAGCATGGGCCAGAAGTCATGGAAGCTGTTAGAATAAGTAAGTATAAAGGCAAAGAGGCAAACCTTTGCAGCGGTATGGTTAAATGTAAAATCGATGAAATTGAAAGTGTTCCGATTCCTAAAGAAGAACTCTTAGTTTTCTGCTCCATCAGCGCTGAAGGCAAATGCCCTGATATTGCCGAGTGTTTTGCTCAATTCCCTCAATAATTGGCAATAATTTAAGCCACTTAAGCCTGGCATTCAAAATAAGCTAACTGCTCAAAATGACATTAATTTCCGCTTATAAACACCCGATAAGATGGGTGGAGATTTATAATAAAGTATGAGAATTTTTATTGCTCTTTTTGGCCTTATTTTCTGTACGCATTCTTTTGCGTTCTTTGAAAAAATTACGGTTGAAGATGCTCTTAAATTATTTCAAATCGAACTTGATCAAAGATCTGATATTGAGCTAAATGAAGAACAAGCCGCACTTTTGGCCGAGGTTAAAAAGAAGTACTGCTTAAATTTAGAAGAAAAAGAACAAAGTAAATGTTTAGATAATTATGTTAGTGATATTAATTCTCTTAGAGACATCTTAAGTAAAGAATACTCTGCGAACTTTCCCCTACTGGATATCAAACAATACGATAAGGCGTGTGAGGATCAGAAAAAGAATAAGAAATCAGGTTGTGGACTTACGAGTATTTATAGCTTCATGAACAAAACCAATAGTCTTGAATTAGATAAAGTTCTTGAATGCCGAAATAAGCCTCTGAAGAATAAGAAAGAAGAATGCGTCAGTGAAACCATAGCTTCACTTCAAGATGGTGGGCTACTAGATAAGCGTGAAAAACTTTATGCCAAAGGTTATTGCGCGAAAGAGACCAACAAAGAAAAATGTATTGAGAATTACGTGGATGTGGTTCAAAAGTTTGAAGATTTTTTAAGTCAGACCAAAACTCAAAGTTTTCGTTTTTCGCTTAAACAGATGCAAGATAATTGTCAGCAGAATAAAAAATCAGAAAAGAAAGATTGTGAGTTAGATTATTATTATTCTTATTTATTAGGACAAGATCCCCAATTCATTGATGCGTTTGCTACTTGTAAGGGTTTTCTAAGCTCGAAGAAAAAAAAGGAAGAATGTTTAGAATCTGTGCTCGCGAAGTTTGACCTTGAGACACCAGATGGACTAAACCCTCTACAAAAGGCCTTGGGTCATTATTGCTTAGATAAGTCTGCTAATGAACAAGTTAAATGCATTGAAAAACTCGCTGAGTCTATCGATAAAATTAAATTTGAAATTTATGATATCAAAGAAATAGGTAATTCCACTTACACAAATCTTGAAAAAAATGAGTTCGCATCTTGCGTAGGAGATAAAATCAAAAATAATGAAAAAGAATTGGATTGTCCTTACTATCATCTTATTGTGT
>CALFYV010000137.1 GCA_937952395.1 uncultured Bacteriovoracaceae bacterium | reverse complement strand
ATAGTTCCTGTTAATTTAACCTGGTAGAAGCCATCGCGTTGATTATATTGGTTAAGGAAGAATTTAAGTATAGAGAAATTATCTGATTGCAGTAATTTATCTGAAATAGCAAATTCCCCTTTGAGATCAATTTGGCTTGCTAGGAAATTGTTTTGATTGGGATAAATAATCCCGTCAAACTTGGCCCTTAAGGGAGAGGAGGTGTCACCAATAATGAGCTCTTGGATTTTTATTTGTTTAGGATTTAATTGCTCTGCTTTAAGTGAAAAATCATTCAAAATGAGCTGAGGAATAAGAAGAATTTGAATGGTTTGAGAAGGGATTACCAAATTTTGTGATTTGATCTTAATGCTTGCTTCATCCAGCTGACCTTTCACTAACTGGATAAAAGCACCAATGGTGATATCTCCAGATAGATCAACCGGAAGTGGTACAAGCGATTTAATACTTTTAAAGCTAATTTTTTTATCATCAATTTTAAAGATCTGACTTGTTGGCCCTAAAGATTGATTGATTTCAATAATATCTTTTCCTATTTGAGTTTCTAGAGATGTTGATATGCCGATAGGAGAGAAACTCGGCCCATTAAAATAAACGGTAGCGCTTTTAAGAAAAATATCTTCAGAGCTCTTAGCACAATGAGCAGGAATGCTTAAATCTTCAATAATGACTTTGGGTAAAAAAAACTCAATTTTCAAACTATTATAACTTAATTGGCAGCCAGGGATTTGAGTAATGCTGCTTGAGATGAGATCGTGCAACTTGGTCCCAAGAGGAAAGTAAAGGAGAAAACCAATAACAAAGCAGCCTATGATAAGAATAGACCAGTGGTATCTTTTCATTTGGGGAAAAGTGTAATCAATGAGTTCGACTTCGTTTTTATTTTGCTCGCTACTCTTGTTCATTATTGGTACTAGCGCCTTCATTTTTTGCAAAATGGACAACTCTAAAAGTTCCATTTAATAAATTTGTTTTCATATTTTTTCGAACACTGATGGTCGAGACTTTCATTTTTTCACGGGTAACCAGAGCAATAAATAAGTTGGCCAATTCTTCAGTGGTCATAGCGGTAAAGCGAAAATCGCCTTCGCTCCTTATGATGTTCCCAGCAATATCTTCTGATAAGAAATTTGAAACTTGAATTTTCTCTATATCAGTTCCGCTAGAAGATAATATATTTGATATACGAGAATTGAAACCACCTTGTCCTTCAATGGGACTAGTCGATATAATTCTTTGTGAACTGCTTCCAATTTGCTTATGACTAGCTATAATTTCATTGGCCAAATTAATGAATTCTTTTCTGATAGCAATGTCTTCGTGAAGACCCATATTATGAAGAAAAAAGATAAATAAGAAAATGAATGGCAAAAGTAAAAAAGCAGCTGTTGCAATAATTTTGGCCACTTCTTTAAACTCATCATCAATTTTTCCGATAAATTCTTGAACTTTGGCATAATCAGGTTTTTTCTTTAACTCATCAACTTTATTGAATAAAAAAAGATCTGATTTTTTAAAAAGAGTATAGATGTATTTCATTAGATGCTAAACTCCACATTAAGTGTCTTCTTCATTTCATTAAGGTCAGTTAATACATTTTTAAACTCACTATTATTAAAGCTTCCTTCAAGGATGCGAAGTTGCTTAACGTCTGCACTGGTAAAACTAGCTTTAACGTATCCAGCTTCATCGCTTTCAAAAGTCGTTAGTTGGGTTTCAGTGGCAGGTCCAACCAGAGAGCTGAGTTTAACCAGAGGGTAAACGGCATTAATTTTTGAAGCGGCTTGGATTGTCTTAATTTCTTGTTCCACAAATTTTCTTTTGCGTTCAAGTTTTTTAAAAATTCTATCTGGATTTTTTTGATAAGTTCTTCTATCTCCTGGTGTCAATTCTAATACAGGATTTTTTAAAAAGTTCTGACCTATGCGATCATCCATTTCTTTAATTTCAGTATTTAATGTAAGCATTTCTATGAGAAGAAAAAAGAATATAATGGAGCACAGTGCAGCCATACGAATAGCTGTAAAGGTCATAGAATGTAATGGTAAATCATCTGTGGCCACTTGAGCGTACTCACCACTTAACATATTGATGAGTTGAGATTTACCACGACCTGAAAATGCCATAATATTGGCCATATTTAAAACTTGTTTTTGTTTGCTATCTGTAATAACCGCAGATAAATTGTCCATATTGGCAAAGCTATCTAAGTATTGAACTCGGACTTCCAGATATTGAGATAAATAATTGATCATATTTTTAATATTAGAAGTTCCGCCAGTTATATAAACATTAGAAATTTTATTTCCGTACTTGATACGATAGCCAATTTCCCATCTTTTAAATTCATTGATAAGTGGATTAAAAATAGAATGCATGAGCAGGGCAAACTCTTTTTGAACTTCATTAACATCCTCGTATTGAGAAGGAGTTAATAGGTAAGCATTTTTATGCTTATAAGCAGATGCTTCACTTGATTTAATTTTATAATGCTTGCTGATAGCATCATCGATATTAATTCCTGCTATATAGGTATTGTTAACGGTACACAGTTTCCCTTCATGAAAAAAATAAGCTTTAGTAGTTTCATGTCCAATATCTAAAATACAAGTGGGAACAGTCAGTTTTTCTCTGTTGATAAATTCCGCAAAAACACTTGCCTCGTAAGTTAAGATATAAGGCATGACACGATGGTTTTTTATTTTATTATAAAATTCATCAAAAAGGTCTTTCTTGGTAATGGCAATAGCTGCTTCAGTCACATTACCAACAGTGGTGAGGCTAGAGCCGATATGAGTATCGGTGAGGCTGTAGGGAATATCTTCTTCCAATTGGAAGGGGATCATGAGCTCAGCTTTCTTTTTATTTTTAACAGGGATGGTAATAAAACGTGAAGTTACCATTTCGTAGGGGACTTGGAAAATAATACGAACATTATTATCTAGCCCATCAACATAATCTTTAATAATTTTAAGCTGAATATCAACTACTGAATCGTTACTTTTTTGGGAACGTCTATAATCATTGATCATAACCTCTGAAGCATTCAATAAAGTCGACTTCTTCTTTTCAATAAAAGACTCGACGAATTTCACTGAGTAACTTCCGATATCAATAGACAAGATATTCAAAAACTTTCTCCTGGGCTTTGCTATACCTCTTTAAGTTTATCAAAATTCAAATAAAGGAGGAAATCATTTCCAAGAATTTCAGCTATTTAATAACTTGAGTAAAAAACTCAGGAGTCTCAGCGGATGATTATTTCAACGATACGAGGTTCTAGCAAAAGGGCAGCTTGAGGCTTGGGCTTTTTGGTGGTGTTGTTAGTTCCATTCTGTTCAGGTTCCTCTGGCTCCTCCACCGGTTCTTCGGTGTCATCGGGATTTGTCGTCGTTGTTGTAACCTGAACCTGGGGTCTGGCCGGCATGGAAACATAGGCATCAATAGTTACGGTAGAGCGGTTATATTCACCAATAGAAGTGATGAGAAAAAGAGTAGGAGCCGAACCAAATTTAATACCCGCTTTTTCAAATTCTTGCATTCTTTTATCAAAATCAGCAGTGCTCATAAAACGGCCAATATTGGTCACATAATTTTGAAAATCTTTAACACTGTTAAAAGGATGGGGATCGTCAGCTGAATCTCGATATTCAAAAAAATCTTTCACATCTTGATCATCAATGCCTGGAATAATAAGTCTTAAGACTTTATCAGTAATTTTATTCAGATCAATCATGACGTTACTATGAACAGTTATTTCATTTTCTAAGGTTTTAATGAGTTCATCACTCCAGCCAGCTAGCATATAAAGTTCACTGGCACTGGCCATAGAAGCATGCTTGGCCGTGATTTTATTTTCTAAGAAAACATTTTCAGCATTTGTCTTATAAACATCATCATAGTCGGAATTAGGATCACTAATATAAAATTTTATAATGGAGATAAGTTCATCTACATTTTGTCCAGAGTATTTTTCTGCAAAATTTTCATCTTCTCTTGATTTATTTTCTATTGTCTGAGATACCAACTTACTTAACTCTTTATAAGCATCCACATTGCCTTCACTATTCGTGTTGTTATTTGAGCTGTTATCCTCATTTTCGTTAGTTGTTTTTTTATTAGTTTGTAAAAATGCTGAAACACGAAGAAGATTTAAATTAATTTTATTAGAAATATTATAAACATAGGTTTGAACATTACCTTCTAAGAGAGAATTTTTAACAAACTTACCTATTGCCGCTTTTTGTTTGGCCAGCATATTGGGCAGAATAGGAATAGGAAAGAGAAAGGGCACTTCCCAAATAGCATTGACGCTCTCCATTTTTATCTTTTCTTTCACAGATTGGTTGTTTTCAATATAATTGAAGGCTTCTTTGTAAAGTCTTAAACGCATAAGTGCTAAGCGTAGTCCTGCTTCGGCATTAAGTTGGGCCTGGATTTTTTCTTGTAAATTATAAGATTTTATTTTGTTGATTTTAGTATCAAAGGTAAAGTCTCCCATGATCGCCATAAGAATAGTGATCGCGGTTAACACCATGATGATGGCTACACCTTTCTGATTCTTTATGAGTTTAATTAGAACCTCCTGGATCATCATTAGTCGTAACATTTGAAGGCTGATTGTTTTTGGCGTCGTTAGTCTGTTTTTTATAATCCTCTTGGGCCAATTTATTAAGATCTTCTGGGATAAATTCAGGCCAAAGAGGTCTGAAAATACGTTCATCTTCTCTTTCAAAACCCGTGGCATCTATCCATTTGATATAGACTTTTACCCCACGGATTAAATGTTTACCATCTTTGATAGTTTCCAGGGAATCAGTAAACTTTTTCTTTTCGGGATCCCAAAAAGTAAAATTCATCTCCATAACATTTTCCATCAAAATAAAGCCTTTATAATTACTCCATTCAATTTCATCCTCTTTGAAAGGATCTTCAGGTA